>NZ_JMTZ01000012.1 GCF_000731095.1 Lysobacter antibioticus | reverse complement strand
AATCTCGGCAACGGCAACGGCAACGGCAACGGCAACGGCAACGGCAACGGCAACGGAAACGGAAACGGAAACGGCAAAAGCAACGGCAGCAACCGCAACCGCGCTACGCGCCTCAGTGCTTCTCCACCCGCAACAACTCCACCTCGAACACCAAGGAGGCATCCGGCGGGATCACTCCGCCGCCGGCGCCTTCGCGGCCGTAGCCCATTTCCGGCGGCACCATCAGAATGCGCTTGCCGCCCACGCGCATGCCGGCGACGCCGTCGTCCCAGCCGCGGATCACGCGGCCGGCGCCGAGCAAGAAGTCGAAGGGCTTGCCGCGGTCGAGCGAGCTGTCGAATTTAGTGCCGTGTTTGTCGGCGGCCTTCTCGTCGTACAGCCAGCCGGTGTAGTGGACGATCACGTCCTGGCCGGACTGGGCGACCTCGCCGGTGCCGACGCGTTCGTCGATGGTCTGGAACTGGGCGATGCGGCCGCTGAAGACCTTCGCCGCCGCTTCTTCCTGCGACGCCGGCTTGCGGCAGGCGCTCACGGCGACGGCGGTCGAAACCAGGGCCAAGGCCAGCGGCAAGGCGCGCGCCCAACGGTGCAGGCGCGAGGGGGCCACGTTAGCGGACGAGGAGGATGTGGAACGACCGATGGACACGCGCGACCTCTGAGTTTTCGCCGACAGGACGCCAAGCTTAGCCGCTGTCGGCGAATCCGGTGGGATGCCGTTCGCTCACGCCGAGGGGATGCGCCGTTCGTACTCGGCCTCGACCCGGGTGTGAGTGCGCCAGAAGCCTTGCGGCTGTTCGCCCGAAAGCAGGGCGACCAGGATGCCGAGATGGGTGTGCCAGCCGCCGGCGACGCTGATCATCATGGCGCGATCGGCCAGGCGACTATGGGTCACGACCAGGCGCACGCGCTCGCCTTCTTCGGCGAGTTCGAAGCGCACCTCCGAGGGCGGCACGTCGCTCCAGGTGTAGCTGAGCAGATGCGGCGGGTCGAACGCAGTGATCCGGCCGTGTTCGCGGTGCTCGCCGCCGTACTGGGCGTACTTCGCCGGCGGCGGGTCGTCGTCGCGGGTGAGCCGGTCGTTGTTGAAGACCAGTTCGACCGCACCGCCGAGGCGCAGCTCCATGTCGCCGGCGGCGAGCCAGCGGCGGCGTTTATCGGATTCGGTCAGATAGGCCCAGACCCGATCGATCGGGCCGGGCAGCAGGCGTTCGATGCGCACCGTGTCGGCGGCGGTGACGGTGCCGTAGTCGTCGTGAGTCGGGGACAAGTTCATGGCGGTCTCCTGAGGCCGCGAGCGCGGCCTGGGTGATGCGCGCTCAGGCGCGGGGTTTGCGCCGCGGAGCGGCGGTCTTGTGCTCGGCCGCAGGCGGTTTCGCTCTCGGTTTCGCTTTGGGCGCAGCCCGTTTCGATGCGTCCGGTTGACGCGGGCGGACCTGGGCTTCGTCCTCGGCGTGCAGCAGCGCTTCGAGGCTGTCGAGGCGTTGGTTCCAATAGCGCTCGTAATGACGCAGCCACTCGAAGCCGCCGTGCAGCGGCCCGGCTTCGAGGCGGCAGACATGGGTGCGGCCGAGCACGGTGCGACGGACCAGGCCGGCGCGTTCCAGCGCCTTGATGTGCTTGGAGGCCGCGGCCAGGGTCATGCGATAGGGCTCGGCGAGTTCGCCGACGCTGTGCTCGCGTTCGGCCAGGCGATGCAGCATCGCCCGCCGGGTCGGATCGGCGAGGGCATGAAATACGGCGTCGAGCCGTGCGGAGCGATAGTCAACCATGCGGTTGAATATCCGTTTCGCCGGGGCGATTGTCAACCGATTGGTATAATTTTGGCCTGGGCGCCGACGAGCGGTCAGCCGGCGGCGAGGATCAATGCCCGGCGAACTGCGCCGGCTCCAGGCTGGCGCCGAAGGTGCGCATCGCCTGCGCGGTGGCGGCGTCGGCGGGGAAGAAGGATTCGATCGCCAGCTCCGACAGGGTGACTTCGAGCGGAGTGCCGAACACGGTGATGGTGCTGATGAAGGCGAGGTCGCCGAACTCGCTGCGCACCCGGAACGGCACCGCGACGTGGGCCGAGGCGGTCAGTTCGGTTTCGTCGTAAGGATCGTCGCAGGGGTAGGCGACCAGTTCGTCGTACAGCGTCGACAGGAACGGATCGCGGGTGGTGTCGGCCAGGTGGCGCAGGCGGTGCAGCAAGTGCGCGCGCCATTCGCCGAGATTGATGATGCGCGGCGCCAGGCCTTCGGGGTGCAGGCTCACCCGCAATACGTTCGACGGCCGCGCAAGCAGGAAATCGGGGATACCGGCGAGCAGCGGCGCGACCGCGCGGTTGTGCATGATCAGGTTCCAGTGCCGGTCGACCGCCAGTGCGGGATGTGGCTCGTGCCCGTACAGCACCATCTCGATGGCGGCGTGGGCCTCGCGCAGGGCGGGGTCGTCGAGCGAGCGCTCGGCGTACATCGGCGCGAGACCGGCGGCGGTCATCAACTGGTTCCTTTCGCGCAGGGGCACGTCGAGGCGGTCGGCCAGGCGCAGCAGCAAGGCGCGGCTCGGCAGCGAGCGCCCGGTCTCGATGAAGCTGACGTGGCGGGTCGAGACCTCGGCCATTTCGGCGAGGTCGAACTGGGTCAGGCGGCGACGCTGGCGCCAATTGCGCAGCAGCTCGCCCACGGGGCGGAGATCGTTCATGCGCTCACCATAGCCCGAGGCCTCGGTCGGCGGCATTACCTGGCAGGTAATCGACCCGCAGCCGCCGCGGCGGTGTGATGGCTTCCGAGATCCACACGCCCTTCAACCGCAAGCCTTCAGGAGTCGACCATGGCCATCGCCGTTCAAGCTCGTCCTTCTTCTTTGTTACGTCGTGCGCTGGTCGCCGACGCCGTTATTTCCGGTGCCGTCGGCGCCTTGCAACTCGCCGCGGCCGGACCCCTGTCCGGCTTGCTGGCCATCGAGGCGGGTTGGCTGCAGCGCAGCGGCCTGATCTTGCTCGCCTGGACCGCCTTGCTCGGCTGGATGCTGACCCGCAAGGCGGTCTCGCCGCCGATGGCGTGGACGGTGATCGGGATCAACCTGGCCTGGATCGCAGCCTCGATCCTGGTGCTGGTCGAAGGCGCGATCGCGCCGAACACCCTGGGCATGGCCTACGTACTGGCGCAGGCGGCGGTCGTGGCGATCTTCGCCGAGGTGCAATTCTTCGGCCTGCGCAGGCAGTCGCGTGGCTGAGGGCGGGGCTGCAAACCGACCCGTCGCATCGACGGCTCTCGCTCAGGCGAGGGCCGTCGTCGTTTTGGGCAGCCGGGTCGGGATGGATGGACCGCGAGCCGCCACCGCCGTGGCCTGGACGCGTTAGATTGGGCGTCAGATGAATCGTCGGCCCGGATATTCGGGCGCCGGCCTGCGCGGCCTAGGGGAGAATGCGATGAAACCGATTTTGTGTCTGTTCGCAGCGACGTTGCTGATCGCTGCGCCGCTATCGGCGCAACCCGGGCCGATCCCGGCGATGAGCGCCGAACAAGTCGCCAGCATGCTCGACGGCGGCAACCGACTGGAAAAGCGCATCGACGGCGACCTCAACGGCGACGGCGACATCGACACGGTCTTCGTCGGCCGCGGCGAGGACCAACGCAGCCTGATGGTCTGGCTGGCGTATCGCAGCGAGGTCGATTTCGGCCATCAGCCGGTCGGCACGCTGCAACTCGATCCTTATCCGCTCGGCGATGTCGACCTGTCGATCCGCAAGGGCGTGCTGGTGATCGAAGACCTGACCGGCGGTACCACTGCGACCCAGTCGACCTACCGTTACCGTTACGATTCCAAGGCCGAACGCATGCGCCTGATCGGCCTGGACGCCGAGCGCTACAGCCGCACCAACAGCCACGGCACCGTCAAGCTGAGTTGGAATCTGTTGACCGGCGACCGCATCGTCGAACGCGGCGAAGTCAACGACTCGGGCCAGGGCGATCAGGCCATCGATTACGCGCCGGCTAAGCGCGACAAGCGACCGAGCAAGCCGCTGTACATGGAAACCACGCCGAATCCGGATTCGCTGCTGGAGTCTTTGTAAGACGGCCTGGGAAGGAGTCGCCGTACTTGCCGATCTGCGCCGAACGTCCGCGCGGTCGCAGCGTGGACCCGATCAGGCCTGCGGCGCCCGCCACCGCATCGGCGTCGACGGTATGCCGCCGCGCGCCTGCTCCTCGCCCTGAGCCTCGAAGCCCAGGCGCAGATAGACGCCGACGGAGTGGCGCGAAGCGTTGACGGTAACCTGCGTGGGCCAGGCGTCCTTCAATAAGGGATGCGCGCGCAGACCGGACCAGAGCCGACGCGCGATGCCGCGGCGTTGGAAGCGATCGTCGACGAACAGGTTATAGAGATGCGCCGGCAAGCGCAGCGCGGCCACGCCGACGATGCGGCCTTCGGCTTCGGCGACGAGGTAGGCATGCCCGGCGAGCAGGCGTTCGCGGGTGGCTTCGGCGCCCATCGAGGCGGCCAGGATGGCGCGGCCGTCGGCATCGCAAAGCGGAAAGATCCAGTGCTGCGCCGATGCCAGGACCAGGGCGCTGATGGCTTCGGCGTCCGCCGCCGTGGCGATCCGCAGGCTGACCTCGTCCGTCATCGGCCGCTCACTCGTCGGCGGGCGGCCGATAGGCGACCTCGACGATCGCGTAACGTTGCGGGCCGGCCGGCAGCATCGCCTCGAATTCGTCGTCGATGCGGCGCTTGAGCATGGCCCGCGCCAGCGGCGAGTCGATGCTGATGTGGCCGAGCTTGGCGTCGGTCTCGTCCGGGCCGACGATGCGATAACGCGCCAGTTCGCCGTTGGCGACGTTCTCGACCTCGACCCAGGCGCCGAAGAACACCGAGCGCGGGTCGCTCGGCGTGGTCTCGATGACATGCAGCAGCGGCAGGCGCTTGCTGAGGTAGCGCACGCGCCGGTCGATCTCGCCGAGTTGCTTCTTGCGGTAGATGTATTCGGCGTTTTCCGAGCGATCGCCCTCGGCCGCCGCGGCGGCCAGGGCTTTGACGACTTCCGGGCGGCGCACGCGCCACAGGTCGTCGAGTTCGTGCTTCAGGCGCGCGTGGCCCTCGCGCGTGATCAGCGCGGTGCTGTGTTCGGCAGGAGGTCGCCAGCGGGCCATGGGTGCTCGCTTACTGCGCCGCGCTGACGCGCTTGAGGTTGTAGTTGAGCTGCGAGTCGATCGCCTTGCCTTCCTGGTCGAGCAGGCGGATCTCTTCCTTGGAGACGACTTCGAACAGACGGTCCTGGTCGCTCTTGCTGTTCGGGTCCAGGCGCAGGCGCTTGCCTTCTTCCTCGGCGGTCCAGGTGCCGTCGCCCTTGGCGTTGCCGTCCTTCTTGCCCTGGTAGGTCTCTTCGATGGCGTAGGTGCCGTCGCTCTTGAATTCGACCTTGGTGTCGATGCCGGCGCAATCGGCGCAGGGCAGGGTGCCGCTGAAGCTGCCGGCGAAGGCGGCCACGTCGAAGCCGGTCTTCGGCGCTTCGGCCGGAATCGGTTCGGGCGCGGGGGCTGCCGGTGCGGCTTCGGCGGCCTTGGGCGCATCGGCCGGAGCGGTCGGCGCTTCGGCGGGTTTATTGCATGCGCTCAGGGCGAGCGCGGCGAGGCAGGCGAGAGCGAGCGATTGCTTGGTCATGAGCGACTCCTGGTCGGGATGGTGGAAACGATCGATGAAACCGAGGGCGGGTGCTGCGAGTAGCGAGTGCTGCGAAGAGCAGGGAAACCGGGGCGCGGCCTGCCCGGGCGGCCGCGCAACGCGGTCGCGTCGGGCCGTGCCGAACGGCTAGCGCTTGCCGCCGAAGATGCCGCCGAGCAGGCCGCGCAGGATCTGCCGGCCGATCTGGTTGCCGACCGTACGCGCGGTCTGCTTGGCCATGGTCTCGACCATGCCCTGGCGGCGCTTGGTGCCGAACACCGCGTCCTTGATCGACTGGCCGATGCCGCCTTCCTCCTGGTCGTCCTGCTCGCGGGTCTTGGCGGCGGGGGCGTCGGCCTGCACGGCGGCGGTTTCGGCGCGCTTGGCCAGCATTTCCGCGGCCGATTCGCGGTCGATCGAGTTGTCGTACTTCGGCCCGATCGGGCTGCTCGCACGCAATTGCGCGCGTTCGGCCTCGGTGATCGCGCCCATGCGGCAGCGCGGCGGCGCCACCAGGGTGCGTTCGACCGGCATCGGCACGCCCTTGTCCTGCAGGGTCGAGACCAGCGCCTCGCCGGTGCCGAGCTGGGAGATCACCTCGGCGACCTTGAGCGCCGGATTGGGCACGAAAGTTTCGGCCGCGGTCTTGACCGCCTTCTGGTCGCGCGGGGTGAAGGCGCGCAGCGCGTGCTGCACGCGGTTGCCGAGTTGGCCGAGGATGTTGTCGGGGATGTCGTCGGGAAACTGCGAGCAGAAATACACGCCGACGCCCTTGGAACGGATGATGCGCACGACCTGTTCGACGCGCTGCTGCAGCGCCGGCGGCGCGTCGTCGAACAGCAGGTGGGCCTCGTCGAACACGAACACCAGCTTGGGCCGGTCGAGGTCGCCGACTTCGGGCAGTTGCTCGAACAGCTCCGACAGCAGCCACAGCAGGAAGCTCGAATACAGGCGCGGCTTGAGGATCAGCGAATCGGCGGCAAGGATGTTGATGACGCCACGGCCGTCGCTGGTGGTGCGCATCAGGTCGTTCAGCTCCAGCGCCGGCTCGCCGAAGAAATGCGCGCCGCCCTCCTGTTCCAGGCGCAGCAGCGAGCGCTGGATCGCGCCGACCGACTGGGTGCTGACCAGGCCGTAGCTGGTCGAGATGTCCTTGCGCTCGTCGGCGACCAGGCCGAGCAGGGCGCGCAGGTCTTCCAGATCGAGCAGCAGCAGGCCGCGGTCGTCGGCGAGCTTGAACACGATGTCGAGCACGCCGGACTGGGTGTCGTTGAGTTCGAGGATGCGCGCGAGCAGGGTCGGGCCCATTTCGCTGACGGTGGTGCGCACCGGATGGCCGAGCTTGCCGAACAGGTCCCAGAACACCGCCGGGTTGCCGGCGGGGGCGAAGTCGGCGATGCCGATCTCGCCCAGGCGCGCCTGCAGCTTGTCGTTGAGGGTGCCGGGCATGGCCAGGCCGGCGACGTCGCCCTTCACGTCGGCGAGGAACACCGGCACGCCCTGGCGCGAGAAGCCTTCGGCCAGCGTCATCAGGGTGACGGTCTTGCCGGTGCCGGTGGCGCCGGCGACCAGGCCGTGGCGGTTGCCGAGCTTGGTGTGCAGGAACACCTGGCCGCTGTCGGGGGTGGTCACGGCCTTGCCGATCAGGATGTCGTTCTGGGTTGCGCCGGGGGTCGAAGCCATATCCGCGTCCGTGATCCATGAAGAGAAAGCGAAGGGCCGATTCTAGCGGCAGCGTCGTGAGGTTCGTGAACTGTGATCCGGTCGGGCTCATGCGCCGGCGCGACCGGGGTCGCGATTCGCCGCAGACGGCGCCGGAATGAACCCGGCAAACGCGGAAAAGCCGGCAACGTCGTGTTTTCTTGCCGCGCCCGGACCCCGCCGTTACCCTGGGCCCCCGCAACAAGGACCTGCTGCCCGCCACATGCCTGCTTCCCTCCGCATCCCGGGCGCCCTCGCGCCGTTCGCCGCCGCGCTCGCGCTGTCCTGTCTTTCGCCCGACGCAGCCGCGCTGTCCAAGCGCGACCAGGCCGCCGTCGATGCCCTGACCCAGCGCATGCAGTCCGGCGAGGCCCGCTATCAGTCGGCCCTGGTCAAGATCCGCAACGCCGACCCGGCCGGGCGCCGCGAGAGCGATGCCGCGCTCGAGGACATGGAGGACGTGATCGCGGCCTGCATGAAGCAGAAGGGTTGCCAGCTGACCACGATGCTCGCCGGCTACAAGCGCCTGCTCAAGGCCAACGCCGATGCCTCCGTTGCCGGCGGCGACGAAGAACTCGACGAGGGCGGCACGCTCGACAGTGAAGGGCTCGGCGCCGACGTGCCGGAAGCCGCGCGCGCGGCCGCGCTGCTCAGCGACGACGGCCAGCGCTTCGTCAAGATGGTCCAGTACAACCCCGCGGTGCAGGCCGGCATCCGCCGCTGGCTCACCGACATGCGCGGTTCGCTGATCCAGACCCACGAAAACTATCAGTACATGCGCCAAATGATGTGGCCGCAGTTCGAGCGCGCCGGCCTGCCGGAAGCGCTGCTGTTCGGGATCATGGCCAAGGAGTCCAACGGCAAGGTCCACGTGACCTCGCGCGCCGGCGCCGCCGGTCCCTTGCAGTTCATGTTCGCCACCGGCAAGCGCTTTGGGCTCGGCGACGACGGCAGCGGTTTCGACACCCGCTACGACCCGCGCGCGTCCTCCGAGGCCGCCGCTTCGTATTTGAACGAGCGCCTGGGCCAGCTCAACAACAGCATCGAGATGTCGCTGGCGGCCTACAACGGCGGCGAAGGCCGCGCGCTGCGCATCAACAACGCCAGCGGCGGACGCAATTTCTGGGACGAGTCGGTCTATAACCAGTTCCCGGCCGAGACCCGCGACTACGTGCCGATGGTGATCGCGGCGGCCTGGTTGTACCTGCATCCGCGCGAATACGGCCTGCGTTTCCCGCGCATCGACGCCAAGCCGGCGCCGCTGCGCCTGAGCAAAGCCACTTCGATCTACGAGCTGACCATCTGCCTGGGCAACGGCGGCACCCGCGAGGGCTATATGCGCGCGCTGCGCAACCTCAACCCGCGTTACCAGCCCAGCAGCTATCTCGCGGCCGGCACCAGCCTCAACGCCACGGTCAAGATGGTCGGCCTGTACAACCGCTGGTGCACCCAGGGCAAGCGCGCCGAACTCGCCCATACCCTGGTGATGAGCGATGCCAGCAACGCCATCGTCCGCACCGGCCCGCTCACGGTGTTGCCGTCTTCCGACGGCGCCGTCGACGGCACCTTGCCGACCACCATCGCCGCCGGCGAACTGGCCGGCCTGGCCTCGCCGCAAGCGCCGGCGAAGAAGAAGCCGGCGACGCCGCGCGACTACCGCGTCCAGCGCGGCGAAACCCTGACCGACGTCGCGCAGAAGTTCCAGTGCGACACCAAGCAACTCGCCAAGGCCAACGGCATCAAGGCCCCGCGTTATATGGTCAAGCCGGGCCAGAAGCTCAAACTCAACGGTTGCGGCCCGTAAGCCGGTCGCCGAGCCCGGAGCGAACGCATGGACGCGCCCGCCGACGATGAGCTTGCACCGACCCGGGCGGCGCCCGTCGCCTGGGATTTGTCGCCGCGGTGGCAGAGGTTCTTCTACCGGCTTAATTTCCTGTTCGGCGCAGTTGCGACGTGCGGGATTTCGCTGTTGATCCTGGGGGCCGGGTCTCGGTTCGATATCGGGGTGACGATCAGCCTGTCCATTGCGATGGTGCTGATCGTGCCGGTCGCATTGTTGGTGCATGAAGGCGGTCACTGGCTCGCCGCTCGTTGGGCGGGCATGGCCATCGCGGGCATCGCTTTATGGTCGCTGGAGGCCATGCCGTACGGGCACGGTTTGCGGGTTCGTTGGCGCAAGCGAGACAAGGCCATGGGCGTGGATGGCTATGTCCTGGCTTTTCCGGACCCGAAACGCGATTTGCGCCGCAGTTTGATGATGCACGCGTTAGGCGGGCCGCTCGCGAATCTGCTGGTCGCGGCATTCAGTATTTCGGCTGCGTTCTACCTGGAACGATCGATCGCGAAAACGGCGTGGGAGCTGAGCGCTTTGCTCAATTTTTCCATGTGTGTGGGCAATCTGTTTCCGCGCATGCTCGGCAGCTTTGCAAGCGATGGTTTGCTATGGCTGCGCGCTTCGCGCAACAGCGCTGATCGGATCCCCAGGAGCACGTTCTCGATAATCAGCGGCCGACTATTGCATGGCGAATCGGTCAATGATCTGCCGGTTGAATTGCTGGAGCGCCTGGCTGCGGAACCCGAACCGATGCCGCTGTATCACGATTGGTTGATGTTGAAACGCTCGCTGGATGTCCGCGACCTTGATCGGGTCGCAGAATTCTTCGAAAAAATGCGGACCCGCTTCGGGAGTTACGATCCATCGAAGCAGAAGGCGATGGCGGATCTGATGGCGTTGGCCGAGGCAGAATGGCTTTTTTCCCAGGCTTGGCGCACGGGCAGCCCCGCCGTGCTCGATGCCTTGGATGCGAAGCAGCCCGCGTTCTGGTACACGCCGCATCTGGTGCCGCGCTTGCGCGCCCTGGCCGCGGCCTTACGCGGCGACCGGGACGCTGCTCGTAAACAACTGGCCTTGTCGCGCGGATACGCTGAAGGAGCGGCCGACCCTTCGCTGCGTGCCGAGGAGGCGCGTCTGCGCCGAGAGATCGAAGCCTTGATCGACGCCGGTCCCGGTTCGCTGCATAAGGATCGTGAGACAGTGGCGTCGGCATGAAAAACCGCATCGCAACGACCTCGTCTTCGCATCGAAACCCGTGGCTCGCAGCGATCGCGCTGTCGGCAGCGCTGGCGATCGCCGGCAGTTATCTGGCGCCGTGGCTGCACTATGTATTCAAGCCGCTGACCACGCTGTTGATCGTGGCGATGCTGCTGCGTCGCGGCGGCGAGGGGGAGCCCGAAGTCGACGCAGGTACCGGCTACCGGCGCGCGATCCTGATCGGCCTGCTGTTGTCGACCCTGGGCGACGTGTTCCTGATGTTGCCGGGCGACTGGTTCGTGTTCGGGCTCGGCAGTTTTCTGTGCGCCCATATCGCGTACCTGATCGGCCTGACCCGGCGCGCGCCCTGGTTCGCCGCGGTCTGGCCGTTTCCGGCGTATGCCGCGCTGGCCGCGGCGGTGCTGTCGGTGCTATGGCCGCATCTGCCGGGGGAACTGCGGGTCCCGGTGATCGTCTACGTGGTGGTGCTCGCGGCGATGGCGGCGCAGGCCGCCGCGGCATGGCGCCACCGCGCCTCGCGGGCGACCGCCTTGGCTGCCTTGGGCGGGGCGTTCTTCGTCGCCTCCGACGCGACCCTGGCGATCGACCGCTTCGCCGCGCCGTTCGCGGCCGCCTCGGCCGTGGTGTTGGCGACCTATTGGATCGCGCAGACTCTGATCGCGCTGTCGGTTCGCCGCGGCTGATCGCGCTTTGATGCTCTATCGCCCCGTAACCGGACCTGGGCCCGGGAATCGGTTTACTAAAGCCAGGGCGCGTGCTAAATCGCTGCGCATGGTCCGTCTGGAGTCCGTCATGCTTACAGGATGTAATCGCGCCGCCGCGGCGTTGCTGACCTTATTGTTGTGTTCCTGCGCTTCGGCCGGGGTGCGTTTCGATGGCCAGTGGAGCTATCAGCAAAGCTGCGGCTGGAACCACACCGCCAATCTGGACCTGGCCGGTTCGGGCCAGTCCTATACCGGCAGCTGGGACGACGGCACCCGCGTCGGCGGCGACAGCGGCAAGCTCAAGGGCGAGCTGCGCGACGACAAGTTGTTCCTGCAGTTCTGCAGCGACACCGGCACGCCAGCCTGCCCGAGCTATGGCGAGGCTTCGGCCTATCTCGTGCGCGATAAGGCGACGGTGGTCTGGTACCGGAAGTTCGGCAGCGACTACAAACCCTATCTGACCTTGCACGAGGCCAAGGCCGGGCAGAAGGTGCCGACCGACGACCAGTGCGCCGACGACGAAGCCAAAGACGACGAACCCAAAGACAACTGAGCCGCGGACGATGGGGTCCGCACAGAAGGGTCCGAACAGACAGCGAAGCCGCGGGCGCTCCGGCCCGTGTCGCAGCAAGGAGGCTAGACCATGAACCAACCCGCACAGAACGACGCCGCGGCGACACCGCCTGCGGCCCCGCCGCCGCGCGTCATGACCGACGACGAACGCCGCGCGATCGCCTATTTCGCCATCGGCGTGGGCTCCGAGGGCAGCGTCGGCGGCCGCGACGTCTCCAATCACCTGTCCTTCGCCGGCAACACCGTCAACGGGGTGATGCAGCCGGTCGGCAACAGCGGCTATTCGATCGGCACCTTGCAGACCGACCTGGGCCAGCATCCCGAAGTGGTGCCGTCGCTGGTCGACGCCTATCAGGGCTGGGCCCGCGCGAATCATCCCGAGCGCGTGCTCAGCGCCGCCGAACGCACCCAGACCATCGCCGACCTCGGCCGCAACGGCAACACCATCACCGCCCAGGGCGGGCGCGCGATGGACGCGCGCATCGAAGGCAATCTCAACGAATTCCTGCGCTCCGACGCCGGCGTCACCTACATCCACAACCGCGACGTCGCCCAGGCCAACGAACTGGTCAGCGGCGTCATGGCCCAGGTCAGCCAGACCGCGCTGTACCGCAATTCCACGCCCGACGACCAAGTGCGCCTGACTACGATGGTGGCCAAGGTCGAGAACCAGAGCGGCACGCGCTGGACCCCGGCCTTGTTGCGCGACATGAACAACGGCACCCATAACAGCGTCGCCGACGTCAGCGGCGCGGTCGACCGCCTGTTGCCGAGGACCAGCGGCGACCGCGACTACATGGAGACCGGCCGCGACGCCGCGCTGCAGGGCGCGGAAGTGATGATTGCGCTGCGCAACGCCGACTCGCGCAGCCCGCTGCACCAGACCTGGCAGGACGTGATGGCCAATCCCCTGGTCAATCCCCGCCAGACCGGTCAGGACGCGGCGCGTCCGCATCTCGCCGCCGAGTACGACACCGCCAAGAATTTGTTCCTGCAGAAGGTCGAGGCGCCGGCCTTGATCCACGCGCTCGACCAGGGCAGCGCCTATGCCTATGGCCGTCCGCAGCAGGAAGGCCAGGGCCGGGCAGGGCGTCCGACCGCAGGCCTGTACGCGTCCGGCAACGACTTCGTGGTCTGGAACCGCGACGGCAGCGGTCATTCCAATATCGGTGGCGTGTGGGCCGATGTCGATCGCAACGAGCTTTCGCGGGTGCGCAATCGCGACGGCACCACCGACCTCAGCCAGACCCACAACGGCGCCACCACGCGCCTGCTGCACGTCGATCCGCATGCGCCGGTGCTGCGCACCACGCCGGATCCGGCGCTGCAGCCGGCCGCTCAGCAACCGGCGACGCAGCCGCAGCCGCCTGGCGCGCAGACCCCGGCCACCCAGACGCCGGGCGTGCAGGTGCCGGAGGTCCCGCCGCAGGCGACCCAGCCGCATGCGAACGCGAGCGGACGTGCCGGGCCGGAAGACCCCTTGGTGCAACAAGCGCGGGCCCAGGTCAATCAGCTCGACGCGCGGCTCGGGCGCACCCCGGACCAAACCAGCGAATGCATGATCTTCAGCGTCGCCTGCCTGGCCCGCCAGAACGGTTTCGAGCGCATCGACGGCGTGTTCCTGAGCCAGCAGACCGAGACCCAGCGCGCCGGGCAGAACGTGTTCGTGGTGCAGGGCGCGGCCAACGACCCGGCCAGCCTGCGCGCGCACATGCCGACCGCCGATGCGACCAATACGCCGGTGCAGGATTCGCAGCAGCGCCTGAGCCAGCTCGGCCCGCAGCAGGCGGCGCAACACGAGCAGCAACACCAGACCCAGCAGCAGGCGCTGCCGCCGCACGCGCGGGGCATGTAATAAGCCCCGCTGCATCGCACCGCCGTCGCCTGGTGCGACGGCGGTGCGCTTACTGCGGTTTCGCGGCCTCGGGCGCCGCCTTCGCGTCGGAGGAGACCGCGTCGCGGGCTTTATTCCACCAGCCGCCGGCGACTTCGCGGGCCTTGCCGGCGCCGTCCTTGACCGAATCGTTCAAGGGCTTCCAGGCCTGCTCTTCGGCGAAGCGCGTGGTGGTGCGCAGCACGTCCGGCCCTTCTTGCTTGACCGCTTCCCAAGTCAGCACCGCGATCAGGCGCGGCATGAAGACGAAGGAATCGACGTCGCCGCCCTTGGCTTCGACCTTGGCGATGAAACGCGCGAGTTCCTTGCGCACCGGCTCGGGTGCGCTCGGGTCCTGGCTCATGCGCTTGAGCGTGACCAGGCCGTCGCGGGTGCGGCCTTCCTGGAACGCCAGGCCGGCGCGCGGCAGCTCGCTCATCCACGGCTGCTTCAACAGCTGCCCGAGCGCATCGATATGCACCTGGGCGTGGTCCCAGCGCTTCTCGCTCACCGCCAGATAAGTCAGGGCGGCATGCAAGGTGATCACGTGCGCGACCGGCGGTTGATCCGCGCCGGGCGCCTGCGGCGCGGTCCAGACTTTGTCGCTCTCGGCCTGGGCCAGTTGCGGCCATTCCAGTCGCTGGAACACCACCGAACGCAGCGAGTTCGCGGCGACGCGATCGAAGCTGCCGCAGTTGCGCGCCTCGACGATGTCGCTTTCGGCCAAGGCGATCGTGCTCTTGTCGGCGACCAACGCGCCGTAGGCAAGCAGCACGTGCATGGCGCAGTAGTCGGCCTCGTCGAACTCGACCGGCGGCGTCTTGCCGCTCCATTCCATGCCTTTTCGGTAGGCGCCGATCGCGCCCGGCAAGCCGCTCTCGGACAGGCGCCGATATTGGGTGTAGGCCAGGCCGTCGCGCAGTTCGAGCAACTGCTCGTTCTCGCTCTTGCTGCTGCAGGCGGCGAGGGCGGCGATCAACAACACGCAGGCCGCCCGGCGCAGGGCCGGGCGTTGATGAAATGACATGATTCCCCTCCTTGGGTGAGGTTTGCGAAGTCGCAGCGATTCAGTCGTTGCGTCGGGCCAGGGCTTCGCCCAGGCGCACCGGGGTTTCCGCGCCGAGGCCGTCGGCCAGGTTCGCCACGCCCGGCGGCAACAGCACGATCACGGTCGAACCGTAGTTGAAGCGGGCCATTTCGGCGAAACGTTCGAGCGCGATGCCCTTGCCGCGGTAGTCCTTGTGTTGGACGCGATCGCCGTAGCGGGGGATCTCGACTCCGCTCCAGACCGTTTCCACGCCCGAGACCAACAGCGCGCCGACCATGACCATCGCCATCGGCCCGAAGTCGGTGTCGAAGTGGCAGACCAGGCGCTCGTTGCGCGCGAACAGACGCGGCACGTTGCGCACCGCGTCCGGGCCGACGCTGAACAAGCGGCCCGGCACGTGCACGGTTTCGCGTAGGGTGCCGGCCCAGGGCATGTGCACGCGGTGATAGTCCTTCGGCGACAGATAGACCGTGGCGAACACGCCATCGCGGAACGGCGCGGCCGCGGCTTCGTCGCCGCCGAGCAGCTCGGTCGCGGTGAACGACTGGCCCTTGGCCTGGAAGATTTCGCCGGCGCGGATCGGCCCGCACTGGCTGATGCGGCCGTCGGCCGGCATCAACAAGCTGCGCGGGTCGGCCTCGGGCACGCGCGCGCCGGGCTTCAGCGCGCGGGTGAAGAAAGCGTTGAAGGTCGGATAGGCCTGCGCATCGGGCTCAGCGGCTTCGCCGAGATTCACGCCGAACTTGCGCGTGACCGTATCGATCAGCCACTGCTTGACGCGCGGGTTGGAGGAATAGGCCAGCGAGCGCGCGATCGAGGACAGCGCGCGGTGCGGCAGGGCATAGGTCAGGGTGGTGACGAGACTCACGGGGTCTTGGCTTCGGTCAGTGCGGCAAGGTCGGCGGCGATGGCGTTCGGGTCCAGCGGCGGTCGGATCAGGCCGGCCATGCGGCCCTGCGGATCGAGCACGGCCATGCTGGCGCTGTGGTCCATCGTGTACTGGTCGGCGGGCGCGCCGTCGGGCGCCGGCACCTTGCCGAACACCATGCCGAGCGACTTGGTGAAGGTTTCCAGCGCCGGGATGTCGGCGGTCGCCGCCAGGGTGTCTTTGTGGAAGCCGTGCGCGTACTCGCCGATGCGGTCGGGCGGGTCGCGCTCGGGGTCGACCGAGACGAACAACACCCGCGGACGGGTGGATTCGGGAATCGAGTCCCATTGCTTCTGCGCCACCGACAGCTCGGCCAGGGTGGTCGGGCAGACGTCGGGGCAATGGGTGAAGCCGAGGAAGACCAGGGTCCAGTGGCCCTTGAGTTCGCCGGGAATGAGCTGGGTGCCGTCGGACTGGCGCAGCGAAAACGCCGGCAGGGTGCGCGGCGGCTCGAACAGGCGCACCGCCTTGGTCTGCGGCCAGGGCGAAGGGCGGGCGCTGCCGAAGTACTGCCTGGACGCCCACAGGCCGGCTGCGGCGGCGAGCGCGGCGACCAGGACGATGGCGGTGGTGCGATTGAACATGGCGATTCCGTTTGTTGCGCCGGGGCATGATACCGGGCGCGGAGGCGGGCGCTTGTTCGGCGTGAACGGATCGAGGGGCGGGCCGGGAGCGAAAAGCAAATCCCCCCTGCCCCCCTTTTTCAAAGGGGGGGGACTCGTCTGGAGGATTCGTAAGGAAACTGGGAGCACGTCCAGGCTCGGCCCCTCCAACAGGCCCGGCCGAAACCGCCCCGAAGGGCTTCCCCCCTTTGAAAAAGGGGGGCAGGGGGGATTTGCTCTGGCCGTGCCCGAGTCCCGTCCCCAAGCCCGAAGCCACCTCACCCGCTATACTGCGCGCCTTGTTTTGCCCTGGACCCGCCGTGCCCGCTTCCGCCTCCTTCGAACAGCTGACCCTCGTCGACCTGATCCGCTACGGCGCCAGCCGCTTCGGCGCGGCCGGGCTGACCTTCGGCCACAGCTACGACAACGCGCTCGACGAGGCCACCCAGTTGGTCCTGCACGCGCTGCACCTGCCGCACGACCTGAGCCCGGTGTACGGCGCCGGCCGCGTGACCGGCGAAGAAAAGGCCAAGGTGCTGGAACTGTTCGAGCGCCGCGTCAACGAGCGCATCCCGGCCGCCTACCTGACCGGCGAGGCCTGGTTCGCGGGCCTGAGTTTCAAGAGCGACCGCCGCGCCCTGGTGCCGCGTTCGCCGATCGCCGAATTAATCGAGTCGGGCTTCGAGCCCTGGCTCGGCGGCCGCGAGGTCGAGCGCGCGCTCGACCTGTGCACCGGTTCGGGCTGCATCGCCATCGCCACCGCGCATTACCACCCGGAGTGGCAGGTGGTCGGCGCCGATATCAACGACGACGCGCTGTCGCTGGCCACCGAGAACAAGGCCCGCCTGCACGCCGATAACCTCGAGCTGCGCAAGTCCGATCTGTTCAAGGGGCTGCAGGGCGAGGTCTTCGATCTGATCGTGACCAATCCGCCCTACGTCACCAACGACGAGACCGACGCGCTGCCGAAGGAATATTCCTACGAGCCCGAGCTCGGCCTGCGTGCCGGCGACGACGGCCTGGACCTGGCGCTGAAGATACTGCGCGATGCGCCCGATCATCTGAGCGAGCACGGCCTGCTGATCTGCGAAGTCGGCGAAGCCGAACGCGCCCTGGTCGAACTGCTGCCGCAATTGCCGCTGGCCTGGGTCGAGTTCAAGGTCGGCCAGATGGGCATCTTCGTGGCCGAGCGCCACGACCTCGTCGAACACCACGACGCAATCAAACGACTCGCCGACGCGCGCGGTTGAGCGTGCGTCGGCGGCCGGTGGCGGGCGACGCGACGCGTCCCCGCAGCGCCTGAACGCTGATCCAGCACGCGCCAGGCGCCAGACCGACCGGAATCCGCAAGCGCCCCGCGGCGTCTGCGTTCGTTCGAGCAGGCGCGCAGATACTCCGGCGTAGGGTCGCCGACCACCTCGTCGCATTGGGCTTCGCTCATCGTTGCAGCGGAAACCTGCGCCGTCGGCTATGGTGGACGACGTAGGTCGCGTCGGTAGTTCGCGCGAGATCGGTGTCTACGGCACACTCCACATCATCGGTTTTCCCTCACATTCGCGGGAATTCGAGATGAGGCGCGAGTCGCAGGCGATGCGTGTCGCCGTCGCATGCCCGCGCGGTCGGCCGGCATAGAATCCGCTGTCCTCGATCGCCGTCGCCCTGCGATTCGTGAAGCCGCGCGTCACCGCTGCGTCATACCATCGGCGTAGGCAGGTGGCTGCGTTCGGCGCGCATCGCGATGGCGTCGGCGCAGGACGCACCCCTGCCGCCGCGCATCGGCACGGGCGCTTCGCGCAAGCGACGCTCGCACCGACTCCGCGCACCCCCCACGCCGGACGAGACCGGCACGCATCAGGACTTCGATCAGTGGCCAGCAACAGCTTTGGAAAGCTTTTCACGGTGACGACCTTCGGCGAAAGCCACGGTCCGGCGATCGGTTGCGTGATCGACGGCTGCCCTCCGGGCCTGGAAATCGCGCCGGAGGAATTCCGCCGGGACCTCGACCGCCGCGCCACCGGGCGCACCCGCCACACTTCGCAGCGCCAGGAAAGCGACGACATCGAAATCCTCAGCGGCGTCTACCAGGGCCGCACCACCGGCACGCCGATCGCCCTGGTCATCCGCAACACCGATGCCCGCAGCAAGGACTACGGCTCGATCGCCGAGCAGTTCCGCCCCGGCCACGCCGACTACACCTATTGGCAGAAGTACGGCCTGCGCGATCCGCGCGGCGGCGGGCGTTCGTCGGCGCGCGAGACCACCATGCGCGTCGCCGCCGGCGTGATCGCCAAGAAGTGGCTGGCCGAGCGCTACGGCGTCAGCGTGCGCGGTTTCATGTCGCAGATCGGAGAAATCGTGCCGAACGCCTACGACCTGTCTGCGGTGGAAGAGAACCCGTTCTTCTGGCCCGCCGCCGACCAGGTCGGCGAGCTGGAGACCTACATGGACGCGCTGCGCAAGTCCGGCGACTCGGTCGGCGCGCGCGTCGACGTGATCGCCGACGGCCTGCCGCCGGGCTGGGGCGAGCCGATCTACGGCAAGCTCGACGGCGACCTCGCCGCCGCCCTGATGAGCATCAACGCGGTCAAGGGCGTGGAGATCGGCGACGGCTTCGCGGTCGTCGCGTCCAAGGGCAGCGAGCATCGCGACGAGCTGTCGCGCTCCGGCTTCGCCAGCAACCATGCCGGCGGCATCCTCGGCGGCATCAGCACCGGCCAGCAGTTGCGCTGTTCGACCGCGTTCAAGCCGACCTCGAGCCTGCGCCTGCCGGTGCGCAGCGTCGACATCCACGGCAACGAAGTCGAAGTGATCACCACCGGCCGCCACGACCCCTGCGTCGGCATCCGCGCCACCCCGATCTGCGAGGCCATGGTCGCGCTGGTGCTGGTCGACCAGGCCCTGCGCCACCGCGCCCAGTGCGGCGACGTCGGTGTGGTCAGCCCGCGCATCCCGGCCCAATTGGAGCTCGATGCCGATGCCTGAGCGGCCGCGGGTCTGGGTTTCGCAACCGTTGTTCGACGACGTCGTCGCGCGCCTGCGCGAGCACTTCGACGTCGTCGCGACCGCGCGCGTGACCCAGCACGGCCCCGAGGCGATCGCCGCGGCGCTGCGCGAGGCCGACGGCGCCCTGGTCACGCTGAACGACCCGATCGGTGCGGCGCAGGTCGCCGCCGCCGCCCGCCTGCGCGCGATCGCCAACGTCGGGGTGGGCTACAACAACCTCGACCTGCCGGCGCTGAGCGCGGCCGGCATCCTCGTCACCAATACGCCCGACGTGTTGACCGAGACCACCGCCGACTTCGGCTGGGCCTTGATGATGGCCGCCGCGCGGCGGATCAGCGAGGCCGAGCACTGGCTGCGCGAAGGTCATTGGCGGCAGTGGAGTTTCGATTCGCTGCTCGGCGGCGATGTGCACGGCACGACCTTGGGCATCCTCGGCATGGGCCGCATCGGCCAGGCCATCGCGCGCCGCGCCGCCGGCTTCCGCATGCGCGTGCTCTACCACAACCGCAGCCGTCTGTTGGAAGCGGTCGAACGCGAGTCGGCCGCGACCTACGTCGGTTTCGAGGAACTGCTGACACGCGCCGACCACCTGGTCCTGGTGCTGCCGTACTCGCCGCAGTCGCATCATCTGATCGACGCCGCCGCGCTGGCGCGGATGCAGCCGCACGCGACCCTGACCAACATCGCCCGCGGCGGCATCGTCGACGAAGACGCGCTCGCCGATGCCCTCGAACACGGGCGCCTGGCCGCGGCCGGGCTCGACGTGTTCGAGGGCGAGCCGGCGCTCAATCCGCGCCTGCTCGCGCTGCGCAACGTCGTGCTGACCCCGCATATCGCCAGCGGCAGCCTCGCCACCCGGCGTGCCATGGTCGCGCTGGCGGTGGACAATCTGATCGCGGCGCTGGGCCACGGGCCCGACGCCGGCCGGCCGCCGTCGCCCGTGAACGCCGCGCAGCTCGCCCACCGAGCTGAGGCCCGCCACGCCGACGCCGGCGGCCGCACAATGGGCGCACAGGGCGCGCCATGAAGGCGCAGCCCGCGGCCAAGCTTTTCCGGCGCCTCGCGCGCCGACCCGAGCAACATCCGCCGGAAATGGGTCCGGCGGCTCCCACAAGTCAGGTAAATAGGAACAGATGAACGCCAAGACGTCCTGCAATGTCGCTGTCGTCGGTGCCACCGGCGCAGTCGGTGAAACCATGCTGAAGGTGCTGGCCGAGCGCAAATTCCCGATCGGTCAGTTGCATGTGTTGGCGAGCGAACGCTCGGCGGGCGAGAAAATCCAGTTCGACGGCAAAACCATCGTGGTCCAGGACCTGGCGAAATTCGATCCGAGCGGCGTCGATATCGCGCTGTTCTCGGCCGGCGGTTCGGTGTCCAAGGAATATGCGCCGAAGTTCGCCGCGGCCGGCGCGGTGGTGATCGACAACTCGTCCGCGTTCCGTTACCAGGACGACGTGCCGCTGGTGGTCAGCGAAGTCAATCCGGAAGCGGCCAAGCACCGCCCGCTCGGCATCATCGCCAATCCGAACTGCTCGACCATGCAGTTGATGGTCGCGTTGGCGCCGATCCACCGCAAGGCGAAGCTCGAACGCATCAACATCGCCACCTACCAGTCGGTGTCCGGCACCGGCAAGCGCGCGATGGAAGAGCTCGGCAAGCAGACCGCGGCGCTGTTGAACTTCCAGGAAGCCAAGGCCGAGGTCTATCCGGTGCAGATCGCCTTCAACGTGATCCCGCACGGCGGCGACTTCACCGACAACGGCTACACCACCGAAGAGATGAAGCTGGTCTGGGAGACCCGCAAGATCCTCGGCGACGACAGCATCGGCGTGAACGCGACGGTGGTGCGGGTGCCGGTGTTCTACGGCCACTCCGAGGCGGTGCACATCGAGACCCGCGACAAGATCAGCGCCGTCGATGCGCGCGCACTGCTCGAGCAGGCGCCGGGCCTGGTGGTGGTCGACGACCCGGTCGGCGGCGGATATCCGACGCCGGTCACGCACGCTTCGGGACAAGATCCGGTTTTCGTCGGCCGCATCCGCGACGACATCTCGCATCCGCGCGGTTTGTCGCTGTGGGTGGTGTCCGACAACATCCGCAAGGGCGCGGCGACCAATGCCGTGCAACTGGCGGAACTGGTCTGGAACGAAGGCTGAGCCCCGCAGCGCACGGATCGAAGTACGGATCGGGCCCTGCGGGGCCCGATTTTTTTGCGCAATGCGTTTATGTCCAGACCGGGCCGTGGGCCGGCTTCGCCGGAATGAGCCGGGCTGCTGGCGTCGACCGGCCGATGTGGTGCACTCTGCGCAGACACGGGTCGACGGCGGTGCGCCAGGCATCGGGCCGAATCGGTTCAGGCGGTCGGATGCCGATCGAACGCCGAATCGAAGGCCGACCTTCATCGCCGCGTTGCGCATTCCGCCCGCCGACCGCTAGAGTCGCCGCCTGACTAGGGTAATGGGATCGTCTGTGAGATCAGGTTTCGCACGCACAGCATTGGCTCTCGCGTTGGCTCTGGCCAGTGGGGCGGCCGGTGCGCTCGGTCTGGGGCAGATCGAGGTCAAATCGCGCGCGGGCCAGCCGTTGCTGGCCGAGATCCCGGTCATTTCCAGCGACAGCAACGAGTTGGCGCAGTTGCGCGCGGGGCTGGCCTCGCCGGAGACCTTCCAGCGCATCGGCCTGCAGCCGCCGCAAGGCATCGTCACCGACCTGCGCTTCGTGCTCGCCCTGGACAACGCCGGCAAGCCGGTGATCCGGGTCACCAGCACCCAGCCGGTCAATCAGCCGCTGCTGACCTTCCTGATCGAAGTCGATTGGGGGCAGGGCCGCCTGACCCGCGAATACTCGGCCTTGCTCGACGCGCCGCGCACGGTGTCCGCACCGATGCAGCCGCCGATCCAGGCTCCGACCGGCGCCGCCGCCAACACCATCGAGCGTCCGCTGGATGCGCCGCTGCCGTTCGGTGCGCAGCCGCAGGCGACCGATCCGCTGGCGGTGGAGAACCAGCTCGACCGTTACGACCCGGGCAGTGCGATCACCGCGGCACCGGCGCCGGCGCCGGAACCCATCGCGCTCCAGCCCGAGCCGGCGCAACCCGAGGCGGTGCAGCCGGCGCAGGCCGAGCGTCCGAATGCAGGCCGCATCCCGCAGGCGCCGCGCGAGCCGCGCCCGGTGGCGGCCGCACCGAGCGTAGGCGCCGACGGCGAGATCACGGTCGAGCGAGGCCAGACCCTGTCGGCGATCGCTGCCGGCGTGGCCGGCGAGAACACCCTCAACCAGACCATGATCGCGCTGTTGCGGGCCAATCCCGAGGCCTTCATCGGCGGCAACATCAACCGCCTCCGGCAGGGCGCGGTGCTGCGCCTGCCGCCTGGCAACCAACTCGATGCGATCGATCCGCGCGAAGCCAGCGAATTGGTCCGGGTGCAGGTCCAGCAGTGGCGCCAGGCGCGGCAGCCGGTTCCGCAGCCGATCAGCCTGGAGTCCGACGCCGTCGCGAAAACGCCGGTGGCACCGGCCGCACAGAGCGGCGCGGCCTCGCGCAGCAACGACGCGCGTCTTGAAATCGTCCCGCCGGGGGCCAGCCAAGCCACCCAG
This sequence comes from Lysobacter antibioticus, assembly GCF_000731095.1. Taxonomy (GTDB): domain Bacteria; phylum Pseudomonadota; class Gammaproteobacteria; order Xanthomonadales; family Xanthomonadaceae; genus Lysobacter; species Lysobacter antibioticus_B. Next base: position 100,791 of record NZ_JMTZ01000012.1, on the reverse strand, counting down.
GCGGGCGCACAGTCCGGCATCAGCGCCGGAGGCGAGGGCAGCATGGTTCGACAGGAGATTCAGCAGGCCAACGAGGTCATCGCCGCGCGCGATGCCGAACTGGCCGACCTCAAGAGCCGCGTCGCCGAGCTGGAGCAGTTGCAGACGCAGCAGCAGAAGCTCATTGCGATGAAGGACAGCGAGCTGGCCGCGAGCCAGCAGCGTCTGGCCGAAAACCAGGCCCGCAGCGAGGGCGGCTCGCCCTTGCCGTGGGTGTTCGGCAGCCTCGGCGTGCTCGCTTTGCTGATCGGCGGCTGGGTGTTGAGCCGCCGCGAACCCAAGAAGCCGAGCTTCCGCGCGCCGGCTTCGGCGGCGGATGCGCCGAGCCGTGGCGGCCCGGACCGTGCTGCGGCCGATGCCGTTGCGAGCGATTCGGGCGACTCCTTGCGCCGCCGCCCGGACCCCGCCGCGGCCCTGGTCGACCCGGTCGCGCAATTGATCGGCGAACCCGAGGCCGACCGTGCCGCGACCGCCGAACCGATCGCCGCGCCGTTCTGGACCGCGCCCAAGACCGAACCGCGCACCGGCGCGAAAGTGCCGACCTGGCACGCTGCCGAAGCCGGCAGCGCCCGTGCGCCGGTCGGCCCGGCCGATACCGGCGCAGGCGCGCCGCGGGCCGAACCGGCAGCGCCGCAGATCCCCGAATTCGTCGCCGCGCCGGTGCTCGATCCGAGCGCGGCCGGCAGCAACGCCCAAGCGGCGACCGCGCCGGGCCAGGAGCGCATCGAGCTGGCCCGCGCCTACCTCGACCTCGGCGACGAAAGCAGCGCCCGCCAGCTGCTCGGCGAGGTGTTGATCAACGGTGACCATGCGGCGCGCCAACAGGCTGCGCGCCTGCTGCGCGAACTCGAATCCTGAGCGTTGAGTTGAGCCGCGCCAGCACGCGACCGAACCAGGCATGACCGAAGTTTTCGAGACGGACGCCCTTTCTTCCGTAGTGGCGGCTCCCTCCGCAGTGGCGGCGCCGCTGCGCCGCTACGCCCTGGGCGTGGAGTACGACGGAGGCGAGTTTTCCGGCTGGCAACGCCTGGTGCGCCCGGGCGAGCCCGACCTGCGCGGCGAAGCCACCGTCCAGAGCACTCTGGAGGACGCGCTGTCGTTCGTGGCCGGCGGCCGCGTCGATGTGACCTGCGCCGGGCGTACCGATGCCGGCGTCCACGCCTCCTGCCAGGTCGTCCATTTCGACAGCAGTGCCCAGCGCGACCTGCGCGGCTGGGTGCTCGGCACCACTTCGCGCCTGCCGCCCTCGGTATGCGTGCGCTGGTGCGTGCCGGTCGCGGCCGATTTCCACGCCCGCTTCTCGGCCCGCGCGCGTCGCTACCGCTACCGCATCCTCAACCGCTCGGTGCGGCCGGCCCTGCAACGGCAGTACCTGACCTGGGAGCGCCGGCCGCTCGACGCCGACGCCATGCACCGCGCCGCCCAGGCCCTGCTCGGCGAAAACGACTTCTCGGCGTTCCGCACCGTGCACTGCCAAGCCCCGCATGCGCGCCGCGACCTGCAGTACATCGGGGTGCGCCGCGACGGCGAGGTGGTCGAGATGGAGGTCCAGGCCAACGCCTTTCTTCACCATATGGTGCGCAACATTGTCGGAAGCTTGCTGATGGTGGGCCGGGGCGAACAGCCCGAGGCATGGATCGGGGAATTGTTGGCCGGACGCGACCGTACCGTCGCCGGCCCGACCGCGCCGTCCTCGGGTCTGGTGTTCGTCGGCCCACGCTATCCCGCCGATTGCCAGCTGCCTGCCGAGGTTACGTTTTGAGCCAGCCCTGTCCCCGCACCCTGTTCCGTACCCGCATCAAGTTCTGCGGTTTCACCCGTCCCGGCGATGTGCGCCTGGCCTGCGAGCTCGGCGCCGACGCCATCGGCTTCGTGTTCGCCGCCGGCAGCTCGCGCCGCGTCGCCGCCGAGGAGGCGCGCGCCATGCGCCAGGCCTTGGCGCCGCTGGTCGACGCGGTGGCCTTGTTCATGGACAACCCGGTCGACGAAGTGCGCGAGGTGGTGCGCCAGGTCCGGCCGAGCCTGTTGCAGTTTCACGGCAACGAAGACGACGCCTTCTGCCGCGCCTTCGGCGTGCCTTATCTGAAAGCCATCCCGATGGGCGGCGAACTCGCCGACCAGCACCCCTCGGCGCTGCATACGCGTTATCCGGGCGCGGCCGGCTTTTTGTTCGACAGCCACGCCAAGGGCAGCAGCGGCGGCAGCGGCAAGACCTTCGACTGGACGCGGATTCCGGTCGGCGTGCAGAAACCCTTCGTGCTCGCCGGCGGCATCACCCCGGAGAACGTGTTCGAGGCGATCCTGGCGACCTTGCCCTGGGGCGTAGACGTGTCCAGCGGCATCGAAAGCGCGCCGGGGCTCAAGGACGGCGACAAGATGCGCCACTTCGTCGAAGAAGTGCGGCGCGCCGACTGTCACGTCGACTGAGGCCTGGCGCAAGGCGGCGGTGCAGGGCGTCCGGGTCCGGAGGCGCCATTCTGCGATCACCTCGTGCGTACGGTGATCGCCTCGATGCCCTAAACTCACCCGTTCCCGTCGCCGCCACGGCGACGTCCGCCCTGATGCAGAACGCGCCCGAGCCGATGTCCGCAGACCCCATCGATTTCCACGCCTATCCGGACGCTTCCGGTCACTTCGGCCGTTTCGGCGGCCGCTTCGTCGCCGAGACCCTGATCGCGCCGCTCGAAGAGTTGGCCGCGGCCTACGACGCGGCCCGCGTCGATCCGGCCTTCATCGCCGAGTTCGAGCGCGACCTGGCCCATTACGTCGGCCGGCCGAGCCCGATCTACCACGCGCAGCGCCTCAGCGACGAAGTCGGCGGCGCGCAGATCCTGCTCAAGCGCGAAGACCTCAACCACACCGGCGCGCACAAGATCAACAACACCATCGGCCAGGCCCTGTTGGCCAGCCGCATGGGCAAGACCCGCATCATCGCCGAGACCGGCGCCGGCCAGCATGGCGTCGCCAGCGCCACCGTGGCCGCGCGCCTGGGCCTGGAGTGCGTGGTCTACATGGGCGCGACCGACATCGAGCGGCAGAAGATCAACGTCTACCGCATGAAGCTGCTCGGCGCGACGGTGGTGCCGGTGACCAGCGGCTCGCAGACCCTCAAGGACGCGCTCAACGAAGCGATGCGCGACTGGGTCACCAACGTGCGCGACACCTTCTACATCATCGGCACCGTGGCCGGCCCGGATCCGTATCCGCGCATGGTCCGCGACTTCAACGCCGTGGTCGGGCGCGAGGCGAGGGCGCAGATGCTGGCCGAGTACGGCCGCCTGCCCGATGCGATCACGGCCTGCGTCGGCGGCGGCAGCAATGCGATCGGCCTGTTCCATGCCTTCCTCAACGACCGCGCGGTGCGCATCGTCGGCGCCGAAGCGGCCGGCGACGGCATCGACACCGGTCGCCACGCCGCCTCGCTCGCGGCCGGGCGTCCTGGTGTGCTGCACGGCAACCGCACCTATGTCCTGTGCGACGACGACGGCCAGATCATCGAGACCCATTCGGTCTCCGCGGGTCTCGACTACCCCGGCGTCGGCCCCGAGCATGCCTTCCTCAAGGACGCCGGCCGCGCCGAATACGTCGGCGTGACCGACGACGAAGCGCTCGACGCCTTCCGCACCCTGGCGCGCACCGAGGGCATCCTGGCCGCGCTGGAATCCAGCCATGCCATCGCCCAGGCGATCAAGCTGGCGCGCTCGATGCCGAAGGACCAGGTCGTGCTGTGCAACCTGTCCGGCCGCGGCGACAAGGACGTGCACACCATCGCCGGACGCGAAGGGCTGCACTTTTGAGGCGAACAACGAGTGCGTGGGAGTGAGGAGTGAGTAAGGGCGGCAACGCGCCGCCTTTGCGAGATCTCACCCGTCGTGCGGCTCGGCTTTGGTTTTGACTCACTCCTCACTCTTCTGAACTCACTGCTCGCCTAATGAACCGAATCGACGCCAAGTTCCAACAACTGCAGGCCGCCGGCCGCAAGGCCCTGATCCCGTTCGTCACCGCCGGCGATCCGTCGCTGGAGGCGACCGTGCCGGTGATGCATGCGCTGGTCGAGGCCGGGGCCGACGTGCTCGAACTCGGGGTGCCGTTCTCCGATCCCATGGCCGACGGCCCGACCATCCAGCGCAGCTCCGAGCGCGCGATCGCGCGCGGCGCCGGCCTGAGCTGGGTGCTCGAAGCGGTGCGCGAGTTCCGCGGCCGCGACGCCGACACGCCGGTCGTGTTGATGGGCTATCTGAACCCGATCGAGATCCGCGGCAACGCGCGCTTCGCCCGCGACGCGGTCGCGGCCGGCGTCGACGGCGTGTTGCTGGTCGACCTGCCGCCGGAAGAAGCCGGGGACCTGCGTGCGGCCTTCAACGAGACCGGTCTGGCCTTGATCCTGCTGGCCTCGCCGACCACCACCGACGCGCGCCTGGCGTTGCTCTGCGACGACGCCCAGGGTTACCTGTACTACGTCAGCTTCGCCGGCGTGACCGGCGCCGACCGCCTCGACACCGGCGCTGCCAACGACCGCCTGCACACCATCCGCGCCCGCAGCCGGGTGCCGGTGGTGGCCGGTTTCGGCATCAAGGACGCCGCCAGCGCCGCGACCATGGCCCGCGAGGCCGACGGCGTGGTGGTAGGCAGCGCCCTGGTGGCCGAGCTCGCCGAGGCCGCCGATGCGCAGGCCGCGGCCCAGACCGCGCGGCGCTTCCTGACCCCGCTGCGACAGGCCCTGGACGGCTGAACCGCGGACCGTATGGTTCGCTGCGTTAAACTGACCCGCTAGGCTGGCGGCGGCGATGGCCTCATCGTCGCCGGTCCGGTCCTTCATTTAGCTGCCTGAACAGAAGGTTTCATCGTATGTCGTGGCTCAAGAAACTCATGCCGTCCGGCATCCGCACCGAATCCGGCGCGGCCAAACGACGCAGCGTGCCCGAGGGGCTGTGGGAGAAGTGCGAGCGCTGCGGCGCGGTGCTGTACCGCCCCGAGCTCGAGGAAAACCTCGAGGTCTGCCCGAAGTGCAGTTTCCACATGCCGATCCGCGCGCGCGCGCGCCTGAACGCGCTGTTCGATGCCGGCAGCACGGTCGAGATCGGAGCCGAGCTCGGTCCGACCGACGTGCTCAAGTTCAAGGACCAGAAAAAGTACTCCGAGCGCATCAAGGCGGCGCAGAAGGCCACCGGCGAACGCGACGCCCTGATCACCCTGCGCGGCACGCTCAAGCAGCGGCCGCTGGTGGCCAGTTCGTTCGACTTTGCTTTCATGGGCGGTTCGATGGGGTCGGTGGTCGGCGAGCGCTTCGCCCGCGGCGCCGAAACCGCGCTGGAGATCGGCAGCCCCTTCGTGTGCTTCTCCGCCAGCGGCGGCGCGCGCATGCAGGAAAGCCTGTTCTCGCTGATGCAGATGGCCAAGACCTCGGCCGCGCTCGGTCGCCTGCGCGCGGCCGGCCTGCCGTACATCTCGGTGATGACGCATCCGACCACCGGCGGCGTGTCGGCCTCGTTCGCGATGCTCGGCGACATCAACATGGCCGAACCCGAAGCGCTGATCGGCTTCGCCGGCCCGCGCGTGATCGAACAGACCGTGCGCGAAAAACTGCCGGAAGGTTTCCAGCGCAGCGAGTTCCTCGTCGAGCACGGCGCGGTCGACCAGATTTGCGACCGTCGCGAAATGCGTGATCGTCTCGCCCATCTTTTGGCGATGATGATGAAACAATCTCAACCCGAAGACGACGCCGAGGCAGCGGCTTGATCGTAGCGGCGTATCCGCGCGGTCACTATGGGGCTGTCGAGACAGTCCCAGCGATTTCTGCACACGACGGCGGGCTGGATGGCCAGGGGGCGCCGATCGTCGGCGATGTCTTCGTTCCTTTCCCGATCACATCCAGCGCGCGCGTCCAGGTGCGACGCGTCGCGCTACCTGGAGGTTGAACTGTATGGCACGTAAGTATTTCGGCACCGATGGCATCCGCGGCCGGGTCGGCGAAGGCCCGATCTCGGCCGATTTCGTCCTGCGCCTGGGCAACGCCTATGGCCACGCGTTGATCCGGCGCGGCTGGCGCAACCCGATGGTCATCATCGGCAAGGACACGCGCATCTCCAACTACATGTTCGAGGCGGCGCTCGAAGCCGGCCTGGTCGCCGCCGGCGTGGACGTGCAGTTGATGGGCCCCATGCCGACACCGGCGGTCGCCCACCTGACCCGTTCGCTGCGCGCCGACGGCGGCATCGTCATCTCGGCCTCGCACAACCCGCATTACGACAACGGCATCAAGTTCTTCTCGGCCGAAGGCGAGAAGCTCGACGACGAAACCGAGCTGGCGATCGAAGCCGCGCTCGAAGAACCGTTCCAGACCGTCGAATCCGAACGCCTCGGCAAGGCCGTGCGCACCCGCGATGCCATCGGCCGTTACCTGGAAGCCTGCAAGAACTCGGTGCCGCGCGGTTTCGACCTCAGCGGCATGCGCATCGCCATGGATTGCGCCAACGGCGCGACCTACCAGAGCGGCCCGCTGGTGCTGAGCGAACTCGGCGCCCGCGTCGACGCCATCGGGATCGAGCCGAACGGCCTCAACATCAACGACGGCGTGGGCTCGACCCACCCGCAGACCCTGGTCGAGCGCGTGCGCTCGACTGGCGCCGACCTCGGCATCGCCTTCGACGGCGACGGCGACCGCGTGCTGTTCGTCGACGGCGAAGGCCGCGTCTGCGACGGCGACGACCTGCTGTACGTGCTCGCCACCGACTGGCAGGACAGCGGCCGCCTGCAGGGCCCGGTGGTCGGCACCCTGATGACCAACTACGGTCTGGAACGCGCCTTCGAGCAGCGCGGCATCCCGTTCCTGCGCGCCAAGGTCGGCGACCGCTACGTGCATCAGCAACTGATCGCGCACGGTGGCGTGCTGGGTGGCGAAGCTTCCGGGCATCTGTTGTGCTTGGACCGCACCAGCACCGGCGACGGCATCGTCAGCGCGCTGCAGGTGCTGGAAGTGCTGGGCCGTCGCGGCCTGAGCCTGCGCGATGCGCTCGTAGGCTTGAGCCGCGTGCCGCAGAAGACCATCAACGTCCGCTACGAAGGCAACAACAAGCCGACCGAAGCGGCCTCGGTGAAGCAGGCCCTGGCCCAGGCCGAAGCCGCCGTGGCCGGCCGCGGCCGCGCCTTCCTGCGCCCCTCCGGCACCGAGCCGGTGGTGCGCGTGACCGTCGAAGCCGACGAAGCGACCCTGATGCAGACCACGCTCGACACGTTGGCCAACGCCGTACGCGCGGCCGTCTGAAGTTTCGAGCGGACAACGATCGCACCGGCGCGCAGGCGCCGGTGCGATTTTTTTTGTCCTGCCTGAGCTCGTGTAGGAGCGACGCAAGTCGCGACCGCGATCGATCCGGACCTTCGCAACCATCGGCCGCCCCGCGGTCGCGGCTCGCGCCGCTCCTACCCAAGAGCACGCAGCTTTGGGGTAGGAGCGACGCAAGTCGCGACCGTGATCTATCCGGCTTTGCGTAGCCATCGGCCGCCCCGTGGTCGCGGCTCACGCCGCTCCTACAGGAGCTACGTAGCTTTGGGGTAGGAGCGACGCAAGTCGCGACCGCCATTCGTCCGAACCTGCGCAGTCATCGGCGACCCCATGGTCGTGGCTCACGCCGCTCCTACAAGGGTAAGACGGCCCACCGCGCATTTCTCAACGCTGCTGAAACCTCGTCAGCATTTCCCAAGACTGCTTGACCGCCGCCGGGTCGACCTTGGCGTCGGGCAGGGGGCGGTATTGGCGGTCGACCACCGTGGCGGCGCCGTAATTGTCGAACAGATAGATCCGGTCGCCTTGGCGGATGCCGCGCTGCGACCAGCTTTCGACCAGCAGCGGGCGCGACGGCTGCCCCGGGCCGAACAGATCGCGGCCGGTGCTGTAATCGGCGCTGTCGTTGCGGCAGCCGAGCGCATGCAGCATCAGGGTCGGGACCAGGTCTTCGTGCGAGGTGGTGTGGGCGATCTTCTGCGGCGTCTTGCCCGGCCAGTGCAGCACGAACGGCGTGCGCAACTGGTAGTCGGAGAAATTGCCGTTGTGGCCCCAGTAGTTCTGCTTGAGGTCGTTGAATTCCTCGCCGTGGTCGCCGGTGATCACCACCACCGTGTTGTCGGCGAAGGGGCTGGCCTGGAGCCGAGCGAGGAAACGGCCGATCAGCTCGTCGCTGTAGCGCACCGAGGCGCGGTAGCGGTTGAACTCCGGGGTCGGGTCGTGGTCCGGCCCGAATTCGAACACGTTGATCTCTTTCGCCATCGGCTGGAACGGCGAGACATAGCCCTTGGGCATGTAATAGGGCTGGTGCGGCGAATCCAGGAACACGAAACCGAAGAAGCGCTTATCGGCCGGGGTCGCGACGATGTCGGCCTGCAACCGCTCCAGGATGGCCTGGTCGCGTTCGGCGCTCTTGCGTTCGCGCGGGCCGTTGACGATGTGCTCGCGCACTTCCGAGAACGCGGTGCGGTCGAACTCCGGGTTGTACAGCGGCGCGCTGCCGTAGATGTACATGCCGTAGCCGTCGCGCTTCATCTGCCCGATCAAGGCCGAGCCGCGCTGTTCGGCGAGCATCTTGTGCCAGTAGCCGCCGGGCAGGCCGTAGAGCAGGCCGAACACGCCGAAGCGGGTGGCGTTGCCGGCGCTGTAATGATCGTCGAACGACAGCGACTGCTGCGCATAGCGCCAGGTGTTCGGCATCACTTCGGGGGTGAGCACGTCGTAGCGCAGCGATTCGAGCAGGATCACCACCACGTTGAGCTTGGGCTGGGCCTCGCATTGCAGCGGCCGGCGCGGGTAGGCCAGCAGGCCTTCGCCCGCGCTCGGCAGGCGCGCGGCTTCGGCGTTGGCGACGCCGAAGCGATGCAGAGCGTCCTTCAGGGTGATCGGTTGCGCCCACGGGATGTAGGGCAGTTGCGACATCACCGTGCGATCGCCGCGGGCGTCGTAGTAGGCGACCATGCCCTGGCCGAACAGCATCACCGCCGCCGCGATCCACCAGGCCTTGACGATACCGATCGTGCCGGGACGGCGCTCCACCGTGCGCCACCACAGCCAGGCGGCGACGATCTCGAGCATCAGCACCGAGCCGATCGCGAGCGCGATCAATCCCCAGACCGTACCGGAAAACACCACCTGATCCTGCATCGCGCCGCCGAACACCATGTTCGCGACCATGGCATTGAGGTGGAACCGGTACAGGGCGAAGACCTTGGCGTCGGCGACCAGCAGGCAGATCCAGGCCGATTGCAGGAGCACCGCGGCGATGGTCGTCCAGCGCATGCGCCGGCCGATCCAGCCCAGCAGCAGCGGGACCACGCCGAGCAGGGCGCCGAAGAACAGGAAATGCCCGGGCAGGGCCACGGTCAGGAAGAACGCGGCCTTCCAATGCTCGGCCAGATGGCCGAAGGGGATGTTGAAGCCGGCGATCGCGATCGCCGCCGCCGCGTTGGTCAGGGTGAACCCGGTCAGCCAGGCCAGGGCGCGACGCACCGTGAAGGCTTGGCGGGCGGCTAGGTCATCCATCTAAGGAGCGTCTCGGACGGTCGGTGGCGCTGCCGGTCAGCAACGCCGGGTCGGGGCGCGACTTTATCGTGTAACAAAGCCGTGGAGAACCGTCGGAAGGAGGGGGCGGGCGCTGCGCATGAAGGCGTTCATCCTGTGTAGGGTCCAACTGCCCATACGGGCGACCGGCGGTGCGGGTTGTGTGCATGCGGGCGGCTCGCGGTGCGGGTTTGCGTCCATGCGGGCGGCCCGCGGTACGGGTTTGCGTCCATACGGGCGGCCGGCGATGCGGGTTGTGTCCATACGGGCGGCCCGCGGCGCGGGCCTTGCGCGCAGCCCGCGGCTTTGAGCGAAGATAGCGGTCTGCCCGGAAGAAACATCAACAGGAACGTCAACGTGAGTCAGATTCCCACCCTGGACATCCGCCGCTTCGATACTGATCGCGACGCCTTCGTCGCCGAGCTCGGTGCGGCCTATCGCGAATGGGGCTTCGCCGGCATTCGCGGTCACGACATCTCGGACCAGCAGATCGACCGCTCCTACGACGTGTTCAAGCGCTTTTTCGCCTTGCCCGAAGAGGTCAAGCGCAAGTATCACGTCGCCGGCGGCGGCGGCGCGCGCGGCTACACCCCGTTCGGCGTGGAGACCGCCAAGGATTCCAAGCACTTCGACCTCAAGGAGTTCTGGCACGTCGGCCGCGAGATCCCGCGCGACTCCAAGTACGCCGCCGAGATGCCGCCGAACCTGTGGCCGGAGGAGATCCCCGATTTCCGCGAACAGGCCTATGGCCTGTACCAGTCGCTCGACCGCCTCGGTTCGCGCGTGCTCAGCGCGCTGGCCCTGCACATCGGCCTGCCGGAGCAGTACTTCGCCGACAAGACCGACTCGGGCAATTCGATCCTGCGCCCGATCCACTACCCGCCGATCACCACCGACGACATCCCGAACGTGCGTGCCGGCGCCCACGAGGACATCAACCTGATCACCTTGCTGGTCGGCGCGAGCTCGGCCGGCCTGGAAGTGAAGTCGCGCAAGGGCGAGTGGGTGCCGTTCACCGCCGATGCCGACACCATCGTGGTCAACATCGGCGACATGCTGCAGCGCCTGACCAACCACGTATATCCCTCGACCACCCACCGCGTGGTCAACCCGCCGGGCGAGAAGGCGCGCCAGCCGCGTTATTCGACGCCGTTCTTCCTGCACCCGAACCCGGATTTCCTGATCGACGTGCTGCCCTCGACGATCACCCCGGACAACCCGAGCCGCTACCCCGAGCCGATCACCGCCCAGGGCTACCTCGAAGAGCGCTTGCGCGAGATCAAGCTGAAGTAGTCGATTTCGCAGGTGCTGTCCGCAGACAAGAAAAAGCCGGCTCGCGCCGGCTTTTTCTTTACAGCCTCGGCCAGTCCCTGGCCAGGGTTCCGGGATCGCGAACGAATCCCGAGTCCCCATTCCCGAATCCCGGCTCTCAGCAACCGATCGCCGTGCACAGCGGGACGATGTTGTCGTCGTTGAAGCGCGCGCCGACCCAGGCGGTGCCGAAGGCGCCGATATGCGGGCCGCTGACCACGCTGTTGACGTGGTTGCCGCTGCTCGAGTTCGGCGTGTAGTTGATCAGCCAACCGCCGCCGCTGGCGCCGTAGGTCATGTCGCAACCCTGGACCAGGACGTTGGTGCCTTCGGTCGGCGAGTCGTAGGTCTGGCCGGCGCAGATGTTGGTGTACTGCGTGCTCAGGTTGCTCGCGTAGCCGTGCGAGTAGGTGTACAGCGAGTAGGGCTGGTTCCAGGCGCGGCCGAGCCAACCGACGTAGCTGGTCACCGGCAGGCCGCTGGTCTGCTCACCGGTCAGCTTGATCACGGCCACGTCCCAGCGGCGCGTGCCCGAGCTGATCCAGTTGGTCGGCACGCGCGCGGCGCTCCAGCCGAACTTGCCGTACGGCGCTACGCCGTAGCGCTCGGCCGGCACGAACAGGAAGTTCGAGTTCCAGCCCTGGCCGAAGGAGTACACGCAGTGCGCGGCCGTCACCAGCACCGAGTTGCCGCTGGCGACGTTGGCCGTGCAGTACGAGGTGCTGCCGTTGGGCTTGGTGAAATAGAGCTTGCCGATCTTGTTCCACGGCGAGGCCTTCCACTGGGTGGTGTAGTAGTTGCCGAGGAAGCGCGTGTACGGGTAGTGGGCGCCGTCTTTCTCCGAGGAGATCGAGGCGTCCGCCGCCGCGCCCTGGCGCGCATCCAGCGCGTCGAGCTTGTCCCAGCCGGCGCGGAAATGGCTGCGGGCCAGGTAATTGCCGAAGGCCGGGGCGCTGCCGCCCGGGGCGCTGCCGGCGGCGCGCACGAGTTTGTCGGTCAGGGCCGCGGCCTGCGGCGCTGCGTCGTTGCCGCGGTCGGTCCAGACCATGGGCTTGGCTGCCGCGCGCTGACGTTCGGTCGCGAACGGATGGGCGTGGGCGTTCTTGGCATTGAGTTGCTGCGACTTCGGCGCGTCGATCGCGGCGATGTCGCCCTGCGGCGTGCGGATCACGGTCTCGCCGGCGATGGCCGAGGCGGTGGAGGAGAGCAGCACGAGCGCGCTGAACGCGGCGAGCTGCAGGGCGGAACGGTGGCGATGGGTCTTCATGGTGGAGCTCCTTGTGGTAGCGCTTCCCTGAGGGATGAACGGGTCGGTCCCTGTGTGACCGCTCGCGCTCCGACCCGGACGGCGCGAACGGCGTTTCGGCGCTGCTGGTGTCGATCACGACGACGGCGCAGCGACTTCCTGTGGGTGCGGACGAAAAGCTCCGCTTCCCGCGGCGCCCGGAGGGCCGCAAGCGATCGAGTGATGGTGGTGGGCCCTGCTGGGCGGTTAACCCCAACAAACGGCGGTGCCCTGGAGCGCAGGACAGGGACGGAAGGAAAAAAGTCGCCGGCCGGGTCTCCGGCGGGCAGGGACGGGGCCGCTTTCGTCAGGCTGAAAGCCCGTGGCGGCGCGGGTTTCAGTGGTGCGGGCCCGGTTCGGGCCGGGGCCGCGGATGTTGCAGACGTGAATCACCCGTACCGCCATCCGGAGGGCGCGGCCGAGCGGTCACCGATGGCGGCGAGGCGGGTTTCGCGGCCGGATCGGCCGGCGAGGGCGCCGATCGGCCAGGCGTTCAGCCCGGCAATCAGTCCAGGAACGAGCCCGGGAATCAGTCGGCTACGCAGACGCCGGCTTCGCGCAGGGCCTCGCGCCAGGCCGTCCACTTCGTCTCATTGCGCTGCGAGGCGTTGGCCGGGCTGGTCGAGGGCAGCCGACGCAGGATCAGGTCCGGGCGTGCCAGCGGCTTGAGGACGAAGCGGCGAAACGCGTGCTCGGCCTTGGCGCCGTTGAACAGCAGCGTGCGCACCTGCCGATGACGGGCCAGGAAGCCGGGGAAATCGTTGGCGACTGCGGTTTCGTCGCGGATCGCCGAGTCCAGGCTGCCCTCGCGTTCGCATTCGGCAAATACATCCCATAGCGCGATGCCTGCGGCGCGCAGGCGCTGCAGCCGCTGTTCGTACGCCAGTTCGGGGCCGGCGCCGACCGCCGCGCCCATGATCGGCCAGAAGCGGTTCTGCGGATGGGCGTAGTAGCGCCCGGCGGTCAGCGAGGCGACGCCGGGCATGCTGCCGAGCACCAGCACCTTGGCGTCCGGCGCCTCGATCGGGGCGAAGCTGTGCAGGGTGGGCGAGGGCGTGGGGCTCATGCGGGGCGGAAGGAAAGTGAGTAAAGAAAAGTGAGGAGTGAGTGGGGTGGCGCCTGGCTAAGTAAGGGCGGGCGCGCCGGAAACGAGTGCGGGGGGCGCTTTGGCTCACTCCTCACTGCTCTCCACTCAGTCCTGGTCGTTGAATGTAAACTGCGCGCCTCAGCATCAAGGGAGTCGCCATGCGCCGCAGAATCGTCGCCGGAAACTGGAAGCTGCACGGCAGCCGCGAGTTCGCTTTCGCCTTGCTCGACGAAGTCGCAGCGCAAACGCCGCCGTCCGGTGTCGAACGCCTGATCCTACCGCCGCTGCCGTACCTGGGCGAGCTGATCGAGCACTACGGCGAGCGCGGCCTGAGCTTCGGCGCCCAGGACGTGAGCAGCAACGAGAAGGGCGCCTACACCGGCGAAGTCTCCGCCGCGATGCTCAAGGACGTCGGCGCCGGCTACGGCCTGGTCGGCCACTCCGAGCGCCGCCAGTACCACGCAGAAAGCAGCGAGCTGGTCGCGCGCAAGTTCGCCGCCGCCAAGGCCGCCGGGCTGGTGCCGGTCCTGTGCATCGGCGAGACCCTGGCCGAACGCGAAGACGGCCAGACCCAGTGGCGCCTGCAGGAGCAATTGGCCCCGATCTTCGAGCTGCTCGGCGTGGCCGCGCTGGAAGGCGCGATCCTCGCCTACGAACCGGTCTGGGCCATCGGCACCGGCAAGACCGCGACGCCCGAGCAGGCCCAGCAAGTCCACGCATTCATTCGTAGCGAAATCGCTTCACACGATGCTACAATCGCTGGCTCGCTTCCGATCCTTTACGGCGGAAGCGTGAAAGCCGACAACGCCGCCGCGCTGTTTTCCCAGCCGGACGTCGATGGCGGCCTGGTCGGCGGCGCCTCCCTGGTCGCAGCGGACTTCAACGCCATCGCACTCGCGGCGGCACCCTGATCGAGCGGGCCCGATGAACCTCGCGGGCCCGGCACGGTCGTAACAAGCAGTCCGAATCGAAGAATCCTTAACGATGCTGTTGTTCCTCAACGTCATCTATGTGTTGATCGCGATCGCCATGATCGCGCTGATCCTGATGCAGCGCGGCGCGGGTGCGCAGGCGGGCTCGGGCTTCGGCGGCGGTGCCTCGGCGACCGTGTTCGGTGCCCGCGGTTCGTCGAACTTCCTGTCCAAGGCCACCAAGTGGCTGGCGATCGCGTTTTTCGTGATCAGCCTCTTCATGGCCTGGCAGGCGAGTCGCACCGCAGTCACCCCGGACAAGCCCAGCGTCGGCCTCATGGGCAACGTCCCGCAGGCGACGGCTCCGGCCCCGTCGGCGACCGCTGCTCCGGCCACCAGCACCCCGGCGGCTCCGGCCACCAGCGTGCCACAGGCTCCGGCAAGCCAGTCCGCTCCGGCGACGGCTCCGGCCCCCGCGACCCAGGTTCCGGCGGCCCCGGCCGCTGCTCCGGCGCAGGTTCCGGCCGAGCAGGCAGCCCCGGCAAAGCAGCCGACTACTGGCGGCTGAGATAAACAGGTTAAAATAGAGTTCCAGCGCCCCGCTCGGATGGCGGGGCAGGTCAGCGATGACCGAGCGACTTCGCAAGACCCTTGTGAAGTCGAAGCCAGGATGGCTTGGTTGGATACAGTGCCCAGATGGCGGAATTGGTAGACGCACTACCTTGAGGTGGTAGCGACTTAGGTCGTGGGGGTTCGAGTCCCCCTTTGGGCACCATTCCATTCCTAGCTTCACACTCCTAGCTCCAAGCAATTCGCAACTCGCACCACGGTACGCAGGTGCGGCACGCACGGCGGGCCGCGACCCGCCGTCCCAACGACTGGGCGCCCGGGCGCCAAGCTGCGGCACGCACGGCGGGCCGCGACCCGCCGTCCCAACGACTGGGCGCCCGGGCGCCAAGCCAAGGTCGCGGAAACGCGCCCATGTAGCCGAACAAGTAGCCGAGAGAACACCGCGTGCTGGCCGAATACCTGCCGACTCTGTTGTTCCTGATCGTCGCCAGCGTCATTGGCGTCGCCCTGTTGGTAGTAGGCAATACGCTCGGACCCAAGCGTCCGACTGCGGAGAAACTGTCTCCGTACGAATGCGGCTTCGAAGCCTTCGAAGACGCGCGTATGCAGTTCGACGTGCGCTACTACCTGATCGCCATCCAGTTCATCATCTTCGATCTGGAAATCATCTTCATCGTGCCTTGGGCCACGGTGTTCCGAGACCTCGGACCGATCGGCCTGATCGAGATGGGCATTTTCGCCAGCATGCTCCTGCTCGGCTTCGTTTACGTCTGGAAGAAGGGAGCGCTCGAATGGGAGTGATCCAAACCGTTGGCGACAAGGTTTCGGGCTTGATGCACAACCCGATCCCGGAAGGCCGCCTCGACGACATCCTGCGCCCGGAAGGCGAAAATCCGCTGCTGCAGCAGGGTTTCGTCACGACCAATCTGGACACGCTCTGGAACTGGGCGCGCACCGGCTCGATGTGGCCGATGACCTTCGGTCTGGCCTGCTGTGCGGTCGAGATGATGCACGCCGGCGCCTCGCGCCTGGACCTGGACCGCTACGGCGTGGTGTTCCGCCCGTCGCCGCGCCAGTCCGACGTGATGATCGTCGCCGGCACCCTGGTCAACAAGATGGCCCCGGCGTTGCGCAAGGTCTACGACCAGATGCCCGACCCGAAGTGGGTGATCTCGATGGGCAGCTGCGCCAACGGCGGCGGCTACTACCACTATTCCTATGCGGTCGTGCGCGGCTGCGACCGCGTGGTGCCGGTCGACGTCTACGTGCCCGGCTGCCCGCCGACCGCCGAAGCGCTGGTCTACGGCATCCTGCAGTTGCAGCGCAAGATCCGCCGCGGCACCAACTTCGGCGATCACAAGCAGGGCGTCCGCGAATGAGCACTGCGAACCTTGCCGAGCGTCTGCGCGAACGTTTCGCCGACGCTCTGGTCGTCGTGGCCGAACCGCGCGGCGAGCTGACCCTCGAAGTCTCCCCGGCCGCCTGGCTGGCCGCGGCGCGCGCCTTGCGCGACGAGTTCGGTTTCGAGCAATGCGTCGACGTCAGCGGCGTCGACTACCTCAGCTACGGCGGCGACGAGTGGGACACCGACGTGTCCTCGGAAGGCTTCTCGCGCGGCGTCGAAGGCAAGAGCGCCGGCCGTTTCCGTTGGGGCGAGTCGCCCAACGGCGACGCCTCGACGCCGGAGCGCCGCTTCGCCGCGGTCGCCCATCTGCTGTCGTGCCAGCACAATCTGCGTCTGCGGCTGAAGACCTTCGCTGCGAACGACGACCTACCTGTGGTCGCTTCTCTGAGCGCCATTTGGCCCGGCACTAATTGGTTCGAACGAGAAGCCTTCGACCTGTACGGCATCATCTTCGAAGGCCATCCGGACCTGCGCCGCATCCTGACCGACTACGGTTTCGTCGGCCATCCGTTCCGCAAGGATTTCCCGCTGATCGGCAACGTCGAAGTGCGTTACGACGCCGAGAAGAAGCGCGTGGTTTACGAGCCGGTCTCGATCGAACCGCGCGTCGGCGTGCCGCGCGTGATCCGCGACGACGCGCGCTACCAGACCGCCGTCGGCGAAGCCGCCCAGCGCGTCGAGGTGAAGTGATGTCCAACCCCGCCACCACGATGCCGTTCGTCAACAGCGGCACCTCGGGCCTCAACAACGCCGAGATCCGCAACTACACGCTCAACTTCGGCCCCCAGCATCCGGCCGCGCACGGCGTGCTGCGCCTGATCCTGGAAATGGACGGCGAAGTCGTGCAGCGCGCCGACCCGCATATCGGCCTGCTGCACCGCGGCACCGAGAAGCTGGCCGAGTCCAAGCCGTTCAACCAGTCGATCGGCTACATGGATCGCCTGGACTACGTGTCGATGATGTGCAACGAGCACGCTTACGTGCGCGCGATCGAAACCCTGATGGGGATCGAGGCGCCCGAGCGTGCGCAGTACATCCGCACCATGTTCGATGAAATCACCCGCATCCTGAACCACCTGATGTGGGTCGGTTCCAACGCGCTCGACCTGGGCGCGATGGCGGTGTTCCTGTACGCCTTCCGCGAGCGCGAAGAGCTCATGGACTGCTACGAGGCGGTCAGCGGCGCGCGCATGCATGCCGCGTACTACCGTCCCGGCGGCGTCTATCGCGATCTGCCCGAGCGGATGCCGAAGTACAAGGAATCGCCGTGGAAGAAGGGCAGCAGCCTCAAGCGCTTCAACGAATGGCGCGAAGGCTCGATGCTCGACTACCTGGATGCGTTCACCGACGATTTCCCCAAGCGCGTCGACGAGTACGAGACGCTGCTGACCGATAACCGCATCTGGAAACAGCGTACCGTCGGCGTGGGCGTGATCTCGCCGGAGCAGGCCCTGGCCTGGGGCATGACCGGTCCGATGATCCGCGGCTCCGGCATCGCCTGGGACCTGCGCAAGAAGCAGCCCTATGCCAAGTACGCCGAGGTCGATTTCGACATTCCGGTCGGCGTCAACGGCGACTGCTACGACCGTTACCTGGTGCGCGTCGCGGAAATGCGCGAATCCACCCGCATCATCAAGCAGTGCGTGAAGTGGCTGCGCGCCAATCCCGGCCCCGTGATCGTCGACAACTTCAAGGTCGCCCCGCCCAAGCGCGAGGAGATGAAGGACGACATGGAAGCCCTGATCCATCACTTCAAGCTGTTCTCCGAAGGCTATTGCGTGCCGGCCGGCGAGACCTATGCCGCGGTCGAGGCGCCCAAGGGCGAGTTCGGCTGCTACCTGGTCTCCGACGGCGCCAACAAGCCGTTCCGGGTCAAGCTGCGCGCGCCGGGCTTCGCCCATCTGTCGTCGATGGACGAGGTCGTCAAGGGCCACATGCTCGCCGACGTGGTGGCGATGATCGGCACCTACGACATCGTGTTCGGCGAGATCGATCGGTGAAGGCGGGAATCGGGAATCGCGAATGGGGAATCGACAAAGCTGAGGCCGTGCGGTTTTGCGCCGAGCTTCTGCGATTCGCCCGCTCCGCTTTCTCGCTGTTCCGCTTTTCCCGACTCTCGATTCCCCATTCCCGATTCCCGGCTTTACCCTTATGAAAGCGACAGGCAATTTCGAAGCCACCCAGCACGTCGATCCGATGCTCGCGCTATCGGACAAGACGCGCGCGCACATCGATCACTGGCTGAGCAAGTTTCCGCCGGACCGTAAGCGCTCGGCCGTGCTGCAGGGTCTGCATGCGGCGCAGGAGCAGAACGGCGGTTGGTTGACCGACGAGCTGATCGCCGCGGTGGCCAAGTACCTGAGCCTGCCGCCGGTGTGGGCCTACGAGGTCGCGAGCTTCTACTCGATGTTCGAGACCGAGAAAGTCGGTCGCAACAACGTCGCCTTCTGCACCAACATCAGCTGCTGGCTCAACGGCGCCGAGGATCTGGTCCGGCACGCCGAGAAGAAGCTCGGCTGCAAGCTCGGCGAATCCACCGCCGACGGCCGCATCTTCCTCAAGCGCGAGGAAGAGTGCCTGGCCGCTTGCTGCGGCGCGCCGGTGGTCGTCGTCAATGGTCATTACCACGAGAAGCTCGATGCGACCCAGGTCGACGCGCTGCTCGACGGTTTGAAGTGAGGTCGGCCCCGATGGCGCATCACGATCACCACGATTATTCCAAGGGCTACGGTCCGGTCGGCCCGGCTCCGCAGGAGCACCAGGTCGTCTACACGACGCTGCATTACGAAACCCCCTGGTCGTACGAGAACTATCTCAAGACCGGCGGTTACAGCGCGTTGCGCAAGATCCTCAGCGAGAAGACCGACCCGGCGCAGATCGTCGACATGGTCAAGGCGTCGGGCCTGCGCGGCCGCGGCGGCGCGGGCTTTCCGACCGGCCTGAAGTGGAGCTTCATGCCCAAGGGCAGCGGCACCCAGAAGTACATCCTGTGCAACTCGGACGAATCCGAGCCGGGCACCGCCAAGGACCGCGACATCCTGCGCTTCAACCCGCATGCGGTGGTCGAGGGCATGGCGATCGCCTGCTACGCGACCGGTTCGACCGTCGCCTACAACTACCTGCGCGGCGAATTCCATCACGAGCCGTTCGAGCATTTCGAGCAGGCGCTGAAGGAAGCCTACGAACACGGCTGGCTGGGCAAGAACGTGCTCGGCAGCGGTGTGGACATCGACATCTATGGTGCGCTCGGCGCCGGCGCCTACATCTGCGGCGAAGAAACCGCGCTGATGGAATCGCTGGAAGGCAAGAAGGGCCAGCCGCGCTACAAGCCGCCGTTCCCGGCCAATTTCGGCCTGTACGGCAAGCCGACCACGATCAACAACACCGAGACCTACGCTTCGGTGCCGGCGATCCTGCGCAACGGCGCCGAGTGGTTCCTCAACCTCGGCAAGCCGAACAACGGCGGCCCGAAGATCTTCTCGGTGTCCGGCCACGTCAACAAGCCGGGCAATTACGAGATCCGCCTGGGCACTTCGTTCGCCGACCTGCTCGAACTTGCCGGCGGCGTGCGCGGCGGCCGCAAGCTCAAGGCCGTGATCCCCGGCGGTTCCTCGATGAAGGTGCTGCCGGCCGAGGCGATGATGGCCTGCACGATGGACTACGACTCGCTGCAGAAGGCCGGTTCCGGCCTCGGCTCGGGCGCGGTGATCGTGATGGACGAGACCGCCTGCATGGTCCGCGCCTGCCAGCGCATCGCCCGGTTCTATTTCAAGGAAAGCTGCGGCCAGTGCACGCCGTGCCGCGAAGGCACCGGCTGGATGTACCGCATGCTGACCCGCATCGTCGAGAAGCAGGCGACCCTGGACGATCTGCAGATGCTGCGCGCCGCCGCGGGCCAGATCGAAGGCCACACCATCTGCGCGTTCGGCGAAGCCGCCGCGTGGCCGGTGCAGGGCTTCCTGCACCACTTCTGGAGCGAGTTCGAGTACGCGATCGTCAACAAGCGTTTCCTGGTCGACGATCAGGCCGCCGGCAACGTGGAGATGGCGGCATGAGCGCGGCGCACTACCACAACCCCCATTGTTCGAACGCAATGCGTCCGAACAATGCGCCCCTTGATTCAAGGGGCTCGTTCCTCGCTTTGATGGGGAGCTCGCTGTGAGCGCTCAACCGGTAAATCCCAATCTGCCGCCGGACCACGTCACCGTCTTCATCGACGGTGTCGAGATGGCCGCGCCGAAGGGTTCGATGATCATCCAGGCCGCCGACAAGGCCGGCATCGCGATCCCGCGTTTCTGCTACCACGACAAGCTGGCGATCGCGGCGAACTGCCGCATGTGCCTGGTCGAAGTCGAGAAGATGCCCAAGCCGGCGCCGGCCTGCGCCACGCCGGTCATGGACGGCATGAAGGTCGTCACGCGCAGCGAAAAGGCGCTGAAGTCGCAGCGCAACGTGATGGAGTTCCTGCTCGTCAATCATCCGCTCGACTGCCCGATCTGCGATCAGGGCGGCGAGTGCGAACTGCAAGACCTGTCGATGGGCTACGGCCGTTCGGTCAGCCGTTTCTCCGAGCGCAAGCGCGTGGTGCCCGACGAGGACATCGGCCCGCTGGTCGCCACCGAGATGACGCGCTGCATCCAGTGCACGCGCTGCGTCCGCTTCACCGCCGAGATCGCCGGTACCTACGAGCTCGGCGGCATGTACCGCGGCGAGAACCTGCAGATCGGCACTTTCGACGGCAAGCCTTTGACCACCGAGCTGTCGGGCAACGTCATCGACGTGTGCCCGGTCGGCGCGCTGACCAACAAGGTGTTCCAGTTCAAGGCGCGCCCGTGGGAGCTGACCGCACGCGAGTCGCTGGGCTATCACGACGCGCTCGGCAGCAACCTGTTCCTGCACGTGCGCCGCGGCGACGTGCTGCGCACCGTGCCGCGCGACAACGAAGCGGTCAACGAGTGCTGGCTGTCGGACCGCGACCGTTATTCGCACCAGGGCCTGTACGCGGAAGACCGCGCTCAGCGCCCCATGGTCAAGGACGGCGGCGAGTGGCGCGAGGCCTCGTGGGACGAGGCCATGGCCCGCGCCGCTAAGATCCTGCGCGACAACGGCGGCGATAACCTCGGTGTGCTCGCGCACCCGGCGACCTCGAACGAAGAGGGCGCGCTGCTGGCTCGTCTGGCCGAGGCCCTGGGCACCGGCAATCTCGATCACCGCATCTCCCAGCACGACCTGTCCGACGCCGCCGTGGCCGAAACCTTCGCCATGCCGGTCGCCGAGATCGACAAGGCCGACCTGGTCGTGATCGTCGGCAGCAACCTGCGCCACGAATTGCCGCTGGTGCATCAGCGCGTGCGCAAGGCCTTCAACCGCGGCGCCAAGGTGCACGTGGTCAATCCGGTCGACTTCGATTTCACCTTCGACGTCGCCGGCAAGCGCATCGTCGCGCCGTCGCAGCTCGCTGCCGCGCTCGGCGACGAGGCGCTGCGCGAAATCGCCAAGAACGCCACGCATGCGGCGATCATCGTCGGCGCGCTGGCCGAGAACGGCCCCTACGCCGCCGCCATCCGTGCCGCCGCGAAGGCTTTCGCCGACGCCACCGGTGCGCGTCTGTGCCGTATTCCGCAGGGCGCGAACGCGGTCGGCCTGGCTCGCCAGGGCGTGCTGCCGAGCGCCCGCGATGCGCGCGGCATGCTCGACGAAGCGCGCGGCGCTTACATTCTCTACGGCATCGAGCCGGGTCTGGATTTCGCCGACACCGCCAGTGCGCTGCGCGCGCTCGGCGCGGCCCAGGTCGTGGCCTTCAGCCATTACGCCTGCCGTTCGACCCAGGCCGTCGCCGACGTGATCCTGCCGATCGGTCTGCTGCCTGAAGTCGACGCCACTTTGACCAATCTCGACGGCATCGAGCAACGTGCGGTCTCCGGCGGCAAGCTGCCGGGCGAAGCGCGTCCGGGCTGGCGCGTGCTGCGCGCGCTCGGTGGCGAACTGGCGGCCAAGGGCTTCGAGTTCACCGATCTCGACGGCCTGCGCGCCGGTCTGCAAGGCCGCGACGTCAAGCCGGCCGCCGGCCGTGCGCCGACGGCGGCGGGCGAGGGCATGGAGGTCGCGGTCTCGACCGCGATCTACCGCAGCGACGCCACCGTGCGCCGCGCGCCCGCACTGCAATCGCACCCGCTCAATCTCGAGCCGCGTGCGGTGCTGCATTCCAGCGATGCCGCCGCGCTCGGTTTCACCGCTGGCGCGGTGGGCAAGTTCAGCGCCGGCGCCGGCACCGCCACGCTGCCGGTCGCGATCAGCGACAAGGTCGCGCCGGGTACGGTCTGGATCGAAAGCGGGCATGGCGCCACCGCGCCGCTCGGCGCCGCCCGCGTCAACGTGGTGAGGGCATGAGTGCGATGAACACTGCCACCGCAATCGCCCAAGTGGTCGATCCCTTCCATGCATGGCTCGAGTCGTTCGGCATGGCCGGCACGGTCGCCTGGATCGTGCTCAAGATCCTGCTGATCGCGATGCCGGTGATCATCACCGTCGCCTTCTACGTGGTCTGGGAACGCAAGCTGATCGGCTGGATGCACGTGCGCCGCGGTCCGATGTACGTCGGCATGGGCATCCTCCAGGCCTTCGCCGACGTGTTCAAGCTGCTGTTCAAGGAAGTGATCCAGCCGACCAAGGCCGAGTCCTTCCTGTACAAGCTCGCGCCGCTGCTGACCCTGGCGCCGGCGTTCGCGGCCTGGGCGGTGGTGCCGTTCGACACCAAGCTGGTGCTGTCCAACGCCAATGCCGGTCTGTTGTATCTGCTGGCGATGACCTCGCTCGGCGTGTACGGCATCATCCTGGCCGGCTGGGCGTCGAACTCGAAGTACGCCTTTCTCGGCGCGATGCGCGCCGCGGCCCAGGTGGTCTCGTACGAAATCGCCATGGGCTTCGCCATGGTCGGCGTGATGGTCGGCGCCGGCAGCCTCAACCTCACCGACATCGTGATGGCGCAGTCCGGCAATGCCGGCGCGCTGGAATGGTTCGCGCTGCCGATGTTGCCGCTGTTCGTGGTCTATTTCATCTCCGGCGTGGCCGAGACCAACCGCGCGCCGTTCGACGTGGTCGAGGGCGAGTCGGAAATCGTCGCCGGTCACATGGTGGAGTATTCGGGGTCGGCGTTCGCGCTGTTCTTCCTGGCCGAATACGCCAACATGATCCTGATCAGCTTCCTGACCTCGCTGTTCTTCCTCGGCGGCTGGCTCAGCCCGTTCCAGGGCCTGGGCATTCCGCTGCTGTCGGTCGACGGCTGGTGGTGGCTGCTGGTCAAGGTGTTCTTCTTCGCCAGCTGCTTCATCTGGTTCCGCGCTTCGTTCCCGCGCTATCGCTACGACCAGATCATGCGTCTGGGCTGGAAGGTCTTCATCCCCTTGACCATCGCCTGGATCTGCGTGGTCGCGGTGATGGCGTACTACGGCGTCTTCCAGCCGGGACAGTGAGACAGGCATCCTAATGAACCGCATCGTTTCCTATTTCAAGAGCCTGCTCCTGATCGAGCTCGCGCAGGGCCTTGGGCTGACGCTCAAGTATCTGTTCAAGCCCAAGTACACGCTGATGTACCCGATGGAGAAGACCCCGCAATCGCCGCGCTTCCGCGGCGTGCACGCGCTGCGCCGTTATCCCAACGGCGAAGAGCGCTGCATCGCCTGCAAGCTGTGCGAGGCGGTGTGCCCGGCGCTGGCGATCACGATCGACTCGGAAAAGCGCGCCGACGGCACCCGCCGCACCACGCGCTACGACATCGATCTGTTCAAGTGCATCTTCTGCGGCTTCTGCGAAGAGTCCTGCCCGGTCGACTCGATCGTGGAAACCCACATCCACGAGTATCACTTCGACCAACGCGGACAGAACATCGTCAACAAGCAGCAGCTGCTGGCCATCGGCGACCGTCTCGAAACCGAGATCGCCGAACGCCGCGCTGCCGACGCCGCCTTCCGCTGAGTACACACGATATGGATCTCGCCCAGATCGCTTTCTTCGTCTTCGCCGCCGCGGCCACGCTGTCGGCGGTGGCCGTGATCAGCCTGAAAAACCCGGTCCACGCCGCGCTCAGCCTGGTGCTGACCTTCTTCTCGGTGGCCTGCGTGTGGATCATCGCCGGCGCCGAATTCCTCGGCGTGGCCCTGATCCTGGTCTACGTCGGCGCGGTGATGGTGCTGTTCCTGTTCGTGGTGATGATGCTCGATATCGACGTGGCGCCGCTGCGCGAAGGCTACGTGCGCTATCTGCCGTTCGGCCTGCTGGTCGCGGTGGTGATGCTGGTCGAGATGCTGACCCTGATCGGGGTCAAGGCCAACCTGGCCACGCCGCTGACCGCGGACGCCGCCGGCGCCTCCAACACCAAGTGGCTGGCGCATGCGCTGTTCACCGACTTCCTGCTGCCGTTCGAGATCGCCGCGGTGATCCTGACGGTGGCGGTGATCGCCGCGGTCATGCTGACCCTGCGCCGCCGCCCGGGCGCCAAGCACCAGAACCCGAGCGCCCAGGCCCGCGTCCGCGCCAGCGACCGCGTCCGCCTCATCAAGATGGATGCGGTCAAACCGGTGGTGCCGGCGCCCGCCGAACCCGCCGCGCAGGAGGCCAAGCCGTGAGCGAATTCTTTGGGTCGGGCCTCGCGCTGGGCCATTACCTCGCCCTCGGCGCGGTGCTGTTCTGCATCAGCGTCGCCGGCATCTTCCTCAACCGCAAGAACGTGATCGTGTTGCTGATGTCGATCGAGCTGATGCTGCTCGCGGTCAACATCAACTTCGTCGCGTTCTCGCGTCAGCTGGCCGATCCGGCCGGTCAGGTGTTCGTGTTCTTCATCCTGACCGTCGCCGCCGCCGAGGCCGCCATCGGCCTGGCGATCCTGGTCACGCTGTTCCGCAACCGGCGCACGATCAACGTCGCTGAAATCGACACGATGAAAGGCTGATCCGGCATGGAACCCGCAATCTCCAAGTCCATCCTGCTGGCGATCGTGCTCGCGCCGTTGCTCGGCTCGATCATCGCCGGCCTGTTCGGACGCAAGGTCGGCCGCGCCGGCTCGCACACGATCACCATCCTCGGCGTCGCCGCGAGCTGCGTGATGTCGGTGTACGTGCTCTGGCAGTTGGCCGGGCTGGGCGCCTCGCCGTTCAACGAGAACGTCTACACCTGGTTCCAGGTCGGCGGTTATGAGGCCCACGTCGGCTTCATGATCGACAAGCTGACCGCGATGATGATGGTGGTCGTCACCTTCGTCTCGCTGCTGGTCCACGTCTACACCATCGGCTACATGGCCGACGACCCGGGTTACCAGCGCTTCTTCAGCTATATCTCGCTGTTCACCTTCTCGATGCTCATGCTGGTCATGAGCAACAACTTCCTGCAGCTGTTCTTCGGCTGGGAAGCGGTGGGCCTGGTCTCCTACCTGTTGATCGGTTTCTGGTTCAAGAAGCCGACCGCGGTGTTCGCCAACATGAAGGCGTTCCTGGTCAACCGCGTCGGCGATTTCGGCTTCCTGCTCGGCATCTGCGCGGTGATGTGGGCGCTGGGCTCGCTCGACTACGGCACCGTGTTCGCCAACGCGCCGACCCTGGCCGACCGCACCATCCAGGTGTGGGGCGGCGAGCACCCGATCGTCTGGTCGCTGCCGACGGTGATCTGCATCTGTCTGTTCATCGGCGCGATGGGCAAGTCGGCGCAAGTGCCGCTGCACGTCTGGCTGCCCGACTCGATGGAAGGCCCGACCCCGATCTCGGCGCTGATCCATGCCGCGACGATGGTCACCGCCGGCATCTTCATGGTCGCGCGCATGTCGCCGCTGTTCGAGCTGTCGCAGACGGCGCTGAACTTCGTCCTCTTCATCGGCGCCACCACCGCGTTCTGGACCGGCCTGATCGGCATCGTCCAGAACGACATCAAGCGCGTGGTCGCGTACTCGACCCTGTCGCAGCTGGGCTACATGACCGTCGCGCTCGGCGTGTCGGCGTACTCGGCGGCGGTCTACCACCTGATGACCCACGCGTTCTTCAAGGCGCTGCTGTTCCTCGCCGCGGGCTCGGTCATCATCGGCATGCACCACGAGCAGGACATGCGCAAGATGGGCGGCCTGCGCAAGTACATGCCGATCACCTACTGGACCAGTCTGCTCGGCACGCTGGCCCTGGTCGGCACGCCGTTCTTCGCCGGTTTCTACTCGAAGGACACCATCATCGAGGCGGCGCACCACGCCGCGCACGGCGAGCACGCCAATTGGGTCGCCCAGTACGCCTATTGGGCGGTGCTGCTCGGTGCCTTCGTGACCGCCTTCTACAGCTTCCGCCTGCTGTACATGACCTTCCACGGCAAGGAGCGTTTCCGCGACGCGCATGCCGGGCACGGTCACGACGACCATGCGGCGCACGCCCATGACGATCATGGCCACGGCAAGCACGACGAGGCGCACGACGACCACGGTCATCATGGCCCGCACGAGCCGCACGAATCGCCGTGGGTGGTCACTGTGCCGCTGATCCTGCTGGCGATCCCGTCGGTGCTGATCGGCTTCTTCACCGCCGGCCCGATGCTGTTCGGCACCGATTGGCTGGACTACAAGGTCAAGCAGCTGCCGTTCTTCCTCGGTGCGATCGACCTGGACGCCGCCCGCGACACCATCGCGATGGTCGGCGAGGAGGCCTGGCACGGTCCGGTGGCGTTCGCGCTGCACGGCTTCCAGGCGCCGGCGTTCTGGCTCGCGTTCTCAGGCTTCGCCCTGGCCACGGTCATGTACTGGTGGAAGCCGGAGCTGCCGGCCAAGGCGCGCAAGCTGTTCGCGCTGCCGGTGCGCATCCTGGAGAACAAGTACGGCATGGACAATCTGTGGATCGACGGCTTCGCCGCCGGCGGCGTGGGCATCGGCAAGGCCTCGCGCGCGGTCGACAGCAAGCTGATCGACGGCGCCGTCGTCAACGGCGGTGCGAGCCTGGTCGGCTTCGTCGCCAACCTGACCCGCCGCGTCCAATCCGGTTATCTCTACCACTACGCCTTCGCGATGATCCTCGGCCTGATTGCATTGCTCGCCGTCGTCATCCGGTTCTGGCACTAATCCGACAAGGACACCCGACGTGAGCCCCGTGCCCTTGCTTAGCATTCTGATCTGGCTGCCGATCCTCGGCGGTTTCGCCACCCTCGCGTTCGGCAACGAGCGCGCCAACGCCGCGCGTTGGTTCGCCCTGGTGGTGGCCCTCGTCACGCTCGGCCTGAGCGTGATGATGTTCACCCATGCCGATTTCGGCAGCGCGGCGATGCAGTTGGTCGAAGACCACGCCTGGATCCCGACCTACGACATCCGCTACCACCTTGGCGCGGACGGCATCTCGGCGGCGCTGATCGCGCTGACCACGCTGACCTCGAGCCTGGTGCTGATCAGCGCATGGACCTCGATCGACAAGCGCGTCAGCCAGTATTACGCCGCCTTCCTGATCCTCGAAGGCCTGATGGTCGGCGTGTTCTCGGCCCTGGACGCGATGCTGTTCTACGTGTTCTTCGAGGGCATGCTGATCCCGATGTTCATCATCATCGGCGTCTGGGGCGGCCCGCGCCGCGTCTACGCGTCGGTGAAGTTCTTCCTGTACACCTTCCTCGGCTCGGTGTTCATGCTGGTCGGGTTGATCTACCTGTACCTGAAGGGCGGCAGCTGGCAGTTGTCGGACATGTACGCGCTGCAGCTCAACGCGGCCGAGCAGATGTGGATCTTCTTCGGCTTCCTGATCGCCTTCGCGGTCAAGGTGCCGATGTTCCCGGTCCACACCTGGTTGCCGGACGCGCACGTCGAGGCGCCGACCGCCGGTTCGGTGATCCTGGCTGCGATCATGCTGAAGATCGGCGGCTACGGTTTCCTGCGTTTCGTCCTGCCGATCGTGCCGGACGCCGGCCACGAGTGGGCCTGGCTGGTGATCGCCCTGAGCCTGATCGCGATCATCTACGTCGGTATGGTCGCCCTGGTCCAGGACGACATGAAGAAACTGATCGCGTACTCGTCGGTTTCGCACATGGGCTTCGTCACCCTGGGCACGTTCATCGCCTTCGCCCTGGTCCACAACGGCGATGCGCACGGCACCGATGCCGCGCGCCTGGGCCTGCAGGGCGCGATGGTGCAGATGATCAGCCACGGCTTCGTGTCGGGCGCGATGTTCACCTGCGTCGGCGTGCTCTACGACCGCATGCACAGCCGAATGATCAAAGACTACGGCGGCGTCGCCAACGTGATGCCGTGGTTCGCCGCGTTCGTGGTGTTGTTCGCGATGGCCAACTCGGGCCTGCCGGGCACCTCGGGTTTCGTCGGCGAGTTCATGGTGATCGTGGCCAGCTTCCAGCAGCACCCGCTGATCGCGTTCGGCGCGGCCACCACCCTGATCGTCGGCGCCGGCTACACCCTGTGGCTGGTCAAGCGGGTGATCTGGGGCGACGTCGGCAACGCCCATGTCGCCGAGTTGGAAGACATCAACCCGCGCGAAGCGCTGGTGCTGGGTGTGTTCGCGGCCGGTGTGCTGGTGCTCGGCCTGTGGCCGAAGCCGCTGACCGACCTGATGGAACCCGCCATCGCGAACCTGGCCAGCCAGATCGTCGCCAGTAAGTTGTGAACCCCGCGTGGGCTCAGGCCCGCGCGGTGGAGAAGTGAGTAGAAGCGAGTAGTGAGGAACGAGTAGGAAGCGCGAACGCGGCAGCTCACTTCTCACTCCTCTGAACTCGTTCCTAGAGCAAGGCTCGCCCAGGGCCGGATCCGCCAAGAGATTCACTAATGAACATGCCTGTACGGACCATCGCCGACCTGATGCCCCTGCTGCCCGAACTGGTGGTGATCATCGGCGCGTTCGCGCTGCTGATGCTCGATCTGTTCATCGAGGAGCGCAACCGCATCGTTTCCCACGTGTTCGCGATCGTCGTGGTCGCGGTGGCGACGGCGCTGATCGCCTTCGATGTCGGCGGGCAGGGCACGGTGCTCAGCGGCATGTTCGTGCGCGACACCGCCGCCGACGGCCTCAAGCTCGGCATCGGCGTGGTCGGCATCCTGTCGATGATCTATACCTGGCCTTACCTGCGTTCGCGCGGCCTGTACAAGGGCGAAGTCGCGGTGCTGATGCTGTTCGCCATCGCCGGCATGATGCTGCTGGTCTCGGCCGGCAGCCTGGTCATGGTCTACCTCGGCCTGGAAATGCTGGCCCTGTGTTCCTACGCGCTGGTCGCGGTGGACCGCGACAGCCCGCTGGCCTCGGAAGCGGCGATCAAGTACTTCGTGCTCGGTGCGCTGGCCTCGGGCCTGCTGCTGTACGGCCTGTCGCTGATCTACGGCGCCACCGGCAGCCTGATGCTCGACCAGATCGCGATCGCGGCCCAGGTCGGTCCGTCCTCACTGATGATGATCACCGGCGTGGTGTTCGTGGTCGCCGGCATCGCCTTCAAGTTCGGTGCGGCGCCGTTCCATATGTGGCTGCCGGACGTCTACCAGGGCGCGCCGACCCCGATCACTCTGTTCATCGGTTCGGCGCCGAAGCTGGCCGCGTTCGGCATGACCTACCGCCTGCTCGAAGTCGGTGCGGCGGGGCAGGAGGACCATTGGCGCCTGCTGCTGGCCGGCCTGGCCGTGCTGTCGCTGGCGATCGGTAACCTCAGCGCGCTGGTCCAGACCAACCTCAAGCGCCTGCTGGCGTACTCGACGGTCTCGCACGTCGGCTTCCTGTTCCTCGGCATGGCCGGCGGCGGCGCCCAGGGCTTCGCCGCGGCGATGTTCTACGCGATCAGCTATGCGTTGATGTCGGCCGCGGCCTTCGCCGCGATCATCGTCATGTCCGGCCGCGGTTTCGACGCCGACAAGATCGACGACTACAAGGGCCTCAACGCGCGCAGCCCGTGGCTGGCCGGCATGGTCCTGTGCGTGATGGCCTCGCTGGCCGGCCTGCCGCCGTTCCTCGGCTTCTGGGCCAAGCTGGCGGTGCTCAAGGCCGCGCTGCAGGGCGACATGTTGTGGCTGGCGATCGTCGGCATCGTGTTCGCGGTGATCGGCGCGTTCTACTACCTGCGCGTGATCAAGGCGATGTACTTCGACGAGCCCGACGGCAAGATGCCGCCGCCGAGCGACGACCGTCCGCTGCGCGTGGTGTTCGGGGTCAACGCGCTCGCGCTGTTGGCGCTGGGCCTGGCCTGGAACCCGATCATGGACTGGTGCATGCGCGCGTTCCCGTCCTGATCGACGGCCGCATCCGAAACCTTCGACGGTTTCGCTGACACTTTCAGCATCGGGCCGGCTTTTGCCGGCCCGATGCGTTTGTGGCGCGCGATCCTCGCGGCTGTGCGGCCGTCTCGGCGCAGCGCCGGCCGAAGCGGGTAGCGAGGGCGGGATTCGTATCTGCGATTCGCCGGGGAAGGCGAGGGGGCTGTGGACGGCATCGAAAGCAGATGTGCCGGGCTCGTTCGGTTTTCGGCCTCTAGCGTGCGTTCGCGGCAAAGCGGCGAGGTATCGCTTTTTTTGCTGTCATCCCCGCGGAGGCGGGTAAATGGATGCGCTCGCGAGCCATAGGCTCGCGCATCCATGAACGCCAGGGCGCCATGCGCTCCGGCCGGGCCGCAGAGACTTCAGAGTCATGTTGCGATAAAGCCCCGGATATTCGGCTACGCCGGAATAAGGCGGAGCTCGCTTTCGAGGGAATGACGGGCCGGGCGAACTCGAAGAGCACGGTGGGGCTTCGCCGTAGGCGCCACTGGACACCCGTTGCGAGGCCGCCGAACGCGCCGGACAACCAGGCCCAGCATGGCCTGGCGTTGAAATCTGCGACAGGTTTTTCTGCCGGCCCGGACCGATTGCAACGCTCATCGCAAAAAAGACTTGAAAATATTTGAATGCGCATTAAGATTGCGGCCTGCACCAACGCCGCGAATTCCCAAGGGAATCCACCGGTTCGATGCAGCGGTAAGCGGCAATCATGAAGATCTGATTGCAGGCTTGCAGAAAGTAACGCCGGCCGTTATGATGGTCGGCCTGATGCGGGGTGGAGCAGTCTGGCAGCTCGTCGGGCTCATAACCCGAAGGTCGCAGGTTCAAATCCTGCCCCCGCTACCAGCTTTGGCTGGCGAATCGAAAGCCTCTCTAGAGGCTTTCTTTTTTGGCCGCGAAGCTCGGGCTTTGTGATCGCGCTCTGCTCGCGCGAACACACCGAAATCCAGTTGTACGGACAAGGGGCCCGATGGGCCCCTTGTTGTTTTTGGGTTTCCGGAAGCTTCGTTTCGAATGGCGTCCCGCGTTCATGCGCTTGCGGACCGCGAAACGGATGGCAGTGGAAACATGACGTATCGAACATTGGTTACACCAGGATTGGTTACACCAGTCGCAACCCCGAGTCAGGAGTCAGGCGCGTGACGGACAAGGCAACGCAAATCGCTGCATTGCTCGCCCCGACGGTAGAGTCGTTGGGCGTGGAACTGCTCGGCGTGGAATATCTGCCGGCCGCCGGCAATGCAGTGCTGCGTATTTATATCGATGTGCCCGCCGATGAAGCGGCCGCCGGTGCCGATGGCGCCGAGCCGCGTTCGGTGTCGATCGAGGACTGCGAGGCGGTAAGCCGCGAAGTGTCGGCGCAGCTCGACGTCGAGGACCCGATCAGCAGCAATTACACCCTCGAAGTGTCGTCGCCGGGCATCGACCGCCCGCTGTTTACGCTCGAGCATTACCGCCGCCTGGTCGGCGAAACGGTCAAGGTCGCGCTCAAGCTGCCGCACGAAGGCCGCCGTCGCCTGCAGGGCCGGATCGTCGCCATCGAAGGCGAGCAGGTCGTGTTCACGGTCGAGGCCGCGACGTTCACCGTGCCGTTCTCGAACATCGACAAGGGCCGTCTGGTGCCCGACTGGGCCGCGCTCGGCCTGGCCCCGAGCAAGGGCGAGCCGCAGGGCGCGCCGGCCAAGGGCCGACCCAAGAACAAGTCCTCGAAGGCCAAGCCTTCGAAGAAGAAGTGATCACAACGATTCAGATTCAGCCAATTACCAATCCCAATAGCCGGCGGCTGCGAGCCGACCCGTGCGGAGTGACGAAATGAGCAAGGAACTGTTGCTGGTAGTGGACGCGGTAGCCAACGAAAAGGGCGTGCCGCGCGAAGTGATCTTCGAGGCCATCGAGGCCGCGCTGGCTTCGGCCGCGAAGAAGCGCTACCACGATGAGGACGTGCTGGTCCGCGTCAGCATCGACCAGAAGGACGGCAGCTACGAGACCTTCCGCCGCATGGAAGTGGTCGCCGACGACGTGGTCATGGAGTCCCCGGACCGCCAGATCCGCCTGATGGACGCGATCGACGAAGTCGAAGGCGTCGAGGTCGGCGACTACATCGAAGAACAGATCGAAAACCCGGATTTCGGCCGCATCGCCGCCCAGGCCGCCAAGCAAGTCATCGTCCAGCGCGTGCGCGAGGCCGAGCGCGCCCAGGTCGTGGACCAGTGGAAGGACCGCGTCGGCGAGCTGGTCACCGGCATCGTCAAGCGCGTGGAGCGCGGCAACATCTACGTCGACCTGGGCGGCAACGCCGAGGCGATCATCCCGAAGGACAAGGGCATTCCGCGCGACGTACTGCGCGCCGGCGACCGCGTGCGCGGTTTCCTGTTCGACGTGCGCACCGAGCCGCGCGGCCCGCAGCTGTTCATCAGCCGCGCCGCCCCCGAATTCATGATGGAGCTGTTCAAGCTCGAAGTGCCGGAAGTCGGCCAGGGCCTGGTCTCGATCAAGGCCTGCGCACGCGATCCGGGCGACCGCGCCAAGATCGCCGTGCTCGCCCACGACAACCGCACCGATCCGATCGGCGCCTGCATCGGCATGCGCGGTTCGCGCGTGCAGGCGGTGTCCAACGAGCTCAACGGCGAGCGCGTCGACATCGTGCTGTGGTCGGACAACCCGGCCCAGTTCGTCATCAACGCGATGGCGCCGGCGGAAGTGCAGTCGATCATCGTCGACGAAGAAAAGCATTCGATGGACCTGGCCGTGGCCGAAGACCGTCTGGCCCAGGCGATCGGCAAGGGCGGCCAGAACGTGCGCCTCGCCAGCCGCCTGTCGGGCTGGCAGCTCAACGTCATGACTCAGGACCAGGTCACGGCGAAGTCCGAGGCCGAACAGTCCTCGGCCCGCCAGCTGTTCCAGGACAAGCTCGAGGTCGACGAGGAAATCGCCGGCATCCTGGTCTCGGAAGGCTTCAGCACGGTCGAGGAGATCGCCTACGTGCCGGTCGGCGAGCTGCTGGCGGTGGAGGGCTTCGACGAGGACATCGTCGAGGAACTGCGCGCCCGCGCCCGCGACGCCCTGCTCAACGAGGCGCTGGCCGCCGAGGAAGAGCTCGACGAGCACCAGCCGGCCGCCGATCTGCTGTCGCTGGAAGGCATGGACGAGTCGCTGGCCTTCACGCTCGCCTCGCGCGGGGTGGTCACGCGCGACGACCTGGCCGACCTGGCGACCGACGAGTTGACCGATATCGAAGGCGTCGACGAGGAACGTGCCGCCGCCCTGATCATGGAAGCGCGCAAGCACTGGTTCGAATGAGGTGACACACGTCGCAAGAGGCTCAAAGAGCGTCTTGCGGCACACCGAGACCGGCCTGGCCGGCCTCGGATTCGCAGGATCGGGCATCGGCCCGGTCCGCGGGCAGGCCAAAAAGGTCTGTGCGAGCCGGTCGTGCGGCGCGCGCGGAGCTAGAATGGCGCCATCACGCGCGGGACTCGTCCCGCGCCACGAGGACACGGAAACCGAATGTCGCAGCAAACCACCATCCGCAAGCTGGCCGAACTGGTGAACACGCCGGTCGAGAAGTTGCTGGAACAGCTGGCCGAGGCCGGCATGAAGTTCAGCGGCCCCGACCAGGTCGTGACCAGCATCGAGAAAGTCAAGCTGCTCGGCTTCCTCAAGCGCGCTCACGGCAAGGTCGACAAGCCGGCCGAGACCGACGAGGCGGCGAAGAAGATCACGCTCAATCGCAGCCGCAAGCAGGAAATCACCGTCGGTGGCGGCAAGAACCGCACCACCGTCGACGTGGTCGTGCGCAAGAAGGTGACGCTGGTGAAGCCGAACGAATCCGGCCAATCCATCTCGCCGGACGACGAACGCGCCGAGATCCTGCGCAAGCTCGAAGAGTCCAAGCAGCGCAACCTCGCCGAACAGCAGCGCCTGGCCGCCGACGACCAGCGTCGCGCCGACGCGGCCGATGCGGTGCGTCGCGCCGCCGAGGAAGCTGCGCGCGCCAAGGCCGAGCAGGCCGAGGAAGAGCAGAAGACCAAGCTCGCCGACGCCAGCGTCGTCGTCGCGGCCGCCGAGGCCGCTGCAGAGACGACCACGGCCGTACGCAAGCCGCCGACGACCCACGGTCACGGCCATCCGAAGCCGGCCGCGCCGGCTCCGGCCCGGGTCGACCACAACGCGCCGCGCCACAAGACCCGCGGCTCGCACGCGATGGTCGCCGGCGTCGAGGACGACGATGCGGCCAACCGCTTCGCCGGCCAGCTGCATCTGAGCGCCTCCGACCGCGCCCGTCGCACCAGCAGCTCGCGCGGCAAGTCGCGGCCGCAGCCGCGTCGCCAGTCCGAGCAGTCGCGCTCCGGCGGCGGCCAGCACGGCTTCTCGCGTCCGACCGCACCGATCGTGCGCGAAGTCGCGATCGGCGAGACCATCACGGTCGCCGACCTGGCCCAGAAGCTCGCCCTCAAGGGCGGCGACGTGGTCAAGGCGCTGTTCAAGATGGGCGTCATGGCGACCATCAACCAGAGCATCGACCACGACACCGCCGCGCTGGTGACCGAAGAACTCGGCCACACCGTCGTGCGCACCAACGCCAATGCCGCCGAGGACGCGCTGATCGCGCACGCCGAGGAAGTGCAGGGCGACAAGGTCGCGCGTCCGCCGGTGGTGACCATCATGGGTCACGTCGACCACGGCAAGACCTCGCTGCTCGACTACATCCGTCGTACCAAGGTCGCCTCGGGCGAAGCCGGCGGAATCACCCAGCACATCGGCGCGTACCACGTCGAAACCGCGCGCGGCGTGATCAGCTTCCTGGACACCCCGGGCCACTCCGCCTTCACCTCGATGCGCGCGCGCGGCGCCAAGCTGACCGACATCGTCGTGTTGGTGGTCGCCGCCGACGACGGCGTCATGCCGCAGACCAAGGAAGCCGTGCAGCACGCCAAGGCGGCCGGCGTGCCGCTGATCGTGGCGATCAACAAGATCGACAAGTCCGGCGCCGATCCGCTGCGGGTCAAGAACGAGCTGCTCGCCGAGGGCATCGTCGCCGAAGATTTCGGCGGCGAGACCCAGATGGTGGAGCTGTCGGCCAAGACCGGCGACGGCGTCGACGATCTGCTCGACGCGATCTCGCTGCAGGCCGAAGTGCTGGAACTGCGTGCGGTGCCGATCGGCCGCGCCACCGGTACGGTCATCGAATCCGCGCTCGACAAGGGCCGCGGCCCGGTCGCGACCGTGCTGGTCCAGCAGGGCCAGCTCAAGAAGGGCGATTACCTCGTCTGCGGCGTGCAGTACGGCCGCGTGCGTGCGCTGTTCGACGAAACCGGTTCGCAGGTGCAGGAAGCGGGTCCGTCGATCCCGGTGCAGGTGCTCGGCTTGTCGGGCGTGCCCGATGCCGGCGACGACTTCGTGGTCGTCGAGGACGAGCGTCTGGCCAAGGACGTCGCCCAGCAGCGCGACGCCAAGCGCCGCGAATCGCGCCTGGTCGCCGCTGCCGGCAACCGCATGGAAGACATCATGGCCCAGATGGGCAAGGGCGAGGGCCAGCTGAGCCTCAACCTGGTCATCAAGGCCGACGTGCAGGGTTCGGTCGAGGCGCTGCGCCAGTCCTTGATGGCGCTGTCGAACGACCAGATCCGCATCAACGTGATCAGCTCCGGCGTCGGCGGCATCACCGAGTCCGACGCGAACGCGGCGGCCACGGCCAAGGCCACGGTGATCGGCTTCAACGTCCGCGCCGACGCCTCCGCGCGCCGCATCATCGAAGGCAACGGCGTCGACCTGCGTTACTTCTCGATCATCTATGACGTGATCGACCAGGTGAAGCAGGTGGCTTCGGGCATCCTCGGCGTCGAGATCCGCGAAGAAATCATCGGCATCGCCGAAGTGCGCGACGTGTTCCGCAGCTCCAAGTTCGGCGCGGTCGCCGGTTGCATGGTGGTCGAAGGCGTGGTCAAGCGCAGCAAGCCGATCCGCGTCCTGCGCGACAACGCCGTGGTCTTCGAGGGCGAGTTGGAATCGCTGCGCCGCTTCAAGGAAAACGTCGACGAAGTGCGCAACGGCACCGAATGCGGTATCGGCGTGAAGGCCTACAACGACGTCAAGCCGGGCGACCAGATCGAGTGCTTCGAGCGCATCGAAGTGCAGCGGACGCTGTAAGACAGGGAATCGGGAATCGGGAGTCGGGAATCGCAAGGCGGTTATCGGCAACCGGTTCCCCCTTCCGCTCTACCGATTCTCTTTCCCGTTTCTCGTTTCCCGGATCCACATGCCCAGCAGCAAATCGTTCCATCGCACCGACCGCGTTTCCGCCCAGCTCCGCCGCGAGCTCGGGACGCTGGTGCATGAGGCTGTGCGCGAGCACAACCTGCCGTCGGTAAGCGTTTCCGACGTCGAGGTCTCGCGCGACCTGGCCCATGCCAAGGTGTTCGTGACCGCGCTGCAGGCCGAGCGTTCCAAGGAGGCCGTCAAGGCGCTCAAGGAACTCTCGCGCGAGCTGCGTTACCAGCTGGGCCGGGCGATGAAGCTGCGTCACGTACCCGAACTGCATTTCCATTACGACGATTCGGTCGATCGCGGCGAGCGCATCGGCATCCTGTTGCGCGATCTGCCGCCGCTGGAAACCGACGCTGAAGCCGACGGCGATCGGGCCGCCGGCCAAAGCGACGGCGACGCCAAGCCGGAGTAAGCGCAGGCAGGCGCTGGCGCCCGGTCCGTCGGTCGGTACCGGCGCGAAGCCGCCAAGTCCGGCGCAGTCGTTCGCGATCCGCGAGGACTCGATCGTGGCTCTGTCCGATCTACGCGCGCGGCGCGTCTCACAGCACCCCGACCGCCTTCGCGCGGCGTTCTTTCCCTTCTTTCTTGCCCGAGCAGGAGCCCTCGCATGTCGCAGCCACCGCCGCGTTACGGCGCGCCGATTTCGTTAGCGGCCGCCGGCCGGGTCAT
Source organism: Lysobacter antibioticus (assembly GCF_000731095.1). GTDB lineage: Bacteria > Pseudomonadota > Gammaproteobacteria > Xanthomonadales > Xanthomonadaceae > Lysobacter > Lysobacter antibioticus_B. Next base: position 63,458 of record NZ_JMTZ01000012.1, on the reverse strand, counting down.
GCGCGCCGCGCAGGCCGAGGCCGAACGCCTGCAATGGCCGATGGTCATCGCCATCGTCGACAGCGGCGGCCATCTGGTGATGTTGCACAAGCTCGATCAGGCGCAATATGGCAGCATTCCCGTGGCCCAGGCCAAGGCCGAGACGGCGGTCAAGTTCCGCCGTCCGACCAAGGCGTTCGAAGACGCGGTCGCTGCCGGCGGGTTGGGGCTGCGATTGCTCGGAATCGATGGTCTGTTGCCGTTGGATGGCGGGCTGCCCCTGATCGTGGGCGGCGAGTTGATCGGTGCGATCGGCGTGTCCGGGATGCAGGCGGTTCAGGACGCGCAAATCGCGCAGGCAGGGGCGGACGGCTTGCTTGAACACGACGCGTAAACGCAATTGGCGCAACGTCGACGGCTTGCTGCTGCTCGACAAGCCCCCCGGCATCAGCTCCAACCAGGCGCTGCAGCAGGCACGTCATCTGTTTCGTGCGGAGAAGGGCGGCCACACCGGCAGCCTCGACCCGCTCGCGACCGGCCTGCTGCCGCTGTGCTTCGGCGAAGCGACCAAGATCGCCGGGCTGCTGCTCGGCGCGCGCAAGGCCTACAGCGCGACCGCGGTGCTCGGCCTGACCACCGACAGCGACGACGCCGACGGCGCGCCCCTGCTCGAACGTCCGGTGCCCGAATTCGACGACGCGGCGATCGAAGCCGCCTTGGCGCCCTTGCGCGGCCCGATCCGCCAGCGCGCGCCGATCTATTCCGCGCTCAAGCAGGGCGGCGAACCGCTGTATGCGAAGGCCCGCCGCGGCGAAGTCATCGAAGCGCCCGAGCGCGACGTCGTCGTCCACTCTTTGAGCGTGACCGGCCGCGACGGCCCGCGCCTGGAGCTGCACATCGAATGCGGCTCCGGCACCTATGTGCGCAGCCTGGTCCGCGACCTCGGCGAGGCCCTCGGCTGCGGCGCTCACGTCGCGACCTTGCGCCGGCTCTGGGTCGAACCGTTCATGCAGCCGCGCATGATCACCCTCGATGCGCTGCGCGAACTGGCCGAGCAGGGCAGCGACCCCGCCCTCGACGCCTGCCTGCTGCCGATCGAGGCCGGGCTGAGCGGTTTCGGCCGGGTCAGCCTGGATGCCACCGCGGCCGAGCGCCTAGGCCATGGCCAGGCGGTCAGCTGCGAGCCCGGAGAACCGGGCCTGGTGGCGGTGTTCGGCGAAGCCGGGCGCTGCCTGGGCCTCGGTTTACGCCAGGCCGAAGGGCGGCTGCAGCCGCAGCGCCTGTTCCGTTGGGCGGCGCAAGGCGGCTGAGCGGCTGCCGCGAGGCGGCAGCAACCACAGAACCGAATCGCAACGGGCAGGGGCCGCAATGAAATCCATCGTTTGTGCGGCGCTGGCCGGTTTGCTGGCGATCGCTGCTCCGGTATTCGCCGATGAGCCCGAATGGCTGCAGCGGCTCGATCGCAGCCGCCCGGAAACGGTCGCCGAGCAGGCGCGCGGCTGCGCAGTCTCCAATGACGGGTTGTGCGCAGCCTATCTCGCCGATCCAGCGGTGCTCAGGGACATTCGCGAGGTGTTCACCGAGGTTTTCGAGCAGGTCGAGCCCGAGTTCATTCCCTCGGAATTCCTGGAGGTGCTGGGCGGCAAGACGCCAGGGGAACTGAAAGCGCTGGACGATGCCCAGTTCTTCGCGACCTTCCTGGCAGGCCTCACCCGGCAGCCTGGGGTGCAGCGAGTGAAGAGTCTGACTCTCATCGGCGGGCTCTACGAAGGGGCCGACCTGTATCACGCGGTGGGACGGGCGACCTATGACGCAAGCGGCGGGGCCGGTCCGGCCTGGGAGATGCGGATCATCAGTCTGAGCAAGGTCGACGGGCGCTGGCGGCTGCAGCCGCCCAAGGATTTCCAGCAAATACGCCATTTGTTGAAGCGACTGCGTTCGCGGCCAGGCAGTCCCTGGGCGCCGGAAGCGGCCGGGCAGGCGGCGGGAGAGGCCGAGCCGGCGACCAGTAACTGAACGGGTGTCGCAGCTGTCCGGGCGGGCACCGCCCAGTGACCCACGGGTCGCATTCGCCGCCGCGGGCTGGTACAATCCCGCCGCTTTTCAAGCACTTCCAAACGGGACCTGCTTGGACGGCAATCCTCACTAAAGCAAGCGGCGGGCCAGGCGGTGCGTCGGGGCGATTTTGTCGCGACCGATTCGCTTCTGCGGGCCCCGCATCTACAGAGAACATAAGTCATGTCGATCGACACCAGCAAGATCATTGAAGACAACAAGCGCGGCGCCGCCGACACCGGTTCGCCGGAAGTCCAGGTCGCCCTGCTCACCGCTCGCATCGAGTTGCTCACCGGCCACTTCAAGCAGCACAAACAGGATCACCACAGCCGCCGCGGCCTGCTGATGATGGTCAACCGTCGTCGCAGCCTGCTTGATTACCTCAAGCGCAAAGACGGCGATCGCTACAAGGCTCTGATCGAAAAGCTCGGTCTGCGCCGCTAACCGGACACCCAACCGCGGCGCAGCGATGCGCCGCGGTTTGTTTTGGCGGGCATGAAAACCCGCGTGGCGCTGCAGGACGCAACGCCGCCTGCGCTTGATGAGCGCATGGCTTCGACCTGGCGAAACCGGGTCACGTGCAACGCGGCCGGTCGGACCGGCGCAACGCACACCCACCTATTGGTCGCCGGCGCCGGCGACCGACCGGAGCGGGGCAAGGGCCCCGACCGGAACGCATAGATACCGAAGGAACCCACCCGTGGCAAAAATTACCAAGACCTTCCAATACGGCAACCATCAGGTGACCCTGGAGACCGGCGAAATCGCCCGTCAGGCCGGCGGCGCCGTCATCGTGAAGATGGAGGACACCGTGTTGCTGGTGACGGCCGTCGCCGCCAAGAGCGCGCGCGAAGGCCAGGACTTCTTCCCGCTCACCGTGGATTACCAGGAGAAGTTCTACGCCGGCGGTCGCATCCCGGGCGGCTTCTTCAAGCGCGAAGGCCGTGCGACCGAGAAGGAAACGCTGATCTCGCGCCTGATCGACCGTCCGATCCGTCCGCTGTTCCCGGAGGACTACCGTAACGAAGTCCAGATCATCGCCACGGTCATGTCGATGAATCCGGAAATCGACGGCGACATCCCGGCCCTGATCGGTGCCTCGGCCGCGCTCGCGCTGGCCGGCACCCCGTTCCAGGGCCCGATCGGCGCGGCCAAGGTCGGTTACAAGAACGGCCAGTACCTGCTCAACCCGACCGCCGCCGAGCTGGCCGAATCCGAGCTCGAGCTCGTCGTCGCCGGCACCTCGAACGCGGTGCTGATGGTCGAATCCGAAGCCAAGATGCTGTCCGAGGACGTCATGCTCGGCGCGGTGATGTTCGGCCATCGCGAAATGCAGAAGGTCATCAACATCATCAACGAGCTCGTCGTCGAAGCCGGCACCAAGCCGTCGACGTGGGAAGCTCCGGTCAAGAACGAGGCGCTGATCGCCGCGCTGAAGGAAGCCGTCGGCGGCCAGCTCGCCTCCGCTTTCCAAGTGCGCGACAAGCTGCAGCGCCGCGACGCCATCGGCGCGATCAAGAAGGACGTGCTGCAGAGCCTCGCCGGCCGCGCCGAAGCCGACGGCTGGAGCACCTCGGAGCTGTCGAAGGAATTCGGCGAGCTCGAGTACCAGACCATGCGTAACTCGGTGCTCGACACCAAGGTCCGCATCGACGGCCGCGCCCTCGACACCGTGCGTCCGATCGCTTCGCGCGTCGGCGTGCTGCCGCGTACCCACGGCTCCTCGCTGTTCACCCGCGGCGAGACCCAGGCCATCGTGGTCGCCACCCTCGGCACCGCGCGCGACGGCCAGATCATCGACGCCGTCTCGGGCGAGTACAAGGAACACTTCCTGTTCCATTACAACTTCCCGCCTTACTCGGTCGGCGAAGCCGGCCGCATGATGGGCCCGAAGCGTCGCGAAATCGGCCACGGCCGCCTCGCCAAGCGCGGCGTGCTCGCCGTGATGCCGACGATGGAAGAATTCCCGTACACCATCCGCATCGTCTCGGAAATCACCGAGTCGAACGGTTCGTCCTCGATGGCTTCGGTCTGCGGCAGCTCGCTGGCGCTGATGGACGCCGGCGTGCCGATCAAGGCGCCGGTCGCCGGCATCGCGATGGGCCTGGTCAAGGAAGGCGACAACTTCGTCGTCCTGTCGGACATCCTGGGCGATGAAGATCACCTCGGCGACATGGACTTCAAGGTGGCCGGCACCTCCGAGGGCATCTCGGCGCTGCAGATGGACATCAAGATCCAGGGCATCACCGAAGAGATCATGAAGGTCGCGCTGGGCCAGGCGAAGGCCGGCCGTCTGCACATCCTCGGCGAGATGGCTCACGCCCTCACCGAATCGCGCACCGAGCTGTCCGAGTACGCGCCGCGTCTGCTGACCATGAAGATCCACCCGGACAAGATCCGCGAAGTGATCGGCAAGGGCGGCTCGACCATCCAGGCGATCACCAAGGAAACCGGCACCCAGATCGACATCCAGGACGACGGCACCATCGTCATCGCTTCGGTCAACGCCGCCGCCGCTCAGGCCGCGAAGGCGCGCATCGACCAGATCGTGTCCGACGTCGAGCCGGGCCGCATCTACGAAGGCAAGGTCGCCAAGATCATGGACTTCGGCGCCTTCGTGACGATCCTGCCGGGCAAGGACGGTCTGGTCCACGTCTCGCAGATCTCCAACGAGCGCGTCGAGAAGGTCAGCGACAAGCTCAAGGAAGGCGACGTGGTCAAGGTCAAGGTGCTGGAAGTCGACAAGCAGGGCCGTATCCGCCTGTCGATGAAGGCCGTCGAAGAAGGCGAGGGCGTCGTCGCCGAGTAATCGGCACGCGCAACGTCGGATTCGAGAAAAGCGGGCTTCGGCCCGCTTTTCTTTTGTGCGCCGTTTAGCTTCGCGCCTGCGGCGGAAGCAGCCGGCGACATACCGGCAGGCATTGCCTGGGACAGTCGCGGCGGATCGACTTGCGCCGGGCTCGCGGATGGGCTTCCATCGTGGCCGAACCCTGCCTCGACTGCGGTTCGACCAAAGGAGAACGCCGAGATGCGAAGGAAGCTGCTGTTAGGTCTGGCGACCGCGATGCTGGCCGCGCCCGCGGCGGCGCAGCCGTCGTCAACGCAAGGCGGTGCACCGTCCTCTGTCGCGGCCGTGGCGGCCGTGGCGCCGCCGCCCATCGTCGACATGGACGTGGTGGTGGTTTCCGGCGTGCAGCCGGGGCCCGGCCTGTGGAAATTCCACAAGGGCGATCGCGTGTTGTGGATCCTGGGAACGCTGTCGCCGCTGCCCAAGGACATCACCTGGCTGTCGCGCGACATGGATGCCGCGATCGCGCAATCGCAGCTCGCATTGCAGCCGCCGCGCCTGTCGGTCAGCGCCGATATCGGCCTGTTCGGGCGCCTGTCGTTGTTGCCTTCGATGCTGAAGCTGCGCAAGAACCCCGGCGGCGCGAAACTGCAGGACGTGCTGCCGGCGGACTTGCATGCGCGTTGGCAGGTGTTGAAGCTCAAATACATCGGCCGCGACAACAGCGTCGAGAACTGGCGGCCGCTGTTCGCGGCGAGCGAGCTCTATCGTGCGGCGCTGAAGAAAAGCGGTCTCGACGAAACCGGCATCGTCGGGCCGGCGATCCGCAAGGCGGTCGAGGCGGCCGGGATCGAAACGCGCTCCACCAGCCTGCCGCTCAAGGTCGAGGATCCGAAACAGACCCTCAAGGCCTTCAATGCGACCACGCTCGACGACGTGGCCTGCTTCCGCAAGACGCTGGACCGGCTCGAAACCGACCTGGCGATCATGACTACGCGCGCCAATGCCTGGGCCACCGGCGACATCGACGCGCTGCGTGCCTTGCCTTACGAAGATCAGCACGAGGCTTGTCTGGACGCACTGACCGGCTCGGGCTTCTCGCAGAAGCTCGGTATGGACGATGTCCAGGCGCAGATGGCCGAGCACTGGTATCACGCCGTCGACGGCGCGCTGAAGGAACAGCGGGTGGTCTTCACCGTCCTGCCGATATCGCAGTTGCTCAAGGCCGACGGCGTCGTCGCCAAGCTGCAGGCCAAGGGCTTTGAGGTCGAGGCGCCGTAACCGGCCGCAAACGGTCCATTCCGGCGCCGGGACGCGCCTGTCCGCTGCGCCGATGCCGCGGCCCACCAAGGCGATTTCATCGACCCAGGAGGACGCCGGCCGTCGCGAGCGGCCGGCGTCCTGCGCGCGATCAGTGTTCGAGCACGCTCACGCTGGTCACGTATTGCGAGTCGGCGGTCCACGGCGAGGGATTGCCGACGCCGAGACCGACCTGCAGGGTCTTGCCGGCGATGTTGCCGAGGTCGAAATAACGCATCGGCACCAGCGCGCCCGGGCACCAGCTGCGCGGGTTGGTGGTGTTGTTGTTGCGGAAGATGCCCGGGTTGCCGCGCGGGCTGAACTGCTCGTAGCTCGCGCAATCGATCTTGGTGCTGAAGGTCGCGATCTGCGTGCCGTTGAGCTTCACCGCGATGTTGGTGTTGGTGTATTCCTGGCCGCCGCTGGAAGCGCCGTAGCCGGCGATGCTGACCGCGAGGGTGGCGATGCCCAGGTTGGCGGTGTGCGAGACGGTGGCGGTGGCGATGCTGTCGTCCTTTTCCGAAGAACGCGACAGCAGGCCGATCACGTCGGGGTCGCTGCCGGGCGTGAGCGCCTGGGTGGAGACCAACGCCAGCGAGTACTTGAAGCCGACTTCGGCGATCGCCGGGTCGGTCACGCCGTGTTGTTCGCAGGCATCGCCGCCGTATTGCGGATTGGCGCCGCCGCTGATGCCGACCCAGATGTCGCGGTCGGGATTGGCCAGCGCCGCGGCATAGGGGTTCATCGGCGCATCCGGATACACCCGGGTCGCTTTCGCGCCCTGCCACATGTCGCTGAACGGCGAAATGAAGTCGGTGAAGGTCACCCGCGGCGTGTCGACGGTCGGCGCAATGCCCTTCGGCGTGCTGATGAAGAAGGCCGAGGCGAAGCGATCGTAGGGGTCGCACTGGGCGTGATAGACGATGCGCAGGGCGACGTCGTCGCCGATCTTGGCCTTCTCGGCGTCGCTGAGCTTGCGCGCGTACTCGGTGCCGCGCTTCCACATCAGTACGCCCGCAGGCGGCGTGTAGGTGGTCGGCTCGGTGCTGCGATAGATGCCGAACTGCGGCACCTGGTCGAGCACCTGCACCAGCTTCTCGGTGGCCGGCGGCGCGTCGTGGACCTCGAACTCGTAGATGCGCGCGGCGCTGTCGCTGCCCTGGGTCGGCGTGGCGATGTTGAGGCGGACGTAACGCGCGCTGGTCGCCGCGATCGGGTGCGTGCTGACGTTGGCGCTGTTGTTGCTCACGCTGACCGCGGTGCTCCAGGCGTTGCCGTTGGCCGAGGTCTGGATGTTGAAGCTCTTGCTGTTGAACGACGCCGGTTCGCCGCCGGCGCCGGCATGCTTGATCACGAAACTCGATATCGAACGGCTGGCGCCGAGATCGACTTGCAACCAACGGCTGCTGGCCGCGGAGCAGAACTTGTCGCTGTTGCCGCCGCCGGTGCTGCCGTTGAAAGCCTTCGCCGGCGCTTCGTTGGCGTTGCAGGCGGTCGAACCGGTGGCGGGTTTGTTCAAGGCGAGGTTGGCGGCCGAGGCCGTGCCGGCGAAGCCCAGGCACAGCAGCAGGCCCGCGAACTGCGAGCTGGTCAACTGCAGGCTGGTGAACGTCAGGCTCATGAGCCTCGGGCCTGCGTGCAGGCCCGGTCGGGGTGAAGCGCTCTGTCTCGATGGCATGAGGATGTCCTTGTCGGTGCGAAGGCGGCCGGCTCGACGATCGTTGCCGCGAAGGGGCTGCGGCAGGGGACGACTGGAACTGGCCAGGAACGGCGGGGCGCCGCCGCGACGGGGACCGACCGGAACGGTTTAGATCGATCCAATCGCGAGATTAGTGGAACCCGGCAGCGCACAACCCAGGCCTGCGCCCGCGCGGAGGGCGATTTAAGAGCAGCCGTCCGCAGTTTCGGATCGCGCTTCGATGGAGCGCGGGCGCAACCAGCGTCGCCGATGCTTGGACGAGGCCGATCGCACCAGGCCGATCGCGCTAGGCGGCTCGCGCCGGGCATGGCAGGATCGCGCCGATGAGTAACAGCCCCGATGCCACGACTTACCTGCGCGACCTCGCGCGCCTGCGCCGCGTGCGCGACCGCATCGACCGCGAGTACGCGCAGCCGCTCGACGTCGAGGCGCTCGCCCAGGGCGTGGGCATGTCGGCCGGGCATCTGAGCCGGCAGTTCCGCGCCGCTTACGGCGAGTCGCCGTATTCGTATCTGATGACTCGGCGCATCGAGCGCGCGATGGCCTTGCTGCGCCGCGGCGACCTCAGCGTCACCGAGATCTGCTTCGAGGTCGGCTGCTCATCGTTGGGCACCTTCAGCACGCGGTTCGCCGAACTGGTCGGCGTGCCGCCGAGCGTCTATCGGCGCGAAGCCGCACAGGCGGGCGACGGGCTGCCGGCGTGCGTGGAGAAGCAGGTGACGCGGCCGGTCCGGCAACGCGAAACCCCGGAGACGGGCAGTGCCTGAGGTCGTGGGCGCTTGGTTCCCGATGGATCGTACGTCGCCGACCGCAGCCGCGTGGTCGCGGCTTGCGCCGCTCCTACTCCCGCCGCTCCTACTCCAGAGTAGGAAGGTCAGTGGGTGTGGTAGATCTTGCTGAGGATCTTCCACTCGCCGCCGACCTTCAGCAGTTGGAACAGGTCGCTGTAGCGGGCGCCGTTCCACTGGTCGGATTCGACCCGTGCCTGCGCGATGGTGCCGACGATCTCGATCGAGACGATCTGCGCCTGCAGTTGCTTGGCCGCGGGTGCGCTGTCGATGTAGTCGAACAGGCTGCGGATCGGACTGCCGCCGATGCTGCCGTCGGCCGCGAGACCGTGGATGGTCGCTTGCGGCAGGAACGCCGGGCGCATGAGCTCGCTCTTGCCCTGGCGGCCGGCCTCGATATAGCGGTCGAGGACCTTGCGCACGGCGGCATAGTCTTCCGGAGAGGCCGTGGCTACGAGCTTGCTCGCTTCCGGCGCGGGCGGGCGCGCGGCTTGGGCTTGCGCTGCGGCGCTGCACCACGGCAGCAGCAGGACAAAAGCCGATGCCAGCATCAACAGTCGTGCTGGCCTTGCATCGTCTGTGTGGCGCATGGTTCGACCTGTGGTGGGCGTGCTTTAGTGGGCCTGCTGTGTGGGTGGGCCTGCTGTGATGAGCATGTCCCCTGTGCGGCGGCGATGGCTCCGGCTCGTGCGCTTGCGCCGGGCCGTCCATGGCGCGTTCGCGGAATATAGCCGCATTCGGGCACGACGACGGCCAGGCTCGACGAGCGGCGGTGCAGGCCGCCGCCGCGCGGCCCCTTGTCGGCAAGGTCTGCGCGGCGAAGACTCGGCGTAGCGACGTCGGTCCCCCGCGGGTAGCGTTTTCCGCTACCTCGCCGATCCCTGCGCCGGCCAGCCCCGGCACTGCTACATTCCGGGCGTCCCTTTATGGAGCGGTGGCCATGGCCTCGGGAAGTCTGGAACTGGAGGGTTTCGTCCGCGAAGCCTTGTTGCGTGGGCAATCGAAGGAGGCGACCGCACAGGCGCTGGCGGCGGCCGGCTGGAGTGCCGAGCAGACCCGCGGCGCGCTCGACGCCTATGCCGACGTCGGTTTCGTGCTGCCGGTGCCGAAGCCGCGCGCCTCGTTGTCGGCGCGCGAGGCCTTCGCCTACCTAGTGATGTTCACCACCCTGTACTTCGTCGCCTACCACCTCGGCAGCTTGTTGTTCGATCTGATCAACATCGCCTGGCCGGATGCCGCCGACAACGGTTACGAGTTTTGGCGCAAGAGCGTCGACGACTCGCTGCGCTGGTCGGTGTCGGCGCTGGTGATCGCTTTCCCGGTGTTCGCTTTCGTCGCCCACCGGGTCGCCCAGGACGTTGCGCGGCATCCGATCAAGCGCCTGTCGCCGGTGCGTCGCTGGCTGACTTACCTGACCTTGTTCATCGCCGCGACGGTGTTGATCGGCGACATGACCGCGTTGGTCTACAACCTGCTCGGCGGCGAATTGAGCCTGCGTTTCGTGCTCAAGGTGTTGGTGGTCGCGACGATCGCCGGCAGCGTATTCGGTTACTACCTGTGGGACCTGCGTCGCGAGGAGAGCCAGGCATGAGCGCACCGGTCGGACGTTGGCTGCTGATCGCAGCCGCAGTGGCGATCGCGGCGGCGGTGACGGCGGCGATCGTGGTCATGGGCGGCCCAGGTTCGCAGCGCGAGGCCAAGCTCGATCAGCGCCGCACGCAGGAACTGGACCGTATCAACGACGAGGTGCGCGACTATTGGAAACAGCAGGCGCGCCTGCCGGCGGATCTGCCGAGCCTGGCGAACCAACCGGGCGTGGCCCTGAGCACGGTCGATCCGGTTACCGCCGCGCCTTACCGCTACCTCGCCGGCGAGGCCGGCCGCTTTCGCCTGTGCGCGAGCTTCGCCACCGACACCGGGCGCGAGGATGCCAAGCGTCGAGCTACGAACGAATGGCATCCGCGCAGTTGGCGTCATCCGGCCGGCGAACACTGTTTCGAGCTCGACGCTTCCAAGCCCGAGAACTGAGCCGGCGGCGGCCGCATGCCGGCCGTCGCGCGCTCAGCCGCGGTCGCGCTGCGGCTGGGTATTCGACGGCAGGCGCACTCCGAGCAGGTCGCCCAGGCCGACGCGGCGCAGGAACTCGGCGCGGATGCGGTCGCCGACCGCACTGACGACGTCGCAACCGTCGCCGGCCGGGTCGACGTGCACGCGGAACGGGCGCCGGCCGTAAGGGCTCGCGACGATCTCGACGATGGCCTCGGCGACGCTGGCGACGTCGGCGTCCTCGGGCACGGTGCCGGCGAGTTTGCCCAGGATCTCCTCGCCGAAACCGGCGGCGACGCCGGCCTCGTAGTCGGCGTTGCGCGCGCTGTCGGCCGGCGTGCCCGAATTCAGGAAGTGATGGGTGCCCGAGGTGAACGCACCCGGCATCACGATGGAAGTCTCGATGCCCCAGCGCGCGAGTTCGCCGGCATAGCTGACCGCCAGCGAATCCATCGCCGCCTTCGCGGCGAAATAGGGGGCTAGATAAGGCGGGGGGCCGCCGCGCACGCTGCTGCTCGACACCCACAGCAGCAAGCCGCGGCCTTGTGCGCGCAACTGTGGCAGGGCGGCGCGATTGACGCGCTGGCTGCCGATCACGTTGGTGTCGTAGAGCTGCGCGTACTGCTCGGGCATGAACGCTTCGGCCGGGCCGAAGGCCATGTGGCCGGCGTTGTGGATCAGCACGTCGAGGCGGCCATGCGCGGCGACGACGTGCGCGATCGCGGCGTCGGCGGAGGCCTGCGAGGCGATGTCGAGTTCGAGTGCACGCAGGTCGACCCGGTGCTCGCGGGCATAGGCGCGGGCGGCCTCGACCTGGACGGCGTTGCGGCCGGCGGTGTCGCGCATGCTGGCGTAGACGGTGTGGCCGGCGTCGGCGAGCGCGCGCGCGGAGAGGGCGCCGAAACCGCTGGAGGCGCCGGTGACGAGAACGATCTGCTGGTTCATGGCAAAGCTCCGCTGACGGGCGTCGTCGACGCCCGCGATGAAGGGGATGGGTAGCGGGAGACGGCGCGGCGAAGACCGCGCCGCCGACGATCAGAAAACGTAGCCGCCGTTGACGCGCAGCACCTGCGAGTTCACCCAACTGCCGTCGGGGCCGGCGAGGAAGGACACGGCCGCGGCGATTTCCTCCGGCGTACCTAGGCGTTCCAGCGGCGCCAGGCCGCGGAAGTGTGCGATCTGTTCTTCGCTCTTGCCGTGCAGGAACAGCTCGGTGCCGACCGGGCCCGGGGCGACCGCATTGACGGTGATGTTGCGGCCGCGCAGTTCGTTGGCGAGCACGTGCACCAGGCCTTCGACGCCGGCCTTGGAGGCGATGTAGGGGCCGTAGGTAGGGAAGGCCTTGCCGATCACGCTGGTCGACAGGGCGACGATGCGGCCGCCGTCGCGCAGGTGCTGCGCGGCCAGGCCGAGCACGACGAAGCTGCCGCGCAGGTTGGTGCCGATGACGCGGTCGAACTCGGCCAGGTCGCCGCCTTGGATCGGCACGTACGGCATGATGCCGGCGCTGTTGACCACCGCGTCGAGGCGGCCGTAGGTCTGCAAGGCGAGGGCGAACACGCGCTCCATCGCGACGGGATCGGCGACATCGCCCTGGGCGGCGATGGCCTGGCCGCCGGCGTCGCGGATCTGCGCGACCACGGCCTCGGCGGCGGCGGCGTTGCCGGCGTAGTTGACGACGACCGCGTAGCCGTCGGCGGCGAGGCGCAGGGCGATGGCGCGGCCGATGCCGCGCGAGGCGCCGGTGACGAGGGCGGTCTGGGTCTGGACGGGCTGGGTGGACGACATGGCTGGGCTCCAGGTTGGGCGGCGGGGGCGGGATGCCAGGGTTCCGCGGTGGAGGCAGTCTGCTGATTGTTCTGAGTTGGATAAACCATGCTGGATTGGCAATACAATTCAATAATTGCCAACAATGTCGCCGCCGGCCGCCCGGGAGCCCGTCATGGACCGTTTCGAGGCCCTGCGCCTGTTCACCCGCATCGTCGAGCTCGGCAGCTTCACCCGCGCCGCCGGCGTGCTCGACCTGCCCAAGGCCACCGCGACCCATGCGATCAAGGAGCTGGAGGCGAGCCTGGGCGTGCGCCTGCTCGAACGCACTACGCGCCAGGTGCGGCCGACCCTCGACGGCCAGGCCTACTACGAACGCTGCGTGCACATCCTGGCCGAACTCGACGATGCCGATTCGGCGCTGCGCTCGGTCGCGAGCAATCCGCGCGGCACCTTGCGCCTGGACCTGCACGGCTCGCACGCGACCGGGATCATCCTGCCGCGCATCGACGAGTTCCGCGCGCGTTACCCGCATATCGACCTGGCGATCAGCAGCGGCGACCGCCTGGTCGACTTGGTGCGCGAGGGCATCGACTGCGTGGTGCGCGCCGGCAACCCGCGCGACTCGTCGTTGATCGCCAAGCGCCTGGCGGTGATGCCGGAAGCGACCTGTGCGAGCCCCGACTATCTGGCGTATTTCGGCACCCCAAAACATCCCGACGAATTGTCCGCGCACCAGTCGGTGGGGTTTTTCTCCAGCAACCGCGATGTGCGGTATCCGTTCGAGTTCATCGTCGACGGCGAATTGCGCGAGGTGCCGCTGAGCTCGTGGATCTCGGTCAACGAAGCCGAATGCTATGTCGCCGCGGCCTTGCGCGGCTGCGGATTGATCCAGTTGCCGCGGCATCACATCGAACCGCATCTGCGCGATGGCCGCCTGGTGGAAGTGTTGAGCGACTACCGCAGCCCGGGCGTGCCGGTGTCGGTGTTGTATCCGCAGCATCGGCAGCTGTCGCCGCGGGTGCGGGTGTTCGTCGACTGGGTGTCGGTGCTGTTCGCGGAGAAGTTCGGGGCGGAGTAGTGGGGTGGGCGCTACAACAGCAACAGCAACAGCAACAGCAAATCCCCCCTTAGACCCCTTTTTCAAAGGGGGGAAGAACTTGGGTTGCATCAAGCAAGGGACAGCGAGCGCTGACCGATGGCCCCCTTTTTAGAAGGGGGCGGCGCCGACGGAAATCGGTGAAGAGCGCGAAGGCAGAGCGCGGGGGATTTGCTCTTGCTCGCCCCGCGAAAAGAAGCAACGTCCCTCGGCCAGCGCGCGGACGGTCCGGCGTCAGTCCACCAATTGCCGCATATACCGCAGCAAACGCTCCAGCAAATCCGGATCGTCCGCCGCCGCCGGTTTCGTCGCCGGTTTGTACAGCCGGCGCAGCTCCGGCAGCGGTTTCGCCAGTGTTCCGAAATCGCGCATGATCCCGAGCGGCGCATAGCCGGTGTAGCCGGGAAATACCGTCGCAAGGTCGGTATTGCCCATCCGCCGCACCAGGATTTCCGACAGCACCTGACGGTGGTCGGTGGTCACCGGCACGTCGCCGAAATGCGGCGACAGGATTTCCGGATCGAGCCCGGACCAGGTGCCGTAGAAACGCCGGCCGTTGACCGGGCCGCCCAGCACCAGCACCGGATTGCCGTAGCCGTGGTCGGTGCCGCCGTTGGCGTTGGCGCGCACGCGCCGGCCGAATTCGGACTGCACCACCACGGTCACGCGCGAGGCGTGTCCGCTCGCATCCAGCGCGGCATAAAACGCCGACAAGGCCTGCGAGAGTTCGGCGATCTTGTTCTGGTAGTAGTGATAGCCGCTGCCGGCCGTGCCCTGGCCGTCATGGGTGTCCCAACCGCCGAGGTCGAGCGTGGCGTAGTGCAGGCCGAGGTCGAACTGGATCGACTGGGCGATGGTCCACAGTTGCTGGGCGAAGCCGCTGCTCGGCCAGCCCGCCGGCGGCGCGCTGTAGGACTGGCGCGCGATCACCTGCAAGGCGCGGTCGGCGCGTTGGCCGCCGAGTTCGAGCGCGGTCGTTCCGGCCCACAGGCTGGCCAGGGTTTCGTTGACGCCGCGGAAGCCGACCGGCGAATCGGGCCGCGCGGTCTGCCACGACCAGGCGCCGGCGTTGAGGGCGAAATCGCTCGGGCTGGCCATGGTCAGCGCCTGCACCGAAGCCAACAGCCCGGCCGGTTGCCGCGAAGCGACGCCGAGCGCCGGCAGTTTTTCCGCGCCGCTCAGGTTCGGCTGGGTGTTCATCGCGCGCGTCAACCAGCCGCTGCCGATGCCTTGTTGCCCGGGCGTGCCCAGGTCGATGTAGAGCTGCGCATCGAAGTGGCTGCGGGTCACGCTGGTAGCGAGTCCGCAGCCGTGCACGATGGCCAGGTGCCCGGCGTTCCACAGATCGCGCAGGCCGTTCGCCGAGGGATGCAAGCCGAAGCCGGTGGCGGCGCCAGTGCCGAGCGTCAACGGCAAGGCGCCGTAGGTGCCGGTCGCGGCGATCGACAGATTCGGCCGTGCCTGCTCGTAGAAACTGCGGTCGTTGCCGCTGATCGGCACGACCAGGTTGAGGCCGTCCAGGCCGCCGCGCAGGAACAGGTGCACGACAGTGTCGTGGCCGTTGGCGGCGGCGAAGGCGGGGTTGGCGAACAGCAGGGCGGGGCCGCCCACCGCACCGGCGGTGACGGCGGCAGTGCCTTTGAGAAACTCGCGTCGGGTCAGCGTCATGTCGGCGGCCTGCTAGCGGCTGAGGAATTCGGGCGACATCAGGATCAGCGACACCATGCTGCGCAATCGGTCCTGGTTGTAGTGGCGCTTGAGGTCGCTCGCCGCCCAGGTGTTGGTGTCGGTGACCACGTAAGTGAGCGGGTCGCCGTTCTGGGCCATGAAGGCGATCAAGGTCTGGCGGCGCGCCGCGGTCGGCAGATAGCCGAGGATGCGCTTGCACCAGAAATCGACCAGCTTGGTCGGCGTCCACGACGGCACCTTGCTGCGCGTGGTGGCGAGGATCGGCGCCATCGGCACGCCGCCGTCCTGGGTTTCGGTGATCCAGTTGAGGATCTTCCAGGTCATCGCATAACTGCCCGAACCCGACCACGCGGCCTGGGTGTCGGGATAGCCGTTCGGCGCCGGCCATTCGTAGGGCGCGTGGCCGGTGAAGCCCATGCGCCAGGCGAACTCGTCGCTCTTCGGCGTGCCGACCGCAATCGTCCAGTCGCTGCCGAGCGTGCGCATCGCTGCGGCGACGGCCTCGAACGGGCGCCGCGACTTCAGGCCCCAGGCTTGCGCGAACGCGCTCGACAAGACGATGTGGCGCAGCGTCAGCGCGATCTGGTCGGCACTGCGCCAGTTCTGGCGGAAGATCGCCGCCGCGCTGGTCACAAGAGCCGCGCTGGGCGTGTCGCTGACGAAGCGGCGGATGAGTTTCTTGCAGATGAAGCGGGCCACGCCGGGGTGGCTGGCGAGGCGGTCGAGTACGTCGCGCCCGTCCTTCAGCGCCGGCTGCTCGGGATAGAGCATGCGGCCGAGCAGGAACTTCGGGCCGGCATCGTGCCAGGCCTGGCGATAGACGAAGCTGCCGTCGTTCTCGGTCGGGTACTGCCAGTGGCCGTTCTTGATCGACCAGCCGGTGAAGGCCGAGGCGGTCTCGTAAACGTCGATGTCGGTGTAGCCGGCCGGGTAGGTCGGGTCTTCGGCATCGGGCGGAACCTGGAACGGGTCCATGAAACCCAGGTAATGCTCGGCGCCGAGCGTATGCAGTTCCAGCAATTCGCGGGCGAAGTTTTCGTTCGGGCCGGCGCGCGTGTTGGAGGCGTTGTCGAGGTAGTAGAGCATCGAGGTGCTCTTGGCGACTTCCTCGAGCATCGCGCGGAAATTGCCGAAGGCATGCGGGCGCAATACGTCGCGCTGGTAATGCACGTAGACCGGGCCGGCGTCGTAGTCGCTGGCGGTGACGTTGAAATGGTCGTGCCAGAAATTGACCATGACCTCGCGCAACTGGCGCTTGGAATGCACCGCGCGCACCAGCGCAGCGCGTTGCGCTTCCCAGGCTGGGCGCATGCGCACTTCGTAGGCCGGGTTCGGCTTGACATGGTCGGCCCACAACTGGGTTAGCGATTTGCCCAGGGTGGTGTAGCCGGCGTTGAGCAAACGCGTCTCGACCGCGCTGTCGTCGATGTTGGCCCAGTCCAGTTGCCAGTCGACGTAGTTGGCCAGCCGTTGCGTATCGGTGGTGCCGAGCGCGTTGAACTCGCTGATCGATTGCGCGGTGGCGCCATAGCTGAGGCTGGCGAGCGCGCGCACCACGAACGGAGGACGCGGCAGGTCGAGCGGCGAAACCAGCAGCGGCGAGGCCTGCACGTCCGGCGCGGCGCTTTGCGTCGCGTCGAGTTTGGCGCGCGCGGCTTTCGACGGCGTGCTGCGTCCGAGCGTGCCGTAACGATCCTGCAGTCGAGTGCGGATCGCGGCCTGTTCGGAGGCGGTTATCGAGCGGGTCATCGGCGCGCTCCTGTCATCGGTCGTGTCGGGGAGCGCGAGCTTATGTCGGCCGGCAAGCCGCAAAGTCCTGGTTGCGTCACAGATCAATGTGTCGTGGGATGCGCTACGTCACTGTTCGAATGCGCACAGGCGACGGCGAATTCACCACGATGGCGCAGTTATCCCCATCAACGTGCGAACGGTCACGCAGATAACGAGCACTTATCGAATCGCATTGCGTGCGGCTTTGCCGATTCTGTCGATTTGCCGACGCCACGTTCACGAGCGGCTCGCATCGGCTTCGTGCGCAAGCGCACATCGCCGTTTCGACGGGCTCGGCAGGCTCTGCGTCGCAAAGCAAATTCCCGGTCGCCATATGCAGATGCAGCGCCTTCATTTCTGTGTGTGCTGCATAGCAACAAAGATGAATCGAACGCCAGTCGCCAGTGTCCGGGGATCGCAACACCCGGCGGCCTGGCCCACCCCTCTGCCAAGGATTCCCCATGCACGCTGTCCTGCGGCTGCAACGCCGTCCGCTTTCCGTCGTTCTCGCCCTGGCGTTGCCCATGATGGCCGCGTCCGCTGTCCAGGCCGCGGAGGCACCGCCGGCCGACCGGGCCGCGACCAATCTCGAACAAGTTGTCGTAACCGGCTCGCGCATTCCGCGCGCAACCCTGGAAGGGCCGTCGCCGGTCACCATCATCAGCAAGGAAGAGATCGACGCGCAGGGTTATCGCAGTGCCTTCGATGCGATCAGCGCGCTGACCCAGAACACCGGCTCGGTGCAGGGCGAGGATTTCGGCAATACCTTCACGCCCGCGGCCAACACCATCAACCTGCGCGGCTTCGGTCCCAACCACACCCTGGTGCTGGTCAACGGCCGGCGCCTGGTCGATTACCCGCTGGCGTATGAGGGTTCGGTCAACGTCGTCAACCTCGCCAACATTCCCACCGCGCTGATCAAGCGCATCGAAGTGCTGGCCGGCGGCGCCTCGGCGATCTACGGTTCGGACGCGGTCGCCGGCGTGGTCAACATCATCCTCAAGGACAAGTTCGAAGGCACCGAAGTCAATCTGCGCGTCGGCGGCACCGAGCAGGGCGGCGGCCAGAACCAGCGCCTGCAGGTGGTCAGCGGTTTGTCGGGCGACAAGTTCGACGCGGTCTTCGGCATCGAGCTGCTGCATCGCGAAGCGATCTGGGGCGACCAGCGCGACTTCATGGATTCCTTGCTCGACCAACCTTCCGGCACGGCGCTGCTGCCGACCCAGGTGGCGTTCCGGCGCAACGCGCAGAGCAACGGTTTCATCGACCCGGGCGCGGCCTGCGATGCGGTCTCGGGGCTGTACCACGGCTCGGTGCAGCGCACGCGCAATCCTCGCCAGGGCTGGTACTGCGGCAGCAACGAGGCCTCGCCGGCGTTCTGGACCGTGCAGACCCAGAAGAAAAACGCCGATGCCTACGGTTCGTTGACCTGGCGTCTGAGCGACCGCACCGAGGTGTTCGCCGACCTGCAACTGGGCATTTCGAGCATCGAGAACAACACCCGCGCGCCGAGCTGGACTTCGGACAACAACTATTTCTACAACCAGGCCAGCGGCCTCAACGAAATCTGGTACCGCCGCATCGCCCCGGAAGAGATCGGCTCGGCGCACGCCAACAACAATCGCTTCCTCGAACGCTCCTGGGCGTTCACCACCGGCCTGCGCGGCAGCTTCGGCGAGTCGGGTTGGGACTTTGAGGTCGCCTACAACCGCGGCCGCTACGAGAACCGCACCAAGCGCCGCCAGTTCCTGAAAGGCATCAACGAGTTCTACCTCGGCCCGCGCCTGGGCACGCGCAACGGCATCGGCGTGTACAACCCGAGTCCCTCGCGCCTGTACCAACCGCTGACGCCGGCCGACTACCAGCGCCTGACCGGCTTCTACGAAAGCGAGAACGCCGCCTGGATCCAGAACCTCAGCTTCACCGTCAACGGCGACCTGTTCGAGCTGCCGGCCGGCACGGTCGGCTTCGCCGGCGTGCTCGAAGCCGGCAACCAGGGCTACAGCAACCGCCCCGATGCGCGCCTGGGCGACGGCACGTTCTGGAACACCAGCTCGGGTACGCGTGCCGAAGGCGAGCGCGACCGTTATGCGATCGGCGCCGAGATCAACGTGCCGATCTTCAGCACCCTGACCGCATCGGCGGCGGCGCGCTACGACGAGTTCCGCTTCGCCGGGCGCAAATCCGGCAAGGGCACCTGGAACGTCGGCCTCGAGTACCGCCCCTTCGACAGCCTGCTGCTGCGCGGCAGCGCCTCGACCAGTTTCCGCGCGCCGGACATGAACTACATCTTCGCCGCGGAAACACGCGGCTATAACCCGGGCATGACCGACTACTGGCGTTGCCGCACCGCCGGCCAGCCTTACGACAATTGCGATTACTCGGGGCTGGCGATCGATTACACCAGCGCCGGCAACCGCGACCTGAAGCCGGAAAGCGGCAAGTCCTACGGCTTCGGCCTGGTCTGGTCGCCGTCGGAACGCTTCGACGTTTCGCTGGATTACTACAGCATCCGTCTCGAGGACGAAGTCACCAACCTCAGCAGCAGCCGCATCCTGCGCGAGGAGGCCGATTGCCGTCTTGGCGCGACCGTCGGCGGCGAGGGCCGCGACATCAACTCGCCGCTGTGCCAGAACGCGCTGAGCCGCGTGCTGCGCAACCCGGCCGATGCCGCGGTGCAG
The DNA here is from genome assembly GCF_000731095.1 of Lysobacter antibioticus. Taxonomy (GTDB): domain Bacteria; phylum Pseudomonadota; class Gammaproteobacteria; order Xanthomonadales; family Xanthomonadaceae; genus Lysobacter; species Lysobacter antibioticus_B. The sequence goes on along the minus strand of NZ_JMTZ01000012.1, from coordinate 43,798 downwards.
CCGAACCAGGTTCGCCGCGTGCTCATCAATGCGATCAACGCCGCGTCCGAACGCACCGACGGCATCGACCTGAAGACCAACTTCCGTTGGAACGCCGGCCGCTACGGCGACTTCAGCAGCCGCCTGGGCTACACCCTGGTGCTCAAGCACGATTACCAGCAGTTCTCCGACGACGAGAAGACCGATCGCCGCGATTCGCTCGACGCGACCGATTGGCGCAGCAAGATCAATGCCGGCGTGACCTGGAACATCGGCCCCTGGAGCTCGAACCTCGTCGCCCTGCGCTACGGCAGCCTGCCCAACAGCGACGGCAGCGGCCGCATCGCGCCGTACACGCGCTACAACGGCAGCGTTTCGTATCGCTTCAACGACCGCGGTTCGATCGCCTTCATCGTCAACAACCTGCGCGATTCCAAGCCGCCGGCGGACCGCAGCGGCGGCGGCTGGCCGTTCTATCCGGTCGGCAACTACGACCCCTACGGCCGTCAGTTCTGGCTCGAGCTCGACTACCGTTTCCGCTGAGGACGCGGCACAGGCGCGAGTCCTGCATCGACAAAGAAAAAGCGGGCCTCGGCCCGCTTTTTCTTATCCGGCGGACGTGGCCGAACCTGCGCTCAGAACGGCCCGTTGATCGCCAGCGAGCGGCTCAGCGTCTTGGCTTCGCCGGTGGCCAGGTTGGTGTAGGTCACGTTGACGATGTCGGAGATCGCCATGCCGCCGCGGTACTGCTGGCTGCAGCGCGAAGTGGTGCAGGGCAGCACCAGGCCCAGCTCGGTGGTCCAGACATAGCTGTAGCTGCCGGCCGGCAGATTGCGGATCTCGAACGCGGCGGTGTAGCTGCTGGCCGGATAGAACGAGGTGCAGCGGCCGAAGTTGCCCACCGGCGGTTGGTCGTTGGGGCTGACGAAGCAATACAGCACCGGCCCGGTGATGGCTTGGGGTGCGATCTGCTGCGCGGCCGCCGGCGCGAATGCGGAGGCGGCGACCGCGGCGGCGACGAGCGCGCTGCCGAACAGGGTGTTCATGAGAGCCAATCCCTTTGATTTCATGAGGTCCGTTCCTGAAGTGGCCAGACGATTCTGGCCCGGCCGAGGATAACGCGCGGATATCGGGCGGGGCCGCGGGCTGTCGGAACTGACAGGGCCGTCACGAGTCCCCGCCGCGGCCGCGGGCCGCGGCTGCGACCGGATGACGCAGGCTCCGGGGCGGCCCGCGGGCGCATTGGCGCGGATGCGATAATCGCCGCTCCCGCTCCGTGGACTCCGCCTTTGCTGCACCTGCTGATCTACCTGCGATACATGGCGGTGGCCGGGCAGATGCTCACGGTCGCCTATGTCGTCGAGCGCCTGAATCTGCCGATTCCGGCACGGCCCTTGTTGGCGATTTCGGCCGGCCTGCTGGCCTTCAACGTGGTCAGTCATGTGTGGTGGCTGCGCCATCGCAACGCCGGTGCGCGCGCCTTGATCCTGCAGTTGCTGGTCGATCTGCTGACCTTGACCGCCTTGCTGTATTTCTCCGGCGGCCCGGCCAACCCCTTCGTGTCGCTGTACCTGGTGCCGGTGGCGGTGGCGGCGATCGGCCTGGAAATCGCGCCGATGCTCGGCCTGACCGTGCTGACTGCGGCGCTCTACACCTGGCTGCTGCAACACCACGTGCCGCTGCCGCACGTGCACGGCGGCGATTTCGAGCTGCACGTGACCGGCATGTGGGTCAATTTCCTGCTTTCGGCGGTGATCATGGGCGTAGTCCTGAGCCGCTTCATGAGCATCGTGCGCGACCAGCGCCGCCGATTGTCGGAAGCGCGCGAACGCGCGATCCGCGACGAGTCGTTGTCGGCGCTGGGTTCGCTCGCCGCCGGCACCGCGCACGAACTCAATACGCCGCTGGCGACGATGAGCCTGTTGGTCGACGACTGGATCGCCAGCGACGCGCCGCCGGCGCGCGAGGACGTCGAACTGCTGCGCGGCCAGCTCGCGCATTGCCGCGACCATGTGCGCGCGCTGGCCGAGATGGCGCGCCGTGGCGCCGCCGGCGAAGCCACCGTCGAAGACGCCGACCGTTTCGTCCACGCCTGCGTCGATCGCTGGCGTTTGCTGCGGCCGAACGCGACCGCGGTGTTCCGCGGCGGCGCCGCCGATCGCGAAGTGCGCATCGACGCGGCCTTGCCGCAGGCGCTGATCAACCTGATCAACAACGCCGCCGACGCCAATGCCGCGCGCGGCCGCGACGAGCCGGTCGAGGTCGCCACGCAGGTGCGCGAGGGCTGGTTGGTGGTGACGATCCTCGACCGCGGCGCCGGCCCCGCCGGCATTGCCGCGCGCCCGCGCCACGACAGCGAGGGGCCGGGGCTCGGCATCGGCCTGATGATCTCCAAGGCCAGCATCGAACGCAGCCGCGGCCGCGTGCGCCAGTTCGAACGCGAGGGCGGGGGCTGCGTTACCGAAGTCGATCTGCCGCTGACCGGGGCGCCGGCATGAGCCTGCCCGCACGCATGCTGTTGATCGACGACGACCTGGCCTTCTGCCAGGTGCTGGCGCGCTTGCTGCAGCGTCGCGGCGTCGAAGTGCAGGCGCGCCACGATGCGGCGAGTGCGCTGGCGGCGCTGGACGAGTTCGCGCCCGAAGGCATCCTGCTCGACCTCAAGCTCGGCGCCGACAACGGCCTGCTGCTGATCCGCGACCTGCGCGAGCGCTGCCCGCAGGCGCGGATCGTGCTCGCGACCGGCTACGCCAGCATCGCCACCGCGGTCGACGCGATGCGGCGCGGTGCCTGGAACTACCTGCCCAAGCCGTTCGACATCGAAGCGTTGGCGCAGTCGTTCGAGTCGCCCGCGGCCGAAGCGCCGCCGCCGGAACCGCCGCTCGACCCGCCGTCGTTGAGGCGCCAGGGCTGGGAACACGTGCAGCGCGTCTTGGCCGAATGCGGCGGCAACGTCTCCGCCGCCGCGCGCGTGCTCGGCGTCGATCGGCGTACCCTGCAGCGGCGCCTGGCCAAACGGCCGGTGCGCGAGCGATAGCCGCGACGAATCCGCAAGACGCGGCGCCTGTAAAGGGTAGGAGCGGCGCGAGCCGCGACCGCGCTATCTCAAGCGGCTTCGTCAGCCCGGTAGGGTGGGGAACGCTTCAGCCACGACCTTTTACATCGCGTTGCGCCGGCTCTGCGGCGGCGCGGTCGCGGCTTGTGACCGCAGGAAATCCCCGTGGGACGCCGCTCCTACCCTTGAAGCGGTGAGGCGCTATTCGGCGGCGGACTTATAGCGCTGCAGCCAATGCGCGGTGCGTTCGAGGTAATACTCCGGTGCCCGCGGTGCGTAATCCAGATACTCGAAGGCGGCGTGCTTGAACGCGACTGCCGGTTCGATCTGGGTGCCTTCGTGCCATTCGTTGAACGAGGTGATGCCGATGAACGGCGCGCCGCTGTCGATCGCCGCCTCGAACATCGCGTCGTAATAGCGGCCGCCGTCGCGCTCCTTCGTGTTCTTGGCATTCCAGGGGCGGACGCGGGTGTCGATATAACCCGGGCCGACCGAAGGAACGAACAGCTTGCCGTGTTGCTTGGCCCAGCGCTGCAACTCGGGCCAATGCTCGGGCGTGGCGCCGTAGCTGAAGCCGCGGCTGGCGAAATAGGTGTAGAAGCCGTCGAAGCCGGACTGCTCGAAGAAGGCATGCTCGTCGGCGCCGACCCACAGCCCGAGCACATCGGCATCGAAAGCGGTGCCGCGGATGCTGTCGGCACCGTCGCGGCCGAGCACCTGGGCCCAGTCCTTGGCGTCGATGACATAGGAGTCGTAGACGAAGAACAGCGGGCGTTTACTGTCCGGATCGCGATAGAAGGCCGGATGCGCGCCGAAGGTCTCGACCAGATAGCGGATCGAGGCGCGCGCGTCGGCGGCGGTCTTGCGCGCGGCCGGCTCGATCTGGAAGCAGATGCGCACGCCGTGGCGCTGTGCGGCTTCGAACAGCGGGCGCAGGCTCTTGTAGCTCGGGTCGTCGACGCCGAGCCAGGTCACCGCGATCACACCGATCCGCGCCGAGGCGATCATCGCCATGTGGCGCTCGATCACCGCCGGGTCGGCGCTGCTGTATTCGCCGAGTTGCGGATAGAAATTGGCCGAGATGTCGCCGTTGCCGGGCAGGCGCTTGGCCGTCCGGTCGCGGTCGTTCTCGCGCAATACATCGTGTGCCCAATGCAGCGGCGCGCCGTCGAGCGTCGGGCTGCCGTACCAGTTGTAGTAGAAGGCGATCGCGCGCGGATTCAATGCGTGCGGCGCATCCGCCGCCGAGGCGAGCAAGGGCGACAGCAGCGAGACGATCGACAACAGGCAACGCAGTAAGAGCAGGCGCATGGACGAGTAGGGCAGCGGCGACCGCCCGACTATAGGACGCCGCGCGCGTCGCGCACAGCGCCGGCGCAGCGGCAGCGCGCGGTTTTGGCATTGTCGAAATCGTCGAAACGCATCGGGTCCCCGATGATTTCGCTGCTGCGCTCGCCGACACGTCGTCCAGGGCGAATATTTTTCGATTCGTTTGGAATTTTTTGGATGGCCGGACGGTCGCGCTGAAGGCCGATGGCCTGGCTTCGGCCGAACCCCGCCGCGGCGCAAGCCGCGACCGCCGTCTCAGGCCACGGCCGCGGGCCGCCGGCACCCAACGGCGCGCATCGCTTTCTGTGATGCCACTCAACGTCGCCGGCGGAACGCCGTTCGTATTCACGTGGACGCCGCCCCGGCGCGGGCGCAGTGTCGGTAGCCGTCCCACGACGCCAGCAGCAGGGACGCCCGCAGTCGCTCTTCAGCACTTCTCTAACCCGAGCCGCCGTCGTCGCCGACGGCGTTCCATCGATCCATCGGAGAACTCGCATGACCGACCGTCGTCTGTTGCATCTCGCCATCGCCGTAGCGATCGGCTTCGCCGCCACCGCTTCTTCCGCTCCGGCCGCCTCGCCGGGCGCCGATCCGCGTTTCGAACTCGATCTGGGCGGATTGCGTTTCGACCCGCTCGCATCCACGCCGGTGCAGCCCAGCAGCGCCTGGGGCCGCGCGCGCGCCGATGGCGAAGACTGGCGCCTGATCCAGTTCGGCGGCCCGGTGCGCCAGGCCTGGCTCGACGAACTGCGTCGTGCCGGCCTGGAGCCGGTGCAGTACGTCCATCCCTACACTTATGTCGCCTGGGGCCGTCGCGATGCTTTGTCGCGGCTTGCCGGCCGCCCTGAAGTGCGCTGGAGCGGCGATTTCCTGCCCGCGTATCGGGTGCAACCAGAACTGCGCAAGGCCGACCTGCGCAAGGCCGCGGCCGGGCCGGTCGAGGTCGATGTCGTCAGCCGCCGCGGCAACTCCGGCTTCGTCACTGCATTGAACGTGCTCGGTGCGAGCAAGGTCGGCGCCGAGGCGCATGCGATCGATCGTCATCTGCAGGCGCAGACTCTGCGGTTGTCGGCCGACCGCCTCTCGGCGCTGGCGCAGACGCCCGGCGTTTACAGCGTGCAGAGCGTGCCGACCGACGGCGGCCTGCGCGGCGAGATCAGCAGCCAGATCAACGCCGGCAACGTCAACGCGAGCAATTTCGCCTTGCCCGGTTATCGCGCTTATCTGACGTCCATCGGCGTCGACGGCAGCGGCGTGACTATGGCCAACGTCGACAGCGGCATCTACCACACCCATCCCGACCTGGCCGCGCGCATGACCGCCTGCGTGGGCAGCACCTGCGGCGCGGCGGCGAGCAGCGCGCACGGCACCCACACCGCGGCGATCATGGCCGGCGACGGCGCATCGAACGTCAACGCGACCACGCCGAACGGCAGCTTCCGCCGCGGTCTCGGCGTGGCGCCGGGCGCCAAGTTGGTCGAGCAGCGTTATTCGCCGACCTACAGCCAGGCCGGCGGCATGTTGCTGTTGATGACCCAGTCGGTGCGCAACCGCGCGGTGATCTCCGGCAACAGCTGGGGCCCGGCCGGTTCGCCGCGCGGTTACGACAACGCCACCCGCCAGGTCGATGTCGGCGTGCGCGATGCCGACCCCGATGCGCCCGGCGATCAGCCGCTGAACTACGTGCTGTCGTTCATGAACGGCAACGGCGGCACCCAGAGCCAGGGCACGCCGGACGAAGCCAAGAACACCTTCACCATCGGCTCGACCAAGGGACAGACCTCGGCCACGGTGCAGCTGACCGCGATCAACGACTTGTCCAGCAACACCGCGCACGGGCCGGCGCTCGATGGCCGGCGCATACCGAGCATGGTCGCGCCGGGGTGTTCGATCGACTCGGCCAACAGCGCGAGCGGCCACGGCCTGATGTGCGGCACCAGCATGGCCTCGCCGCAGGTCGCCGGCGCCAGCGCCTTGTTCGTGCAGTACTACCGCGCACGCTTCGGCGTCGATCCGAGCCCGGCGTTGACCAAGGCCGCTTATACCGCGGTCGCGCAGAACCTGATCGGCCGTCTCGATGCCGACGGCGGCACCCTCGGCACCGCGCCCGACAGCAAGCAGGGCTGGGGGCGGATGCTGATCAAGCCGGTGCTGCAGCCGGCGCAGAGCGTGCAATACGTCGATCAGAGCCGTGTGTTCAATGCCAGCGGCGAGACCTGGACGAGGACCTTCACCGCGGCCGACCCGAGTAAGCCGATCCGGATCATGCTGGTCTGGACCGATGCGCCCGGCCATGGCCTCGGCGGCACCACCCCAGCCTGGAACAATAACCTCGATCTGCGCGTCACCGCCGGCGCCAGCACTTACCTCGGTAACGTTTTCTCCAGCAGCGGCTGGTCGGTCACCGGCGGCAGCGCCGATGCCAGGAACAACGGCGAGGGCGTGTTCCTGCAGGCCGCGCAGCATGGCGGCAGCGTCAACGTCGAAGTGCGCGCGACCGACATCAACTCCAACGCACTGCCGAACGCCGGCGACGACACCGACCAGGACTTCGCCCTGGTCTGCTACAACTGCGCGGGTTGAGCCTTCCTACCCGCTTAAAGCCCCTCTCCCGCGTGCGGGAGAGGGGTGGGGGTGAGGGCGGATGAGGTGAGGTAAGGGCAGATCGATACGCAACGAACGATCGATGAGCCGCCGCAACGCCGGCCTCACACCACCCCGGTCGCATAGAACACCCCGATCACCACGAACACCGCCATGGTCTTGATCAGGGTGATCGCGAACACGTCCTTGTAGGCCTGGCGATGGGTCAGGCCGGTCACCGCCAGCAGGGTGATGACCGCGCCGTTGTGCGGCAGGGTGTCCATGCCGCCGGAGGCCATCGCGGCGACGCGGTGCAGCACTTCCATCGGGATGCCGGCGGCGTTGGCGTTGGCGATGAAGCTGTCGGCCATGGCCGCGAGCGCGATGCTCATGCCGCCCGAGGCCGAGCCGGTGATGCCGGCCAGGGCGGTCACCGTGACCGCTTCGTTGACCAGCGGGTTCGGAATCGCGGCCAGGGCATTGGCGACCACCAGGAAGCCCGGCAGCGCGGCGATGACCGCGCCGAAACCGTATTCGCTGGCGGTGTTCATCGCCGCGAGCAGGGCGCCGCCGATCGCCGCCTTGCTGCCTTCGGCGAAGCTCACCGTCACCGGCTTCCAGGCAAAGACGACCACCGCGGCGATGCCGATCAACAGCGCGCCTTCGACCGCCCAGATCGCGGCGATTTTCGACACCTCCTGCACTACCGGCGCGGCGTCGCCGATGACCGCCGGGTCGAAACTGTGTCGAGCGCCGTACACCTGCGGCAGCCACACGCTGAACGCTTTGTTGGCGATGCCGACCAGCAGCAGCGGCAGGATCGCGACCGCCGGATGGGCGAGGCGGCCGCCGGCGAACGGCGCCGGCTCGTTGATCAGATTCTCGCCGTAGCCTTCGCCGGCGCGCAGCGCCACGCGGCGGCGCCAGTTCAGATAGAGCAGGCCGACGATCAGGATGAACACGCCGCCGATCAGGCCCAGCCAGGGCGCGGCCCAGGTGTCGGTGCCGAAGAACGCGGTCGGGATGATGTTCTGGATCTGCGGCGTGCCCGGCAACGCGTCCATGGTGAAGGTGAACGCGCCGAGCGCGATGGTGCCGGGGATCAGGCGCTTGGGAATGTCGCTCTGGCGGAACAGCTCGGCGGCGAAGGGATACACCGCGAACACCACCACGAACAGCGACACGCCGCCGTAGGTGAGCAGGGCGCAGACCGCGACGATCGACAGCATGGCGCGTTCGCGCCCGAGCAGGCGGATGGTCGCGGCGACGATCGATTTCGAGAAGCCCGAGACCTCGATCAGCTTGCCGAACACCGCGCCGAGCAGGAACACCGGGAAATACAGCTTGAGGAAGCCGACCATCTTGTCCATGAACAGGCCGGTGAACATCGGCGCGACCAGGCTCGGGTCGGTCAGCAGCACTGCGCCGAGCGCCGCCACCGGCGCGAACAGGATCACGCTGTGGCCGCGATAGGCGACATACATCAGAAAGCACAGCGCGGCCAGCACGATCACGAACGCCATCGGTTTGTTTCCCCGTGACGAACGTCCAGGCCCGTCGGTGCGCGCAGTGTCGGCAAGCGCGGGCGGACGGGGCATTGTCCGAAGGTACAGCTGCCCGGCGTGACCGCGTCCTCATAGTCTGCGCGGCATGACGGGGGCCTTCGTCCAGCTGCCGCCGCCATTCTCGCGTGGGGGCGGAATGGCGGCGGTGCGGACACCGGCCCATCGCGATCGCTACGAACGGCTGCTGCAAACGGCCGCTACAAGGGGAGAGACACACGTGAAGCAAGGCAAGCAGACACGCAGCAAGATCGGTCACAGCACGTTGAGCCTGGCCATCGCCGGCGCGTTGCTGGCGCCGGCCGCCTGGGCGCAGGAAGCCGCGCCGGCCGCCGAGGCGCAGGCCAAGACGCTGGGTTCGATCACCGTGACCGCGCGCAAGCGCGAGGAGACCTTGCAGGAGGTGCCGGTCGCGATCACCGCGTTCACGCCCGAGGCGCTGGATCGGCTCAATGTCGAAGACCTCAGCGACCTCGACGCGCAGGTGCCCAATCTGACCATCTACGCCGCGCGCGGCTCCAGCAGCACCATCACCGCTTATATCCGCGGCGTCGGCCAGTCCGATCCGCTGTGGGGCGTCGACCCGGGCGTCGGCATCTACATGGACGATGTCTACATCGCCCGTCCGCAGGGGGCCTTGCTCGACGTGTTCGACGTCGAGCGCATCGAAGTGCTGCGCGGCCCGCAGGGCACGCTGTACGGCAAGAACACCATCGGCGGCGCGATCAAGTACATCTCGCGCGGCCTGCCGACTTCGCTCGACGGCTTCGCTTCGGTCACGGTCGGCAACTACGGCCAGCTCGACGTCAAGGCGGCGATCGCCGGCCCGATCGGCGGCAGCACCCAGGGCGGCGATGCCACCCTGCGCGGCCGCCTCTCGGTGGCCAGCCTCAACCGCGACGGTTTTGGCGAGAACGTGGTTACCGGCCAGGACGTCAGCGATAAAGAGATTCTCGCCCTGCGCGGCAGCCTCGGCGCCTACGTCAGCGATGCCCTCGATATCCAGTTCGCCTTCGACTGGATGGACGACCAGTCCGGCGTGCGCGGCGCCAAGATGCTCGCCGCCAACCGTTTCGCCCCGGGCCAGGCGCCGCTGAATTCGCGCTACGACATCCGCAGCGGCATGCCCAACATCAACGACACCACCATCAAGGGCGCGTCGGCGACGGTCAATTGGCGCGCCAGCGAAGACTGGAGCTTCAAGTACGTGCTGGCCAAGCGCGAGTCGGACACCGAGACCAACATCGACTTCGACACTCTGCAGAACAAGATTGCCGACGTGAAGGCGTTCTACAGCGACCAGCAGATCACCCACGAGCTGCAGGCCAACTACGACGGCGGCGGCCGCGCCCGCGGTGTCATGGGCGTGTACGCCTTCGACGGCGAGGCCGGCGGCCAGGTGCTCAACAACTTCTTCAACGCCAGCTTCGGCGACACCCAGGGCACGGTCTTCACCGAGAGCATCGCCGCTTATGCCGACTGGACCTTCGATCTTACCGACAAGCTCAAGCTCGACGTCGGCGTGCGCTACACCGACGAGGACAAGCGCGCCAAGGTGCTCAACCGCGGCTACCGCGACGCCAGCTTCAGCGTGCCCAACGGCCTGGTCGCGGCGAATTTCGACCGCAAGATCAATTTCAAGAACACCTCGCCGAAGATCTCGCTCGACTACCAGATCGCGCCCGACATTCTGCTGTACGGCCTGGCCACGCGCGGCTTCAAGTCCGGCGGCTACAACATCCGCGCACAGGCCGCCGCGGTGCCGCGCTCGGCCGAGCCCTTCGACGACGAGGTCGTCGACAGCTTCGAAGTCGGCAGCAAGATGGCCTTCTTCGATCAGCGCCTGTTCTTGAACCTGGCCTATTTCCACAACGACTACAAAGACATCCAGTTGTCGGTGTTCACCGCCTACGACAGCAACGGCGACGGCACCAACGATGCCTTTTTCGGCGATTTCACCAACGCAGGCTCCGGCACGGTGCAGGGCCTGGAAGTCGAATACCAGTGGCTGCCGAACGAGCATTGGCTGATCTCGGGCAACCTGGCCTGGCTCGACGCCAAGTACGACGAATTCATCTATGCCGGCGTCAACATCGCCAACGAGCAGGAGTTCACCAACGCCCCGGACTTCTCCGGCGCGCTCAACGTCGAGTACCGCACCGACCTGAGCAACGGCAGCAATCTGTCGGCGCGCGTGGGCTACAGCTACCAGAGCGACGTGGTGGCGACCACCGAGATCATCCGTACCGGCGCAGTGCCGATCACCCAGGACGGCTATGGCCTGGTCAACGCCGGCGTGACCTGGAAGAGCCCGGGCCCGTGGACGGTGTCGCTGCAGGGCACCAACCTGGCCGACAAGGAATACCGCACCACCGGTTACAGCCTCAACTCGGCCTTGGGCGTCTACACCGGCTTCTACGGCCCGCCGCGCCAGTACACGCTGTCGGTGAAGTACGCGTTCTGATCGTTGCCGCGGCGACCGACGACGTCGCCGTGACGGCGTGAATCCTCTGCCACGGATGGCGGGGATTCGTTTTGTTTGGCTTGGGTCGGATATTGAGAAGTGAAAGCCGAGAGCCGAGAGCCGAGAGCAAATCCCCCTCGGTCCCCCTTTTCCAAAGGGGGAGGTACTTCGGGACGATTCGTTCGATCCCGAAGCTCGTGCCGTTCTCTCTTGTAAACAGGGAAGTGCTTCCGGGAGATTCGTTCCCCACCCAAAGCCCATGCTGTTCCCCCTTTTGTTGAGGGGGGTAGGGGGGATTTGCTTTTGCCCAGCCTTCGCTTCGCGTAGCCAAAGCGACCCCTTTTCATCCGCAGGCCCATCCGCCGCACCGAACCGCTGCGCTATCCTGCGCCGATGCCTCCCGTCGCCGCCTCATGCTGAGCCTTACCGTCGTCGCCTTCGCCAGCCTGGCCTGGCTGGCGCTGATGTTCGGCACCGCGCTGTTCGCCGAGCGGCGGCCGAACGTGCTGGCGCGGCATTGGCGCCACATCTATGCGCTGTCGCTCGCGGTGCACTGCACCTCGTGGACCTTCTACGGCACGGTCACGCAGGCGGCGCGTTACGGTTGGCCGTTGCCGCCGACCTTCCTCGGCTCGATCCTGTTCTACGCGCTCGCGCTCGGTTTCATGGTCAAACTGGTCAAGCTGGCGCGCGAAACCAACGCGACCTCGCTGGCCGACCTGATCGCCACGCGCCTGGGCAAGGACGCCTGGCTTGCCGCGCTGGTGACCTTGATCGCCGCGCTCGGCCTGATCCCCTACATCGCCCTGCAGCTCAAGGCCGTGGCGATGAGCTTCGCGATGCTGACCACGCGCGCGACCGACGGCGGCGCGCTGCCGGCCTGGCGCGACAGCGCGCTGTACGTGGCCCTGGCGATGGCCTTGTTCGCGATGTTGTTCGGCACCCGCCGCGCCAGCGCGGCCGAGCACAACCGCGGCCTGGTCCTGGCGATGGCGTTCGAGTCGGTGTTCAAGCTCGCCGCAATGCTCGCGCTCGGCGCCTTCGTCTGGTTCGGCCTCGGCGATCTGCCGCAAGCCGCGACGGTCGCCGTCGACGCACCGGCGCAGCCGGCCGGCGGTTTCGTGCCGCTGGTGCTGCTCGGCGGGCTGGCGATGTTCATCCTGCCGCACCAGTTCCACGTCGCAGTGGTCGAATGCCGCGATGAAGCCGACGTGCGCACCGCACGTTGGCAGTTCCCGCTGTATCTGTTGTTGATCGCCTTGCCGGTGCTGCCGCTGGCCAAGGTCGGCCAGTCCCTGCTGGGCACCCAGGTGCCGTCGGACCTGTACGTGCTGGCCCTGCCGCTGGCGCAAGGGCACGAATCGCTGGCGCTGTTCGCCTTCCTCGGTGGGCTCAGCGCCGCCACCGGCATGGTCGTGGTCAGCACCCTGACCCTGAGCCTGATGATCGGCAACCACTGGTTCGCGCCGGGCCTGCTGCGCGGCGCCTGGGCACGCAACGACGACTTGCGCGGGCGCGTGCTCGCGCTGCGCCGCGCCGGCATCGTCGCGATCATGCTGTTGGCCTGGGGCTATAGCCGCCTGATCGCCGGCAGCGAGGCGCTGGCCGACGTCGGCGCGGTGTCGTTCTCGGCATTGGCGACCCTGGCGCCGGCGCTCGCGTTCGCGGTGTGGCGGCCGCAGACGCCGGCGCGCGCGGCCTTCGCCGGCATCGTCGCCGGCTTCGCGGCCTGGGCCTGGGTGTTGCTGCTGCCGCTGTTGTACGAAGCGCGCGGTATCGCGCCGTCGTGGCTGCACGAGGGGCCGTTCGGTTGGCATTGGCTGGCGCCGGAACGTTTGTTCGGCCTGACCGGCTGGAGCCGGCTCGGTCGCGCGGTCGGCGTCAGTCTGTTCATCGGCACCCTGACCACCGTGCTGGCGGCGCTGTGGCGGCGCGAATCGCCGCGCCATGCGCGCCGCGGGCTCGATGCACAGACCTTGCGCGACGCCGGCCTGCGCTTTCTGTCGCGCGAAAGAGTCGCGCAATTGCTCGACGGGGTGCCGGCCGGCGGCGCGGTCGATGCCACGGTCGAAGCAGGGGTCGAACGCGAACTGGCCGCGGTGCTGGGTTCGGCCTCGGCGCGGGTGCTGCTGGACGCGGCGCGGCGCGAAGCCGGGCGCGATCTCGACACCGTGGCGGCGATCGTCGGCGAGGCCTCGGCCGACCTGCGTTTCAACCAGCGTCTGCTGGAAGCGGCGTTGCAGAACATGAGCCAAGGCATCAGCGTGGTCGACGCGCAACTGCGCCTGGTCGCCTGGAACCGCCGTTATGCCGAGCTGTTCGGCTATCCGGCCGAGTTGCTGCAGGTCGGCCGGCCGATCGCCGATCTCGCGCGCTGGGCGATGCAGCGCCTGCCGATGCAGGCCGATATCGAATATTCGCTGGAACGGCGCCTGGCCTTCATGCGCGCGGGCACCGCGCATTTGTCCGAGCGCGTGCTCGCCGACGGCAGCATCATCGAAATCCGCGGCAACCCGATGCCCGGCGGCGGCTTCGTCGCGACTTTCACCGACGTCACCGCGTTCCGGCGCGCCGAGGCCGGCCTGATCCAGGCCAACGAAACCCTGGAGCAGCGCGTCGCCGAGCGCACCGCCGACCTGGAAGTGGCGACCCGCGAGGCCGAGCGTGCCAACGAAGCCAAGAGCCGCTTCCTCGCCGCGGTCGGCCACGACCTGATGCAGCCCCTGCATGCCGCGCAGTTGTTCACCGATGCCTTGGCGCAGCAGGTCGCCGAGCCGGCGCAACGCGAAACCGTGGCCCAGATCGGCGGCGCGCTCGATTCCACCGGCGATCTGTTGACCGGTTTGCTCGACATGTCGCGTTTGCAGGCCGGCGGCCTGGTGCCGCAGCCGCGCGAGTTTCCGCTGGCCGAAGTGCTGGAGCCGTTGGCCTCGGAGTTCGGCGCGATCGCCGCCGCGCGCGGCCTGCGTTTCCGCTATGTCGCCTCGCGCGCCTGGACCCGCAGCGACCCGCAGTTGCTGCGCCGCGTATTGCAGAACTTCCTCGCCAATGCGGTGCGCTACACCGCGCAGGGTCGGGTGTTGATCGGCGTGCGTCGGCGCGGTGGCGGCCTGTCGATCGAAGTGCACGACAGCGGCCCGGGCATCGCGGCCGACCAGCGCACGATGATCTTCGAGGAATTCCGCCGTGGCGAGGACGCGCCGGGGCAGGGCCTCGGCCTGGGCCTGTCGATCGCCGACCGCATTGCGCAATTGCTCAACGCGCCGCTGAGCCTGCACAGCCGCGTCGGCCACGGCACCGCGTTCGGCGTACGCGTGCCGAGCCTGCCCGTGCCGCAACCGATCGCATCGCAGCCGATCGCGTCCGCCGGCGCGGCGCGCGGCATCGCCGGGCTGCGCGTGCTCGCGGTCGACAACGATCCGCAGGCCTTGGGCGCATTGAGCGAGACGCTGCGGCGCTGGGGCTGCGCGGTGGTCACCGCCAGCGTCGGCGAGGACGCGCGCCGGGCCATGCGCGAGCAGCCCGCGGCGCTGTGGCTGTTCGACTACCACCTCGACGACGACGACACCGGCGTGGCCCTGGCGCAGCGGCTCAGTGACGAGTTCGGCGCACGGCCCTGCCTGCTGCTGAGCGCCGACACCGGTGCTGCGGTGCGGCAATCGGTGCATGCCGCCGGCTGGTCGCTGCTGGCCAAACCGGTCAAGCCGCTGGCCCTGAAATCGGTGCTCGACCGTTTGCTCGCCGCCGGCGGAATCGAGCGCTGAGCGCCATCGCCGCGCCCAATTCGGGTGGTGACCAAGCGTGAGCAAAGTCAAGGAAATTTGGTGGTCATTTTCTAGCCAACCCTATTGCAATGCTTGCGTAGCAATGCGTTGCGAGTGGTTGGAAGAGAACTGTCCGCAGGCTTGTCCACAGGCTGTGTGGACAACACGGGCCGCGAAAACGATAAACAGCCTGAATGTGCCAAGGTCTGTGCCGCGTGCTTCGTCGCAGGCCTATCACGATCCGCGATGGCGTGCGCAGTCTTGACGGCGCGAGTGTCCGACGCTAGACGCCACCAAGGAATCCGGGGTCGAGCGGCGGGCGCCGAACGTCCGAGCCGACGCTAGCGCTTAGTCTTCGATTCGCCGCGCCGGGTCGGACAATTCGAGTTCGCGCAAGACCACGCCGGCCTGGGTGCGGTTGCGCACGCCGAGGCGGTCGAAGATCGCCGACAGATGCGCCTTGACTGTGCGCTCCTGCACGTCGAGGCGATCGGCGATCTGTTTGTTGAGCAAGCCCTGTGCGACCAGGGTCAGCACCCGGAACTGCTGCGGCGACAGGCTGGCCAGGCGTGAGGCGAGGTCGGCGTCGCCGCGCTCGCTGTGAGTGCGCGCGACCGCGGCGCGCAACGAGGCCGGCAGCCACTGCTCGCAAGCGAGCACCGCGCGAATCGCATCGCGCAATTCGTCCAGGCCGGAACTCTTGGGCAGATAACCGGCGGCGCCATGGTCGAGCGCGCGCCGCACCACGCGCGGATCGTCGTTGGCCGACACCACCGCGACCGCGGTGCCGGGGTACTGCGCGCGGATCGCCGCGAGCCCGGCCAGGCCGTGGTTACCGGGCATGTGCAGATCGAGCAGAACCAGGTCGATGCCGGGCTCGGCTTCGAGCGCGGCGAGGGTGTCGTCGAGCGTGCCGGCTTCGCGAATCATGGTGTCGGGCACGGCATCGGCCGCGGCCTGGCGCAGCGCGGCGCGGAACAGCGGGTGGTCGTCGGCGATCAGCAGGGTCGGCATCGTCTTTAGCCTAACAGGCCCGGCGCACCGGCCGCGGCCGCCGTGCACGGCTGTACGAAAGTACGATGAGGCGCTGCGCGCGACTTGCTAGCCTGAGAGGATGAGCGCCCAATCCCTTCGCACCGCCGCGGCCACCGCCGCCCTCGTCTTGCTGGCTTGCGCGGCATCGCCGGTGGCGGTCGCCGCCAAGCAGCGCTCCGCCGCCCCGAACGCCCGCCAGGAATCCGCATCGATGTTCAGCGCCGAACGCCAGACCGAGCATCGCGGCGAGCACGACGACCTGCTCAGCGCAGGCCTCGGCCTCGACGGCTTGCGCGCGATGCTGCCGCCGGCGTTCGCCGACGCCGCGCATCCCACCGCTGCGGAGTTGCGTCGGCGCGCCTTGTGGGCGAACTGGCGCGGCATCGCCGACCTCGCCCCGGGCGGCGGCTACGGTGAGCTGTACGGCAGCCTCGCGCGCGTGCCCGGGCGCGAGTTCAGCGCGTTCGCGAATTTGCCCGGCGCCCATCAGCCGCATCGCGTACTGGTGCAGGTGCCCGACGAGTTCGATGCCAAGAAGCGTTGCCTGGTGGTCAGCGCCTCGTCGGGCTCGCGCGGCGTCTACGGCTCGATCGCGGTCGCCGGCGCCTGGGGCCTGCCGAAGGGCTGCGCGGTGGCCTACACCGACAAGGGCGCGGGCACCGACTATTTCGATTTCGATGCCGGCATCGGCGTGCGTGCCGACGGCACCACCGGCCCGGTCGCCGAAGGCGGGCTGGCCTTCACTCCGAATGCGAACGAACGCGAAGCTTCGAAGGGCGTCGCCTTCAAGCATGCGCACTCGCGCGACAACCCGGAGGCCGATTGGGGCCGGCACGTGCGTCAGGCCGCGCAGTTCGGCTTGCGCTCGCTCGACCAAGCCTTTCCGAAACAGGCGCCTTTCACCTTCGCCAATACGCGGGTGATCGCAGTCGGCATTTCCAACGGCGGCGGCGCGGTGTTACGCGCGGCCGAACTCGACGACGAGGGCGGGCGCGAGGGTCGCTGGCTCGATGCGGTCGTGGCCGGCGAGCCGAACGTCTACGTCGAAGGCGCGCGGCCCTTGTACGACTACACCACCGAAGCCGCCTTGTTGATGCCTTGCGCCTTGTTGCACAAGCCGCTGGGTGCGATGCCGGTGGCGCCGATCAGCGGCGACAGCGCGGAATCGTTCTGCAACTACGCCGCCGCCCTGGGCTTGCTCGGCGAGGCGGCGAAGCAGGCGAGCACGCAGGTGCGTGCGCAAGCCGCCTACGAGCGCATGCGCGGCAACGGCTGGAGCGACGACGCACTGCGCGCCGGCGCCTTGTCGGTCAACTTCGATCTGTGGCGCGCGGTCGCGGCGACCTATGCCTCGGCCTACGGCCGCTTCAGCGCGGCACAGCAGCCGCGCACGCGCAATCCCGACCAGCCCTGGGTCCGCTACGTCTACAGCGCCGGCCAGGTCGCTCCGGGCGCGCCGATCAGCGAACGCGCCGCCAGCGAAGCCGAACGCGCGGCCTGGTGGTCCGATGCCAGCGGCATTCCGCCGGGCGCGGGGGTGTATCTGTTCGGCCCGAATGCGGCGCAGCCCGAGCAACGCCTCGCGCCGCTGGCGGGCCTGCGCGAGTTGTGGAACGGCGAACCGCTCGCTGAGCAACAGCCCGGGCGCGGCGCCGCGCTCGCCGCCGCGCAACAACGCGTGCGCAAGGGCATCGAGGCGACCCGCGCGTCGGCGCCGCGCAAGGACCTGCCGATCGTGGTCGTGCACGGCCTCGACGACGGCCTGATCCCGCCGGCCTTCAGCAGCGCGCCCTATGTGGCGATGGCGCGCGAGGCCGGCGCGCAGGTGCGTTACTGGCAGGTGCGCAACGTCCAGCACTTCGATGCCTTCCTCGGCCTGCCGGCGCTGAGCACGCGTTATTTGCCCTTGTTGCCCTATGTCTACGAGGCGCTCGACCGCGTCGACGCGCACCTCGACCGGGACCAGCCCTTGCCGGCCGATGCGCTGATCCAGACCGCGCCGCGCGCGCAAGGGCAGGCCTTGAAGGCCGCCGACCTGGCGATTCCGCGCTGAGGCGCCGGCGCGCCGTTCATCCGCGCGCAAGCCAGGCGCGAACACGGGGTTCATCCGCGCAGCAACCGCCGCCATGCAGGCCTGAAGCAGGCTCGACGCGGCTCGCTGCGTGGTTCGCCGGCTGGGACGCTAGCGCTTGCGAGGGGCGTGACGAGGGCCGCTACCGGCGAGGATCGATGCCTTTGCGACCTCTGCCTCTTGCGGCGGGCGCATCGGCTTTGGCAGGCTGAACGCCCTTACTGGACGGCCCCGCGGCCGTTCGCCACGGAGCAGCACCGCATGGCGCGTCATTTTTCGATGCTCCGCGAATTCCATCTCGCGGACTGGTTCACCCTCGCCAACGCCTTTTGCGGCACCGGCGCGATCTTCGCCGCGATGCGTTTCCTGCAGGAAGGCGGCGTGCGCGATTTGATGATCGGCATGGCGCTGATCCCGCTGGCCTTCATCTTCGACGCCCTCGACGGCCGCGTCGCGCGCTGGCGCAAGTCCTCGTCCACGCTCGGGCGCGAACTGGATTCGCTGGCCGACGTGATCTCCTTCGGCGTCGCGCCGGCGGCGCTGGCCTATGCCTGCGGCCTGCAGGGCGGTTGGGACTGGGTGGTGCTGAGCTATTTCGTCGGTTGCGGCGTCAGCCGCCTGGCGCGCTACAACGTCACCGCCGAGGCCCTGGCCGGCGACGAGGGCAAGGTCAAATACTTCGAGGGCACGCCGATCCCGACCAGCCTGCTGCTGGTGATCGTGCTCGCCATCGCCGCGGTGCAGGGCGACATCGGCGCCGATCTGTGGCTGGGCATGTTCAAGCTCGGGCCCTGGCAGTTCCATCCGCTGGTGCTGATGTTCGCGCTATCGGGTTCGCTGATGATCAGCAAGACCTTGCGTATCCCCAAGCCCTGATCGAAGTCCTTGCGTGGGCGTGTCCTGCGTCGAAGGCGGCGGCGCGCGCAGCTGGCCGATCCCGTCTGCGAGACGGCAGCCGATGGGTTGCAGGCGCGAGCGAAGCAAGCGTTCGATGGGGCGGTGTTCGACGGGCAGAAGCAAATCCCCCCGGCCCCCCTTTTTCAAAGGGGGGAGAGGCTGGGAGGGGACGTGGTGGAGTGGCCGTTGATTGGCCGGCTAGTAATGCCAAGGAATGCTGCCGGCTACGACGCAGCACTCTTCGACACCCACCCCGGCCGTTGCTGTCCCCCCTTTGGAAAAGGGGGGCAGGGGGGATTTGCTCTCGGCTCTTAGCGATCCGCTTCTCGCATGCAAGCCACCGCGGCGCTTCAGTGGAAGTCGCGCGAATGCGTGCTCAGGCTGCCGAGCAGGGCGGTCAGGTCTTCCATGCGCGAGACGATCAGGTTCTGCACGCCGTCGACGCGTTCCAGGCGCGCGTCGATCGCCATCAGCCGCGCTTCCACCAAGACCCGGCGCTGGCGCTGGGCGAGATCGCGCCAGACAATCGCATTGACCGTGCCGTCTTCGTCTTCCAGGCTGAGGAAGGTCACCCCGCCGGAGGTTTCCGGATGCTGGCGCACGGTCACCAGGCCGGCGAAACGCACCTGGGTGCCGGACTCGGTCTTGGCCAGTTGCGAAGAACGCCGGCAGCGCCGCGCGTGCAGGGTACTGCGCAACAGCGATAAAGGATGGCGACCGAGAGTGGTGCCGAGCAGGGCGTAGTCGGCCTGCACGTCTTCGCCCGCGGTCGGCAACGGCAGCGACACCGGCGCCTCGTCGCGGGCCACCCCGGCGAACAGCGGTAACTGGGTATCGACGCCGGCGACCGCCCAGCGCGCGCGGTGGCGATGGCCGGCGAGCGCGCGCAGCGCGCCCGAATCGGCGAGCAGGGCGCGCACGCGGGCGTCGATGGCGGCGCGCGCGCACAGGTCTTCGACGTCGCGCCACGGCGCCCGCACCCGCGCGTCGGCGATGCGCTCGGCCGAGGCTTCGTCGAAACTGTTGATCAGGCGCAGGCCCATGCGGATCGCATGCGGATGCTTGCCGACCCGGCCGTGCACCGGTTCCAGGGTGCAGTCCCATTCGCTGTAGCGCACGTCGACCGGCAGCACCGCGACGCCGTGCCGGCGCGCGTCGTGGAGGATCTGCCCGGGCGTGTAGAAGCCCATCGGCATCGAGTTGATGACCCCGCAGGCGAACGCGGCCGGGTGGTGATGCTTTAGCCAGCAACTGACGTAGGTGATCAGGGCGAAGCTGGCGGCGTGCGATTCGGGAAAGCCGTAGCTGCCGAAGCCCTTGATCTGCTCGAAGATGCGGTGGGCGAAGTCTTCCGTATAGCCGTTTCTCAACATGCCGCTGCGCAGTTTGTCGCGGTGCGGTTCGAGCCCGCCGTGACGTTTCCAGGCCGCCATCGAGCGGCGCAGCTCGTCGGACTCGCCGGGCGTGTAGTCGGCGGCGACGATGGCGATCTGCATGACCTGCTCCTGGAACAGGGGCACGCCGAGGGTGCGCACCAGCACCGTGCGCAGCGCTTCCGACGGGTATTCGACCAAGTCGGGATTCTTGCGCCGCAGCAGATAGGGATTAACCATGTCGCCCTGGATCGGCCCGGGCCGCACGATCGCGATCTCGATCACCAGGTCGTAGAACGTGCGCGGGCGCAGCCGCGGCAGCATCGACATCTGCGCGCGCGATTCGATCTGGAACACGCCGATGGTGTCGGCCTCGCAGATCATGTCGTAGACCGCCCCGTCCTCGCCGCGGGCGAGGATGCCGGCCATGTCGAGCTGGCCGTGGCCCTGGCGTTCTAGCGAGGCGAAGGTCTTGCGCACCGCGGTCAACATGCCCAGGGCCAGGCAGTCGACCTTGAGGATGCCCAGGGCGTCGAGATCGTCCTTGTCCCACTGCACCACGGTGCGATCGTCCATCGCCGCGTTCTCGACCGGCACCAGGGTGTGCAACGGCCGCTCGGAGATCACGAAGCCGCCCGGGTGCTGCGAGAGGTGGCGCGGGAAACCGTGTTGGACCAGATGCGAGGACAGCGCGACCACGCGCCGCAGCAGGGGCGAATCCGGGTCGAAGCCGCGTTCGCGCAGATGCTCGGGCAAGGGTACGTCCTCGCTCCAGCGGTCCAGCGTGCGCGCCAGCTCGCCGATCTGGTCCTGCGGCATGCCCAGGGCGGCGGCGACGTTGCGCACCGCGCTGCGGCCGCGGTAGCTGATCGCCACCGCGGTCAGCGCCGCGCGTTCGCGGCCGTAGCGATTGAACACGTACTGCAGCACTTCCTCGCGCCGTTCGTGCTCGAAGTCGACGTCGATGTCCGGCGGTTCGTTGCGTTCGATCGACATGAAGCGCTCGAACAGCATGCCCATGCGGATCGGGTCGATCTCGGTGATGCCCAGCGCGTAACAGACCACCGAATTCGCCGCCGAGCCGCGGCCCTGGCAGAGAATGTCCTGCGAGCGGGCGAAATCGACGATGTCGTGGACGGTGAGGAAATACGACTCGTAGTCGAGGTGGGCGATGACACGCAGCTCGTGTTCGATCTGTTTTTGCGCATCCGCGGGCACGCCCCGGGGCCAGCGCGCCGCGGCGCCTTTTTCGACCAGGCGCGGCAGCCAGGTCTTCGGGGTTTCGCCGGCCGGAATCAGTTCGTGCGGGTACTGGTATTCGAGGTCGCGCTTGAGGTCGAAGCGGCACATAGCCGCGATCCGTAGGGTTTCTTCGAGCATCGCGCGCGGATAGATCGCCGCGAGCGCCTTGCGGATGCGCAGGTGGCGTTCGCCGTTCGGGAACAGACGATGGCCGGCCTCGGCGACGGTGGTGCGATGGCGGATCGCGGTCAGCACGTCCTGCAGCGGACGGCGAGCGCGCTCGTGCATGTGCACGTCGCCGGCGGCCACAGTCGCCAGGCCGTGGCGCGCGGCCAGCGCCTGCAGTTGGGCCAGGCGCGCGTCGTCGTCGGGGCCGCGATGCAGTTCCACCGCCAGCCACAGGCGTGCGCCGAAACGCTCGCGCAGCCAATCGGCGTGAGCGTCGTCATGGGCATCGCCGTCGGGCAGCCACAGCGCCAGCAGGCCTTCGCAGCGGCCGTCGAAATCTTCGCGCAGCGAGCGGTATTCGCCTTTTTTCGCGCGTCGCCGCGCGCTGGTGATCAACCCGCACAGCGAGGCGTAACCGACCGGCTCGGCGACCAGCAGCACGACTTTGGGCCCGCCGTCGATGCGGATCTCGCTGCCGACGATCAGCGCCAGCCCGGTCTGCTTCGCCGCCTGCCAGGCGCGCACGATGCCGGCCAGGCTGCATTCGTCGGTGATCGCCAGGGCGCGATAGCCCAAGGCTTGCGCGCGCTCGAACAACTCGCTGGCGATCGAGGCGCCGCGCTGGAAACTGAAGGCCGACAGGCAATGCAGTTCGGCGTAATCGGGCAGGGCGCGGTCGGGCAGGGCGCTCATGCGAACCAGCCGTGCAGGATCAGCGGGCCGTCGCCGCCGGCGCTGCGGTAGACCCAGGCGCGCTGGCCTTTGACGGTTTCGACCAGGTAGTAGTCGCGGCGCACGTCGTCTTCGTCCCACCAGCCCGATTCGATGCGCTCCGGGCCGGCCAGGACTTGGGCGACTTTGTCGTGCAGCGGCTCAGGTTCGCGCAGCAGCCAGCCCGGGCGCGGCAGTTTGCCGGCCTGCGGGGCGGCGCGCGCGGCGACGTCGCCGGGCAGACTGCGCCAGGCGCGCTCGGGGCGATGGTCGGCCTGCGGCGCGAGACCCTGCACGCCGTCGTCGCCGAGCCGCGCGCGCAGGCGTTCGCGCAATTGCGTCCACGGCAGTGCCTGTTGCGGACGGGTGTCGAACAGGTCGCGGCGCGCCGGCACGAACGGCGGCAGGGCCTCGGCGAGCAGGCGCAAACCGACCACCGCGGCCGGCAGCTGCGCCTGCTGCAAACGCCCGCGTGCGAGTTCGAACAGCATCGTCGCATCGCGTTCCGGCGCGAGCAGCCCGACTACGACCTCGCTGGGCGGGTGGTTCAGATGGTGGGCGTGGCGCTCGTGTTCGAGGATCAGCTTGAAGCGTTCGACGCCGCCGTCGCGGCCGGACAGATACGCCGACAGGTCGGCGGTGAGCCGGCGCAAGGGAAACAGCAGGGCCTGGCTGGATTCGACTTCGTGGCCCAGTTCGATGCGCGCATCGAAGGCATCCGGCGGTTGGAAATAGATCAGCGGCGGCGTCGCCGCACCGCGCAATGCGTCCAGGCGAGTCAGCACGTCCTGACCGAAACGCCGGGCCAGTGGCGCACGCGGCAGGGCGAAGACCGCGCCGAGCCTGCGCAGGCCCATGCGCTGCAGCGCCTCGACCGTGTCGGCGTCGAAGCCGCAACGTTCGATCGGCAACTTCGCCAACATCGCTTCGAGCCGGTCGTCGTCGCAGCACAGCCCGTCTTCGATATTGGTCAGCACACGCGCGGCATGCGGGTTCGGCGCGGCGGCGATGCGATGACGGAAACCGAGCTCGCGCAATTCCTGCGCGAGGCGTTCGCGCAACTGCGGCCAGGGCCCGAACAAACGCCGGCTGCGCCCGACCTCGAGCACGATCGCATGCGCGAAGGCGGTGCTGACCTGCGAGCTGTAACGATAGGCCCAGGCGGCGAGCAACTGGCGCGCCTGTTCGGCGGCTTGCGGGTCGTGGTCGACGGTTTGGAAACCGTCGGCGATCGCCTGCGCGGCGATCAGCGACATGCCGGGTTTCAGGCCGAGTGCGCGTGCGCCGGCGTTGACCGCATACAGGCGCCGCCGCGCCTGCGGGCCGTCGACCAGGGCCAGCGCGCGCTCGGGCTGTGCATGCCTGCGCAGGACCACGTCCAACGCCAATTGCGGCAACAGCAGGCAGGCCCAGCGCATGTCGGCCGGCTCAACGCGGGCGCAGGGTCAGGACCGGCGCGGGATGCGGCGCGGGCGACGGTTCATGCCGTGCAAGATCGAGACGCCCGCCTCGGCTCGGCTGCGTGGCGAGGCGGATCGATGGCAAAACGGCGGGTTCGTTCCGGCCCGGCTCGCTTTCGTTGCGGATCGTTTCGATACGCGTCGATACTGCCGCATCGGCGATGCCGTTGCGCGCGCCATGGGCGAAGGCGATCGGCCGGGCCGGCGCGTTGCCGCCGCGGCACTTGAGCACGCGCAACTGCCGCGGCGCGGTGTCGATGGCGATGCGCAGCGCCGCCGGCGAAGGGTTCAACGCGGCGCGGCTGTCGCGCAAGGCGAAGCCCAGGCATTGCCCGGTCTCGGCCGCGACCTGCAGCCGGCGCAGCGCGCGGTCGTCGGCGCGCTGCGGCCAACACAGCACCGCCGCGCAAGCGCCCGAACGCAGGCATTGCTCGGCCGCCCACAAGGCATCGCGATGCAGGGCGCGGATCCATTGCAAGCGCGCAGGCGCCACCCCGGCATCGCGCCAGGCCGGCGCATACGGTACGAACGGCGGATCGACCAGCACGATCATGCGCCCGCCGTGCAGGGCGTCGTCTTGCGACAGCCGCGCCAGCGCCGGCCACAGCAGTTCCAGTTCGCCGACGCCGTTGGCCGGCAGCAGCAACTCGCTCAGGGCCGCCTCGGGCCAGCCGCCGGTCGGCAGCGCGGCGTCGAGCGCGGCGTGGCCGGTGGATTGCGAGGACGGCGCCAGGTTCGCCGACTGCCCGCGCCAGATTTGGCGGGTGTCGATCAAGCGGTCGAGCGCGACGATGTGGCTCATGGCCGCGCTCAGGCCCGGCGTACCAGGCCGCAGTAGATGCCTTCGATCGCGAAGTCGGCGTCGGCGGCGATCACGATCGGCGCGTAGTCGGGATTGCGCGGCAGCAACTCGATGCCGTCGGCGGTGATCTTCAGGCGCTTGATGGTGATTTCCTCGCCGATGCGCGCGACCACGGTCTGGCCGTTGGCGGCGTCGCGGGTGCGGTGCACGGCGACCAGGTCGCCGTCGAGGATGCCGTCTTCGCGCATCGAATCGCCTTTGACCCGCAGCAGGTAGTCCGGGCGCGGCGAGAACAGCAGGCGGTCGATCAGGACGTGGCTCTCGGCCTCGGCGGCGGCGCCGATCGGCGCGCCGGCGGCGACGCGGCCGAGGATCGGCAGGGACAGGCGCGAATCGTCGTTGGCGGCGGCATCGGCACGGTCGCTGTCGTCGAAGCCGCTGGTATCGAATTCGCCGTCCAGACCGGCCTCATGGACTAGGCGGATGCCGCGGGCGCGGCCGGGCAGCAGCTCGATCAGCCCTTCGGCCTGCAGGGCTTGCAGGTGATAGCCGGCCGAGCGGTTCTGGCGGAAGCCGAAATGCGCGGCGATCTCCTGCTGCGACGGCGGCAGGCCGTCGGCGGCGATGCGTTCGCGCAGGTAGGCGAGGAGGGCGCGGCGGGTGTCGGTCAGGCTCATGTACTAATCTTAGTAACAAATGGGCAAGCCGGTAAGACTTGATCGAAGCAGCCGACGGATGGTCCGGCTCGCAGCGCGAGCCTGCGTCGGGGCGGTCGCGCAGGCTGAGACCGATGCTGCGTGCTGTGGGCTTCGGGGTAGGAGCGGCGCAAGCCGCGACCTCGGGCCGCGAGGTCCGTGCTGTGGGCTTCGGGGTAGGAGCGGCGCAAGCCGCGACCTCGGGCCGCGAGGTCGTCGCCGGCCGAAAGCTGCGTAGCTTTGGAATGATTCGTAGGGCCTGCGTATTCGGGCTTCGAGTGGTCGCGGCTTGCGCCGCTCCTACCCTTGAAGCCCTTGATCCGAGCGGCCCCTAAACCGACGAACGGAGATTGACTCCCGCCGGATCATTCTTTAATTTCTGTCTAAACAGAAATAAGAGAAAACCCATGCAGCTCAGCCCGCTCCAAGAGAAATTCATCCTCCACTGGGGTGAGATGGGCAGCCGTTGGGGCGTCAACCGCACCGTCGCCCAGATTCATGCGCTGCTGTTCCTGTCCGAGCGCGCGATCACCGCCGACGAGATCTGCGAAACCCTCAGCCTGGCGCGTTCCAACGTGAGCACCAGCCTCAAGGAACTGCAGGGCTGGAACCTGGCCCGGGTCACCCACGTGCTTGGCGACCGCCGCGACCACTTCGAGACCTACAAGGACGTTTGGGACATCTTCCGCGCCGTGGTCCAGGAGCGGCGCCGGCGCGAGATCGAGCCGACCCTGAGCATGCTGCGCAGCTCGGTGCTCGACAGCGCCAGCCACCCGGCCGATCCGCGCGACCAGCGCACCCTGGAGCGCATGCGCGAGGTGCTGGACTTCATGGAGACCGGCACCAGCTGGATCGACGAGATGAACCGGCTCGACCCCAAGACCCTGATCAAGCTGCTCAAGATGGGCGCGCGCATCCAGCAATACGTGCGCGGCCCGGTCAAGCCGCTGCCGCCGCCCCAAGCTCCGCCGGTCGAGCCTTATCCCGAAGCGGGCGCCGCCTCCGAAGCAGATCCCGAAGCAGGCCACCCCGAAACGCGTCAGCCCGAAGCCGGCCGCGCGCGCGCCGGAGACGACCCGTCCTGAGCGTTTTTTTGTCCAGTAATTTCTCTAATTACCGAAATAACTGTAGGAGCAGGCCATGAGCAAGCACGATCCCGTCCCGCACGCCGTCATCGCCCTGTACGACCACGCCTGTCCGCTGTGCCGCACCGAGATGCACCGGCTCAAGGCCCACGACCGCCGCGGCCGCCTGCAATTGGTCGACATCGCCGCGCCGGAGTTCGACGCCGCGCAATGGGGTTTCGAACTCGAAGCGCTGCGCAATGCCCTGCACGTGCGACTGCCGAACGGCGAATGGCGGATCGGCGTGCCCGGCATCGCCGAGGCCTATCGCGCGGTCGGCCTCGGCTGGCTGACCTGGCCGCTGCGCGTGCCGGGAGCGGGACGCATGGCTGCGCGCGCTTACCGCTGGATCGCACCGAACCGGCACCGCGTGTCGCGCTGGCTCGGTTATCGCGAAGCCGGGCACGAGCCTGCGCCGCGCTGCGACAACGAGCATTGCCCGACCCACTTCTGAGCGGAGCGCGATCATGGAACGTGTCTTCATCGCCTTGTTGCTGATCCAGGTCGTGCTGGGCGCGATCGACACCGTCGCCCATCACGAACTGATGGAAAAACTCGCCAATCGCCGCAGCGCCGCGCTCGAACTGAAACTGCATTCGGCGCGCGCCTTCATCTACGGCGCGTTGTTCCTGGTGTTCGCCTGGCTGCATCCGCAAGGCCTGTGGCTGGCGCTGGTGTGGGCGCTGGTGCTGGTGGAAGTCGCCATCACCTTGTGGGATTTCGTCGTCGAGGACGCGACGCGCCTGCTGCCGCCGACCGAGCGCGTGCTGCACACCATCCTCGCCGTCAACGGCGGCGCGATGTTCGCCGTGTATGCCCTGGCGACCGCACAGGACTGGAGCGCGCCGAGCGCCTTGCTGCCGGTCTCGCACGGTTGGGCGTCGTGGGCGCTGACCGCGGCGGCGCTCGGCATCGGCGTATCGGCGCTGCGCGACGGACTCGCCGCAGGCGTCAATGCCGCCGAACCGGCGCCGCGCGCCTTGCTCGCCGGGCAGCCGCAGACCGGTTTTTTGATCAGCGGCGGCACCGGCTTCATCGGCACCGCTCTCGTCGAAGGTTTGATCGCCGGCGGCCATCGCGTCACCGTGCTCAGCCGCGATCCGCGCCGTGCCGCCTTGCGTTTCGGCGGCCGCGTGCGCTGCATCGCCGACACCGCCGAATTGCGCGACGACGAGGCCATCGATGTGGTGGTGAATCTCGCCGGCGCACCGGTGGTCGGCCCGCGCTGGTCGCCGGCGCGCAAGCGTGCGTTGCGCGCGAGCCGCATCGACACCACCCTGGCTTTGCGCGCCTGGTGCGAGCGTTCGCAACGCAAGCCGGCGCTGTGGCTGCAGGCCAGCGCGATCGGCGTGTACGGCGCGCAGGCGCGCAGCGGCCCGGAATTGCGCGAACCCACGGCGCTGGCCGGCGATTTCGCCAGCGAGTTGTGCTGCGACTGGGAACGCGCCGCCGCGCCGGTCAGCGAGTGGGGCGTGCGCCTGATCACGATGCGCCTGGGCCTGGTCCTGCATCGCAGCGGCGGCGTGTTGCCGATGCTGTCGTTGTCGGCCTCGCTCGGCGCCGGCGCGGTGCTCGGCGACGGCAAACAATGGTTCGCCTGGGTGCACCTGGACGACGTGCTGCGTTTCGTCGAACAAGCCGTCGAACATGCCGGTATCCGCGGTCCTTACAACCTGGTCGCGCCGGGCGGCTGCAGCCAGGCCGATTTCACCCGCGCATTGGCGCACAGCCTGCATCGGCCGGCCTTCCTGCGCATGCCGGCCTGGCCATTGCGGCTCGCGCTCGGCGAAATGGCGACGATGCTGCTCGACGGCCCCAAGGTCGAACCGCGCCGCCTGCTCGATCAGCGCTACCGCTTCCTGCATCCCGATCTCGACGGCGCACTGAGCGCCGGTAGCGACCGCGCTTGCCGTTCTACTCATTCGGGTGACGAACACCCAGGGGACCAACATGGAACTGTTGAATCCGGCTTGTTTTAAGCCCACCGTTCTCGATCCGGCCGGTACCGGCCCGCTGCCTTCGACGCCGCAAGCCACTGCAGCTTCGGTGAGCGCCGCTGCGGCGAGCGACCGCGGTCTTGCCGGTTCGCGCGGCGAAACGCGTTTACCCGAGGCATCGAGCGATCTCGCCGCCTTGCTGCGGGCTGCGCTCGGAGCGCGCTGGAAGCTGCTGCATCCGCATATCCAGGCGCGCTTCACCCTCGGCGACGGCGAGGCCCAGGCCGAGTACGTCGGCAACATGCACCAGGTGCGCTGCACGCGCCTGGGCGGCTTGTTCGCGCGTGCGATCCGCTATGCGCGCGTGCTGCCGCACCAGAACGCCGACGAAGTGCCGTTCCGTTTCGACGTGCAGCCTTTGCGCAGCGGCCTGGGCTGGATCAAGACCCGCACCTATCACTTCATCGACGAGGTGTTCAGTTTCCGCTCGCGTATGGTCCTGGGCGAAAACGGCGAATTACTCGAGCATTTCGGCGGCGGCCTGGGCATGCGCGTGCGCCTGGAGGTGCTGCCGAACCGGCTGGTGTTCGTCGACCAGGGGTTTTTCCTGCACTGGCGCGGCCTGCGTTTGCCGTTGCCGCGGCCGCTCTGGCCGGGCCGCTTCGTTCTTGTGCATAGAGACCTCGATGCAGCGCATTTCGAAGTCACGATCGATGTCGTGCACCCGTGGTTCGGACCGCTGTTCCATCAGGACGGAACCTTCGAGCGCATGGAAGCGGCGTGGGTCTGACCGGCGAAGGAGACGCGGGGAGGGGCGCAAGGAAGCGCCGACAAGGACGGCGCAGGGGCCATGGACGGCCTGGCGCGGGTTGGGCGAGGGCGCCGCGCGATGCGGCGCCACACTGCGTCGCTGCGGCTCAGGCCACCCGGAACAACACGTTGTAGTGGAAGCGCCGGCCCGTGGTCGCGCGCAGCTTCTTGGCGTCGCGATGTTCGGGATTGATCAGGGCGTTGTATTCCTCCGGCACGATCACCGACGGCACCAGCAAAATCGCCGAGGCCTGGCTGGCCAGCCATTGCGAACCCACGCGCACGCTGGCCATGCCGGCGGGCACCGCGTCCCAGGCGCCGGGCAGTTCTTGCGGCGACAGTTGCAGGCGCGCCTTCCATACCGCCGCCGGCACCTCGATCGACACCACGTGCCGATTCAAGGGCAGGCCGTGCGCGTCGACATAGGCCGCGGTTTCCAGCGCCGCCAGCGCCAGCGAGGTCGCGGTGTAGAGCACGCGCTGGCCGTCGTCGTTCCAACGCCCCGGACGCGCGGCCGCGCCGGCGCCGCTGAGATCGTCGGCGCGATAAGCGCGGGTTTCGGTGGCGATGCGCCAGAGTTTCATGAGGCCGGCCTCGTCCTTGCGGCTGCGCCGGACGTCACTGGTAAGAGCCGCTTTCGAGCGAGCCGAGCAAACGCGCGACGACGTCGAAGCCGGTCGGCGTGTCGAGCAGGTCGGCCGGCTTGCGGCCGCCGAGCGCGGGCTGCGGCTGCTCGATCCAGCGCCCCAGCCACTTGGCCGAATCGAAGCCGCGCGCGCCTTCGGCGGTGCTCGCGTCGACGATGGCCTCGGTGATGCCGAGCAAGCGCATGATGCCGAGCGCGGCCTGGCCGCTGGCGCCGGCGATGCGCGCCTGTTGTGCGGCCTTGCTTTCGGCGGTGGCCTTCGCGATGCCGAGGATGTTGAACATGCGCACCGCCGGCAACTCCATGCTCGCGGCCATGTGCTTGACGACCTGGGCCGGCACGCCCTGGCGTTCGGCCGCCACGCGCTGCAGCGGCGTGGCCGAGCGCAGATAACTGACATAGCCCTTGAGCGTGGCGGGGGCGCCGTGGACGTCCAGCGGCGGCTCCTTGACCGACAGGCCGCGCTGGCGTTGGGATGCGGGGTAGGCCTGCGATTCCTGCAGGCCGAGCTTGCTTTCGTGCACGCTGGACTGCGCGCGCCCCGCCGACTTGGCGAGCGGCTTGGCCGGCGAGGGCTTCTTGGCGGCTTTGCTCATGGCGGGGCTCTGTCTGGATCGGGACTCACTCTAGCACAAAACTGGACGGCCATCACAAGTGGCGCCTGGCCCGCCCGAGCCTGTCCGGGGCCGACCGGCGTTCCGGTCCGGCGCCCTGGATCGGCCGCGAACGCAGGCGGATGCGTGCGCCTGCGATCGGCGGCAAAATTACCGGTTCATGGGCAGCGATCCATCGTCGCGGATGGATCGGCTTGCCGTCGCGATCGGCCATCCATCGAGACTGGGGAATGAACGAACTACGCATCACCTCTGAACGCGAGCATATCGACATCGGCTTCGTGCATCGGTTTTTGTCCGAGCACAGCACCTGGGCCCAGGGCATCCCGCTGGCCCTGGTCGAGAAATCCATCGCCCACTCGCTGTGTTTCGGCGGCTTCCTCGGCGACCGCCAGGTCGCGTTCGCACGCGTCGTGTCGGACTACGCCACCTTCGCCAACCTGGTCGACGTGTTCGTGTTGCCCGAATGCCGCGGCCGCGGTTTCAGCAAGCAGATGATGGAGGCGGTGCTGGCGCATCCGCAGTTGCAGGGGCTGCGCCGTTTCACCCTGGCGACCGGCGATGCGCACGGGCTTTACGCCCGCTACGGCTTCACCGCGCCGCGCTACCCGCAGACCTTCATGGAGCGGTACGTACCGGATATCTACGCGCCCGGCGCAAACGCGGGCGTGGGCGCAGGCCTTGAGACGGCTACGCCGTAAATTGATGGCAAGCCGTTTTCCCGGTTGAGCGAACGCCGGAAAGGCAGCGGCCGGCGTGCGAGGAGCGCGGATTTCACATGCCCGGTCCGAGGCTTCCGGTAGCGTCGGCGGCGGTCGACGAACGGTGTTTCCAGCCGCTCGCAGGGCCTGCATCGCCGCCGTTCCGCGTTGGTTTGCGATGGAGTCCATCCGCCATTGGTACTGCATCGAAGAGCCATTTACGGTTGCTATGCTCTGCATGGCCGGCTGGGCCGTCGCTCGAAACGCGTCAACGCAATCGTTAAACGTAAGGAGTTTCCATGAACCGCCAAGCGCAGATCTTCGCCACTTGCTTCGGATGGGCCTTGGCCGCGGCGTCCGTGGCGCAGGCGGCCCCGGGCGACCGCCAGGTCTACGACGAAGCCATCGCGCGCGCCTCTCGCGTGTGTCCCGACCATTCGCCGGAACGCACCGGGCCCGGCATCAGAAGCATTCCCGTCGCGGCATTGCGGGTGATCGAGCAACGCAACTACGCCCTGTGCCCGGACCGACGCCTGGACTCGCAGACGCCGGTGGTCTGGTACGGCCGCGAAGGCGTGTTCGCCTGGAATCCCGGCGCCCGCGGCGCGGTCAAGTTGCTCGCCGGCAAGGTCGCAGCCTATGCGAAAGACAAATCCTTTCCGGCCCAGACCGTGGTCTGGAAGCCGAACGGCAAGTTGGCCGAAGGGGCCTTGGTGCCGGCGTTCCGCGGTCGTTTGGTGCGTTGATCCCGCGCGCGGCGTGGCCTGGGCCGAAGCGGCCGCGGGCGATGCGAACCGCATACGGCATCGTGCGATGACGCGGCCGCAAGCTTGAACACCGACCGGCGATGAGTTCCGCATCCACTCCTCGCCAACACTGGTTCAACGACCCCGAAACCCCGGCCCGCGCCGGGGTTTTCGCGTTTTCGGCCATCTCAGGCGGTGCGAGTGCGGCTTGCGATAATGCATCGGGCGCAACGCCTACACCCTGCCGGCAGGGACGGATGCCGGCATTTCATGGAGATCCACATGACCCCGACCCCTGCGGAAAAGACCGGCGAATTCGAGCGCGCCGACAACGGCTGGGTGTTCAAGTACTTCGTTCGCGAGGCCGGCGGCCTGGTGCTGCGTCACGAGGTGTTCGAGAACATCTCCGATTTCTTCCAGCGCGTCGACCATCTGTTCAATCGCGTGGACGGCTCCGACGAGCCGGGGTGGCCTGCCGCCTAAGCATCCGCGCCTTCCTTATCTGCGCAGCCTTTCATCTCCGTATCTCTCATCTCATGTCTCATCTCGTCTCTCCTCTTGGCTCGCCGGCAATGGCGGGCCTGTTTTTTTTGCCTATGCAAAACAGGGATGCCGCGATGTCGGCTTAATCGTTCAGCCAGTGGCTTGGTCGCTGCAATGCGATGCCTCGTCACGTGGGCAACGCACGGCCCTGTCAGACTGGATTTTTCCGATCCGATGGGATGAGCCATGACACGCCGCGCGCATTCGACCACGCAATTGTCCAGCGTCGCGTATTCCGCACCCTTCGTCATCGCCGAGCGCCTGATGCGTTTCGCCGCGGCCGGCGCCGATCCTTCGGTCCTCGACCAACGCGAGTGGCAGCGCATGCTCGAGGAAAAGTGGACGGCCGCCCTGCAAGGCTCGTGGGCGATGTCGGGGGCGTTGTGGGAGGCGTACTACGACGCCTGGTCCAACCTCATGAGCGGCGCCTGGACGCCTTGGTCGATGCCGTCGCCGGCCGACTGGTGGGTGCGCGGCGCCCAGAGCGGCGAACGCATCCTCTCGGCCGGGCTGGCGCCGGTCGCGCGCACGGTGTCGGCCAACCACCGGCGTCTGGCGCGGCGCAAGCGCTGATCCGGAGCCGGATTCGGGCCATCCGTACCGGCGAAGAACCTCCTCGCTCGCGGGGAGCAGGCTTGTTATTGCTTGTCGATTGGCCGTATGTGTCGATTGGACGTAGCGGCATGTAACACCGCGAACGCCATCACATCGCCGACCCGCCATCCGGCATTACGTTAACGGCGATTACCGGCCTGGTCGCCTTACGCAACGCGGGCGTCGAGCGTCCATCATCGCCGGCCGACGACAAGCCTCGCGCGGTCGGCGGTTCCCCCACGCGAAACGGAGTTCCCATGCGCAGTCTCGTCATCGCCCTGGCCCTGGCCACCACTCTGGCCATGCCGGCCTGGGCCCAGTCGGTATCGTTCGGCAACAAATTGATCAACGTCGGCGACACCGTCGGCACGCTCCAGCACGTTGCCGGCAAGCCCGATCGCATCGTCCCCATCCAGAACAAATACGGCGCGACCATCGCCGAACGTTTCGAGTATTACCTGACCGGCAAGAGCGTGCTGATCACGATCACCGAGGGCAAGATCACCGACATCCGAGAGGTGTTCTGATCGGTTGCCTGCGCCGGGTTCACCGCGCAAGCCAGTCCCAAGCCTCGCGAGCGTAACCGCCGCGAGGCTTCGTTAAATTTCAGTTGCCGCGTTCGTTCGCGCTGAATGCCCGGCCTACCGAATCACACTTGTGAGCGGCCCGGTGCGGGAACTATTGCCGATTGCTTTCCGTCTATCGCGAGCCTCGCCTGCAGCGTGCAGGCGACTCGTTAGATTTTAGGAAAGCCCATGTTATCGAATCACCGTCGGGCCCTGTCGGCCTGGTTTTTCTTCGCTCTGCCGCTGGCCTCGATCGTCGCCAATGCGGACACCCTGAAACCTCCCGCGGGCGTCGCCTCAGGGCCCTGCATGGAAGGCGTTTGCGAGTATCGCCTCGGCAATGAGATGCGCGTGCTCCTGCTTCCGGACGCTGGCGACGCGAAGGTCACCGTCAATCTGGTCTACGGCGTCGGTTCGGCGCACGAGAATTACGGCGAAGCCGGCATGGCGCATCTGCTCGAACACATGCTGTTCAAGGGCACGCCTACTCACGCCGATATCTTCGCCGAACTGAGCAAGCGCAGCATCGACTCCAACGCCACCACGACGACCGACTACACCAACTACCATTCTTCGTTCGCTGCCGACGCCGCCAAGCTGGATTGGTTGCTCGGCATGGAGGCCGATCGCATGGTGCACTCGCGCGTCGCGCGCGAGGATCTCGATAGGGAAATGACCGTAGTGCGCAACGAGATGGAGAATCGCGACGACGATCTGTCCGGCGTACTCTACGAAAGCGTGGCCTCCACCGCCTATCAGTGGCACCACTACGGGAAACGGATCATCGGTGCGCGCAGCGATGTCGAAAACCTGCGCATCGAACGGCTGCAAGCGTTCTATCGCGCTTGGTACCGGCCCGACAACGCCACCCTGGTGATCGCCGGCGGTTTCGACCCGGCGCAGGCCTTGAACTCGGCGGCGCGCCGTTTCGGCAAGATCGCCCGGCCCCGCACGCCGATGCAGACGGTGTACACCGCCGAGCCCGCGCAAGCCGGCGAGCGCGAGGTCACGGTGCGGCGTGTCGGCGGCTACAGCCAGTTGTTGGCGGCATATCACGTGCCGGCGGCGACCCACGCCGATTCCCCGGCGTTGCAGATCCTGGGCGAAATCTTGCAGGGGCCGGTGGGCGAGCGTCTGTACGCGACGGTGGTAGGCAATCGGCATGCCGTCAGCGCGGGCGCAAGCACGCAGTGGCTGCGAGCCCCGGGGCTGTGGATGGCCTACGCGACTTTGGCGAAGGACTCCGACATCGCGGCCACCCAGAATCTTCTGTTGACTCAAGTCGAAGGGCTGGACAAGCGGCCGATCCTTGCCGCGGAAGTCGACGCGGCCAAGCAGCTTCTGCGGCAGAATTTCGCTCGCGAAGTCACCGACGCCGGCCGGCTGGCGATGGCGCTTACCCCTGCGATCAGTGTCGGCGATTGGCGTTTGTACTTCCGTTATCGCGATAGCCTGGAGACAGTCGACGCCGAGCAGGTGAACCGCGTCGCGCGTACCTATCTGCGGCCGGCCAACCGGACCCTGGGACGCTTGCTGGCGACCGCATCGCCGCAGCGAGTCGCGATCCCGGACGCACCATCGCCCGCATCCCTGTTATCGGATTACGCAGGCAAGGCCGAGGCCGACACGGTCGAACGCTTCGATGCATCGCTTTCCAATATCCGGCAACGCACCCGGTTCGTGCACATCGACACCGGCTCCGGCGATGGATTGCGCCTGGCCTTGTTGCCCAAGAAGAGCCGCGGCGACAAGGTCGTGGTCGAGGCCTTCTTCAGTTTCGGTGATGTCGAGAGCTTGCGTGGCCGCGATACGGCAGCACAAGCCGCCGGCGAGCTCCTGGGCGACGGAAACTTCAAGATGAGCGCCGCGGAACTGGCGGTGGAACTGGCCAGACTCAATTCCACGATCGATCTGGGGGGCGGCTTGCAATCGGCGCATTTGTCGTTGAACACGCAACGCGAGCAGTTGGGCAAGACCTTGTCCTTGGCCGAGCGCCTGTTGCGCACGCCGCGCTACAGCGATGCCCAGGTCGAGCAATACAAACGACGCGCGACGCTCGGCCTGCAAGCCGCTCGCGAGGATGCGAACAGCATCGTCGGCGATGCCATGACGCGTCATTTCGATCCCTGGCCGGTCGGCCATCCGATGCGCCAGGCCGATGCCGAACGATCCCTGGCCGACATCCGCGCCCTCACCAGCGAACAAGTGCGGGCGTTTCATCGGGACTTCTATGGGGCCGCGAACGGGGTGATCAGCGTGGTCGGCGATTTCGATCCGGTCGAGACCGAGCGGGAATTGCGCCGGCTGTTCGCCGATTGGAAGGCCCCGCGCGCCCATGCGCCGGTCGCCAGGCGCCATGTCGCGGTGCCGGCCGAGCATCGCAGCTTCGCGACGCCCGACAAGGACAGTGGCGTGCTGCTGGCGCGCAGCAATATTCCCTTGATCGAATACACCGACGACGCGTTCGCGTTGAGGGTGGCGAACCGGATTCTCGGCGGCCATACCATCGATTCGCGGTTGGGACAGCGGATTCGCGACCGGGGCGGGCTCAGTTACAGTGTCGCCAGTACGCTCGACGCCCAGCCCAGCCTCGACGGCCGCGACGATGCAGGCAGCTGGATGGTTCACGCGACCTCCGCTCCGCAGAATCTCGCGCAGGTCGAGCGCGGCGTACGCGAAGAACTCGATCGCCTGCTGCGCGATGGCGTGAGCGCCGATGAAGTGCGCACCGTGGCGACGGCGATGCGCGCCGAGCAGGAACAAGCCCGCGATACGGATGCCGGCTTGGCCTCGTTGCTCGGCGGTCTCATGTATTACGGCCGCAGCCTGGATTTTCTGGCCGAGTACGATCGGAAAATGGCCGCGCTCAGCGCCGAATCGGTGAATGCCGCGATCCGGAAATACCTCAAGCCGGAGCAATTCAGCTTTTACGTGGCGGGCGATATCGATGTGGCCAAGAGGGAGGCCAAGCCCGATGGCAGGACTATAGAAGGCGAGGCGGTGAAACCCGTTGTCGGCGAGGCCGCGGTGCGGTGAGGAGATCGGTCTGCTGCATCGGGTTTGCCGCCGTCGGAGTCGCCCATGCCGGTGCAGGTATTCGACTGGGACAGGCCGCGCAGTGCCTTCGCGGTAATCGACGGCGACGTTCTGCAAACGGACCGATGCCGGCATCGGTGATTCGTTTCAGGCCGGGCTGCGACCGTGCAAGCGCCTGAACGAAGACCTTCGATGCGCGCGACTACAGGTGTGACAGCGTTGGGGTGTCGTTGTCTTGCATGCGTTACAAGATCGGGACGCCGTTCGATGTCGGTGTAGCGGCGTCCCGGCGAAGCAATGCCGCCTGTATTCGCAAGAGTACGGTCGGCTCCTGCTTTCGATTCGCGCGTACGTTTGCGGCCTTCGGCTTCGAGTGCAAGCCGTCGCCAGCGTGCCCGCGATCACGGTGAACGAGAAAACCGTCACGCATGGCGCGCGGCGGTGTAGGGGGATACGGAGGTCATCACGTTATTGCAGCGGGCGCCCACTCACTGGACCCAAACCGACCGAGACGAACCGGCGGGCCGCGAAAGCGGCCGTCGGAAATCGGCAGCTGTTGATCTGCAACTGTCGATCGGCAGATCGGAATCCACTGTCGGCGGCCTTCGTCGCCGTCCTTCATCGTCGTTACCGAAGAGGAACCTCGCTCCATGCCATCCCGTATTGCCCCGGTTGCGGTTCCGCGAGCGCTCGGCGCACGCGCTCAGCCTTTGTCCCTCGCGATCGCTTGTGTCCTGTTGTTCGCATCCGCGCCTTCGTCGGCGCAAGTCGCCGCACCCGGCGAGCACGACGGCCGCTACGGCGATGCCGACAGTTGGCGCAGCAAAGAGTTCGAGAGGGACTGGGGCCTGGGCGCGATCAACGCCCATCATGCCTACGCGCGCGGCCTGACCGGTGCGGGCATCGCCTTGGGCCAGTACGACAGCGGCGTGGCCCTGGACCATGCCGAATTCGCCGGGCGCGGGCACGTCAGTCTCAGCCTGGGCGCATCGGGCTGTATTTCCGACCCCGGCGTCATCGTCTTTCGCGGGCCGGGCCGCTGTTTCTCGACGCGCGGCGATGCGCCCACGCGCGAATTCAGTTTCGTCTATCCCGCCCGCACCGCGCCGTATCAATACGCCGGTTACGGCAACCACGGCACGCACGTGGCCGGCACCATGGTCGCTCAGCGCGACGGCGTCGGCATGCACGGCGTGGCGATGGGCTCGCGACTGGTGACAGCGCGTTTCTTCGGAGACACCATTTATCGTTGGGACCAGGGCGCCGACGGCACCTGGAAGCGCGCAGCCATCGCCAGCAGCGGCGTCGGCGGCGAGGCCGAGGTGGTTACGGATTTCTATCGGCAACTGAGTGCGCACGGTGTGCGTGCGGCGAACCTGGAGATCTGGTTGCCTATCGCCAACTCGCCGCAGGCCAACACCCTGGCCGCGGTCGAACAAACGTATCGCGACTATCAGTCCTCCTATGACGCCTACATGGACGGCGCGATCCGGCACGGCATCGTCAACGTCGTCGCCTTGGGCAACGACTCCGGCCGCATCGCCAACATCTATCCCGGCATGGCGGCGTTCCGGCCCGAAGCGCAGCCGTATTGGCTCAGCGTGGCGAACGTGCAGCGCTCCGGCGACGGCGGTTACGTCATCTCGCCGAGTTCCAGCATCTGCGCCTACACCAAGGACTGGTGCGTGGCCGCGCCGGGCACTTTGATCAACTCCACCAGCATCGGCGGCTCCTTGCAGGGGCAGATCGAAGGCGAGCTCAGTGGCGAGCAGGCCCTGCAGATCCGGCTCGGCCAGACCAAGCCGGTATTGAACTACGCCGACCTCAGCGGCACTTCGATGGCCGCGCCGCACGCGATCGGCGCGATGGGGTTGTTGTTCGAGCGCTTCCCGTACCTGAGCGGCCCGCAGGTGCGCGACGTGTTGCTGACCACGGCGACCGACCTCGGTGCGCCCGGCGTCGACGTGATTTACGGCTGGGGCCTGATCGACCTGAAGAAGGCGATCGACGGGCCGGCTCAAATCCTGAAAGACAGCGAGGTGGCGATGGACCGCGCCGCCGGCGGCCTCAAGGTGTGGGAAGGCGATGCCTGGGACGACTGGCGCAACGACATCGGCGGCCCCGGCGTGTTGAGCAAGTCCGGCGCGGGTTGGTTGCGCCTGAGCGGCGACAACGCCTTCGGCGGCCTCAACGTCAAACAGGGCGTACTGGAACTCACTGGCGACAACCGCTATCCCGCACAGGTCGAAGGCGGCACCTTGTTGGTCAACGGCAGCCTGACGAGCGCATCGCTGCCGGTGCGGGCCCAGGGCGAACTCGCCGGCAGCGGCCGCATCGTCGGCGATGTGCTGATGCAAGGCCGGGTGTCGCCCGGCAATTCCATCGGCACCTTGAGCGTGCAGGGCGATTACGTGCAAGCCGCCGGCTCCAGCTATCTCGTCGAACTCGCGTCCGACGGCCGCGCCGACCGCATCGAGGTGAGCGGCAAGGCGACCATCGAAGGCGGCGCCTTGCAGGTGGCGTATGCGCCGGGGCAGTACCTGCTCGGCCAGCGCTTCAACGTCATCAATGCAGCCGGCGGCGTCGCCGGGCAGTTCGCGGCCCTGGAACAGGCCTGGCTGTCGCCGTTCCTGAAGTTCGGCCTCAGCTATGCGGCCAGCCAGGTCGATCTGAGCGTGGTACGCGGCGCCTCGTTCGCTTCGGTGGCGCGCACCCGCAATCAACTCGCCGCGGCGGCCGCAGCCGACCGCCTCGCGGTCGGGCAGGGCCTGCCGCAACCGTTGACCCAGTTGTTCCCGGAACAGGCGCTGGCCGCGCTCGATGGCTTGAGCGGCGAAGGCCACGCCAGCCTGCGTTCGATCCTGCTCGACGACAGCCGCCACCTGCGCGAAGCCGCGCTGGTGCGCGCGCGCAACGGCAGCGGATGGGCCGGCGAGGGCGACGGCGAGGGTGACGAGCTGAGGCAAGGAGCGTGGATCGAGCTGTTGAAGTCCGGCGGCACCCTCGATGGCGACGGCAATGCCGCGCGCAACAAGTACCGCGGTTCGACGACTTTGTTCGGCTACGACTATCGCTTCGACGGCGGCTGGCGCCTCGGTGCGCTCGCCGGCCGCGGCCGCATCGACAGCGACAACGGCCGTCTCGACCGGGGCCGCGTCCGCGCCACCCAGTTTGGGTTGTACGGCGGCCGTCGCTGGGGCGGGTTCGGCCTCAGCGCCGGTGTGGCCGTTGCGCGCCAGAGCGTGGAGCTGGATCGCCGCATCGGCTTCGACGGTTTCGCCGATCGCACCCGTGCGTCTTACGACGCCGACACGCGCCAGGGCTTCGTCGAAGGCGCGTATCGCTTGCAGGCCGGCGCCTGGGGCTTCGAGCCCTATGCGCAGTTCGCCCAGGTGCGGGTGGACAGCGATGCCTTCCAGGAAAGTGGTGCCGCCGCAGCCTTGAGCGGTCGCGCCGCCGAAAGCCGCGTCGACCTGTCGACGCTGGGGCTGCGTTTCGATGTCGGCCTGAAGGGGGAGCAGCAGGATCGGAGTTGGTTGAGCCTGCGCGGTGGCCTTGCGCGTCGCCATGCCGGCGGCGAGCTGACGCCGCAGACCCAGGTGGCCTGGCGCGGCGGCGATAGCTTCAGCGTGGCCGGCGCGCCCTTGGGCGAAGACGCCACCCTGGTCGAAGCCGGCCTGGCGGCACGCCTGAGCCCGAGCAGCCTGCTGGAATTGAACTACAGCGGCCAGTTCGCCGACGAAGCGCACGACCACGGCATCAACGCGCGTTACTCGCTGCGCTTCTGAGCCGACCCGAGGGGGCACCCCAAGCCACGGCGGTCGCGACCGTCGTGGCTTTCTTTATGTCCGAGCGAGATCGAGCCCTGTACGCCTGCGTATCGGGTTCAGCCTTTGCGCGCCTCGGCGACGTCGCCGGCCGCTTGATGGTGGGCACTGATCGACAACAGCGATAGCAGTTCCTCGGTGCGCGCGTCGGCGTACAGCTCGAACGGGGTCCGGTAATAGAACTGCGGAATCGGGTAATTCATGAACCAATACAGCATCTGCTCGGCGTTCTCGTGGTTGGCCTTGGCCGCCGACAGGATCCGCACCAGGTTGCGCAGCGCGAGCTGCAGTTTCGCCGAGCCGTGCGGATTGCGGATCGTCGCGTTGCCGTGCGGGTTGGAGATCGCGGTGAGGTCCTTGGCCCGGATGCCTAGGGCGGTGATGACCCGCTTCGGCGAGATATGGGTCGAGCCCGGGACGCGAAGGGAATCCATGAAGATCTCGAACTCGGCTTCGGTCATGACGCTCTCGGTGGGTGAAGGCGCGCGCTGCGCGGCGACGCGGCGGCGGAGGATTCCGTCAGGTGGGCAACGGATGGGCGGTTGCCGGCTCTGGCAAGGCCGTCCTCTCGGTGAGCGTGCAGGGCGGACCCCCGTGAGCCGTCCGAGGGGGTGGGGCATCCGCCCAGTAGCGTTCATTTCGCGCCGGAACGCTTGCGGGGAAAGATCAATTTTTCTTCTCGAGATCTCCATGGCGGTACTGGCGCACATTTTTTTGTGGATTAAGTCTCGTTTTTCCGGGCCTGCGAGCGGCCCGCGCAGGCCGCCGCGCCCCGTCGGCCCAGGCCGCGAAAGGCTTTCCCAGCCTGGGCAAAAGCCGCCAGGGCATTCAGCTTTGTCGTCGAAGGAGGTGCGCAAAAGGCCCGAAAAAATCACAAAAAAAATATATCTCCTTAGATGCCCGCTTCGATCGGCGTCCCTAGTCTGGCCGCCATAGGGACAGCGACACAGCCGAGTGGCTGCTGCTCGCGGGGGGATTCGATGGCAGGCCCATCGGCCATACCCGGGACGGCCTCGGTTCGAGCAATCGAACGGCAGCGCATCGGCATTCAAGACCCTCCATTACACGGTTCGCCTTTCACGGGGCGTCTTAACCGCGGGCGGATATCGGT
The DNA here is from genome assembly GCF_000731095.1 of Lysobacter antibioticus. Lineage (GTDB taxonomy): Bacteria > Pseudomonadota > Gammaproteobacteria > Xanthomonadales > Xanthomonadaceae > Lysobacter > Lysobacter antibioticus_B. Next base: position 2,353 of record NZ_JMTZ01000012.1, on the reverse strand, counting down.
CCGAGATCGGTATTCACAACTGAGCGAATCGCCGGGAAGGCGAAGGGGAATGACCGATGAACTTTATTTACTGCAAGGTGTGGAGCAAGAGCCTGGGAACCTGGGTGGTGGCTTCGGAGTTGGCTAAGGGCGGGAAGAAGCAGGCGCGCAAGGCTTCGTCGGCGGTGGTGTCGGCGGTGGCGCTGGTGTTGGCCGGTGCGGCGCCGCCTGTGTTATCTGCGGAGGTGGCTTGGACCTGTTACAACGATAACCAGGCAGGTGGGTTCCGTTGCGGCGAATTTTCCGACATCCCCGACGGCGTTACGACCTGGGGAACGGCAGTAGGTTATCGGGCCATCTCGAGCGGAACTTATGCGACGGCCCTAGGGTCCAGCGCCGAGGCTACCAAGGTCAGCGCCACCGCATTGGGCTACGACTCGGAGGCATCGGGGGATTTTTCCACTGCCGTAGGCAGCATCGCCAAGGCGAGTGAAACAAACGCGACAGCCCTTGGTAACGGTGCGAGTGCGGAGGGCCAACACTCCACCGCCATAGGCAAGGGCGCCAAGGCGACTACCACTAGTGCTACGGCAGTGGGCAAGGATGCGAGTGCCTCGGGGACCTATTCCACCGCATTAGGCACCTTGTCCAAGGCTTCCGGCAGCGAATCCACCGCCGTTGGCGAGAATGCGAATGCGGGCGGCATAGGATCCATTGCCCTGGGTGGTGCGTTTGATACCACCGCGGGAGCCGAGGCTGCAGCCATTGATTCCATCGCGATCGGCCGTGAGTCCGACGTCAGCGCGATCAGCATCGGCAGTATCGCCATCGGCAACAAGGCACAGGTGAATGCTTTGGATGCCGTCGCACTGGGTCAATCGGCCACGGCATCGGCCCAGTACGCTTCTGCCTTCGGCGATTCGGCCAGCGCCTCGGCCCTCAGCGCCACTGCAGTAGGCTACCTGGCAACGGCATCGGGGCAGCGGTCCACTTCGGTCGGCACCGAATCCGATGCGACGGGCATCGAATCGGTCGCCCTCGGCGAGTTCGCCCAAGCGACTGCCGCCGGCGCCGTCGCCCTTGGCGCGGGTACCAGCACGACCGCAGCGGCGCACGCGAATGCCGTCGATTCCGTCGCGATCGGCCGCGGGGCCGGGGTCGGCGCAGCCAACACTTCGGGCATTGCCCTCGGCCGCGGCGCCACGGTCAACGGCGCCTTCGGCATCGCCCAGGGCGACGGCGTCGTTTCCGGCGCCACCGGTCGCAACGTCGCCATCGGTTCGACCGGCACCACCGCCAACAGCAGCAGCGCCATCGGCGGCGCCGTGGCCATCGGCCGCGCTCAGACCGCCAACGGCAACGGTGCGGTCGCCATCGGCGATCCGAATACCGCGACCGGCACCGGTGCGGTGGCGGTCGGTGCGGACAACAACGCCAACGGCCAGGGCGCCGTGGCCCTGGGCAACCTCAACACCGCGACCGGGCAGGGCTCGGTGGCCCTCGGCAATTCGAGTTCCGCCGGCGCCGCCGGCGCGGTGGCCATCGGCGACGGCGCCTCGGCCAACATCGCGCGCAGCGTCGCGCTGGGCAGCGGTTCGACGACCGCCGCCGCGGTCGGCACCGCCAGCACCGTGATCCGCGGCACCACCTACAACTTCGCCGGCACCGCCCCGACCAGCACGGTCAGCGTGGGCGCGGCCAATGCCGAACGCACCGTCACCAACGTCGCCGCCGGCCGCCTCAGCGGCACCAGCACCGACGCGGTCAATGGCAGTCAGTTGTTCGCTACCAACCAGGCGGTGCAGGCCGCCGGCGCCGGCTTCGGCCTGACCGCGCAGGGCGCCAACGGCTCCAACGTCGACCCCAGCGAGGCGATCGACCTGCGCAACACCGATGGCAACATCGCCGTCAGTAAGGTCGCGGGCGATAACAACGTCAACTTCGACCTGGCCGACGACATCACCGTCAACAGCGTCACCGCCGGCAACAGCCGGCTCGACAACACCGGCTTGGTCATCACCGGCGGCCCGAGCGTGACCGCGGCTGGTATCAATGCCGGTAATCAGGTGATCACCAATGTCGCCGCGGGCGTTGCCGGGACCGATGGCGTCAACAAGAGCCAGCTCGATGCGGTTGGCGCAACTGCGAACGCGGGCTTCAACGTCAGCGCGCAGGGCGCCAACGGCACCAACGTCGCTCCGGGCCAAACGGTGGATCTGAAGAACACCGACGGCAACATCCTCGTCAGCAAGACCGGCGCCGACGACAACGTCAACTTCGACCTGGCCGACGACATCACCGTCAACAGCGTCACCGCGGGTGCCACCACGCTCAACAACACCGGCCTGACCATCGCCGGCGGCCCGAGCGTGAC
>NZ_JMTZ01000011.1 GCF_000731095.1 Lysobacter antibioticus | reverse complement strand
GCAAAAGAAAGTAACCCGGCCGCGTCAGCGGACGGAAGCTTTAGACCTTGATGTTGCTTCATCGCTCTGCGGCAAGGAACGCACCAACCGCGAGTTGCGCGGTCGCGACTCGCGTCGCTCCTACCCCCGCGACGGCACGTCGCTTCGATGAATGACGTCGGCGTTGCCGTGTCTGCGCGTGCCTTGGTCGCGGCTTACGCCGCTCCTACAAGTGGCTGCAACCACTCGCGAGCGCCCCTGCCAGAGGCCAAAAAGACCGCGATTACCCACTCGGCTATCATCCCCCATCACGGTCCACCCGCCCCACCCGGTGCCGCTCCACGCCCCGTACCGCCGCCAGAGCACGCAATGACCCTACCCGCCTCCTTCGACGCCTTCCGCATCCATAACGACGCCAGCGGCTACCGCAGCGGCATCGAGTCGGTCTCGCTCGACGATCTCGCGCCCGGCGAGGTGGTGATCAAGACCGCGTACTCGTCGGTCAACTTCAAGGACGCGCTGGCCGGCACCGGCGAAGGCAAGATCCTGCGCCGGTTCCCGCTGGTCGGCGGCATCGACGTCGCCGGCCACGTGGTCGCCTCGAGCGATCCGGCGTTCAAGGAAGGCGACGCGGTGCTGGTCACCGGTTGCGGCCTCAGCGAGGTGCGCGATGGCGGTTACGGCCAGTACGCGCGCCTGCAGGCGCAGTGGACAATTCCGCTACCGGCCGGCCTCAGCCTGCGCGAGAGCATGATCCTCGGCACCGCCGGCTTCACCGCCGCGCTCGCCCTGCACCGCATGCTCGACAACCGGCAGACGCCAGCGCAGGGGCCGCTCGCGGTCACCGGCGCCACCGGCGGCGTCGGTTCGCTGGCGCTGGACATCTTCAGCCGCGTCGGCTTCGAGGTGCACGCGATCAGCGGCAAGCCCGAACAAGCCGATTACCTGCGCTCGATCGGCGCCCGCGAGGTGCTCGGCCGCGAGGCCCTGCAGACCGCGCGGCCGATGGAGTCGGCGCGCTTCGGCGGCGGCCTGGACAACGTCGGCGGGCCGATGCTGGCCAGCCTGCTCGCCCAGACCGCGCCCTACGGCAACGTCGCCACCGCCGGGCTCGCCGCCACCCACGAGCTGGCGACCACGGTCATGCCGTTCATCATCCGCGGCGTGTCGCTGCTCGGCGTGGCCTCCGCGGGCACCGCAAGAAGCATCCGCGACGAGATCTGGCAGCGCCTGGGCAGCGACTGGAAGCCCGCGCATCTGGACCGGATCTGCACCCGCGAAGTCGGTCTGGCCGAGCTGCCGCAGGTATTTCCGGGCATGTTGGCCGGCGGTTCGGTCGGCCGGACCCTCGTCGTGATCTAGTTGGCATTGCAGCGGCGCGGCGCGTCGCTACAATCGGCCGCAGGTTCTTGGGGGAAACACATGGCGCGTATTCTGATCGTCGACGATTCGCCGTCCCAGCTGATGGGCATTCGTCGCATCGTCGAAAAACTGGGGCATGAAGCCTTGACCGCAGAGGACGGCGCCGCCGGCGTCGAAGCGGCCAAGCGCGAGCTGCCCGATATGATCCTGATGGACGTGGTGATGCCGAACCTCAACGGGTTCCAGGCGACGCGCTCGATTTGCCGCGAATCCACGACGAAACACATCCCGATCGTGCTGGTCACGACCAAGGATCAGGACACCGACCGCGTCTGGGGCATGCGCCAGGGGGCCAAGGCCTACATCACCAAGCCGTTCAGCGAGACCGATCTGTCCGAGATCATCGCGCAGCTGCTGCCTTCGGCCGCCTGAATGCGGCACGCGGGCCCGGCAGGCCGGCGCCTCGCAGCAGAACGAACAAACCCGGCGCAAGCCGGGTTTGTCGTTTCCAAACTCGCTTCAGCGCATCGGCGGCGCACTCGGGACACGACGCACCGGCTGCGGCATCGCAGTCGACCGGCCACGACGCCCCACGCGGCCGATGGCCGCGGCAGCGCTCAGACCCGCCGCCAATCCTCGCCGAAGGCCGCCCGCATCGCCTCGTAGGCATCGTGCTGCGCCGGCGTTTCCGCGCGCGGCGCCAGCACTTCCAACTCGACGATCTGGTCGCCCGCCTGGGTGCCCGGCAGGCCGCGGCCGCGCAGGCGCAGCTTGCGCCCCGCCTCGGAGTTGGCCGGGATCTTGAGCTCGACCGGGCCGCCCAGGGTCGGCACGCTGATGGTCGCGCCGAGCGCGGCTTCCCACGGCGCCAACGGCAACATGTAGATCACGTTGCGGCCGTCGACTTCGAAATGCGGATGCGCGGCGTATTCGATCTCGAGCAGCAGGTCGCCGTGTGCGCCCTGCCCGGCCAGGCGGATCAGCTGGCCGGGGCGCACGCCCTTCGGCACGCGCACGTCGAGGGTCTTGTTGTTGACCGAAATGCGGATGCTGCCGCCCTCGTACACCGTTTCCAGCGACACCGCGAGCTTGGCCCGGGTATCGCCGCGCGGCGGCGCGCTGCGGGCGCCCTGCTGGCCGAACCCGCCGGCCGCCGAGCGGCCACGACCGAACAGGGTCTCGAAGAAATCGCTGAAACCGCCGCCGGCGCCACCGCCGGCGAAGATCTCCTCGAAGTCCGGGCTGCCGCCGCCGTAGCCGCCCGCGCTGGGCTGCACTTCGTCGCCGGGCCGGTAGCCGCGTGCGCGCAACTGATCGTAGGCCGTGCGCTTCTGTGGGTCGCGCAGCGCCTCGTAGGCCTCGTTGACGGCCTTGAACTTCTCCTCGGCGCCGGCCTCCTTGCTGACATCGGGATGGTACTTTCGCGCCAGGCGACGATAGGCCGTCTTGATCTCGGCCTCGCCCGCGCTCGGTTCCAGGCCGAGGGTTTCGTAATAATCCTTGAACTGCATCGTTGCTCCCCACATACAAGCGCCATACGCGGCGCAGCCCACTCACGCCGTCTTGACGCATCATTAGCCTGACAGCATGGCGGCGACGACCGCGATTTCAAGTCGCGTTGACGCGGTATTTAGCACCTGCTGCCTAGACTCGAACCCCCACAGGAGATTTCCATGAGCATCCAGGTCGGCGAACGCCTTCCCGAAGTCGTACTCAAGCGCATCAACGAAGGCATCGAGAGCGTCGATACCCGGGCCCTGTTCGACGGCCGCAAGGCCGTGCTGTTCGCGGTGCCGGGCGCCTTCACCCCGACCTGCTCGGAGAAGCACCTGCCCGGGTTCGTCCAGCATTTCCAGGAGTTCCGCGACAAGGGCATCGAAGTGCTGTGCCTGGCGGTCAACGACCCGTTCGTGATGCAGGCCTGGGCCCAGAGCCAGCACGCGCCGGACGGCATGATCATGCTGGCCGACGGCAACGGCGACTTCACCCGCGCGCTCGGCCTGGAGCTCGACGCCAGCGCCTACGGCATGGGCACGCGCGCCAAGCGCTTCGCGTTGTACGCCGACGATGGCGTGGTCAAGCAACTGCACGTCGAAGAACCCGGTGAGTACCGCGTGTCCTCGGCCGAATACATGCTGCAACAGGTCTGAGCCGCGGCCGGCCCGGATCGCCACAGGTCCGGGCCGCTCGCTTCATCGACTCCATCGACGCGCCGCTGCGTTTCCTCTTCACCCGCCCGCACGAGGTTCCCGCTCTCTTCCCCCGACCAGCCAGGAGGCACCATGCCTGCCAAGCCCGTCAGCAAGACCGTCGCCCGTCCCGCATCCACGCAATCGTCCGCCGGCAAACCCTCGGCGTTCGTCACCGACCTCGCCACCATCCGCGCGCGTGCCCGCAAGCACATCGAAGACGGCGCGATCACCGACAGCTACCGCGCCGACCGCGAGGCGGTGATCAAGTTGCTCAACGAAGCCCTGGCGACCGAAATCGTCTGCGTGCTGCGCTACAAGCGCCATTACTTCATGGCCAGCGGCCTGATGGCCGACGCGATCAAGGCCGAATTCCTCGAACACGCCAACGAGGAACAGGCGCATGCCGATCGCATCGCCGAACGCATCGTCCAGCTCGGCGGCGCCCCGGATTTCAATCCCGACGTGCTGTCCAAGCGCGCACATGCCGAATACGTCGAAGGCACCGACCTGCGCGACATGGTCAAGGAGGATCTGGTCGCCGAACGCATCGCGATCGACAGCTATCGGCAGATCATCGATTACATCGGCGACCAGGACACCACCACCAAGCGCCTGATGGAGGACATCCTGGCGCAGGAAGAAGAACACGCCGACGAACTGGCCGACCTGCTCAACGGCTGGACCGGCGGATAAGCCGCAACAGCCAACGGCCGCGGCTCGCCCCCGCCCCTGTAGGAGCGGCGTGAGCCGCGACCGCGATCTTTCCCGCACGGTCGCACACTCAGTACGATGGCGTCGGTCCCTATCCCGCGATAATTCACGCCTTCGATTACTCGCGAAGGCGTTGCGGACTCTTCGTCCCGTGATCGCGGCTCACGCCGCTCCTACAGGGGCAGGACACAGTCGCTCATGCGGGAGCGGTGAGCCGCGACCGCGATGCTTCCCGTTCGCTTCGCCTCCTCAGGCCGCCTCGCCCTGCGCTGCCTCGGCGAACAGGCCGCGGCCGAGCGCGAAGGCCGTATGCAGATGGGCGGCAGCTTCGTCGGGGTTGGTATGCAGTAGCAACTCCGAGGTCAGCACGCGGGCGCCGCAGTAATCGAAGATGCCGTGGTCGATTTGGGTCTTCATCGCCGCCTCATAACCGTGCTTGACGTAGGTGCCGGCGCCGGCGCCGCCGACGCCGAACAAATGCACGCTCAGGCGCTGCAGTTTCTTGACCACCCGCCCGTCCTTTTCCTCATAGGCCCAGCCGTTGGCGAATACTCGGTCGATCCAGCCCTTCAGCAAGCCCGGCATCGACCACCAGTACACCGGGAACACCAGGGCCAGCGCATCGGCCCGATCGATCCGCGCCTGCTCGGCGCGCACGTCCGCAGGCGCGTCAGCGCGCAGGTAGAAACCGGCGACGTCGTCGTGGTTGAAGCGCGGGTCGAAGCCTTCGGCCGCCAGGTCGGCGATCTCGAAGGCGTGGCCCGACTGCGCCAGGCCATCCGCCAGTTGCGCGGCGACGGCATGGGTCAGCGATTGCGGGTCGGGATGGGCGACGACGATGAGTGTGTTCATGAGGGCATCCGGCAGAAGAAAGAATTATTACCAAAGGTAACTTACTAGATGTAAGTTACCTTTGGTATGTTTCTTCGTCAAGCGCCGGGAATCCCCCTGCGAGGACCGACTCGGGCTTCGTGCTCGCCCTAACGCAACACCCGGAACCTCACCCGCGACCAGGCGCCGGTATCGGCCAACGCGGTCAGCGTGTGCTCGCCGACTTCGCCGAAGTCGTGGTCGAAACGCGCACGTCCCTGCGATTCGCCGATCAGGCGTCCGTCGAGCAACCAGCGCACCCGCGCATCGCTGCCGAGCGCGCGGATCGATAGGCGCAACGGCGTCGCATTGCCGGGCGCGCGCGCCAATGTGGCCTGGTCGTCGATGCCTTCGATGCGCAGTTCCTCGACCGCATCGCGGCCGTCGTCGCTACAGTCCGGCGCCAGCGGCGGCAGGCGCGCGGCCTTGCGGGTGTCGGCGGCGAGCCAGGGCGAGGCCAGCGCCGGCCAGCGCGCGAGTTCGCGCGAACGGCGCTCGTGCGGCTGGCTGCATTCGCCGGACAGGCGCAGGCCGCTGCGCGCATCGGCCTGGTAACGTTCCAGCCCGGCGTTCCACAAGCGCGCATCGCGTTCGGCGAAGGTCGGCGGCACCGAACCGTCGAGCGTCCACGCCTGCAGACGCCGGTGACAGAGTCCGGGCGCCTGCGGGTCCGGCGCGATGCCGAGCGGCCAACAGATCTCGATCTGCTCGACGTTCTTCGGTGGCGGCCGCAGGGCGGCGTCGCCGTTCTGCCGCGGCAAGCTGTCGATCACCTCGAACAACAAGGGCAAGGCGGTCACCGCGCCGTACTGGCCCGGCAAGGGCGTGCCGTCCGGCCGCCCGACCCAGACCCCGACCGTGTAGCCGCGCGTGCTGCCGAGCGCCCACGCATCGCGGAAGCCGTAGCTGGTGCCGGTCTTCCACGCCACCCGCGGCCGGCCGCGGGTGTCGAAGGTTTCCTCGACACTGCCGGGACGCGGGTTGGCTTCGAGAATCTCGCGCACGATCCAGGCCGCACCCGGCGACAACAGCCGCCGCTCCAACCTCGGCGCATCGCGCTGATAGCGCACGCGCCCGGCGATGCCGTCGCGATTGAACGCCGAATAGGCGCCGACCAAGTCCTCCAGGCGCGCGCCGGTGCCGCCGAGGATCATCGCCAGGTTCGGGCTCGCGCCGCGCGGCCACTGCAGGTCGATGCCGGCATGGGCCAGGCGCGCGGAAAAACGCGAGGGGCCGACCCGATCGAGCAGATCGACCGCGGGGATGTTCAGCGACAGGCGCAAGGCCGTCGCCGCGCCGACCGGGCCGTTGAAGGCAGTGTCGAAATTACCCGGGCGATAGCCGCCGAAGGATTGCGGCGCATCGACGAACAGGCTTTCGGAATGGATCAGGCCGTCGTCGAGCGCCAGTCCGTACAGGAACGGCTTCAAGGTCGAGCCCGGCGAACGCCAAGCCTTGACCATGTCGACGTGGCCGAGCCGCGCGGCATCGCCGAAGGTCACCGAACCGATATAAGCGCGCGCTTCCAGACTGGCGTTGTCGACCACCAGCAAGGCCGCCGAGGTGCGCTCGGGCAGGCTGGAGAAATACGCCGATACGCGATCTTCCAAGGTGCGTTGCAGCTCCAGGTCGATGGTCGACGCGACCCGCAAGGCCTTGGGGTTCTCCACGCGCAACCGCTGCGCGAGCAACGGCGCGTAACGCGGCGGCTGCAGCGAGCGCGCGACCACCGGTTCGACCCGGGCGTCGGCGACTTCGTCCTGCGACCAGACCTTCAGCGCCGCCATGCGTTGCAATACTTTGTCGCGCGCCTTGCGCGCACGCTCGGGCTCGCGATCCGGTCGCAGCCGGCTCGGCGATTGCGGCAACACCGTCAGCAGTGCGGCTTCGGCATGCGACAGACGCGACGAGGGTTTGCCGAGATACGCCCAACTCGCCGCTTCCACGCCTTCGACGGTGCCCCCGAACGGCGCGCGGTTGAGATACAGGCCGAGGATCTCGCGCTTGGACAAATGCACTTCGAGCTGCACGGCGCGCAGCATCTGCCGGCTCTTCGACCACAGGCTGCGCCGGTTCTGCCCCGGCGCGGCATCGAGGATGCGCGCGACCTGCATGGTCAGGGTCGAGCCGCCCGAGACCACGCGGCCGCTGCGCAGCCACTGACCGGCGGCGCGCAGCATCGCCACCGGATTGATGCCGGGGTGCTTCCAGAACCAGCGGTCTTCGTAATTCAGCAAGGCCTGCAGATACAGCGGCGAGACCTCGCTGTCGCGCACCGGATAGCGCCAGACGCCGTCGCGGTCGGCGAAGGCGCGCAGCGGCGTGCCGTCGGCCGCGGTGACCACGGCGCCGGCATCGCGCGGTTTCGGCAGCGGCAACGGAAACGCGAGATCGAGCAGCATCGCCACGATCGCGAACAGCATCAGCGCCAACAGCGTTTTCAGCGCGACACGGCGCCGGGGCGGACCGCGTCGGGACGGCTCGCGCCGGGGCGGAACGGAGGTTTCGGTGGACAGGGTGGACACGTTACGACCGGCAAAGACCATGATCAGCTTACGTCAGCGCGGCGCGCCGTTGCCGGGGAGGCAGCGGCGCGGCGCGGCAGGCGCTCAGCCTGCGACGTTGAACGCGGCCAGGCGCAGGCGTCCATCGATGAGGTACAGGATCAGGCTTTCGGCGCCCTCCTGGCGTTCGACGCTCTTGCCGCCCTCGCCGTCGGCCACTTCCACCTCTTCGGCCGCCGCTGCGATCACCGACACTTCGGCGTCGATGAGGTCGCGGTTGCCTTCCTCGCGGTCGGCGTCCGGATCGGGCTGGATGCTGATCGAATACGTTTCTTCGCTCTTGCCGCGTTGCTGCGAACGGCTCGCCACCAGGGTACCGTCCGGCTCGCTCGCGAAGGTCTGCCCGATCACCTGCTCGATGGTCTCGGCATAGGTGTCGGCGCGCGAATCGGGAAACAGGTCGGCGTAGTGCTTCTCGGCCAGGGCGCGATCGATCTTGCCGCCGGCGGCCTTGGCGGCTTTTTCCAGCTCGGTCTCGTAGATCGGCAGGCCGATGGCCTCGAGCGGAAAGTTCATGCGGCCGAGCACGATGTTCTTGTCGCGCGTGCGGAAGGCCCGGCCCAGTTCGGCGAGTTCGGACAGGACGCGCTGCTGGCGGCTCTGGTGTTCGGCCTGGGCGACGGTCTGGCCGTTCCAGGCATAGACGTAATAGTCGGTGGTCTTGGGCCGCGCCGCCGAACAGATGTCGATCGCGCGCAGGTACAGGCGGCCGGTCGAGATCTTGTCGAGCTCCGGGCAGAACTCCGGCATGCCGGCTTGCGGCAGCGCCTGGAAGTCCTGGCCGCGGCTCATCAGCACCACGAGTTTCTTCGACGCGGCCATGGTCGCATCGGGCGTGCCCTGGCCGAACAAGACCACGACATCGTCGTGGCCGTCGCGGTCGAGATCGCCAACCAAGTGTTCGAAGCCCAGCCGTTCGAAGCCGGGGTCGAGCTTGCGCAAGGCCGCGAAGGCGCGCTCGGCGGTGGCTTTTTGCGCCTCGGCGGTGGCCGCCGGCGCGGACGCCGCCGGGGCTGCAACGGATGCATCTTTCGGCGCGGCCGCATCGGCCGGCGCGGCGTCGGTGCCCGACTGGCAGGCGGCCAGGCCGAGCATCAGGGACAGTACTGCGATCTTGCGCATGTTCGCTCCTTGCGTGGGGTGGCGGTCGCAGCCTCGGGCCGGACCTCGGGCGGTACGAGTGTTGCGGCGCGACCGGGCGTCGGTCGCGCGCGTCGGATTTCAGGCGTCAGACTTCATCGGAATTGTGGTCGAGCAGGTACAGCTCGCCTTCGATCAGACGGAAATTGGCGTGGTAATGGCTGCCGTCGCGCTGCGGCCATTCCAGCATGACCTCGGCATCGACCACGTAGCTGGCGTCGTCGGTCTCGATCAGGCCCTGATCCGGGCTCAGATCGATCTGCAACCGATACTCGCCGCTGCTGCTGGCGTCGCGGCCGCGCACCTTGGCCTGCCATTCGTCGCTGCCGAGCGACTGCAACCCCGCCTTGCGCAAGCGCTCGACCGCCGTGGCGAAAGCCTCGCGCCGCGGCGCATCGACGAACAAAGAGCGGTCGATGCCCTGCACTGCCGGCGCCGCACCGGGGCGGATCGACAAGGGGTGCTCGCGCAGATGCCGGATCAGCACCTCGTCGCGTTGTTCGCGCAATGCGGTTTCGATTTCGGCCAACTGCGACAGGATGCGTTGCTCGGGCGATTCCTCATCGAGCTGGCGCAAGCCCTGCCCCGACCATTCGTAACGGTGATGCGCGATGGCCTTCGGGAACGGCACCATGCAGGCTTCCAGCTCATCGACCCGCAGCACGCCGTCGACGACGCCGCGCAGGGCCGCGCAATAGCCGAACAGATTCTCGCCGTCGTCGGGCACCAACTGCAGCCCGCCTTCGCGCGCCATCAGCATGCGCACGTGATTGGCGACATGGCGCATCGCCCCCTCTTCGCCGATGCCGTACTCGACCGCGATGTCGTCGCGACCGTCGCGATCGAGGTCGCCGATCGCGTAGTCGGCGTAGTAGCGGTCGAATTGCGGCGTGTCCTTGCGCATCAACGCCTCGGCGGCGATCTGCAAGGGATGGGCCGGGGCCGGCGCTTCGACGACAGGCTGGGCCGGGCTGGCCACAGCCTCGGCCACGGCGACCGCGGTGGCATCGGCGGTCGCCTGCGGCGCTGGATCCGACGCCGCCGGCGCTGCCGGCAGCGTACAGGCCGCCAGCAGCGAGGCCAGCGCGGCGGAAAGCACCGCGCTTCCCGCCGCCCCGCTCCGGATCAAGGCTGACGCACCGTCAGCGAGGCCGGCGAGGCCCGGCCGACGCCACGCAGATCGGGACGGTACATGTCCTCGACCAGCGACGGCGGCACCGTATACGTGCCGGGCGTGACCGCACGCACCAGATAGAACACCCGCGCGGTCTGGTTCTGCTCGAGCTTGAGCGCGGCGATGTAGCGGTCGTCGCGGAACTCTTCGTGGCGGACTTCGGCGGCGCTGCTGCGTTCGGAGATCTCGATCCCGTCGACCACCACGCCGGCCCACTGCTTGGCGTCGCCGAGGTTGAAGTTCTCGATCTCCAGACCGGCCGGCAACAGGTCGGTGAGCAACGCATCCGGCATCGCGCGACGGGCCTTGATGGTGACCTGCACGATCAGCGCCTCGCCTTCGACCAGGCCGCCGCCCGACCATTCCTTGCCTTCGGTCGTGTAGTACTTGCGCCCGACTTCGATCATCGAGCTGTCCGCGGCCGGCGCGGTGCGCGGCACGCCGGCGATTTCCATGCTGGCGTACAACGGCGGTTGGCCGCTCGGGCTGAAGCTCACTCCGCGGGCTAGCGCGGCGTAGTCGAACACGCGGCCGATCAGCTTGGCCGGGTCGGCGTCCGAGGCGCTGTCGCCAACCGTCCAGCGGCCGGAGATCTGCTTGCTCTGGTCGGCCATCAAGGCCTTGCCGAGCCGCGCCAAGGCGACCTGCTCCTGGGTGCTGAGCCACAACCAGCCGCTGTTGCGGCGCGCATCGAGCTCGCGGCCCATGCCGACCACGCGCGCCTCGTACTCGGGCTTGGACAGCTTGTGCTCGTGCACCAGGGCGATCATCAAGGCGTCGTCGCGCAAGCGGCTGCCGTAGTCGCCGAGGTACTCGGGACGGTCGGCCGGATCGCGCGCGAAACCTTCCTTGACCGCCTTGGCGCCGCGGCCCTTGTCGCCCTGCAGCGACAAGGCCAGACCGAGGTGGACCAGCGGCAGGCCGGTCAGGCTCTGCTTGCGGTCGTTGTCGTAGAGCGCGCGCAAGGTGCCCAGCGGCGCACGGTTGACCCGTGCGAGCACGTAGCCGGCATGGGCCTGATAGGCGAACTTGAGGTGTTCGCGGCGGTCGTAGCCGTAGAACGAAGCATTGCCCGACAACAGATCCTCGTTGAGCACCTTCAACGCCTTCTGCAGCATCGCCTCGGGCACGGCGAAGCCGCCGTCGCGCGCGTCGAGCAGGAACTCGACCACGTACGGGGTGATCGCCGGGTTGACGTAGTCGCCGTCGCCCCACATCGAGAAGTGGCCCGAGCCGATCTGCATCGCCGCCAGACGGCCGAACGCGCCTTCCATGCGCGCGCGCCGCTGCTTGGCGTCCAGGCCCTTGGCGCCGAGCATCTTGGCGGTGGCGTCGTCGAGTTCGAGCGCGGCATAGCCCTTGCTCGTGGTCTGCTCGGCGCAGCCGTACGGGTATTCCAGTGCGCCCTGCAAGGCGCTGGCGAACGGGATCGGCGGCAAGGCGCTGATCACCATGCGCGCGTTGACCGAATCGGGCATCAGCCCGTCGGCGAAATCGGCGCCGAGCTGGACCGTGCCGAGCTCGTCGAGCACGCGCGTGCGCGAACGCAGCACCGACGGCCAGGCCGGGCGCACCGGCACGTCGTAGCGGCGGTCGACCTTGTAGCCGTTGCCGTCCACCCGCACCCGCACCTGCGCGGTCGTATAGCCCTCGCGCGCGACGATCGGGAAGGTCAGGGTCCGCTTGGCTTCGACGCCGAGCGAGAGCTTGTGCTGGCCGTCGGACAGGCCGAGCGGGCCGATGCCTTCCACGCGCACCTCGAACTCGCCCGGCTTGCCGGTGAAGTTCTGCACGTCCAGGGTGACGTTGCTCTTGTCGCCGGGCGCGAGCACGCGCGGCGTGCTGGCCTCGGCGAGCACCGGCGCGCGCACCACGGTTTCGGCGTCGCGGTTGCCGTAGCTGCCGCCGGCATAGACCAGGGCCGACACGCGCAGGGTGCCGTTGAAGTCCGGCACCGCCAGCTTGATCCGGGCGATGCCCTGGGCGTCGAGCTTGACCGGACCGGCGAACAGATCGACGGTCTGCACACGCGCGGTCGGGCGCCGCGCCTGCGGCAACGCCTGCAAGGCCATGTCGCCGCCGAAGCGGATCTTGGCGGTCTCGCCTTCGTAACTTTCGATGACCCGTCCGTAGACGTCGTAGCCGTCGACGCCGAGACGGCGCTGGGCGAAGAAATGCGCGGCCGCGTCCGGCACCGGGAAGCGGGTGATGTTGATGATGCCCAGGTCGACCGCGGACACGGTCATGTAGGCCTCTTTGCCGGCCAGCTGCGGCGCGCTGACGATGACCGGCAGATCCTGCTCGGGACGCATCAGCTTGGGCACGTTGAGGCCGACCGCGACCTTGCGCTCGCGCCGGTCCATCTTGACGTGGGCCACGCCGACCGCGCGCGCCGGGGTGATCTTGCTCGGCGCGCTGCCGCCGCGGAACACCAGGGCGGTCACGTAGACGTCGTGGCGCTCCCAGTCGGCGGTGACCGGGATCTTGAACTTGCTGCCGGCCTTGGCATCGATCGACTGCACGTACAGCATGCGGTCGCTCTCGACCATCAACAGGCCCGGGCCCGCGTGCGGCGGGGTCAGGGTGACTTCGAGCGTGTCGCCGGCCTTGTAGGCGGTCTTGTCGAGCGCGAGCTTGACCTTGTCGGGACGCGCGTCGAGGCCGCGGTTCTGGTCGTCCCAGCTCCAGCCGGCGCGGAACGGATAGCGCGTGGTCAGCTTGGTCGCCGGGTCGTAGACGTCGACCCGGTACTCGCCCCACTTGACCGGGAAGTTCAGCTTGACCGGCGCGGCGCCGACGTCGACGTTGCGCACTTCGATGTCTTCGTAGCGGCGGGTGAAGTCGTAGTCCCAACCGCCTTCGTCGCCGTAGTTCCAGTGATAGTCGCGGTGCTCGCGGATCAGGGTCACGCGCAGGCCGGTGGCCGGGCGCGGCTTGCCGTCGCTGCCGACGCGGGCGATCTCGAAGCCGGCGTTGCTGTCGGCGTCGGTGCCGTCCTTGTCGTCGAACAAAGGGCGCACGCCGACCAGCGCATCGGCCGGCCACAGCACGCGCTTGAGGCTGCGGTTGACGCTGCGGCCGCCGGTCTCGTAGACGCTGCCGGTGACGATCGCGGCGATGGTGCTGACCGGCTTGGCCTCGTCCGGCAAGGCGATGTCCTGCTGCAACTTGCCGTCGGCGCCCAGGCTGGTGTCGACGACGTCCTTGGCTTCCTTCGGCAGGGTGATGGTGGGGTCGCCGAAGAAATAGCCCGGCAACTGCTCCAGCGGATGCTGCTCGATCATCACCGCGAGCTTGGCGGTGAAACGGTTGCCCGCGGCGGGCGCACCGTACAGATAGGCGGCATCGACGCCGAGCTTGAACGGCAGACCGGGCTTGAGCACGGCCGGCGCATCGAGTTCGAGTTTCAGGCGCTCGGGCAGGAATTCCTCGATGCGCAGGGTCATGCCCTGCACCGCTTCCTTGCTGCTCGGGTCGGTACGGAATTCGACGCGCCAACGACCGGTGGCGGCGTCGGCGGGAATCAGCTGCGCATGCCGCACATAGCCCTGCGCGTCGGGCTGCAGGCGGGTTTCCAGGAAGGTCTTGCCGTCCGGCTGCACGTAACGCAGGAACAGCGGCTGCAGCGCCTTGCCCTTGCTGTCGACCGGCTTACCGTCCTGGTCGCGCAGCAGCGCCGACAGGCGCACGGTTTCGCCGGGGCGGTACAGGTCGCGGCCCGACCAGGCGAACACGTCGAACCAGGCCTGTTCGCGGCCGGCGACGGCGAATTCCGACAGGTCGAGCGCCGGCTGGTTGAACGGCAGCATCGACACGTCGCTGCCGCGTTGGGCGATCAGCACATGGCCGGCATCGAGCTTGTAGCCGAGCATGGCGTTGCCGTTGCTGTCGGTCTCGCCCTTCAGCACCGGCTCGCCTTCGGCGTTGAGCACCTTCAATTCGACGCCGCTGACCGCTTCGCCGGCCTCCAGCGAGGCCACGTGCACGAACAGCTTGTCCTTGTAGGCGCGCGCATGCAGGCCGAGGTCGCTGACGGTGAAGAACGCGGTCTCGAACTCGTCCTTGAACTGGCCGGCGCGCTTCATCACCGCGAAGTACAGACCCGGCTCCTGCAGTTCCTTGATGTCCTGCAAAGGCAGGTAAGTCAGCACGCGCTCGTTGGGCTTGCCGCCGAGCACGAAGCGATTGACGTAGACCGGCTCGGCCAGCTTGGAGAGCGGCTTCTTGTCGTCCCAGTCGCGTTCCAGGTCCCAGCTGCCGCGGCGGCCGCCGCGCTGGTACTCGGAGAAGAACTTCGGCAGTTCCTTTTCCTTGACCCGCAGGAACTCGACGTCGACTTCGGGCACGTTGATCGACACCACCGGCAGGCCGCGGCTGTCGCGCGCCGGCAACACACTGCCTTGCGAGGCGAAACCGACCACCGGATCGAGCGGACCGGTGTGGACCGGCTTGCTGATTTGCTGGCCGATGCGGTCGCCGGCCGCGGCGGTCAGCCCGGCCTTGATGGTGACCACGTAGTCCTTGCCGGCTTCGACGTGCGGGAAGCGCAGGATCTTGCCGCCCTCGTCGAGCACCCAACTGCCCTGCACCGCCGCGCCGTTCTTGTCGGCGACCGCCAGCAGCTCGTCGAAGCTCTGGGTGCCCACCAGGGGCTGGCTGAATTCGAGGGCGATGGCGAGCTCGTCGCTGCCTTTCTGATCGGGATAGGCCGCCACCAGGGCGAAGCCCTTGATCGCATCGCGCTTGGCCTGGATCGCTTCGCCGGTGATCTCCGGCAATTGTCCGCTGGTGTCGCGCTTGCAGCCGGCGACCAACACCGTGGCCGCGATCAGCAAGGCCGCCGCGGCACGGGCCAGGCCGCCGAAGCGGCACCGGTCGCGTCGTGGCGCGAGGTTCGAGAGAGGGGTCTTACTCGTGGGTCCGTCCAAGGGTGTGGCGCGCATCATGCGTATCTCTCGGGAAACTGCGACGGAGTATAGAGCCAGCGCACGCAAGCGGTAATCGTTGTGCTCTATGTCATGGATGCATGACGCGGACACACGGCCGATGTGAACCCAACCGGCAAGCCACTCGTCATTCGTCCGCCGGGCGCGTTCGGCGGACGTCGCGGACGTCGCGGACGTCGCGGTCGTCGCCCGAGTCGCGCGTCGATCTGTGGCGAAGCTCCGGTTTCCGCCATATACCCCCGACCATGACGAAAGGTTATGGCCGAGATTATCTCTCCATATCCTCGGACACATCACACAATCCAACTTGCAACTATCACATTGCAGGATTGACTGAGCGGACCGAACGCGATTTAGCAGTGGCCATGGTCGTCGGGAAGACCTGCCGCCCTGCGCGGATTCCTCGCATAACCCAATCGCGATCACATAATAAAAACGAAATCACATAATTTGCGTCGACAATTCATGCTGCAGTGCAACATGGATCCTCTATCAATATCACCAAGATAATATTCGGTAGCGTTTCAGGAAAATAGCGAAACCCTCTACAGACAAGGCTTTCAGCCTAATTCCCGGACATGCCGGGTAAATAGAATGGCGTCGCGTCCGGCGTTCGCGAGGCTCCGATTTGACGATGCCGTCAATGCCTCCCTAGCGTCGATTCCGCCGCACGACTGATGCGCGCGGCGAATGCAGCCGCCGCCATCGCCGACAGAAAAACCCCGTTCCAAAGGGGTATTCGACGGCGATCGGAGGCGGAGGCGAACACCTTGCAAGCGGCCGCTGGCGCGGCCGTCACTTAATCAATCAATCTCGGGGGTTATCCAATGAACCGTAACGTATCGGTATTGTCCTTCGCCGTTTCGCTCGTTCTCGCCACCGGCGCCGCCGGTGCCGCCCAACGCGTGGATCTGCACAGCGTGGACGTCGCCAAGCTCAATCAGCAATACCGGCTCGCGACCGCCAAGTCCGGGGCCGCTGGCAAGGCCAACGTGCGCCACGCCGAGGTGATCGCGCTCGACGCCGACTCGACCCTGAGCCCGCTCAAGAGCAGCCAGGATGCCGACGGCTCGATCAACCACCGCTACCAACAGAACTTCCGCGGCATTCCGGTGTTCGGCGAGCACGTGGTGGTGCGCGAAGACGCCCAGGGCAACGTGCGGGCCCTGTTCGGCCGCTCGGTCGCCGGCCTGGCCGCCGACCTGCCCGCCCTCGATGCCAAGCTCGGTGCCGCCCAGGCCATCAGCCTGGCCAAGGGCGCCACGCTCGGCAAGCGCGCGGCGAGCCAACGCGTCAGCAACGAGAACAGCCGCAAGGTGATCTATCTCGACGACGCCGACCGCGCTCACCTGGCCTACGTAGTCGATTACTTCGCCGATGCCCCCAGCGGCGGCGAGCCTAGCCGTCCGTTCGCGATCATCGACGCCCGCAGCGGCAAGGTGCTCAAGCAGTGGGAAGGCCTGAACCACGCGGAGATCGGCACCGGCCCCGGCGGCAACCAGAAGATCGGCCAGTACGAGTACGGCAGCAGCGGCCGCGGCTTCATCGACGTGACCCGCAGCGGCAGCCGCTATACCTTCAGCACGCCGAACGTAAAGACCGTGAACCTCAACCACGGCACCAGCGGCTCCACCGCTTACTCGTATACCGGCCCGCGCAACACGGTCAAGACCATCAACGGCGCCTACTCGCCGCTCAACGACGCCCATTACTTCGGCAAGGTCGTGTTCGACACTTACCAGGCCTACGTCGGCGTGTCGCCGCTGACCTTCCAGCTGAGCCTGCGCGTGCATTACAGCAACAACTACGAGAACGCGTTCTGGGACGGCCGCACGCTGACCTTCGGCGACGGCCGCACCACCTTCCATCCGCTGGTCTCGCTCGACGTGGTCGCGCACGAAGCCTCGCACGGCTTCACCGAGCAGCAGTCGGGCTTGATCTACTCCGGCCAATCCGGCGGCATCAACGAGTCCTTCTCCGATATCGCCGGTGAGGCGGCCGAGTTCTATCTGCGCGGCCGCAACGACTTCCTGGTCGGCGCCGACATCTTCAAGGCCAGCGGCCGCGCGCTGCGCTATTTCGCCAATCCGCCGCAGGACGGCCGCTCCATCGGCCATGCCCGCGATTACACCAGCGGTCTGGACGTGCATTACTCGTCGGGCGTGTTCAACAAGGCCTTCTACCTGCTGGCCAACAAGCCGAACTGGGGTACGGTCAAAGCGTTCAAGGCCTTCGCCAAGGCCAATAAGGATTACTGGACGCCGAGCACCAACTTCAACCAGGGCGGCGTCGGAGTCAGGCAGGCCGCGACCGACCTGGGCTTCAACGCCGCCGACGTGGTCGACGCATTCGCCCAGGTGGGCGTGACCGCGCAGTAAATCGTCGCCGCCGACCCCACGTCGCGACACGGGCCGGACGATCGGCACCGCCGCAACGCAAGACCGGGTTTCCCGGCGCCCTGCTGCGGCGAGCGCTCATCCGGCGCGTCGGAAACAAGACGAAGCATCGAAAACCCCGGCCATGGCCGGGGTTTTCTTTGCCGGTTCGGTCTTGAGGCGCGGTGCCGGGCAGGTTCCCGGGCCGGATCGCGGCATGCACCCCGCCTGCGCTCTTCGATCTGCGGCCGCAGGCCGGCGCCGATTTGCGGCACCGTTCCGGTTTCCGGAAAACCGCATCGCCTTATGAGCAAACATAATGATCGAATACTGCTATGGAGCTTGCAGAACCACGCGTGCAAGGATCACAGCGGGTAATGGACATAATCGATCCGGCAACGAACTGCGCATTTCGACGCCTACGCAGGTACTCATCGCGGTGCGCACTGCGCCACGATTCCCCGCCCGCGGACGACCACGGTCACATTAATCCAACGCAAATAGGCCGCATCCGCCCTACCCGGTCCGCAATACCCTGCTGCATTGCAGCAACATAAGTGAAACATTATTACGGACGTTTTCGTGAGCCCGTTCGCGGCGCGAATCGCCGTAAGTGAGGCGGCAGAACACTTTCAGAAGAAATCATTTTGCCGGTGCCCATGCACAGGTCGCATTCGGTGTGTGACTTCCGTAGCCCGGTTTGACGTCATTTTTGACCCGCCCATAGCGTCCCACCGCCGCGCCGCACGTCGGCGCGGTATCCGCACGGAGCTTGCCCACCCACTCGCCGAAACCACATCGCATCGGTGGCTGGGGCGTCGGGCTACGGGGGAACGGATGCACGAGCAATGAGCCGGCCGCGCCCGCGGCCATCATCCACACTCGTTTCGGGGGTAATACCAGTGAATCGCAACGTATCACCGACCCTGCATGCCCTGTCCATCGCCATGTCGTTCGCGCTCATCTCGGGGGCAGCAGGCGCCGCTCAGCGCGTCGACCTGCACCAGAAGGACGTCGCTCAGCTCAACAAGCAGTACCAGGCCGCCGTCGCCAAGTCCGGCGCCGCCGCCAAGGCCAACGTCCGCCATGCCGAGCTGATCGCGCTGGATTCCAACTCCAGTCTGAGCGTGCTCAAGAGCAGCCAGGACGACAACGGCACCCGCAACTATCGCTACCAGCAGAGCTTCCGCGGCGTGCCGATCTTCGGCGAACACGTCGTCGTCAGCGAAGACGCCAGCGGCAACGTGCGTAGCCTGTTCGGCCGTTCGGTCGAAGGCCTCGCCGCCGAACTGCCGGCCAGCGCACCCAAGCTGAGCCAGGCCCAGGCCCTGAGCGTGGCCAAGAGCGCCGGCCTCGGCAAGCGCGTCGGCGCACTGCAGACGCGCAACGAAAGCAGCCGTCAGATGATCTACATCGACGACAACGGCCGCGCCCACATGGCCTATGTCGTCAACTACTTCGCCGATGCCGCCCAGGGCGGCGAGCCGACGCGTCCGTTCGTGATCGTCGACGCCAACAGCGGCAAGGTCCTGAAGCAGTGGGAAGGCCTGAACCACGCCCTGGTCGGCACCGGCCCCGGCGGCAACCAGAAGACGGGCCAGTACGAATACGGCACCAACTTCGGCTTCAACGACGTCACGCAGAGCGGCAGCACCTGCACGATGAACAACGCCAACGTGAAGACCGTGAACCTCAATCACGGTACCAGCGGCAGCACGGCGTACTCGTTCACCTGCCCGCGCAACACGGTGAAGGCGATCAACGGCGCGTTCTCGCCGCTGAACGACGCTCACTACTTCGGCAAGGTGGTGTTCGACATGTACAACAGCTACGTCGGCACCCCGCCGCTGACGTTCCAGCTGAGCATGCGCGTGCACTACAGCAACAGCTACGAGAACGCGTTCTGGGACGGCTCGGCCATGACCTTCGGCGACGGCCGCACCACGTTCTATCCGCTGGTGAGCCTGGACGTGTCGGCGCACGAAGTCTCGCACGGCTTCACCGAACAGCAGTCGGGCCTGGTCTACTCGGGTCAGTCCGGCGGCATCAACGAAGCCTATTCCGACATCGCCGGCGAAGCCGCCGAGTTCTTCATGAACGGCAGCAACGACTTCCTGGTCGGTGCGCAGATCTTCAAGGGCACCGGCGCGCTGCGTTACATGGCCAACCCGCCGCAGGACGGCCGTTCGATCGGTCACGCCAGCAACTACACCTCGGGCATGGATGTGCACTACTCGTCCGGCGTGTACAACAAGGCGTTCTACCTGCTCGCCACCAAGGCCGGCTGGGATACGCCGAAGGCGTTCAAGGCCTTCGCCAAGGCGAACAAGGACTACTGGACCCCGAGCACCGACTTCAACAACGGCGCTTGCGGCGTCGAGAAGGCCGCCACGGATCTGGGCTATGCCGTCGCCGACGTTTCGGCCGCGTTCCTGACCGTCGGCGTCGACTGCCCCGGCGGCCCGGGCCCGGGTCCGGGCACGACGTACACCAACGGCACCGACTACACGATCAACGACAACTCCACCGTCGACAGCCCGATCACCGTGTCCGGCCGTACCGGCAATGCCCCGACCAACGCTTCGGTGTCGGTCAACATCATCCACACCTACCGCGGCGACCTGAAGGTCGACCTGGTGGCTCCGGATGGCTCGCTGTACAACATCAGCAACCGCGCCGGCGGCAGCGCCGACAACCTCAGCGGCACCTTCACCTTCAACCTCTCCAGCGAACCGCTCAACGGTACCTGGAAGCTGCGCGTGAACGACAACGCCAATGCGGACGTCGGCCGTATCGACACCTGGAGCATCACGTTCTGATCCGGATCGCTCCGGTAACGAACACGTCCGGTTGAGGACAAGGAAAACCCCGGTTTCGGCCGGGGTTTTCTGTTCTGCGCGCTTGCCGCGGATGGCCGGCGAACGCTTGCGGGTTCAGTAGGACAGCAAGTACTTGAAGCCGCCGAAGATCATCCGCTTGCCGTCGAAAGGCAAGGCCTTCGGGTCCATCATGTCGGCCAGGCGCGGGTCGGCCATGACCTTCTTGTTGATGCGGTCGCGCTGCGCGCGCGACTTGTACACGATCCAGGAAAACACCACGACCTCGTCCGGCTTGAGTTTCACCGCTTGCGGGAACGAGGTGGATTTGCCCGGCTTGACGTCGTCGGCGACCGATTCCACGTACTGCAAGGCGCCGAATTCCATCCAGATCTTGCCGGCCTTGCTCGCGAGCCGGCGATAAGCGGCGAGGTTCTTCTTAGGTACCGCCAACACGAAACCATCGACGTAACTCATACCTCCTCCTAGCGGGGACGGTCCCCGGTTTCAGCGGCGAACCAAGTCCGATTACGACCCGGTTCCACTCGGAAGCTGCATCCGGACGCGCGCGCCAGCCCTCTGATCGTGGCTATGGCGGACCGACGGCGACGCTGCGCGGGATGCAACGATAGCCGCGCCTGCAATGACGGGCCCGCGCAGAAGTAACCCAGCCACTGGAAACGCAGCGTGATCATTGCGTGGAGCCGGGCGCTGGACCAGTGCACCGGCTTGGCAATGCCGCTGCGGCTTGCCGTGGCCCCTGTCGGGGACCGCGCGGCAATCGTCGGGCGGACACGGCTGAAAACAGACGCGCCGCCTCGAAGGCGGCACGTTGCGTCATAGGCCTGCCGAGGCTCGCCCGGCGGCTCGCTGTTTATTCGGCGGCGATCGCCTCGACCTGGATGCGCAGATCCACGTTCATGCTGAAACCGTAGTCCTTGCCGGCAGAGATGCCGAACTGGTCGCGCTGGAAGCTCGCGCTGGCGTCGGCGCCGCACAGCTCGCGCTTGAGCATCGGATGCGGCATGCACTTGAACTTGGCGATCTTCAGGCTCAACGGCTTGGTCACGCCGTGCAGGGTCAGCTCGCCGTCGACCCGGGTCGGCGCGCCATCCACGAAATCGACGAACTTGCCCTTGTAGGTCGCGGTCGGAAACTTCCCCGTATCGAACAGCTCCGACTTGTTGGCATGTTCGTTCATCGCATCCAGGCCGAAGTCGATGCTCTTCGTGTCGACGACGACCTCGACCGTACCGCTGCCGGCCTTCTTGTCGAGCACGACGGTGCCTTCGGACTTGTTGAACTTGCCGCGCCACACCGACACGCCCATGTGATCGGCCTCGAAACTCGGATAGGTGTGGGAGGGATCGATCTTGTAGGCGACCGGCGCCGCCTGGGCACCGCCTGCGAGGGACGAACCGGCCAACAGCGCCAACGTAGCCAGAGCCGAACGGGTGACTGTGTTCATCGCGGAAATCCGAGGCGGAAGGTGCCGGCAAACTAGCACCGCCGATTCGCACGCCGCAACCGCGAGCACCCGAACTGAGCGCTCGCGCTCAAACCCGTCATGCTGGCGTCATCTCTGCGTCAGCTGACGCCTGTTCATCCCGATGCACGCGCAAAAAAAACGCCGCCCGAAGGCGGCGTTTTCCCGGACGGCTAAACCACCGGCATCACGCTTCCGGCGAAGGCTCCTGCGCATCCGCGGCCGCAGCGGCTTCGATCGCACCGCCCGGCACTGCCGGCAGGTCGGTCTCGCCGCCTTCTTCGGCATCGTCCAGCGATGCGTCGAGGCGTTCGATGGTCTGCAGGTTTTCGTTCTCTGCCAAACGCATCAGGGTCACGCCCTGGGTGTTGCGGCCGACCTGCGAAATGCCGTCGGCGCGCGTGCGCACCAGGGTGCCGCCGTCGGAGATCATCAGCACTTCGTGGTGGTCGCTGAGCTGGATCGCACCGACCAGGGCGCCGTTGCGGTCGGTGGTCTTCAGCGCGATCACGCCCTGGGTGCCGCGCCCCTTGCACGGATATTCCTCGACCGCGGTGCGCTTGCCGAAACCGCGCTGGCTGGCGGTCAGGATGTCGCCGTCGCCGTCGATCACCACCATGCTGACGACGAAGGCATTGTTGCCCTCGCCCTCTTCGCCCTCGGCCAGGCGAATGCCGCGCACGCCGGTCGCGGTGCGGCCCATCGCGCGCACCGAGCTCTCGGAGAAGCGCACGGCCTTGCCGTTGCTCGCGAACAGCATCACGTCGCGCTGACCGTCGGTCAGGGCCACATCGACCAGGGCGTCGCCGTCGTCGAGGTTGATCGCGATCTTGCCGCGCGCCAGGCGGAAGGCGAACTCGCTCAGCGGGGTCTTCTTGACCGTGCCGTTACGGGTGGCGAAGAACACGAAGTGATCGTCGTCGTAGGCGCGCACCGGCAGCACCGCCTGCACCTGCTCGCCTGCTTCCAGCGCCAACCAGTTGATGATCGGACGGCCGCGCGCATTCGGGCCGGCATCCGGCAGTTGGTGCACGGACAGCCAGAACACCCGGCCGGCGCTGGTGAAGGTCAGCAAGGTGTCGTGGGTGTTGACCAACCACAGCTTGTCGATGAAATCCTCGTCCTTGGTCGAGGCCGCGTTGCGGCCCTTGCCGCCGCGCTTCTGCGCGCGATAGGCGCTGACCGGCTGGCGTTTCGCATAGCCCGAATGCGACAGGGTCACGACCACGTCTTCCGGCGCGATCAGGTCGAGGATGTCGAGATCCTCTTCGCTGGCGCGGATTTCGCTGCGGCGCGCGTCGCCGAATTCTTCTTTCAGGTTGCGCAGTTCGGTGCGGATGACTTCCAGCAGCACGTCGGGATTCTCGAGGATCTCGATCAGGCCGCGGATGGCCTCCAGCAGCTGCCGGTATTCCTCGGTGAGCTTTTCCTGCTCCAGGCCGGTCAGGCGGTGCAGGCGCATTTCCAGGATCTGGGTGGCCTGGACTTCGGTCAGCTGATAACGGCCGTCGACCAGGCCGACATTGGCCGCCAGGTCTTCCGGACGCGAGTCTTCGGCGCCGGCGGCGCCGAGCAACGCGCCGACCAGGCCCGGCTCCCAGGTCTTCTCGAGCATGCGCTCGCGCGCTTCGTTCGGGTTCGCCGAGGTCTTGATCAGCTCGATCATCTCGTCGATGTTGGCGAGCGCGACCGTCAGGCCTTCGAGGATGTGCGCGCGCTGGCGCGCCTTGCGCAGCTCGAAGATGGTGCGGCGGGTCACCACTTCGCGGCGATGACGGATGAAGGCTTCGATGATCTGCTTGAGGTTCAGCAACTGCGGGCGGCCGTCGACCAGCGCCACCATGTTGATGCCGAACACCGACTCCATCTGCGTCTGCTGATAGAGGTTGTTGAGCACCACTTCGGCCGATTCGCCGCGCTTGACCTCGATGAAGATGCGCATGCCGTCCTTGTCGGACTCGTCGCGCAGCTCGCTGATGCCTTCGAGCCTTTTTTCCTTGACCAGCTCGGCGATCTTCTCGATCAGGCGGGCCTTGTTGACCTGATACGGGATCTCGGTGACCGCGATCGCCTCGCGGCCGGTGCTCTCGTTGACCTCGATCTCGGCGCGCGCGCGCATGCGCACGCGGCCGCGACCGGTGCGGTAGGCGTTGATGATGCCGGCGGTGCCGTTGATGATGCCCGCGGTCGGGAAATCCGGCCCCGGGATGTATTCCATCAGCGCATCGACGTCCAGCTCCGGATCGTTGATCAGGGCGATGGTCGCCTCGATCACTTCCGACAGGTTGTGCGGCGGGATGTTGGTCGCCATGCCCACGGCGATACCGGCCGAGCCGTTGATGAGCAGGTTCGGCACCCCGGTCGGCATGACCGTGGGTTCGAGCTCTTTCTCGTCGTAGTTGGGCTGGAAATCGACGGTTTCCTTGTCGATGTCGGCCATCAGCTCGTGGGTGAGCTTGGCCATGCGCGACTCGGTGTAACGCATCGCCGCGGCGGAGTCGCCGTCGACCGAACCGAAGTTGCCCTGGCCGTCGACCAGCATGTAGCGCAGCGAGAACGGCTGGGCCATGCGCACCAGCGTGTCGTAGACCGACTGATCGCCGTGCGGGTGGTACTTACCGATCACGTCACCGACGATACGCGCCGACTTGAAATGCGGCTTGTTGCTGTGAGCGCCCAGTTCGCTCATGGCGTAGAGGACGCGGCGGTGCACAGGCTTGAGGCCGTCTCGAACGTCGGGAAGCGCGCGCCCGACGATCACGCTCATGGCGTAATCGAGATAGCTGCGGCGCATCTCGTCTTCGAGATTGACCTGGATGATTTCCTTGGCGAGTTCGGCCATCAGGGTTCCGTTGCGTGCGGTGATTCGGACGCCCCGGACGAACGGCACCGGCATTCCAGTCGGAATGCCGCCAACAGGGTCCCAGCGGGCCTGTCCTGCAGCTCGCTCGGGGCGGCGTAAAAGTGACTCGAAATCATACCACGAAACGCGGTTTCACAGGGGCCTGATTCCCACGCAGAAACAATCACTTGGATGTGATTTTCAGCTGCGCTGCAGCATCCGTCGCGGGGTTCTCGCTATACGCTAGGCCAAGGCGGTTTGCCGGCGGCCGCAAAGGCATGCGCGCAAGCCGCGAAACGGGTCTGCGAGGCAGCCGGCGAACCCGGCCCGCGCCAGCTCGGAAAGACGGCCGGCACGGCGGTCGAAGCCAGCGGGAGTCGACCCAGCTCGCGCCGAGGTCAGGCCAGCGCCCTGGACAGCCGCCAGCAAGCGCTGTGCACGCGCAGCGGCCCTGCCCGGCTCGCGGACGGCCCGCAGAAGCCGGGGCCGGCCGCCGAAGCGACGGCTCAGCCGCCGAACGCCGCCCGCATCGCTGCCTCGTCGGGGCGTTCGATCACGCCGCGCTCGGTGACGATGGCGTCGATCAGCTCGTGCGGGGTCACATCGAACACCGGGTTCCAGGCGCCCACCCGCTCGGCCGCGGTGCGCGTGCCGCCGACCGCGAACAGCTCGCCCGGGTCGCGTTCTTCGATTTCGATCGCATCGCCCGACAAGGTGTCCATGTCGACCGTCGACGACGGCGCGGCGACCATGAAGCGCACGCCGTGATGGCGCGCGGCGATGGCCAGCTGGTAGGTGCCGATCTTGTTGGCGGTGTCGCCGTTGGCGCAGATGCGATCGGCGCCGACGATGACCCAGCGCACCTTGCCGGTCTTCATCAGGTGCGAGGCCGCCGAATCGGCGATCAGGGTCGGCGCGATGCCGTCCTGTTCGAGCTCCCACACCGTCAGGCGCGCGCCCTGCAGCCAGGGCCGGGTCTCGCCGGCGAACACCGCATCGATGCGGCCCTGGGCGACGCCGGCGCGGATGACGCCGAGCGCGGTGCCGAAGCCGGCGGTCGCGAGCGAGCCGGTGTTGCAATGGGTCAGCACACCGCTGCCGGGCTCGATCAGGGCCGCGCCGAGCGCGCCCATGCGCCGGTTCGCGGCCAGGTCCTCATCGGCGATCGCCTGTGCCTCGCGCGCAAGGACCTCCCGCCAATCGCCGCCGGCGCCAGCCAACACCCGGCGCATCCGCGCCAGGGCCCAGGCCAGGTTGACCGCGGTCGGGCGCGCCGCATTGAGGCGCTGCAAGGCCGGCTCGATCGCCGCCAAGGCTTCGAGCCCGCTGCCGGCCTGCACCTTGCGCGCGGCCAGGACCACGCCCCAGGCCGCGGCGATGCCGATCGCCGGGGCGCCGCGCACGGTCAGGGCGTGGATCGCCGCGGCGACCGCGTCGCTGTCGTCGCAGCGCACGTATTCCACGGCGAAAGGCAGCTTGCGCTGGTCGAGCAGTTCGAGGGCGTCTCCGGTCCAACGGATCGGGCGGATGCGGTCGTAGCGGTCGAAATCGATGGCGTCGTTCATGCGCGCAGTTTAACGGATGCGCGTGTCGGCCCCGAAACGGCCCCGAAACGGCGCCGACGCGGGCGCCGAAACGACGACGCCCCCGGTCTTGCGACGGGGGCGTCGTTGCATGCGGACGATGCAGGTATCGCGATCAGTTGACCCGGAACACGCCGCGGCAGCCGCCGGCGACCCACACGCCGTTGCGGTCCCAGCCCCAGGTCTGGCCTTCGATGCACGGCGAACCGGAGTTCTGCTTGATCAGGCGCGCGTCGCGGCGAATCGACATGTTGCAGCGGTTCTGGCGATTGTTGCGCGACTCGCAGCTGACTTCCTGGCCGCCACCGCCCCAACCGCCACCGCCGCCGTTCCAGCCGCCGCCACCGCCATTCCAGCCACCGCCACCGCCGCGCGAGGCGACGAATTCGGCGCGGCAACCATCGCTCACCCAGACCTCACCGGGGCGCGAGCCCCAGCTGCGGCCCTCGATGCACGGCGAGCTCGAAATCTGGCGTTGCAGACGTGCGCGATTACCGTCGATGCGGCAGGTGCGCGGGCGGTTGTCGTTGGAATCGCAGCGCACGACTTCGCCGCTGCCGCCGCCACCGCCGTTCCAGCCGCCGCCGCCGTCATTCCAACCGCCGCCGCGGCCCAGGGTGAACTCGGCGCGGCAGCCTTCGCGGACCCAGATGCCCGAGCGATCGTAACCCCAACTGCGTCCCTGGCTGCACGAAGACTTGGACAACTGTCGGCTGAGCTGCACGCCGCCTCGGGTATCGGCGTCGCAACGACGCTCGCGGTTGTCGTTGGATTCGCAACGGATCACGTTGTTGTAGCCGTAATCGTCGTATTGCGGCACGGCCTGTGCGGCGCCGGCGGCCATGCCGAGGCCGACCATCAAACTCAAACCGGAAAGAATGCGTGCGGACATGTTCATGCTCCTTGTCAATGTGCCAAGGACTCTATCTGAACCCGCTTAACGCCAGCTCAAGATTTTCGCCCTTCGTGGCGGAGAGCCAAAAACGTTCATGAGTCGCTTAGTTTGCGCCGTTGTTGCAGTGCAGCGTCGCACCTCGATCGGCAAACTGCGGGCCGTCGCACGCCTGCGGATCATCCGCCGTTGCGGCGATAGTCGAGCTCGAAGTCGGCACGGCAGCCATCCTCGACCCAGACCCCGTGCGCGTCGTAGCCCCAACTGCGCCCTTCGATGCATTCGGTCTTGGACAACTGCTTGACCATGCGCACGCCCAGGCCGGTTTCGCCATCGCAACGGCGGGCGCGCCGGTCCTGCGATTCGCAACGCAGCAAAGGTTTGCGCGCCTGCGCGGCCGGTTCCTCGACACCGAGCAGACGGAATTCGGCGCGGCAACCGCCCGACACCCAGACGCCCTGCTTGTCGGCGCCCCAGCTTTGGTTGCGCAAGCAAGGTTGTTTGGAGAGTTGCTGGGCCAGCACCACGCCCTCGCCGATCTTGGCCGGGCAATGGTTCCAACGGCCACCGCGCGACTCGCATTTGATCACCCGCGCACCGGTGGTGCTGTCGCGGCCGCTGCCGCCCTTGCCGAGCACGAAATCCGCGGCACAGCCCTGCGAAACCCACACACCGCCGCGGTCGGCGCCCCAGCTCGTGCCCTCGACGCAAGGCTTGCCGGAGGTGCGATGGACCAGGCGCACGCCTTCGCGGGTGTCGGCCGGACAGCGCACGACTTCCTCGCCGCTGGAAGCGCAGCGCAACAGGCGCCCACCGTACAGGCGCTCGCCCACCGGCTCTGCGCGAGCCTGCGTGCACGCCAAACCGGCGAAGGCCAGCCATTGGATCGCGATCATCACACCACGCATGCACGTCCCCCCGCACCCGACCCGATCACTCTAACCGCGATCGATGAAACTGCAATCAAAACGCGGCAGTTACCGTTCGCTGCCGCATGCGGGGTTCATCGCGGTCACGCGCGCGTGAAATCGAAGCTCAGCACATCGGCGATGCGGCCCGTGCCGAGCATCGCCATGAGCAGGCGGTCGACGCCGAGGGCGACGCCGGCGCAGGCCGGGAAACCGCTGCCGAGCGCGGCCAGCAAGGCCTCGTCGCGCGGCGGCGCCGGCACGCCGCGCGCGGCGCGCAGCGCGCGGTCGCGATCGAAACGAGCGCCCTGTTCGGCCGAATCGGCAAGCTCGTGGTAGCCGTTGGCCAGTTCCAGGGGGCCGAGATAAAGCTCGAAGCGTTCGGCCACCGGCCAACCGTCGCCGTCGTCGCGCAAGCGCGCCAAGGCACATTGCGAGGCCGGGTAATCATGCACGGCCAGCAGGCCGTCGGCGGCGAAGGTCGGCTGCAGGCGATGGGTCATCAACAGGTCGAGCCAATCGTCGCGGTTCAAGCCCTCGGGATCGATGACCACCTCGCCGAGCGCTGCGCGCAGGACCTCGTCGCCGGCGGTGAAAGGATCGAGGCCGAGGCGCTGGCGGTACAACTCGCGATAGGTGATCGAGCGCAGACCGGCGTCGCGCCCGACCAGGCCCAGGGCCGTGCGCACCAGGGCTGCGGTTTCGTCGATCAGGCGGCGATGATCCCAGCCGAGCCGATACCACTCGAGCATGCTGAACTCGGGGTTGTGGCGGCCGCCGATCCCAGCGGAGCCGATACCACTCGAGCATGCTGAACTCGGGGTTGTGGCGGCCGCCGGCCTCGCCGTCGCGGAACACCCGGCCGAGTTCGTAGCAATCGCCGAAGCCGGCCGCGAGCAGACGCTTGAGCGGAAACTCCGGCGAAGTGCGCAGCCAGCGCGTGCGCGGCGCACCGTCGGTGCGGCCGCTGAACTGCAACGAGAACGAGGCGATGTTCGGATCGGTGTTGCCGGCGACCGACAACACCGGGGTTTCGACCTCGACGACCTCGCGGTCGGCGAAGAAGGCGCGGATCGTCGCATTGAGCCGCGCGCGCAGGCGCAGCGACTCGAACGAGGCCGACGGTTGCCAGTCTTGATCCGGGCTCATTCGTGCTCGGCCGGCTCGTGCTCGGCCAGGAATGCCAGCAACTTGGCTTCGTCCCAGATCTCGACGCCGAGTTCCTGCGCCTTGTCGAGCTTGGAACCGGCGGCTTCGCCAGCGACGACGAAGTTGGTCTTCTTCGACACGCTGCCGGCCACTTTGGCGCCGAGGGCTTCCAGACGCAGCTTGGCCTCGTCGCGGGTCAGCGCGGTCAGGCTGCCGGTCAACACTGCGGTCTGGCCGTCGAGCGGGCCGCTCGCGGTGGCCGAGGCGGCCGGCGTCAGCGCATCCAGTCGCTCCAGCGCCTCGCCGACGCGGGTCAGCAAGCGCGCGTTCTCGTCCACGTTCAACCACGTCGTCAGCGCCTGCGCACTGTCGGCCGGCAAGCCGGCGGTGATGTAGGCGTGCTCCGGCGCACCGCGCAGCTTCTCGGCGCTGCCGAACGCGGCCGCGAGCTGATCGGCGCGGATGCGCGTGACCTTGGGAATTTCCATGTCGACCAGCAAGGTCGCCAGGTTCAGGCTTTCGCGCAGTTTCGGCGACGGCGCGTGGGTGTCGCCGATCTTGACCTTGCGTTCGAGCAGGGCATCGATGACCTGCTGATTACCGGGCTGATCGAAGAAATGGCCGAGCGAACGCGCGACTTCGCCGCCGACGTCGGGCACGCGCTTGAACAACGGCCACGGCAGATGCCGGATCAATGCCAGATCGCCGAACCACACCGACAAGGCCTTGGCCGTGCTCTCGCCCACGTGCTGGATGCCGAGCGCGAACAAAAAGCGTTCGAGCGTGGTGTTGCGGCTGTGGTCGATCGCTTCGATGAGGTTGTCGGCCCACTTGGTCGCGACCTTGCCGGCCTTTACGGTCTCGGGCGTGGTGCCGTCGCGTTCCTCGGCGCGGCGCTTCATCTGCAGCAGATCGTCGAGTTCGAGTTTGTAGAGGTCGGCGACCGATTGCAGATAGCCCAGGTCGGACAGATCCTCGATGTAGCGATCGCCGAGGCCTTCGATGTCCATCGCCCGGCGCGAGGCGAAATGGCGGATCGCCTCCTTGCGCTGCGCGGCGCAGGTCAGCTCGCCGGAGCAGCGCCACACCACGCCGTCCTCTTCGCGCACGATCTCCGAACCGCACACCGGGCATTCGCCCGGCATCTGCCATTGCGGCGCGTTCGGGTCGCGATATTCCGGCACCACCCGCACGATTTCCGGGATCACGTCGCCGGCGCGGCGCACGATCACCGTGTCGCCTATGCGCACGTCGAGGCGCGCGATCTGGTCGGCGTTGTGCAAGGTCGCGTTGGTCACGACCACACCGGCGACCTGCACCGGCTTGAGGCGCGCGACCGGCGTCGCCGCGCCGGTGCGGCCGATCTGGATGTCGATGCCTTCGAGCACCGTCGATTGTTCCTGCGCCGGGAACTTGTGCGCGATCGCCCACCGCGGCGCGCGCGAGACGAAGCCCATCTCGCGCTGGCCGGCGTAGTCGTCGAGCTTGTAGACCACGCCGTCGATGTCGAACGGCAGCGTGTCGCGCTTGGCGCCCATCTGCCGGTAATAACCGAGCAGGCCGTCGGTGCCGGCGACGACGCCGCTCTCGGTGCTGACCGGGAAGCCCCAGTCGCGCAATTGCTTCAAGGTCGCCGAATGGGTCGGCGGCAGTTCGTAGCCTTCGACCAGACCGACCGCATACGCATAGAACGCCAGCGGCCGCTGCTTGGTGATGCGCGGGTCGAGCTGGCGCAGCGAACCGGCGGCGCCGTTGCGCGGATTGGCCAGGACCTTGCCGCCTTCGCTGAGGGCCTTCTCGTTATAGGCCTTGAAGGCGGCCAGGGGCATGTAGATTTCGCCGCGGACTTCCAGCACCGGCGGCCAGTGCTCGCCGCGCAGGCGCATCGGGATGGCGTTGATCGTGCGCAGGTTCTGGGTGACGTCCTCGCCGGTGGCGCCGTCGCCGCGGGTCGCGCCCTGGACGAAACGGCCGCCCTCGTAGCGCAGGCTGATCGCCAGGCCGTCCAGCTTGGGTTCCACCGAGAAGGCCGGCGCGCTGCGGTCCAGGCGCTCCTCGATGCGGCGGACGAAATCGGCCACTTCCTCGTCGGCGAAGGCATTGCCCAGCGAGAGCATGGGCACCGCGTGACGAACCTCGTCGAAGGCCCCCGAGGGCGCCGTGCCGACACGCTGGGTGGGCGAATCGGGCGTGGCGAGGTCCGGATGCGCGGCTTCGAGCGCTTCCAGCTCGCGCAGCAGACGGTCGTAGTCGGCGTCGGCCAGGGTCGGGTCGTCGAGCACGTAATAACGATAGTTGGCGTCTTCGAGCTGGCGGCGCAGCTCGCTGGCGCGCTTCGCGGCCTGGGCGGCGTCTTTCTTGGATTCGGTCGTCACGGGCGTGGGTCCTGGCGCTGCCGATGCGGCGGGGCGGATGGCATTTTGAACGGGATTCGCGCGATTGTGGACGGTTGGCGTCGCGCAGGGCGCGATGACCGGCGGAATCGGGGTGATTGATGCCGAGAGCAGAAGCAAATCCCCCCTAGTCCCCCTTTTCAAAGGGGGGACTTCTTCGGTGGATTGGGTGCGAGCTGGGGGATTCGATCTTCGGCTGTCGCCGGACTGAGCGCCGAGCACTGCGAGCGATTACGGCAAGGACGCCGCGCCGATCCAGGAGCAGCCTTCGGCACGCGAACTAACAGTGCGGATGCAAGTGCGGATGCGGGCAAGATTTTGCCGTTGCCGTTGCCGTTGCGGCTGATGTTGCTGTGCGCGGCTTCGCACTAGCGAAGGCCCTAGAAGACCCGGAGGGCGGCCCGCATGGATGCGGGCCGTTTTTCATCGGGACAGGGATGTCCCGTATGAAAAATCCCCGCGGAGGCAACGCTCGTGCGGGCCTGTGATTCAAAGAAAAGCATTTTTCTTTGGTTACCTTTCTTTTGTTGCTTATGACAAAAGAAAGTAACCCGCCACTTTAGTGGCGGAAGCTCTTGGCGTTTGATCTTGATCTTGATTCAGAGATACGCAGCAAGACTGTCGCAGCGCGATCGCGGCTCGCGCCGCTCCTACCCTGCGACTGCACGCAGCTTTCGATGAACAACATCGGCGTTGATATTTCTGCGCGTCCCGTGGTCGCGGCTCATGACCGTAGGAAATCCCTGTTGGGACGCCGCTCCTACAGGAAAGCTGAGGTCGAACCCTGCAACACCGCAGCGGCGCGAATAGCGCCGCTATCGGTTCACCAACGCGTCGGCTTGCTCAACGGCGGCGCTTCGCGCTGGCGATCGTAGGCACGCAGTTCGTCGCGCAAATGAGCGATGCGCTGGCGGCCGAGGGCATTGCGCTGCTCGTCCAGCACCACCGCATCCAGCAACTCGGCCATGCGCTGCGCCGTCGGCAGCATGGTCTCCCAGGCGTCGAGCGCCGGGATCGGCGCCGGCAGGGTCAGGAAGAACGCCACCGCCGGGGTCTCCAGCGACTGGATCGTCGCCATGTCGAAACTGCCGGGCTTCATGATGTTGGCGACGCTGAACACCGGACCGCGCTCGGGGTGGCCTTCGACCAAGCGGTGGAACACGCCCATGTGGCCATAGACCAGGCCGGCCTTTTCGGCAGCGACCACGATGTCGGGGCCGTGCAGCTTCTGCCCGGCGCGCGCGGCCAGATACAAGGTCACGATCTTGTCGAACTCTTCGCTGACGCGACGACCGAGATCGCTGTTGGCGGCATTGGCGCCGCCTTCCAGGGTGCGGTCGAACAGTTCCAGCTCGGCCTGGGTGGTGGCCTCGCCCGGCACGGTCGAGGATTCGCCGAGCTCGTTTTCGATCTGCTCGCCCAGCGAGGGCTCCTGGCGGGTACCCGGCTTGCGTTCGCCGGTACGCGGCGCTTCCTCACGGGCGACGCGCTTGCCCTGCCCCGGCTTGCGCGGGCGGCCGAAGAACACGATCGCGCCGATCAGGATCAGACCGGCGATGAGGATGCCGATCCGCAGCAGTGTCACGTCGGACATCGGTTTCTCCTAGTGCGGGAATCGGGAATGGGGAATCGAGAATCGGAGAGCGACGATGGCGGCCTGCGATTCTGCGTTTCCTGTTTCCCGTTCCTAAGATTCAAATCAGACGATGGATGATGGCATGACAGGACGGAGAGATCGGTTGTGAACCATTCCCGATTCTCCATTCCCGGCACCTACCCGGTACGTTCCCGACTCAGGCCGCACCGGCCAGGCGCGTCGCCTCGGCCAGGTCGACCGAGACGAGACGGCTGACGCCGGGCTCGCGCATGGTCACGCCGGAGAGTTGTTGCGCGGCTTCCATCGTCGCCTTGTTGTGGCTCACGAACAGGAACTGTACCTGTTCGCTCATCTCGCTGACCATCGCGGTGAAGCGGCCGACGTTGGCTTCGTCGAGCGGCGCATCGACTTCGTCGAGCAGACAGAACGGCGCCGGGTTCAAACGGAAGATCGCGAACACCAGCGCCACCGCGGTCATCGCCTTCTCGCCGCCGGACAGCAGCGAGATGTTCGACACGCGCTTGCCGGGCGGGCGCGCCATGATCGCCACGCCAGTGTCGAGCAGGTCTTCGCCGGTCAGTTCCAGGTAGGCGTGGCCGCCGCCGAACAGGCGCGGATACAGTTCCTGCACGCCGGAATTGACGCGGTCGAAGGTGTCCTTGAAGCGGCCGCGGGTCTCGCGGTCGATCTTGCGGATCGCATCTTCCAGGGTTTCCAACGCGGTGTTGAGGTCGGTGAACTGGGCGTCGAGGTAGTCCTTGCGCTGCGCCGCCTCGGCGTGTTCGGCGATCGCGGCCAGGTTGACCGGTTCCAGGCGCCGCAGCTTGCCGTCGAGTTCGGCGACCGTGCGCTCCCAGACCTGCGGTTCGGCGTTCTCGTCGAGCGCATTGACCACGTCTTCGAGCACGGCCCCGGCCTCGGCGATGGCCGTGGTCAGGGTTTCGGCCTTGAGCACCAGCGCTTGCTGTTCGAGGCGGCGCTGGCCGATGGCTTCGCGCTGTTGCAGGGCCTGCTCGTCGCGTTGCTGGCGGGTCTGCTCGAACTTGCGCAGGTCGTTGTCGATGCCGTCGAGCGCAGTGCGCGCGGCGGTCAGGTCGTGTTCGGCGACGACGCGCTGTTCCAGCGCGACCTGGCGCTGTTGCTCCAGCGCCACCACCGGCTGGTCGCCGTCGGCGAGCTGCGCCGACAGTTCGCCCAGGCGCGAATCGAGCTGGCCGCGCTGGCCACCCATGCGCTCCAGCGCCTGGCTCAGGCCGGCGATCTGGGCGCGCTGGGTTTCCAGGGTCAGGCTTAATGCATGCGCGGCGTCGCGCGATTCGCGCGCGGCGTTGCGGGCGGCGTCGCGCGCTTCGAACAAGCGGCGGCGTTCGGATTCGAGCTCCAGGCGCGTGTCTTCCAGCTCGCCCATGCGCTCGATCGCCGTTTCCTGGCGGGTGCGCGCTTCGCGCGCCTGCTCGCCGCCGGCGTCGATCAGGATCAGCAGTTGTTCGAGTTCGGCATCGATCTTCTCGATGCGGTTGCGCGCCGAATCCAGGCGGCCCTGATGGCTCTGCAACTGGCCGGCGAGTTCGGACACGCCGCGGTGGGCCATGTACAGGGCGCGCTGGGCGTCCTCGCGCTGTTGCTCGGACGCCAGCAGGCGGTCGCGCAACTGAATCTGGATCTGTTCGAGTTCGCGCTCGCGGCTCTGCAAGGTCTCGATCTCGGCGCGCAGGCTCTGGATCTCGCGCTCGCGCAGCAGCGCGCCCTGCTTGGCCGCGCCGGAGCGCAGCACCCGCACCCAGCCGGCGCCGAGGCGCTCGCCGTTGCGGGTGATGACGGTTTCTTCCGCGCCCAGCGACGGCTGCAGCGCGCGCGCCGCGGCCAGGTCGTCGGCGCCGTGCAGGCGCGACAGCAGGCGGCGGATCGCCGCCGGGCCCTGCACCTTCGAGGCCAGCGAGGTCGGCGCGTAAACGCTGTCGTCGCGCGCGGGCGAGACCAGGGTCAGGCGGCCTTCGCCGAGTTCGCCGATCGCATCGACCAGCGCTTCCGGCGATTCGACCAGCACGCCCTCGATCAATTGGCCGAGCGCGCTTTCGACCGCGTTTTCCCAGCCCGCCTCGACGGTCAGGGTTTCGCCGACGCGTTGCGCCGAATCCAGCCCGCGCGCCTGCAGCCAGGTCAGCGCGGCGCCCTGCTCCAGGCCGAGCGCGGCCTGCTGCAGGGTTTCCAGCGAGGACAGACGGCCGCGCGAGGTCTGCGCCTGCTTGCGCACCTCGGCCAGTTGGTTCTGGGTCGAACGTTGTTGCTCCTGCAGGTCCGAGACCGTGCCCTTACGGGTCTCCAACTCGTCGGTCAGGCTTTCCAGCGATTCCTTCTGCAGGTCGTGCTGGCTCTGCAATTGCTCGAAAGCCTCGGCGAGCGCGGCGACGTCCAGGCCGGTGCGTTCTGCAGTCATCGCCTCGCGGCGGCGATCGGCTTCCAGGGTCTGGCGGTCCAGGCCTTCCAGGCGAGTGCGCTCGACGTCGGCGGCGCGCGCGGCTTCGGATTGTTCGCGGCTGTGCGCGTCCCAACGCTGCTGCCAGTCGTTGAGCTTGGTTTCGGCATCGCGCAGCGCGTCCTGACGCGCCTCGTCGTCCTCGCGCATCGCCTCGATGCGCGGCTCGGCATCGGCGACCGCCGCCAGCAGCACGTCCAGGCGCGATTGATCGCTGCCGATGTGCTCGCCGATCTCGGCCAGGGCGGCCATCGCTTCGTCGCGCGCCTTGTGCAGGCGTCCGGACATTTCGCGCTGATGCTGGATCTGTTGTTCGACCCGGGCCAGCACGCCGCCGACCTCGTAGCTCGCGGCCTGCGCCTTGTTGAGCGCTTCGGCGGCTTCTTCGCGGCGCACGCGCCCGGTCTCGAGCTCGCGCTCGGCCTCGCGCTGCTCGGCGATCAATTGCTGCAATCGGGTTTCCTGCTGCGACAAGCGCTCGCGCTGGCTCTGCAGTTTCTGGTCCAGGGCGCGGTATTCCAGCGCCTTCCACTCCACGTCCTTGACCTTGCGCTCGGCCTGGATCGCCTGGTACTGCTCGGCCTGGCGGGCCTGGCGGCGCAGGTGTTCGAGCTGCTTGCCGACTTCCTCGCGCAGATCGTTGAGGCGGTCGAGGTTCTCGCGGGTGTGGCGGATACGGGTTTCGGTTTCCTTGCGCCGTTCCTTGTACTTGGAAATGCCGGCGGCTTCTTCGAGATAAACGCGCAGGTCCTCGGGCTTGGCCTCGATGATCTGGCTGATCATGCCCTGCTCGATGATCGAGTAGCTGCGCGGCCCCAGGCCAGTGCCGAGGAACAGGTCGGTGATGTCGCGACGGCGGCATTTGCCGCCGTTGAGGTAGTACTGGCTGGTGCCGTCGCGGCTGACCGTGCGCTTGACCGAGATCTCGTTGAACGCGGCGAATTCGCCGGTGATGGTGTGGTCGGAGTTGTCGAAGATCAGCTCGACCATGGCCTGCGAGACCGGCTTGCGCGCCGAAGAGCCGGCGAAGATCACGTCGGTCAGCGAGTCGCCGCGCAGGCGGCTGGCCGAGCTTTCGCCCATGACCCAACGCACCGCGTCGATGATGTTCGACTTGCCGCAGCCGTTGGGCCCCACCACACCGGTCATGTTGGTGGGCAGATGCAGCGTGGTCGGATCGACGAAGGACTTGAAACCGGACAGCTTGATCGTGGACAGACGCATGCGCGGGTGTGGTCCCTGGCGCGCCGGGCGGCGCCGCCGTGAAAACGTGAAAATGGATGAGACAACATACCCAAGTTATTGAATCACTTGGAAGAGATACCGCTTTGGACGGCGCTCCCTCGCGAGTATAGCGGGCCAGCGCGAGGCTCGCCGCGAACGGCTTCAGCGCTGCCTCAGGCGGCCGTGGCGCCGACCTGCCGGCGGCCTGTGCCGAACCGCGCCGATTTGCCCGCCGCCGCGCCGGACGGGCTCCGTCCCGCCACGCGTTCATGGTAAACATGGCCGATTCGGCGAATCGACCGCATTCGCCCGCCGCCATGACAGGGAGTGACACGGCATCGCATGAGCTCTCGCAGCAGCCGTCCGAGCGACCCCAATCCGGCCCGCAAGGCCGGCGAACACCTGACCATGGCCGATCTGGCCGAGCTGGCGGGCGTTTCCGCGATCACCGTCTCGCGCGCCCTGCGCGACAGTCCCCTGGTCAATCCCGAGACCCGGGCCAAGATCAAGGAATTGGCCGAGCAACAGGGCTATCAGTTCAACATCAGCGCGCGCAATCTGCGCCTGCGCCGCAGCATGACCGTGGCGGTAGTGGTCGAGATGAAGCCGACCGTCGAGCGGCAGATGTCCGGGCCCTACCCGCTGGACTTGCTCGGCGGCATCAGCCAGGAGCTGACCTCGGCCGGCTACAGCGTGTTGTTGACCTCACTGCAGGGCGGCGCCCTGCCGAGCGTGCAGGCCGCCGACGGGGTGATCCTGCTCGGCCAGGGCGCGCACGAAGACGCCATGCACGAGGTGCAGCGCTGGGGCCGGCCGATGGTGGTCTGGGGCGCGGTCAGCCGCCACGAGACCCAGGTCGTGGTCGGCAGCGACAACCACCGCGGCGGCAAGCTCGCCGCCGAGCGCTTCCTGGCCCTGGGCCGGCGCCGGCCGGTATTCCTCGGCGACAGCGCCCACGGCGAATTCGCCGAGCGCCTGGACGGTTTCGTCGAGGCTCTGGCCGAGCACGGCATCGTGCCGCTGACCCCGAACGTGGCCAACTTCACCGTCAGCGCCGGCGCCCAGGCGGTGCACCAATTGCTCGACGAGCACCCGCAGTTCGACGCCCTGTTCGCGGCCAGCGACCTGCTGGCGATCGGCGCGATCCGCGCCCTGATCGAGCGCGGCCGGCGGGTGCCGGAGGACGTCTCGGTGATCGGCTACGACGACACCCCGCTCGGCGCGACCTATCTGCCGCCGCTGACCTCGATCCACCAGAACTTCGTCGACGCCGGCGTGTCGCTGGCGCGCAAGATCCTGGCGATGATCGAAGGCCGCCCTGCGCAGTCGGAAATCCTGCCGACCCACCTGGTGGCGCGCGTCACCTGAGCGTTTCGGCCCGATGCGCAGCGCGATGCTGCATCGCAACGCGAACTTCATCGTAAGGGGTCGAAGCCGGGCGGATTTTCCCGCACCGCAACAATCGCTTAAATCGCTGATTCACATCGTTTAAGCCTTGCCAGGAACGCGACTACCGGCCTTGGAAAACAAGCACTGAGGCACACTATTGAAGTCGATTGTTATCGATAACTTGACATCGATAACAACGCCTCTCTACGGTCCGCGGCAACGACGCACTCAGGTCCCGCCGCGTGATCCAGCCCCAAGCCGCACCGCACCTCCCCCCTGCTTCCTCCGAGGCCGATGCCTGGCGCCTGCGCCAGGACCGCTTCGACCCGTCCCGGCGCCGCCGCGACGAAACCCTGTTCGCCCTCGCCAACGGCTCGCTCGGCGTGCGCGGCGGCTTCGAGGAAGCCGACGGCGGCAGTGACGGCAGCTTCCTGGCCTCGGTCTACGAAAAGCACCCGATCCACTACCACGAACGATTCCCGGGCTTCGCCCGCAGCACCGACACCCGCCTGCCGGTTGCCGACGGCCAGCGCATCGCGGTCTGGCTGGGCGACCAACGCCTGGATATCGATGCCGCGCAGTGGCTGGGGTTCGAACGCGAACTCGACCTGCGCAGCGGCCGCCTCAGCCGTCGCCTGCATCTGCGCACCGCCCAGGGCCAGACCCTGCAGATCCACGCCGAACGCGTGCTGCCCTTCGACGCCGCGATATCCGGCGTCGACCTGCTGGCGATCCGTTACCGGGTCGAATCGATCGATTACAGCGGCCCGCTGAGCCTGGCCTCGGCGATCGAATGCGGCCACCAGGCCGCCGAACAGGGCGACGACCCGCGCATCGGCGTGGCGGTGTCGGAAGGCTTGCGCCTGTTGTCGGCGCAGGCCGACGAGCACGGTGCCCACGTCCTGCAATCGACCCGCCACAGCAACGTGCGCGTGGCCTGCGCCCAGGCGCACGGCCGCAGCGACGGCCTGCGTTTCGGCAACGCCGAACGCGCCGACGAACACGTGCTGCAACGCTACGACGGCGCGCTGCAGCCCGGCGCTTCGCTGACCCTGGAAAAATTCGTCGCCTACGCCAGCGGCAGCGAAGACAGCGAATTGGCCGAACGCGCGACGCAGGCGGTCGCACGCGCCGTCGCCACCGGGTTCGATGCCCTCGCCACGCAACAGGCCGCTGCCCTGGCCGAATTCTGGGACGGCGCCGAACTATTCATCGATGGCGATGCGTCCGCCGAACAGGCGCTGCGCTTCAACCTGTTCCACCTGCTGCAATCGGCCGGCCGCGACGGCGTCAACGGCACCGCCGCCAAGGGTCTCACCGGCGAAGGCTACGAAGGCCATTATTTCTGGGACACCGAAGCCTTCATGTTGCCGGTGATGGTGTACACCGCACCGGAGGTGGCCCGCGCCATGCTGCATGCGCGTTACCTCGCGCTGGAGCCGGCGCGCCGGCACGCACGCGAGATGAACCATCCGCGCGGCGCGCTGTTCCCGTGGCGCACGATCACCGGCGGCGAATGCTCGGCGCACTATCCATCGGGTTCGGCGGCGTATCACATCAACGCCGCGGTCGCCTACGCGATCGGCTTGTATGTCGACGCTACCGGCGATGTCGATTTCCTACTCGAAAGCGGCGCCGAGATCCTGTTCGAGACCGCGCGCATCTGGCCGCAGATCGGCCATTTCAACCCGCGCCGCGGCGGCGCGTTCTGCATCCACGAAGTCACCGGCCCGGACGAATACACCGCCCTGGTCGACAACAAC
Source organism: Lysobacter antibioticus (assembly GCF_000731095.1). Taxonomy (GTDB): domain Bacteria; phylum Pseudomonadota; class Gammaproteobacteria; order Xanthomonadales; family Xanthomonadaceae; genus Lysobacter; species Lysobacter antibioticus_B. Next base: position 110,408 of record NZ_JMTZ01000011.1, on the reverse strand, counting down.
TTCTACACCAACCGCATGGCCCAGCAGCACCTGCTGCGCGCGGTGCAGGTGTGGCAGCAGTTGCACCGCGAGCGCCCGCAACAAGTCGCGGAGCTGGCGGCGCGGCTGGGCCTGGACGCGCACGAAGTCGAGAGCTGGCGCCGCGCCGGCGAGGCCATGTACCTGCACTACGACGAAGCCCTGGGCATCTACGCCCAGGACGACACCTTCCTCGACAAGCCGCGCTGGCCGTTCCCGAAGCATGAGGGCGAGCATCGCCCCTTGTTGCTCGACTTCCATCCGCTCACCCTCTATCGCCATCAGGTCTGCAAGCAGGCCGACGTGATCATGGCCCTGGTGCTGGCCGGCGACGGCATTCCCGCCGAGGTCAAGCGCCGCAGCTTCGATTACTACGAAGCGGTGACCACCCACGACTCGACCCTGTCGGCCTCGGTGTTCGGCATCCTCGCCAGCGAAGTCGGCCATGCCGGACAAGCGGCGAAGTATTTCGCCGAAAACCTGCGCGTCGATCTCGACGACCTGCACGGCAATACCGACCACGGCGTGCACATGGCGGCCTTGGCCGGCACCTGGCTCGGCCTGGTCTCCGGCTTCGCCGGCCTGCGCGCGGTCGACGGTGCGCTGCATTTCGCCCCGACCCTGCCGGCCGGCTGGAACGGCTACGGCTTCGGCTTGCGCTGGCAAGGCCGGCGCCTGCGCCTGCGGGTGAGCCGCGACGGCGTCGAATACCGCTTGCTCGAAGGCGCGCCGCTGACGATCGAACACGAAGGCCGCGGCATCGAACTGAATCTCGGTGCGAGCCTGCGGGCGCCGCTGGCGGCCCCCGGCGGCCCCGCCCCGCTCGCCTTTCCGCGTCCGGCCCGCGCCCTGATCTTCGACCTCGACGGCGTGCTCACCGACACCGCCCAGACCCATTACCGCGCCTGGAAGCGCATGGCCGACGAGGAAGGGTTGCCGTTCGACGAGCAGGTCAACGAACTACTCAAGGGCGTCGACCGCATGGCCTCGCTCGACATCATCCTGCGCCATGCCGGGCGCGTGCTCGGCCGCGACGAAAAGCTCGCCCTGGCCGAACGCAAGAACGCCTACTACGTCGAAGCGATCCGGGAGGTCGCGCCGAAGGATCTGTTCGCCGGCGTCGAGCGCCTGCTCGAACAGGCACGCGCACGCGGCCTCAAGCTCGGCCTGGCCTCGGCCAGCCGCAACGCCGGCGCGCTGCTGGAACGGCTCGGCATCGCCGACCGCTTCGACTGCATCGCCGACTCGGCGCGCATCGCCCGCGCCAAGCCCGACCCGGAAATCTTCCTGACTGTCGCCGCCGCGCTCGGCGTGCCGCCGTCGCAGTGCATCGGCCTGGAAGACGCCGCCGCCGGCGTGGTCGCCATCAAGTCGGCCGGGATGGCCGCGGTCGGCATCGGCGATGCCCTCGCTCTGGCGCGCGCCGATGCCTGCCTGCCGGATATCGCCTCCTTCGACCTGGACGCTTTCGTTTTGCCCTGACCGCGCGCGGCAAGTACTGCCGCGGCGGGGATACCACCACCGATCGATCCGTTTGCATAACCAATACAAGATGAGTGGGGAGAACACGATGCAGCACACGTCTACCAAGCAACGCCAACTGATGCGTTTCGCACTGTCCGCGGCGATCGCCGCCGCGTTGGCGCCGGGCTACGCCCTGGCCCAGGAGGCCGCCGCAGCGGCACCGGCACCGGCACCGGCGCCGCAGGCCGAAAGCGGCAGCGAATCGGCGACCACCCTCGACGCGGTCATCGTCAGCGGCACCGCGCGCTTCAAGGGCATCCGCAAGCGCGACGCCAGCTTCTCGATCACCACCGCTTCGCTCGAACAAATCCAGGAAGCGGTGCCGCTGAGCACCGCCGACGCGCTCAAGGTCGTGCCGGGCATCTGGGCCGAATCGGCCGGCGGCAGCACCGGCGCCAACATCTTCGTGCGCGGCATGCCCTCGGAAGGCGACGCCCCCTTCGTGACCGTGCAGATGGACGGCGCGCCGCTGTACCCGCCGCCGACCCTGTCCTTCCTCGAGAACTCGACCCTGTTCCGCATGGACGACACCATCGAGCGCATGGAAGTGTTGCGCGGCGGCCCGAGCCCGATCTTCTCCAACGGCCAGCCCGGCGCGACGGTCAACTTCATCCAGAAGAAGGGCGGCGAAGAGCCGGCCGGCAGCGTCCGCGTCGGCCTGGGCAGCGACAACCTGCGCCGCGTCGACCTGTTCAACAGCGGCAAGCTCGGCGAAGGCTGGTACTACAGCGTCGGCGGCTTCTACCGCACCACCGACGGCGTGCGCGACACCCAGTTCCCGGCCGACAAGGGCGGCCAGCTCAGCGCCACCCTGACCCACAGCTGGGACAGCGGCGAAGTGACGGTCTACGCACGCCACACCAACGACAAGAACGCTTTCTTCACTCCGATCCCGCTGCTTTCGCGCAACAACGGCAGCAGCCTGTCGAGCTTCCCGGGCCTGGACGCACAGACCGGCACCCTGCTCGGCAACGACTTCCGTCATGTGACCCTGCCGACCGGTCCGAACGGCCAGACCATCACCCGCGACCTCGCCGAAGGCCGCGGCATCAATCTCGACGTGTTCGGCGCGTCGATGGACTTCTACGTCGGCGACTGGACCATCAGCGACCGGGTCAACTACGTCAGCGGCAGCGCGCCGACCAACGGCCTGTTCACCGGCGCCAGCCCCAAGACCATGGCCGACTTCATCGCCGGCTACGGCAGCGCCGGCACCGCCACCTACGTCAACGGCGGCGGCGCAGTCGACCCGAACCAGCAGGTGCTGACGGCCGGTTTCTGGGTGGTCGACAAGGAGCTGGAATCGTTCACCAACGACCTGCGCTTCAGCCGCGACCTGTTCGAAGGCAACACCCTCACCGCCGGCGTCTACTACGCGCGTTACTCGTCCAAGGACACCTGGTACCTCGGCAACAACATGCTGCTGACCGCGCAGAACAACGCGCGCCGGATCGATCTGAGCCTCGCCGACGGCCGCCAGGTCACCCGCGACGGTTTCACCGGCACTTCGTTCTTCTCGCTGCGCGGCGATTACGACGGCCAGAACACCGCGGTGTTCCTCGCCGACGAGTGGCAGATCAACGACCGCCTGCGCCTGGACGGCGGCATCCGCTACGAGCGGCAGCAGGTCGACGGCACCGTGCACGACGTCGCCTCGGTCGATCTGGACGGCAATCCGAACACGCTCTACGACAATGCCACCTCGGTGTCGCTGCCGACTTCCCGCCGCATCGACCAGGACGACAAGCATTTCTCCTGGACCCTCGGCCTGAACTACAAGCTCAACGACAGCGCCAGCCTGTTCGCGCGCGCCAACTCCGGCTACAAGCTGCCGGCGTTCGACAACCTGCGCGACGGCAACACCAAGACCCAGGAAATCGACCAGTACGAACTCGGCTTCAAGGCCGGCAACTCGGTCTACGATCTGTACTTGACCGGGTTCTACAACAGCTTCACCAACTCGCCGTTCCAGGCCTTCCTCGACGACGGCACCAACTTCACCACCGCGGGCGATTCGGAAGCCTACGGCGTGGAAGTGGAAGCGGCGGTGCGCCCGGTCGGCGGGCTCGAACTGGCCCTGACCGGCATCTGGCTGGACGCCAAGTACGAGAACTACCGCGAGTTCACCGGCAACCAGGTGATGCGCCAGCCGAAGCAGCAGTTCCGCTTCACCCCGAGCTATTTCTGGAACCTGCCGTTCGGCGACCTGAAGGTGTTCGCGACCTACTCGCGCATCGGCGACCGCTACGCCGACCTGGCCAACACCCAGAAGCTGCCCTCGTACCACACGCTCGACGTCGGCGCGAACATGCACGTCGGCGAGAATTGGGAGTTCGCGCTCACCGGCAGCAACGTCACCAACGAACTCGGCCTGACCGAAGGCAACGTGCGCGTGCCCGGCGCGGCCACCGGCGGCGTGTTCATGGGCCGCCCGATCGCAGGCCGCTCCTACCTGTTCTCGGCCACGTACCGCTGGTGATCCAGACTCCGCGTCGCCGCACGGCGGCGGCGCGGAGTTCCACGGGGCGGCCCGATGTCGCCTGCACGGTCTCCTCTTACCTCACCGTTCGCGCCGGCCTTGCCGGAAACTGTCGCCCTCCCCCTCTCTCCGGCGTGCGCACTTGGCAAACCGTCGCGAACGGTCTTTTATCTCCTGGTCCGGCATCGCGCCGGACCGCTTACCGGAGCCACGCCCGCATGAACCGAGGCCGCATGATCCTGGCGATGATCCTCACCTACATGGTGTTCGGGATCCTGCTCAACAGCGTCGGCACGGTGATCCTGCAGTCGATCCAGGGCTTCGGCGTCAGCAAGAGCGACGCCAGCATCCTGGAGGCCTTCAAGGACCTGCCGATCGCCATCGTCTCGTTCCTGACCGCCTCGCTGATGCCGCGCCTGGGCTATCGCCGCGCGATGATGCTGGGCCTGGGCTTCGTCGGCGCGGCCTGTCTGCTGATGCCGCTGTTGGCGTCGTTCTGGATGACCAAGCTGCTGTTCGTCGCCACCGGCGTGTCCTTCGCCCTGGTCAAGGTTTCGGTGTATTCCTCGATCGGCCTGCTCACCGAGGACAAGCAGGCGCACGCCAGCCTGACCAGCACCATCGAGGGCTGGTTCATGGTCGGCGTGCTCGCCGGTTACTGGATCTTCGCCTGGTTCATCGATCCGCAATCGCCCGGCGACCCGGTCTGGCTGCGCGTGTATTGGCTGCTCGCGGCGATCGCCGCGGCGATCCTGGTCCTGCTCGCGACCTCGCGCATGGACGAACGCGCCGCCAGCGACGGCCACGCGGTCGGCGATTCGTTTCTCGACATGTTCCGCCTGGTCGCCCAGCCGCTGGTCGCGGTGTTCCTGGTCTCGGCCTTCCTGTACGTCCTGATCGAACAAAGCGTCGGCACCTGGCTGCCGACCTTCAATCGCGAAATCCTGCACCTGCCGACCACGATGAGCGTGCAGGCGGCGAGCATCTTCGCGGTGTCGCTGGCGCTCGGCCGGCTCGCTGCCGGCGTGGCCCTGCGCCGCGTACCCTGGCATTGGCTGCTGATGGTCTGCGTGCTGGCGATGGCGGCCCTGGTGCTGCTGGCGCTGCCGCTGGCGCGCAACCTGCAGCCCGACCCGGCGATGAGCTGGGCGCACGCGCCGCTGGCGGCTTACGTGTTCCCGCTGATCGGGCTGTTCATGGCGCCGATCTATCCGGCGATCAATTCGGTGGTGCTGAGCTCGCTACCGAAGTCGCGGCACGCGGCGATGACCGGCCTGATCGTGGTGTTCTCGGCGCTCGGCGGCACCACCGGTTCGTTCATCACCGGCCAGTTGTTCGCCCGCATCGGCGGCGGCACCGCGTTCTATCTGTCCTTGCTGCCGATGGCGATGCTGTTGCTCGCGATCGCCTTGCTCAAGCGCCAGTCGGGCCTGGCCGAACGCGCAGCCATGGCGCCCTCCTGATTGACCTGCCATTCGCCGCCGATCGGCGGCGTTCTCATTCTCGCGAGGCTCGGCTATGCTCGGCCTCGTGGCTATGGGCGTCCTTCCTTCTACTCTGAAACTAGGGTGTCCGCTTCCCACATCGCCCGCCTCCCGGCGGGCTTTTCATTGGAGAGGGGCATGAACGGAATCTATCTGCGCCGGCGCGGCAAGCTGTATCTCAAGGCCGGCGACGGCGGCGCAAGCGCGGCGCAAGTCGCGATGGTGCAGAAGGAAACCGAAGCGTTCGGGTTCGTCTTGTCCGAAGCGGTGATCGAACGACTCGGCACCTTGTCGACCGAGCAACTCACCCGCGTCCTGCGCGAATTGCGTAAGCATCTGGCGGCGATGACCGGCGCCCACCGCGAGCACCGGCCACTGTTCCCGGATTTCCCCCGGGGCTCGTTGGCCCTGGCCGAAGCCGAGTTGTACATGCGCGCGGTGTATCACTACCTCACCCGGCGCCGACTGCACCTGGAACAACCGGCCGAAACCGTGCCGCTGTTCAACGGCCGCGCCCCGCGCGAGATCGAGCTGGGCACGCTGGACGACTACGAGAACATCTGCACCACACTCGCCGCCTCGCGCACATCGCTGTCGCTGCAGGACAAAGCCGACCTGGGCTGGTTCATCGCCCAGTACCGCGCACAGGTCGTCCGGCTGCTGCCTGTCGAGATTCCGTTCAAGGAAAACCTGGCCGTCATCGGCGCGGGCCTGCTGCGCCATGCGCCCGGCGAGCCCACCGACGCGTTCCTGCGAACCCATCTCAAAACCGCGACCGACACCTTGCGCCTGGCGGTGGCGCTCAGCGAAGGCGATGTGTCGCTGGCCGGGTCGACCCGCTTCAAACGCATGAAACGCGGCGAGCGCCGTTTTCTGCTGCAGCAGTTGGAGGGCTTCGACGATCCCACCGAAGACATGCGTCGCTGGCGCGAGCGCTGGAAACGCCTGGGCGAAGTGCTGCATCCGGGGGATTACCGCGAACGCTTTCCCAAGACCTGGCGCGCCTTTCAGGTACTGCGCGAAGACCTGCCGTTCGCGACTTTCAACGGCGCGATCGAGCATGCGCTGGAGCAAGGCCGCACCGGCGCGGTCGCTCAACGGCTCGCCGCGCGTCCGGGCGAGTTCGCGCGCCGGCTCGATCATCTGCTGCGCAGCGGTACCGAACCGCAGCCGGTGCTGGACCGTTTCCGTGCCGTCGCCGAACAGGTGTCGACACCGGTCCTGCTGCAGGCCTTGAGCCAGTTCGAACATCGCGGGCGATCGCCGCTGCGCACCTTCTTTCCCAAGGGCGACGCCGCACGCGCCTGGTCGCTCGAGGACCAGCGCGCGCCGATCGACGCCCGGGTCCTGAGCGATGCCATCGCCGTCTGCCGCGATGCACTGCGCGCCCGCTTCGCGCGTTCGCCGCCGCTGGGCCGTTGCTATATCGACCCGGCCCTGGCGCATATGCGCGCGCCGCTGACGCAGCGCTCGGCCTCGCGCGCGCTGCGCACGCTGGTGCGCGGCAGCCGCCTGCCCTTGCCCGATACGCGTTTCATCCGCCTGTTCCTGTGGTGGAGCAACGGCCGCCAGCGCACCGACATCGACCTGTCGGCGGCGTTCTTCGACCGCGACTTCGTGTTTCGCGACGTCGTCGCCTACTACAACCTGCGCGGTTACGGCGGCCATCACAGCGGCGATATCGTCGATGCGCCGCAGGGGGCCGCCGAGTTCATCGACCTGGATCTGCAACGCTTGCGCGGGCTCGGCCTGCGTTTCGTCGTGGTCAGCATCCACAGCTACACCGAGCAGCCCTATTGCGACTTGCCGGAGTGTTTCGCCGGATGGATGGCGCGCAGCGACGCGAACTCGGGCGAACCGTTCGAGGCGCGCACGGTGGAGGACCGGCTGGATCTGGCCTCGAACCAGCAAAGCTGCCTGCCCTTCGTACTGGACTTGGAAACCGATCAGATCATCTGGACGGACATCGGCTTGGGCGGCTATCCGCGCTGGAACAACGCGGCCAACCACCTGAGCGGCATTTCCCTCATCCTGCGCGCGATGACCGCATTGGCGACGCCGGACCTGCACAGCTTGTTCGAACTGCACGCGCAGGCCCGCGGCCGCGTGGTCGAATCGCCGGATCAAGCCGATACGGTGTTCTCGATGCACGAAGGCGTCACCCCCTTCGACGTCGACCGGATTCGCGCGGAATTCCTTTGACGGCCCTCGCCGCACCCGCTTGGGCGAGGCGCTCGCAACAGCCGGACCGCTCGAGCGCCGCGAGCGGCGCCGGCCCGCGACGAATGCCGCAAGCCGCCAAGCCGCCCGCGCGGTTCGCCGGTCATTCGATCAGCACGTACTCGCCCTTGGCGCCGAAGCGCTTGCCTGCGCGCGCGCACAGCTTGCCGTCGCAACGGGTCAGAGTGCCGGCCTTGGTCGCATCGAGAATCTCGGCGCCGAACTCGGCGCGTTCGATCAGGCGCAGCGACTTGCGGGCGAAGTACCAACTGCCGCCGACCGCCAGCAGCGAGCCGATCAGCAGCGCTACGGCGCTCTTGTAGATCAGGTTCTGCTGCGCGCGTTCGATCTTCTTGCGCTGATCGTCCAGCGCCTGCGCCGCGCGCGTGGCGACGTCGGCGCTGTCGCGCAGTTGCGTGCCGATCGCGCCGAAAGCCAACTCGGCGCCGCGGCCGACCGCGTCCTGCGCCTGCGCTTGCACCGCTTGCACGATCTGTTGCGCGAGTTCCTGCGCACCGGCGCCCACGCCCTGGGCGGCGCGATGCAATTCTTCGGCGCTGCGGTCCACGTGCTGCACCGCGCGCTCGCTCTGGTCTTGCAGATGTTGGGCAAATACCGCCAGATCGGCGGCGAGTCGTTTCAGGTCTTGCGCGTCCTGCACGATGGTTCTCCCTAAGAGAGGTTACGGGCCCGAATTCGGGCTGGAGCTCGGGCCGCCCGGCGGCGACTGCGGAGCTTGCGCCCGCGCCTGGAGTTCCGCCTTGATCTGTTGGTATCGGTCGTGACCGCTTTGCAGCCAGGCCTGGCCCTCGGCGGACTGGGCATAGTCCCGGGTCGCCGCCTTGAAGGCGGCGCCGTCCTGGTGCCTGGCCGCTTCGACCAGACGGTCGAAGGTACGGTCGATATCGTTTTCGTCGGTCATGAGGTCGGATAGCGAAACGGAACGCGCCGCAGAGGGCGCGCGAAACGCAGCGAAGCTTCGTCCGACGCGAGGCCGAACGGCGCCAGGCTGCGAACCTGGAATGGCGCATCGATCGTGCCGCGGCGAATGCGATGCGGCATCGCGACCGGCGCCGCTCGGGCCCGGCCACGTTAGCACTCGCTGCGATCTGCGCCCACCGTACGGATCGCACGCGACCCGTCGCCGTGTCCCCCGGCGCAGCGTGGCAGTGTGCCCTCACTGCATCGTCGGACTCAAGTGCGGCGCGGCGCGGGCACCTGGAACGCAGGCGCCGCGCCTGCATGCAGGCCCTGCGGCATAGGCTACAGGCGAAGTTCGCTTTCGCGATCGAAGAAATGCATGCGCTCGGCGGCGTACGACAGATGCACGGTGTCGCCGGCGCGCGGCAAGTTGTACGGCGGCAGGCGCACGACCAGGTCGCAACCGCCGCAACCGAGATTGAGGAAGGCCTCGTTGCCGACCGGCTCGACCACTTCGACCTGGGCCGCCAGGGTGTCGGGACCGGCCTCGGCCAGGTGCATGTCTTCCGGGCGCAGGCCGATCGTCAGTTCGCGCCCGACGTAGGCGCGCACCTTTTCGCGGGTCTCGGCATCGGGGCGCAGATTCAGCGCGAGGCCCTCGCCGATGCGCAGGAACAGCTCGCCGTCGCGCTCGTCGACCTGGCCCCACAGGATGTTCATCTTGGGGCTGCCGAGGAAGGTCGCGACGAACAGATTGATCGGCCGGTTGTACAACGCCATCGGCGTGTCGATCTGTTGGATCTTGCCGTCCTTCATCACCACGATGCGTTGGCCCAGGGTCATCGCCTCGATCTGGTCGTGGGTGACGTAGATCATGGTGGTGGCGAGCTGGCGGTGCAGGCGCGCGATTTCCACGCGCATGCCCATGCGCAGCTTGGCGTCGAGATTGGACAGCGGCTCGTCGAGCAGGAACACCTGCGGTTGCCGCACCAGGGCGCGGCCCAATGCGACGCGCTGGCGTTGCCCGCCCGACAGCGCCGCCGGTTTGCGCTGCAGCAACGGCTCCAGCTCCAGCATCGCCGCGGCCGCGCCGACGCGCTCGGCGATCTCGGCCTTGCCCATGCCGCGCAGCTTGAGCCCGAAGCCGAGGTTGTCGGCCACGGTCATGTGCGGGTACAGCGCATAACTCTGGAACACCATGGCGATGTCGCGGTCTTTCGGCGGCATGTCGTTGACCCGACGCTCGCCGATGCTCAGCTCGCCCGAGCTGATCGTCTCCAGCCCCGCGACCATCCGCAACAGGGTCGACTTGCCGCAGCCCGAGGGGCCGACCAGCACCAACAATTCACCGTCCTCGATCTCGAAGCTGGCATCGGCGACGCCGACGTAACCGTTCGGATAGACCTTGCGCAGACGATCCAACGTGACCTTCGCCATGAATTCTCCCGACAATGCGACTGGAGCGATGCATTTGTCCTCGCCCTGGGCTATTCTGCCATGTAACCGTTTTCATGCACGTCCGATTGGCTCCGGAGGCCACGACGAATGACCGATCCCCGCCCTGCTGCTGTTCGCCCCACGTCCGAGCGTCGCTTTCCCGAAGGTTTCCTGTGGGGCGCCGCCACCGCCGCCCACCAGATCGAAGGCTCGCCGATGGCCGACGGCGCCGGTCCCAGCATCTGGACCCGCTTCGCCCACACCCCCGGCATGACCCTCAACGGCGACACCGGCGACGTGGCCTGCGACCACTACCGGCGCTGGAAGGACGACGTGAAGCTGATGCGCGAACTGGGCCTGCAGGCCTACCGTTTCAGCGTGTCCTGGTCGCGCATCCTGCCCGAGGGCACCGGCCGGGTGAACCAGGCCGGGCTCGATTTCTATTCGCGCCTGGTCGATGAGCTGCTCGCCAACGGCATCGAACCGCTGCTGACTTTGTACCACTGGGACATGCCGGCCGCGCTCGACGACCGCGGCGGCTGGCTCAACCGCGACTGCGCCGACTGGTTCGCCGAGTACGGCCAGGTCATGTACCGCGCCCTCGACGGCCGGGTCAAGAAGTGGGTCACCCTCAATGAACCCTGGGTGATCACCGACGGCGGTTATCTGCACGGCGCGCTCGCACCGGGCCATCGCAGCCGCTTCGAGGCGCCGATCGCCTCGCACAACCTGATGCGCGCGCACGGCGCCGCGGTCCAGGCCTATCGGGCCGAGGGCAAGCACGAGATCGGCCTGGTAGTGAACATCGAGCCCAAGTACGCCGCCACCGATTCGGCCGAAGACGCCGCCGCGGTCGAGCGCGCCCATGCCTACATGAACGAGCAATACCTCGACCCGGCCCTGCTCGGCAGCTATCCGCCGGAACTGCGCGAGATCTTCGGCGAAGCCTGGCCGGAATGGCCGCAGGCCGACTTCGAGCTGATCCAGCAGAAGCTCGACTTCATCGGCGTCAACTACTACACCCGCAGCGTCACCAAGGCCGCCGAGAGCTACCCGCTCAACACCGGCGTGGTGCGCCAGCCGCTCGGCACCTACACCGAGACCGGCTGGGAAGTGTTCCCGCAGGGGCTCACCGACACCCTGACCTGGGTCAAGCAGCGCTACGGCGACATCCCGATGTACATCACCGAGAACGGCGCGGCCTTCTTCGATCCGCCGGTGGCCGAGCCCGATGCCAGCGGCGAGCGCCGGGTGCGCGACCCGCTGCGCATGGACTATCTGCAAAAACACATCGGCGCGATCCACGACGCCATCCAGGCCGGCTGCGACATCCGCGGCTATATGGTGTGGTCGCTGCTCGACAACCTGGAATGGTCGCTGGGCTATTCCAAGCGTTTCGGCGTGGTCCACGTCAACTACGGCACCCAGGAGCGCACGCCCAAGGACAGCGCACGCTGGTATTCGAAGGTGATCGCGAGCAACGGCACTCACCTCGTCGAACCCCTGCCGTACTGAGACCGGCCGCACGCCGCAGCCCGATTGCGGTCGGCGTAACGCCCGCTGCGTCGTTCTCGCCGCGGCCGGGACGGCAATGCAAGCAAGCGCGGCGCGATGTTTCTATGCGCCGCGCGCAGCACCGTCACCCTGCGGCGTCGAATGTTGCCGCCGGGCGCTCAAGCGGCGATATGCTTGGACCCCGGCCGGGATCGACGATCCCGGCGGCGTAAAGGACGCCCGGCGGCGTTCGCTCGACCTCCCCCTCAATCTTGGTTTGCGGGTTCCATGCACGACACCCTGCTGCTGTTCGGCGCCACCGGCGATCTCTCCCAGCGCTATCTGTTTCCCTCGCTGGTCCACCTGTGGCGCGACCGCCTGCTGTCGCCCGGATTCCGCATCGTCGCGGTCGGCCGCCAGGCCCTGAGCGACGACGAGTTCCGCGCCTGGTTGCGCGAACGCATGGCCAACGAGGTCGCCGACGACCCGGCGGTGGTCGAGGAACTGCTGGGCCGGATCGCCTACGTCTCGGTCGACCTGCGCGACGAGGCCGCGATCGCCGCGGCCCTGGCCGGCTACGCCGACCGCCCGAGCGTGAGCTATCTGGCGACGCCGCCGGACTTGTTCGTTCCCGTGGCCCAGGGATTGAAAGCGGCCGGCCTGCTCGAAGGCGAGTCGCGCCTGGTGCTGGAAAAACCGATCGGCCGCGACCTGGCCTCGGCGCGCGCGATCAACGCCGCGCTGCGCGCCTGCCTCGACGAAAGCCGGATCTTCCGCATCGACCATTACCTCGGCAAGGCCGCGGTGCAGAACCTGCTGGCGCTGCGCTTCGGCAACACCTTGCTGGAAGCGGTGTGGCAACACCGCTGGATCGAATCGGTCGACATCTTCGTCGGCGAGACCGCCGGCGTCGACGGCCGCGAAGGCTATTACGCCAATTACGGCGCGCTGCGCGACATGGTCCAGAACCACATGCTGCAGCTGCTGGCGCTGATCGCGATGGAGCCGCCGTCGGCGCTCGACGCCGACAGCATCCGCGACGAAAAGCGCAAGGTGCTGCGCGCATTGAGGCCGATGACCGAGGCCGATGTCGCCGCGAACACCGTGCGCGGCCGCTACGGCGCCGGCGTGGTCGAGGGCCGCGCGGTCAAGGGCTTCGTCCACGATGCGCCGGTCGAAACCTTCGTCGCCGTGCAGACCTGGATCGACAACTGGCGCTGGGCCGGCGTGCCGTTCCGCCTGGTCACCGGCAAGCGCCTGGCCGAACGCGCGACCGAAGTGGTGATCACATTCCGGCCGGTCGCGCATTGGCTGTTCGAGCGCCCGCGCCGCGGCCGCGAGCGCCCCAATCACCTGCGCATGCGCCTGCAGCCCGACGAAACCATCGAGCTGGGCCTGATGGGCAGCCTGGCCGCGCCGGAATGGGGCGCGCTGGAACTGCGGCCGATGTCGCTGGACCTGTCGGCGTCGTCCTCGCCGCAGCGGCGCATCGCTTACGAGCGACTGCTCGTCGACGCCCTGCGCGGCAACCAGACCCTGTTCGTGCGCGACGACGAAGTCGAAGCGGCCTGGCAGTGGATCGACAGCATCGAGCGCGCCTGGACCCAGACCGCGCAACCCATCGTCGAATACCCGGCCGGCTCCTGGGGGCCGGCCGAAGCCGAGGCCTTCCTGCCCCCGGTCAACGGTCATCGTGGAGGCCAGGCATGAGCGGCGCCCTGCTCGCGGATATCGGCGGCACCAACGCCCGCTTCGCCCTCGCCCAACCCGACCGCGCCGCGCCGCAGTTGCTGCCCGACAGCGTGCAGGTCTTCGCGGTCGCCGATTTCCCCTCGCTGGCCGATGCCGCGCGGCATTACCTCGACCGCACCGGCGCCACCCCGAGCCATGGCGTGTTCGCCGTGGCCGGGCGCGTCGACGGCGACGAGGCGCGCATCACCAACCACCCCTGGGTGATCTCGGCCGAACGCACCCGCATCGCCCTGGGCCTGCAGCGCATCGACCTGGTCAACGACTTCGCCGCCCAGGCGATGGCGGTGTCGCTGCTGCAGCCGGCCGACGTGGTGCCGATCGGCGGCGTCGCCTGGCGCGGCTGGAACGAACCCGGCGACCGCACCTACGCCATCATCGGTGCCGGCACCGGCCTCGGCGTCGGCGCGCTGCTGCGCCGCGACGGCCGCTACTACCCGCTGCAGACCGAAGGCGGCCACGTCAGTTTCGCCCCCGGCACGCCGGAAGAGATCGAAGTGCTGCAGCGCCTGTCGGGCGAGTTCGGCCGCGTCTCCAACGAACGCCTGCTCAGCGGCAGCGGCCTGGTCAATCTGCACCGCGCCCTCAGCCAGATCGCCGGCGAAGATCCGGGCCCGCTGCAGCCGGCCGACATCACCGCGATGGCCCGCGAAGGCGACGCCCGCTGCCTGCGCGCCATCGACGTGTTCTGCGCGGTGTTCGGCGCCGCCGCCGGCGACCTGGTGCTGACCCTCGGCGCCTGGGACGGGGTGTTCCTGCCCGGAGGCCTGGTGCCGAAACTGATGCCGTGGCTGGCCCATTCCGGCTTCCGCCAACGCTTCGAGCACAAGGGCCGGTTCTCGCCGACCATGGCGCGAGTGCCGACCCTGGCGGTGACCCATCCGCAGCCGGGCCTGCTCGGCGCCGCGGCGCTGGCCGCGCAGTTCGCCCCGGCCGCGGACCTCGCCCCGTCGCACTGAGCGCCGCTTGAGGGTGGGAGCGGCGCAAGCCGCGACCGCGATCGCAGATGTGGCTGCGGGCGCCCCGCCAGCCCGGATCGCGGCTTGCGACCGCAGCGGCATCGCTATGGGATGCCGCCCTTACCGCGGCGCCCGTCGCCCAGCCGCCTCGACGAGCACGCCGTCTTGAAGTCGGCCGTGCCAGAATCGTCGCTATGCTCGACGCTCCCTCGCCCGTCCCGCACGACCCTGCCGAACCGGACTCCGTGCCCTACCGGTGGCACGAGCATCGCAGCTTCGATACCTGGACCTGGTCCTGCGCGGTGGCGATCGCCGCCGAGTTGCGCCGCGATCTGTCGCGGCGCCCGCGCGTGCGCCTGCTGCTGTCCGGCGGCACCACGCCGGCGCCGGTGTACCGCGCCCTTGCCCGCGCCCCGCTGGACTGGAGCCGGGTCGATGTCGCCCTGGTCGACGAGCGCTGGCTGCAACCCGAGGACCCCGACAGCAATGCCTGGCTGGTCCGCCAGCATCTGCTGCGCGACAACGCCGCCGCGGCGCGTTTCGAAGCGCTGACCCGGCCCGGCCGCAGCATCCAGGAGTCGGCCGCTTTCGCCAACGCCCACGCCTTGCAGCCGGCCACCGCGGCGGTGCTCGGCATGGGCGAGGACGGCCATACCGCCTCGCTGTTTCCCGACATGCCCGACCTGCAGCGCAGCCTGGCCTCGCGCCTGGCCTATGTCGTGGTCGATGCCGAAGGCTGCCCCGGCGCGCGCCAGTGGAGCAAACGTATCAGCCTGACCCCGAGCGGCCTGGCCCAGGCGCAATCGCGCTTCCTGCTGATCCAGGGCAAGGCCAAGCGCGAGGCCTTCCAACAGGCGCTCGCCAGCGGCGACGTGCAGCGCTGGCCGGTGCTGATCGGGCTGGAAGGCGCGACCCCGCTCGAAGTGCACTGGTACCCGTAGCCTCTCGGGTAGGAGCGACGCAAGTCGCGACCGCGGGGTTTCATGTTGGCCGCGCAGCTCGACGCAGGTTCGCGGTCGCGACTCCTGACCAGAGAAAATCCCTTTAGGACGCCGCTCCTACTCCTCGATCGCGACGCTCACCGTCGCCGGCACGCGCTCGATCTTCAGCTCGCCTTGCCGCCAAGCCTTCACTTGTTCATCGACCACGGTCTTGCCCGGCGCACCGGCGAACGGCCAACGCAGGATCAGCCCGCCCGGCGGCACTTCGATGCCCGCGGCGATCTCCAGCTTCGCCTGCCGGCCTTCGCGCTTGAAGCGATAACCGAGGGCGCCGTAGGGCGTGCGCAGGCCGTCCACGCTCACGCCTTCGCCCTGCAGCCAACCCGCGGGAATGCCGGCCGCGATCACCAGCGCCTGATCGATGTCGCGGGTGTGGGCGAACAGATCCAGCGCCGAGCGTACATAGTCCGACTCGACCCAGGCATGCGGCAGGTCGCCGACGAAAAACGGTTTGCGCGGCGTGCGCGAGACCACTTCCGCCCACTGGTTCCAGGCGCGCGGTTGCTGGTCCTTGAAGAAGAACTCCAGCGCCTCGTGGGCGCGCTCGCGCCAACCCAGACGCACGAAGCTGCCGATGGTGCGCAACTCGTAGGGCGTGTAGTCCTTCCATTCGCGGCGGCCGTCGCGGCGATCGACGAATTCCTTCCAGTAACGCTCGAAGGTGTTGTGCAACAGCGCTTCGGGCAACAGCCCTTGTTCGCCGCCGGGCGCCAGGGCGATGGTGGTCGAGGTGGCGTCGAAGTCGCCGAGCTCGGCGGCACCTGGCAGGTAATCGATCTTGTGCGCGCGGGTCGCCGCTTCCAGCGAACGATAGAGATCCTCGCGGAACTGGTCGCGCGATGCGGCGAAGGCTTCCGCTTCGCCGTTACGGCCGAGCCATTGCGCGATCTCGACCGCGTCCTTGTAGCCGCGCAGGGCCCAGAAATTATCCCAGTACGAATGCATCGGCTTGGCCGAATAGCCCTCGTGGCTGATCGAGGCCGGCATCATCCCGTAGAAGGCCGGATTCAGCGCGCGATTGGCCGGCGTGCGTTCGCTCAGACGCAGCTCGTCCATATACGCGACCGCTTTTTCCACGTGCGGCCACATCGATTCGAGCAAGGCCTTGTCGCGGGTGTAGCGATAGACCTCGGCGACGGTGAAGATCAACTCGCCGTGGCTGTCGTTCTCCGGCACCGGGTCGCTGCCGCGGTCGTCGACGCAGCACGGCACCTTGCCGTTGTCGAACTGATACGGCGCATACCAGCGCAGGAATTCCTCGGCGACGTCCTCGCGCCCCATGCGCAGCAAGCCCTCGCCGATCATCGCGCCGTCGCGGATCCAGGCCCGCGCATACGAACGGGTGCCCGGCTGCAGGCGCGGGCCGACCCGGCTGATCAACATGTGCGCCAGGCCGGTGCGCAAGGTATCGACGACATGCTGGCCCTGCGCCGGCACGCGCAATTTGACCCGGTCGAGCTTGTCGCGCCATTGCGCCGCGGTTTCGTCCTGCCATCGCGCCGCCTGCGCCGGATCGACCGACAGCGGATCATCCGCCCCATCCTGCGGCAGGTACAAGGCCACTTCACGGCTTTCGCCCGGCGCCAGTCGCATTGGGTACAACAAAGCCGCCGACGCCAGCCCGTTGAGGTCGAACACTTCACTCTCGCCCGAGCGCGTCGCCGACGCACGCAGGTGGCGCACCACGTCGCCGTCCTGGAACGGCACGGCGAAGGCCGACCCCACCGGCGTCAGCGAGCGCACGCTGGGACGGCCGTCGAGTTTCACCGTGCCGGCCTTCGCGTCGATCTGGATGCGGTGGATGGCGCTGACGCCGCCGGTGGTGCTGAGGAACTGGGTCGGCGGGTTGACCTGGAAGGGTCGAATCGCCAAGGCCAGGGTGGCATCGCGCGGCTGTTTGGAAGTATTGCTGAGCCGGTAACGGGCGACGATCAGGTCGCGCTGTTCGAGCAGCGGCGCGAACGCGGTGACGCTGAGTTGCAGATCGCCGGCCTGCCAGCTCACGCTCGGGATCGGCAGATAACCGTCCTGCAGGCTCTGGCCGATCTCGACGTCGGCCCAGGTCTTCAAGGCCGCGTTCGGCGAGCCGCCCCGATCGGTCAACAACAAAGGCTCGATGCTGTAACCCCCTTTGTAGGCTTCGACCGCGCCGTCTTCGCCGATCAGGCCGTGCGAGCTGCCGCCGTCGGTGCCGAGCACGGTCCAGTACGGCTGCTCGCCGCTGAAGCCGCGCGGATAATCGCCGCGCGGCGCGCGTTGCGCGAGTTCCTTGATGAAATCGTTCGGCGTCGCGGCGAACGCCAACGGCTGCACGCTCAGTTCGGCCAGGCCGAAGCCCGGGCTCGGTCCGCGATCCGGCAACAGCCGCAGATAGCGCGCCTCGGCCTCCGGCAGCGGTACGAAATCGCTGCCGCCGTCGCCGTGCTCGATCAAACTGAGCTTGTCCCAGTGCTCACCGTCCTTGGACAGCTCGATGCGGTAGCGCGAGGCGTACTCGTCCGGGGCCCACTGCAGGATCGCGCCGCCGAATTCGCGCACGCGGCCCAGGTCGAGGGTCAGGCTCGGCGCTGTGCCCTTCTCGAAACCGGCCCGCCATGCGGTGGCGGGATCGCCATCGCCCGCGTACTCGGCGCGGCTGCCTTCGGCATTGGAAGTGGCGACGAGCGTGCCGGTCAGCGGACCGCCGGGGTCCTTCGGCACGGCCTGGAAACTCAGCTCATCGAAGCAGACCGAACCCTTGCCGCCGACGCTGTTGTAGACGGTGAACTCAAGCTTGGCGCTCTTGCGCAGGGTCGGATCGGCCGCCGGGCCCCAGGCGCGGCCGATATGGCGCTGCTTGTAGACCACCGGCGTCCATTGCTTCGGATAAACATACTTGGGCTTGTTGACCCACCAGACGTTGTCGCCGCTGGTGTCGACCAGCTTGAACTGCAGGTCGTTGTGCGGCGAATCGCCACGCAACTGGAACGCAAAGCGATAGTCGTCCGGATACTCCAGCGGCAGTTCGCGCTGCAGGCCGGCGTAACCGGACACGCCGTTGAAGTCGTAATCCAGGCACAGGCCCCGGCCCTTCGCGCCCGCTACCGGACGCAGGCTCGCACTAACTTGGTTGGAGGTAACTACGGTCCATGGTGCGGCTGACTCGAAGCCATCGAGCAAGCGCGGCTTTTCCTGGGCGATCAACGGAACCGAGATCAGGGCCAGGCACAGAGCGAACGCGTTCGCGACCGTTTTATGGGCGCGGGTAAGGTACAAACGCCCACGCGGCGCGACGGCTTGCTTGGGTTCCGACATTCGATCCACCTCTTGGCGCCGCGCGGGCGCGCGGCGGAACGGTTCTAACCCTTGACGCTGCCGACCAACAGGCCTTGCAGGTAGTAGCGCTGCAACACCAGGAACAGCAGCAGCACCGGCACCACGGTCACGACCGAGCCGGCCATCATCATCTCGTTGTCCTGCACGTGCTCGCGCGACAGCGAAGCCAATGCGACCGGCAGGGTCTGCAGGTCCTGGTCGCTGAGCACGATCAAGGGCCACATGAAATCGTTCCAGGCGCCGAGGAAACTGAAGATCGCCAAGGTCACCAGGATCGGGCGCAGGGCCGGCAGGACGATCTGGAAGAAGATCCGCAACTCGCCGGCGCCGTCGATGCGCGGCGCTTCCAGTAGTTCGTCGGGAATCGAGCGCGCGTATTGGCGCACCAGGAAGATGCCGAAGATGCCGGCCATGCCCGGCACCACCGCGCCGGCGTAGCTGTTGATCAGGCCGAGCTGCTTGAGCATCAGGAACAGCGGCATCATCGAGACTTGGGCCGGGATCACCAGCGCCGCCAGCAACAGCCGGAATATCCGTTCGCGCCCGGGAAAGGCGAGCTTGGCGAAGGCATAACCGGCCAGGGTGTTGAGCAACACCGCGATCACGGTGACCAGGGTCGAGACCAGGAAGCTGTTGAACAGATACCGGCCCATGCCCATGCGCGAGAACAGCTCATGGTAGTTGTGCAGGCTCGGCGACGAGGACCACAACGGCGGCGGAAACGCGCTGGCTTCGCCGGGTTGCATCAGCGACACCGCGAACATCCACAACAGCGGCGCCAGGCTCAACACCGCCAGGCCGATCAACAGGCCGTTGACGATCGCCTTCGCCAGGCGCGGACTCATGCCGGAGTCGTTCATTCGACCCCCTTGCGGCGCGCGACCCACATCAGGCCGCTGGTCACCGCCGTCATCAGCACGAACAACAGGAAGGCCACCGCCGAAGCGTTGCCGAGGTTCCACCACTTGAAGCCTTCTTCGTACATCAGATACAGCACGCTGACCGTGCTCTGCAGCGGCCCCCCCTGGGTGATGACGTAGGGCTCGGCGAACAGTTGGAAATAACCGGCCAAGGTCAGGATGCCGACCATCAGCAGCACCGGCCCCAGGATCGGCAAGGTGATGTGGCGGAACTGGCGCGCGGGGCTGGCGCCGTCGATGCGCGCGGCCTCGTACAGGTCTTCCGGAATCGCCTGCAAGCCGGCCAGGAAGATGATCATGTTGTAGCCGAAGTTCTTCCACACCGCGAACAAGATGATGGTCGGCATCGCCCAATGCGGGTCGCCGAGCCAGTCGACCGGGTCGATGCCGACCCACGACAGCACCCAGTTCACCAGGCCGTAACGGGTATGGAACAGGTAGCGCCAGATCACCGCCACCGCCACCACCGTGGTCACCACCGGGGCGAAGAACGCGGTGCGGAAGAACGGTTTGAACAGGCCGAGCTTGGAATGCAGCAACATCGCCGCGCCTAGCGAAACCGCGATCGACAGCGGCACGCCGACCGCGACGAAGTACAAGGTGTTGCCGAGCGCGCTCCAGAACAGCGGGTTGCGCAGCAAATTGAGGTAGTTGTCGAAAGCCACGAAGCGCAGGTTGTCGATATGCGCCAATGAATAGATATCGAAATCGGTCAGGCTCAGCGCCAGCGCGGCCAGCACCGGCAAGCCGAAGAACAGCCCGATCACGCTCAGCGCGGGCGCGGCGAATACCCAGCCGGCGGTGGCGGGCTTCACCGCGACGCTCCGGCCGCGGGCATCCGGGCCGCGGCCTGCTGATCGAGCATCCAGCGTCGCTTCTCCAGAATACGGTCGGCGCGCCTATCCAGTTCCGCCGCGGCTTCGTCCACGTTGAGGCGGCCGTTGGCGAGTTGTTCGCCGACCAGCTTGATTTCCATGGCGATGCGCTCCCACTCCGGCACCTTCGGCGTCGGCCGCGCGCGTTCGAGCTGATCGCGGAACGCGCGTGCATAGACGTCGTTGGCCAGCACCGGCGCATCCCAGGCCGCACGGCGCGGCGGCAGATTGCCGCTGAGGCCATGGAAGCGCACCTGCACCTCAGGCTCGGACAAATAGGCGATCAATTTCCAGGCCGCGTCCTGGTGTTGCGAACTGCGGAACAAGACGAAGCTCGCACCGCCGGCGACCGAGGCGCCGGGCCCGTTCTCACCCGGCAGGGGCATGGTCATCCAGGTCGACTGCAGATCGGCCGGCAGGCGCCGCTTGAATTCGGCGATGTTCCAGGGGCCGTTGACGTAGAAACTGAAATAGCCGCGGCCGAATTCGTTCCAGACGTTGGCGATCTGGGTATTGCTCGCCAGCGGCGCCCAGCGCCGGTCGAAGACTTCGCGATAGAAGCTCAGGGCGCGCTTGAAACCGGGGCTGCGGAAATTGCCGTAACGGCCGTCCTCGCGCAGCAACGGGTCGGGCGACTGGATGCCGAGGTTGAGCAACGGTTCCGGCTCGTTGAGCGGAAACAGCACGGCGTAACGATCCGGGCCGACCTCCCTCTTGATCGCCGCCATCGCCGATTTCCATTCCGCCCAGGTCGCCGGCGGCCGTGCGATACCGACTTGCTTGAGCAGGTCCTGTCGATAGAACGGCAAGCGCGTTTCCACGTACCACGGCACCGCATAGGCATGGCCGTCGATCACCCCGGTGTCCCAGGCGCCGGCAAAATAATCGCGCGCCTGCACGGACGGCGTCCGCGCCAGGCGCGGGTCGAGCGGCGTCAAGGCATCGAGCAAGGCGAATTCGGAGATCCAGGTGTTGCCGATCGCGCACACGTCGGGCAAGGCGTCGCCGGCGAACGCGGTCAGCAGCTTCTCGTGCGCGGCGGTGATCGGCAGTTGCTGCACTTCAACGCGGATGCCGGGGTGGCGGCGCTCGAATTCGGGAATAAGTTGGGTGACGACCTCGCCCTCGAAGCCCATGGCCCAGAACCGCACCACTTCGCGGCCGTCGTCTCGATGGCTGCAACTGCCGAGCAGGACCAGCGCGCACAGCGCGACCAGGCCTCGCAGCGCCCTGCCCCATCCACCGACACGTACGGCGGCTGGCGAAGTGTCGATGGTCGTCGATGGACCGTTCAAGCGCTCATTCCGGCTTCGGCGGGGTCTGCTTGGACGGCGCATTGCTGCGCCCGGCGCGCGACTCGGCCTCGCCGAGCGCGCGTGCGGTCGCCGGGTCCATGGCGCCGGCCGGTTTCGCCGGTGCGGCCGCTGCGGCGGCGCCGGCCTTCGCCGGTTCGCCGTCCTTGCCCTTCGCGTCGGCGCCCTTGGCATCCGCCGGAGCCAGCCACCCGCCCTTGAACCCGGCGCGTTCGAGTCCGGCGCGGATGTAGGGATTGCGCTTCATCACGTTCCAGACGAACTCGTTGCGATAGTTGCTGATCATGGTCAGGATCGGCCCCTGGTCGATGCCGATGTAGTCGCTGGACACCCAGCCCTGGTCCGGCACCAGGCGCCCTGTCTTGAGCGGGATGTCGTACTTGAAGCTCGGATTGAACGAGTCCAGGAAACCGTAACTCGAATAGATGTACTCGCCGTAGCGCTCGTGCATGGTCACCGTGGTCGGGATCACGATCTCCGGCGCGAACGGCAGCGAGGCGATCGCCGCGGTCGGCGCGATGGTGCCGTCGTCGAAGTTCTCGCGCAGGCCGGCGCCGCGCGCCGAGTAATGGCGGAACTGGCGCTGCTCGCCGCGGTATTCCTGCAAGGTCTGTTGCGGGCCGTCGCTCGCGGTCAGGCCCCACACTTCAGGGCCGTACTCCTCCCACTTCATCGGGTTGGCGATGGCGTAGGCGCGCTGGGCGTAGGCGGCGCGACGGCTGTTCTCGAAATAATCGATGCCGCGCTCGCGCATGTAGTCGTCCTGGATACCGCGGAAATCGATCCAGACGTGGCTGTACTGATGGCCGAACAAGGGGCCGAAGGCCAGGAATTCTTCGCCCTGGTATACGCCCCAGACGTCGTTGTAGGTGCGCGTCCACACCGTCCAGGCTTCCGGGCCGACCGGATGCGAGGGCGAGCCCAGCGCCAACACGTACAGCAGCATCGCCTCGTTGTAGCCGACCCAGTCGTGCTTGATGAAACCGCTCTCGGGGAACCAGCCCATCGAGATCAGCGGCTTGTTCTGCTGCAGCCAGGTCCAGTCGACGCGTTTGTACAGGGTGTCGGCGACCTCGCGGATCTCTTTCTCACGCGGATCGTCGCGGTCGTAATAAGACTGGGCGAACAGCACGCCCATCATCAGCAGGCCGGTGTCCACGCTCGACAGCTCGACCCAGCTGTCGTAGCGCTGTCCCTTCTGCATGTCGAGGAAGTGATAGTAAAAACCTTTGTAACTGCCCTTGCCGCTGGCCTGCGGGCCGCTCGGCAGGTCGCGCAGGAACTTCAAGGTCAACAAAGTGCGGTCGACCGCCTGGGTACGGCTGACCCAGCCCTTCTCGATGCCGATCGGATAGGCGGTCAGCGAGAAACCGACCGAGGCGATGCTCGCGAACGGGCGCGAGGGATACCGGTCGGGGGTCAGGCCGTTCTGTTCGTTGGTGGTGTCCCAGAAAAACTGGAAGGTGCGCTTCTCGATGTCGCGGAACAACGGCGGCAGTTCCAACCGCTCCTGCTTGAGCGGCTCGATCACCACCGGTTCGGCGCTCACGATCGGCTGGGTCTGCGAGCCGGTCTCGGTTTTCTTGCAGGCGGACAAGACGAGCAACAGCGCGCCCAGGACAGCGATGGAGACCGCACGTGTTGTCGACTTGAGGTGGTGCATGAAACGAAAGACCCCTGTGTCTTCGTGTTGAGATTTAGATCGATGCAATGAAGAAAAGTTCGTTGCCGCAAACATGCATGCCGGCCAGCTAACGCAGAACCAGGCGCCAGCCGTCCGCAGACGGCCGGCGCCTCTCGTTTACCAGTTGAAGCCCATCGACAGCTTGAAGCTTCGGGTCGGCAGCGCGATGTTGTCGCGACGCTCGCCGAGGCGCTCGTTCGGGTTGCCGACCACGCCACGGAAGGTGTCGTAGTCGATGTAGTTGCGCCAGTTGAAGACGTTCAGCACGTCGCCGCGGACCCAGAACTTGAAGTCGGTGCCGGTGTCCCACTCCTTCTGCAAGGCCAGGTCGAACTGCTTGAAGCCGATCGTGTCGCCCGGGGTGTAGGGCTGGAAATAGCAGTGGTTCGGCCCGTTGGTGATGCAGTTCAGCGATTCCTCCGCTTCCGGGCTGGCCAGGGTCAGCTTGCCCGACAGGGTCATGCCGTAAAAATCCATGATGCCGGTGGCGACCAGGCGGTGCTTGGAGATACCGAGCGCGCGGGTGAAGCCGACATCGTCCAGGTTCGGATAATCGAACGCGAAGATGTCGGAGTTGTTGCGGTTCTCCTTGGCGTCGCTGTAGGTATAGGCCAGGCTGACGCCCCAGCCCGATTCCTCGGTGAAGGGCTTGTCCAGCGACAGCAGCAAGGAATTCAAGCGCGTCTCGACGGCGTTGTTGCCGATGAAGAAGTTGCCGAAACCGGGCAGGTTCTGGCCGAACGGCGGGCTGCCGAAGCTCACCCCCGGCGGGTAGAAGTTGCCGTTCGGGAGACGGTTGCCGAGGGTGAACAAGATGCCGTCGTGGCTGCGGATATGCAGCAGGGTCGCCGACGAATTCCAGTCGTGGCCGAACATCGCGAAGGCGTTGCGCATGCCGAGGCTGAACTGATCGGAATACGGCGTCTTCAGGTCGTTGTTGAGCAGGAACACCTCGTTGCCGGCGTTCGGGCGCTGCAATGCCAACGCCGCCAACGTGGCCGGATCGTTGAAGCTCGGATCGAAGTTGAAGCAGTTGCCGGTCGGCGTGACCGTGCAGGTGTGGTTCGGCGAATTGAACTGGTAAGTGATCTGCTGGAACGCCAGGCGATAACGCTCGAACGACAGGTAATCGAACTGGTTGCGGTTATACGAACGCCCGGCGCCGCCGAAGATCACATGGCGCTCGTCGCCGTTGAGATCGTAGGAGAAGCCCAGACGCGGCTGCCAGCCGTCCTTGAACGCCTTACGGTTGCTGCCGGTGCTGATGTAATCGTTGATGTCGTAATCGACGTTGGCGTTATGGATGTTCGGGTAGGCATTCAAGGCCGCGACTAGGTTGGCCGGGGTCACGAAATCCTCGTAGCTCGGCGTGGTCTCGTAATCCCAGCGCAGGCCCAGATTCAAGGTCAGATGCTCGTTGACCTCCCAGTCGTCCTGCAGATAGATGCCGAACTGCTTGTTCTTGGACTTCACCGCCGGCGGGAAGCCGGTCGCCGAACCGGAGAACCGCACTTCATAAGGCGTGGCGAAATTGCGGATGTCGTAACGGTACTGCGGCGTGTACGGCTGCTTCTCCATCGCGGTGATGTCGATGGTCTTGTACTTGAGGCCGGCCTTGACGGTGTGGCCGTCCCAGCCGTTCCAGGTGAAATCGTTCTGGAAGGCATAGCCCTTCTGGCCCTTGTTCTGGAAGTCGCCGCCGCCGCCGAAGTTGAGGACTTCCTCCATCTCCGGGTTGTTGCGCGTTTCCTGGCCCTGGCGCGGCACGCGCAGGTTGAAACCGTTGCTCAGCGTCGCCGGGCGCGGCCCGAAGGTCACGTCCTCATAGGTGAGGTGGGCGTCGTTGATCCAGTCGGCGGCGCTGTACTGATAGCGCAGGTCGACGCGGGTTTCCTCGCCGGCCTTGAGGGTGCCGTATTCGGCCAGCCGGGCGCCGCCGATGTTGGTCAGCTCGTCTTCCTTGCGGTACTTGGTGGTCAGCTCGATCAGGTGGGCATCGCCCGGCGCCCAATCGATCTTGCCGAAGTACAGGTCTTCCTTGAACGGTGCGCTGATCGATTGCCGCGCCATCTCCTGGAACGGCGCCGGCAACTGGTCGATGCGGAAATTGCGGCCCGGGGTGATCGCCCGCGGCGAGTTGTATTCCTTGGCCTCGTAGGTGACGAAGAAGTGCATCCGGTCCTGGATCAGCGGGCCGCTGAACGAGGCGCCGTACTGCTCTTCCTTCGATTGCGCCTTGGGCACTTCGCCCTTTTCTTCGCGCACGGTCTTGGCGTTCCATTGGTCCGAGGTGTGGTCCCAGAAGAAACTGCCGTGGAATTCGTTGCCGCCGGACTTGGTCACCGCGGTGATCGCGGCGCTGCTGAGCTGGTCGTACTCGGCCTTGTAGTTGGAAGTGATGACCTTGTACTCGGCGATGCCGAGCTGCGGGAACGGATTGCCGCGGCTGGAGTCCTGGCCGGTGATGCCGCCCTTGAGCACGTAGTCCTTCTGGCCGACGCCGTCGACGTAGACGTTGATGCCGTTGCTGAGCTGGGCGCCGCTGCGCAGCGAGGTCGAGCCTTCGGTGCCGGTCTTGAACTGCACGCCGGGAACGATGTCGGCGAACGCCAGGAAGTTGCGCGAGGCCTGCGGCAGCGCGGCGATCTGCTTGTTGCTGACGTAGGTGGCGATTTCCGAGGTGCGGGTCTCGACCAATGCGGTCGAGGTGACGGTGACCTTGTCGAGGTCGGTCGCCTCGCCGCTCGGCGCGGCCTCGGCGACGCCGCCGGTCGATACGTTGAGCGTCGCGGCCTGGCCGACCGCGACGGTCACATTGCGGGTGTTGCTCTGTCCATCGGCGCTGACGTCGATGCGGTACGTGCCCGGAGGCAGGCCGGCCAGGGTGTAGTTGCCGTCGGCGCCGGTCTGCACCTTGCGGGTCAGGCCGTTGGCGAGATTGGTCGCAGTGACGCTGGCGTTCGCGGCCGGGCCGGCGTTGCCGCTGACCGCACCGCGGATGGTCGCGGCAGTGCCCTGGGCGAAGGCGATCGGCGCGGCCATCGCCAGGCAGCTGGCGAGCGCGCAGGCCAGCAGGCTGCGGCTGGGCCTGGAATGGCCGGATTTACTGTCGGATTTATTGCTGGAGCGACGCGAGTGGTGTGGGTTCATATGCTTTCCTCCCTCCAAGGAGCACGTACTGCAAGGTTGCAACGGTGGAGCAATCTCTGCTCTGTAATCGCTTACACGTTCGTCCAAATTTTTTTCGACGCGATCAGCCACCGCCCCCTCGGCGTACCCCGGACTCGCGCACTATCAGTTCCGGCCGCAGCGGTTCGCTCTGCCGCGGCTCGTCCATGGATGGTTGTTGCTCCTGCGCTGCGGCATCGGTGCCCAGTTGCGTCAACAGCAGACGCGCCGCCCGGGCACCGAGCTCGGCGATATTGACCCGCATGGTCGTGAGTGTCGGGTGGACATAGCGTGCAAGCGGGATATCGTCGAACCCCGCCACCGCGATGTCGTCGGGCACCTTGAGGCCCGCCTGCACGAACGAAAACAAACAGCCCAGCGCCATCATGTCGTTGGCCGCGAACACCGCATCGGGGCGCTGTGGCGCGGCCAGCAAGGCCTGGCCGGCGCGATGGCCGGAGGCCTCGTCGAACTGGCCCGGCAGCACCCATTCGCTTGCATCGGGCAACAGCCGCGCAAGCGCTTCGCGATAACCGCGCAGGCGTTCGTGGGCATCGAAATTGTCTTCCGGGCCGGCGATGAAGGCGATGCGGCGATGACCGCAATCGACCAGGTGCTCGACCATGGCCTGGGCGCCGCCGTAATTGTCGACGCTCAGCGACAACAGGCCGGGCACGGCGCTCTGGGTGTTGATCAACACGATCGGCATGGCCGCATCGAGTTCATCGACGATCGGCGCCTGCGCCGCGACATAGGGCGACATCACCAGCAAACCGTCGACGCGGCCGCGCATTGCGCGCAAGGCCGCGGCCTGCTCTTCCGGCCGGCCGTGATAGCTCGACACCAACAGGTGCAGGCGATGCTCGCGCGCGACCTGGTCGACGCCGCGCACCAGTTCCGAGAAGAATTCGCCGTGCAGGTCCGGCAGGACCACGCCCAAGGTATGGGTGCGCCGGCTGCTGAGGCTGCGCGCGGCGGCGTGCGGCGTATAGCGCAGGCCCTGGGCCACCGCGAGCACGCGGCGCCTGACCTCCTCGGCCACGTTGCCATGGCCGTTCAAGGTCCGCGACACCGTCGCAACCGACACCTGCGCCGCACGGGCGACATCTTTGATCGTCACGCTCATCACGTTCCTGGACCGCCCCTCGCGGCTGGAAAGTGGCCCGACTGTAAACGTTTTCAAGAACAAGTGTAAAGCGCTTGTTATGAAAAGCGTTTAACGGCTTCCTGCACAGGCGCGCATGCTGCAGCGCGACATGCACTGTGCGATCAGCGCCCCGCTTCGACCGCCGTGTTCAGCCGGCGCCTTCGTCCGGCGTGCGCGCACTGATCGAGAGCGCATGGATGTCGGTGTTCATCAGATCGCCGACCGCGGCATAGACCGCGCGATGACGCGCGATCGGGTTCAAACCGACGAAGGCAGCGCTGACCACGGCGACACGGAAATGCCCGCGCCCGTCCTGGGCGCCAGCATGGCCGACGTGGCGATGGCTTTCGTCCTCGACCTCCAGCGAGGCCGGCGCCAGCGCGGTCTCGATCGCATGGCGGATCGCCTCGACGCGCTGTTCGCGCGGCAGCGCCATTACGGCAGCACCTTGCGGAACGGACGCACCTCGACCCGCGCGTACACGCCGGCGTCGACGTAGGGATCGGCATCGGCCCAGGCGCGCGCGGCCTCGAGCGATTCGAACTCGGCGACGATCAGGCTGCCGCTGAAACCGGCCGGACCCGGGTCTTCGGCATCGATCGCCGGGCACGGCCCGGCCAGCAACAAGCGGCCCTGGTCGCGCAATGCGGTCAGGCGCGCCAGATGCGCGGGACGCGCCGCGCCGCGCGCGGGCAAGGAATCGGCGACGTCATAACCTTCGATCAGATACCACATGCCTGGACTTCGACCTCGTGAGGGGCGCGCACGCCGCGCGAGGCTGCATTCTCGCAGGCTCCGGGCCGGCTTGCGCGCACCCGGTCGGCTGTATTCGCATGCGGCGCGCGCGCAAACGCATCGGCGTGCCGGCCTTGCGCCGACGAAGCGGCCCGCGTCGGCAGACGCGGGCCATTGGCGGTCACGCCACCATCGGCCGCGCCGGTTGCTGCTGTTGCTGCTGCGTCGCCTGCTGGCTCTGCTGCGCCGCTTGCGGCACATCCTGCTGCAGGCGCTGGCTCGATTGCTCGACCGGCTGGTTCGCCGCGATCGCCTTGTCGGCGTAAGCGCGGTGGTGGGTCGGGTCGTTGAGACCGCCCTGCACCGCGAACAAACCGTTGCCATTCGCATTCAAAGCGACGTGGTCGATCTTGGTCAGGCCGCTGACGCGGGCCTCGTAGGTCAGCGTCGCCGCGGCGTTCTCGACTTCCTGGCGATTCTTGAAACCGGCCTGCGGGCCGAGCTTCTCCAAGCCGTCGACCGCCTGCCGGAACATCGCGTTGTTCGGGTGCGCCGTATCCGACAGCAGGGGCGCACGCGCCGGGTCGGCCGCCGTACGCGCATGGCTGTGCCCGTCGTGGGCCTGCGCCTGCGCCGGCTCGGCCTTCTTCAAGGCCTCCAGCGTACGCGGGCCGGCGATGCCGTCGACCTTGAGGTGATGATCGCGCTGGAACGCCTCGACCGCTTCCTTGGTGTGCTGGCCGAACTTGCCGTCCGGCACGATCGCATGGCCCTGCGCGTCCTTATAGCCGAGCTTGGCCAACTGCTCCTGCATCGCCTTGACCTCGGGACCGCGCTCTTCCTTGCGCAGCACGCCGTCGGCCATCGCCGCGGCCTGGGTGGTCGAACCGGGGCCGCCGGGCGTGTGCACGGCGCGACCGTTGCCGGAGACGTTGCTCACTTGCGCCGGGCCGGTCAGGTTGTCCGAATGCGGCGGGCGGCGATCGGTGCTGATCGCGCCGCTGTCGATGTCGCGTACGTAACGCTCCATCTGCGGCATGTAGCCGGTGTTGATGTCGACGTGGACGTGCTTGCCGAAGGCGTTCGGATCGCCTTTGTTGAAACCGCCCTGGATGCCGAGCGGCTGGCCGTACTCGACGCGGTCGCCGACCTTCAACTCGGTGTTGCGCAGGTCCATGTGCCGGTACTGCGCGATCATCTCGCGGTTGGGATCGTTGGCCGGGCGGTCGTAGATCTGGACGATGCCGTCGCGCGGGTCGACCCGGCCGATGTAGCCGTTGGCGACCGCGGGCACGGCCACGGCGCTGGAGCCGCCGGCCTGCAGCACGAAGTCCTTGGAAACGTAGTGGTCGCCGTCGCGCGAGACGGTCGGCGTGCCGGCATAGTTGCCGAGCAGTTCTTCGCGCTCGCCGTTGACGGTGCCGTAGACGCGGCCGCGCTCGTTGCCGCGGGTGGGATGGTGGCGCTCGAGGTCTTCGTAATCGTGGACGTGCTGTACGCCACGACCGACCGATTCGACGATCGAATACTTGGGCATCGTACTTCTCCTTGTCGATGGTTTATCCGGACGGCCGCCCCCGCTCGCGGGAGAGGCCGGGGTTCAACGCAGCTGTTGAGTCAGCTGCCAGCACCCTTGCTTGAACTCGAACACATACGCTTCCGGCTTGCCGAGGGTCTTGACCACGTCCTCATCGGGCGAGAACTCGGCCTTGACGAAGTCGACCCGCATGCGGTCGCCGCTCAGGGTCCGCTCGATCTTGACCCGGTCGAGTTGGCCGGCCTGCTTGCCGGGCTCGTCGTACGACCACTGATTGTCGACCAGGGCGATCTTGAACGGCCCGGCCTGCTGCGGCGTCTGCGACTCCAGCAGCTTGCCCGGGTCCTTGAGGTCGCGGATCTCGATCTTCGGCGCGGAATAGGCGGAGCGTACGTTCGCCTGGTAGACGAATTGCTCGAAGAACGAGGCGAAGCCGTCTTCGCTCTTCACGCAGGCCTCGGCCGGCAACTGCACCGCCGCGCTGGCGGGGGCCGAAGGCGTCGCCTCGGCCGGCGCCGGCTGGGCAGTTGCAGGCTCGGCGGCTGCGGGCTCGGCAGAAGCCGGAGTCGCGGTCGCGGCCGGATCGGCCGTATTGGCCTTGCCGGCCTCCGGCGCGGGCGCGTTGCAGCCCGCCAACGCCAACACCAGAGCGGCGGCGACGGTCCTTGCTTGGTTCATTGCGATTCCCCAGTCCATTAGTTGTGCCTGCCCAGTCTAAATAGCTGTACGGCCCGGCGACAGGCCCCGCACAGGCCGTCGCGGCGATCGGCAAACCCGAGCGCCGTCGCGCCCGCGACCCCGGGCGGCCCGGAGCCGGCCGGCCGGTACCGCTCCCCGACCCGGCCGGCGTTCATGCCGGCGCTGGACACTGCCCGCCCCAGCCCTTACCCTAACTGTCAATTGCCCGAGGCCGGATGCAGCGGCCCGTCGCGACAGGACCCAAGCCGTCGCCACGTCAGCACCCGTACTTCCCCGCACATCATCGGTGCGCCAGTACGCCAGTGCACAGCTGCAGACCACCGGCTCACGCCCGCAACCCCCTTCGTCTCAGCCGCCACGCCTTGTCGTGACGCGCAGGCCGGGGCCGTTCGGGCCTAAAGCACACGCCTTTATAGAGTGGTCCGTAGCACCCGCAGGGAAGCTCGATCCCGGTCCTTGCACGACCTGGCGCGGCTCTCGATGCGGTCATGCGCCGCAAGCATCGTCGTAACTGCAGTGCCGACGGCCCGGAGGGGCCGGTTTCGAATGAGCAACGAACCCGCGCCCGTCGCGACCGAATCCAGCCCAGCCCCGACGACGCCTCAGCAGCAGGAAATGCCGCTGGCGATGGTCCACGGCCAGCCGGTGCTGCAGATTCCGCAGGATCTCTACATCCCGCCGGACGCGCTCGAAGTCATCCTGGACGCGTTCGAAGGCCCGCTCGACCTGCTGCTGTACCTGATCCGCCGTCAGAACCTGGAGATTCTCGACATCCCGGTCGCCGAGATCACCCGGCAATACGTGACTTATATCCAGGCCATGCACGAGATGCGTTTCGAGCTGGCCGCCGAATACCTGGTGATGGCCGCGATCCTGGCCGAGATCAAGTCGCGCATGCTGCTGCCGCGCTCGGCCAACGAGGAAGGGATCGAAGAAGACCCGCGCGCAGAGTTGGTCCGCCGCCTGCAGGAGTACGAGCGCTTCAAGAAGGCGGCCGAGGACATCGACACCCTGCCCCGCCAGGACCGCGATACCAGCCCGGCGCAGGCCTACGTGCCGGACCGGGCTTCGGTCAAACTGCCGCCGCCGGTCGATCTGCGCGAGATGCTGCTGGCCCTGCACGACGTGTTCAAGCGTGCCGAGCTGTACACCCAGCACGCGATCAAGCGCGATGCCTTGAGCGTCCGCCAGCGCATGGGCGAACTGCTGACCCGCATGTCCGATGGCGTGTTCCATCGTTTCGAATCGCTGTTCACGGTCGAAGAAGGCCGGCTCGGCATAGTGGTAACGTTCCTGGGCCTGCTGACCCTGGCCAAGGAACAGTTGATCGAGATCGTCCAGGAGCAGCCCGAAGAGGGCCGCCCGCCGGCGCCGATCTACGTCAAATCGTTGGCGCTCATGAAGGATCCCGACGAGATCGAACTCAGCAGCGAGTTCGACGACGCCGCCAACGATGACCGGGCTTCGTGACTTGGCTGTCGTGACTCGGCTGCCGCCGTCGTTCCGCCTCGCCGGGGCGGATTCGATCGGGACGGACTTGATCGGGACGGATTCGATCGGAACGGACTCGATCCCGGCAGGGGCCGGGTCCGCCTCGCCCGAACGTTCCTGCACTTCAGCCTCCGGATTCCGCGAACGCGGCCGTGATGGCCCGGACACGCAGCTCCCGCCTCGCCCGCTTCCGCTATAGCTAGATCGGCCGCCAACCGGCCGACCACCGACCCAGGCACCGATTCCCACAGGCTCCAGGGCCGATCGCCAACGCAACGATTCAGACGCATTCCATGGACCAACTCCTCGTCACCCGCATCGTCGAAGCCGCCTTGCTCGCGGCCAACCAGCCGCTCACGCTGGCGCAGCTGCATGCCCTGTTCCCCGAGGACCAGCCGGCTCCGGCCGACAGCGTCGAGACCGCGCTGGAGACCCTGCGCGAGGGCTGCGCCGAGCGCGGCGTGGAACTGGTCGAGCTGGCCTCGGGCTTCCGCTTCCAGGTCCAGGCCGACGTCCATGCCTGGGTCGCGCGCCTGTGGACCGAACGCCAGACCCGCTACACCCGCGCCACCCTCGAGACCCTGGCGCTGATCGCCTACCGCCAGCCGATCACCCGCGGCGAGATCGAACAGGTCCGCGGCGTCGCGGTCAGCAGCAACATCATCAAGGCCCTGGAAGAGCGCGAGTGGATCCGCGTCGTCGGCCACCGCGACGTCCCCGGCAAGCCGGCTCTGTTCGGCACCACCAAGACCTTCCTCGATTACTTCGGCCTCAAGCGCCTGGACGAACTGCCGCCGCTGTCGGAACTCAAGGACATCGGCGAGCTCGAACCGCAGTTGCCGCTCGACGGCGAAGCGATCGCCGCCGGCGGCATCGCCACCGGCCACGACGACAAGACCGGCCTCGATCAAACCAGCCTCGATCAAGCCAGCAACGATGCCGAAGCCGGCGAGGACGACGGCGACTCGGTCGCCGGGTCCACCGAATCGGGCGACTCGAACGACGGCGCCGACGACAGCGTCGACGGCGACGAAGCCCACACCCAATCCGACGACGCCGGCGCCGACACCAGCGCCGACGCCGACAGCGATACCGATAGCGACACCGATACCCACACCGATACAACCGTCCTTTCGGACGACCCCGAAGCCGCGCCGGGCGAGCGCGCGGCGGACGCGAACGATCACGAGCAAGACCAACACGCCGTCGAGACGACGACCGTTCCGGAATTTGAGGCCGAGTCCGAAGACGACCGGCCGGAGCAACAGAAATGACTGAAGAAAACCGCCGCAAGCTCTCACTGAAGCGCGGCAGCGATGCCGGCGCCACCGCCGAGGCGCCGCGTCTGGAAGAACGCCTGCACAAGGTCCTCGCGCAAGCGGGCCTGGGCTCGCGCCGCGCGCTCGAGCAGCGCATCGCCGACGGCCTGGTCAAGGTCAACGGCGAGACCGCACAGGTCGGCATGAGCATCAAGGGCGGCGACAAGATCGAACTCGACGGCCGCAGCTTCATCGCCAGCGCCCTGACCGAGCCCTCGCGCGTGCTGATGTACAACAAGCCCGAAGGCGAAGTGACCACGCGCGAAGACCCCGAGGGCCGTCCGACCATTTTCGATTCCCTGCCCGCTCTGAAGGGCGCGCGCTGGATCGCGATCGGCCGCCTCGACATCAACACCACCGGTCTGCTGCTGCTGACCACCGACGGCGAACTCGCCAACGCGCTCATGCATCCCTCCTTCGAGGTCGAGCGCGAGTACGTCTGCCGCGTGCGCGCACCGGAAGGCCAGGAGCAGGTTCCCGATAATCTCGTCGACCGCCTCGCCCGCGGCGTCGCTCTCGAGGACGGCCCGGCCAAGTTCGACGAGATCGAACGCATCGGCGGCAGCGATTCGCACGACTGGTTCCGCGTCGTGGTCAAGGAAGGCCGCAACCGCGAAGTGCGCCGTTTGTGGGAATCGCAGGGCTGCCAGGTCAGCCGCCTCAAGCGCATCCGCTACGGCACCGTGTCGTTGCCGCGCGAACTGCTGCGCGGCCACTCGCAGGAGTTGGTCGGCGACAAGGTCGACGCCCTGCGCGGCGACCTCGGCCTGGAAGACGGCACGCCTTCGGCGCTGACCCTGCAGCCGGTGATCGGCCAGCGCAAGGCCGCCAAGTCGACCGTGCACCTGTCCGGCGAGCGTTCGCACGGCTACGTCGGCGGCCACAACACCGCCGACGAAGGCCGCGAGCTGCGCCGCTTCGACCATGTCCGCGAAGACCGCGGCGGTCGCGGCCGCGGCGGTCCGCGCAAGCACGGTGGCCTGACGGTCAGCGGCGAAGCCGCGGCCAACCAGTCGCACAAGCCGTTCAAGCAGCGCAAGGAAAAGGGTCCCAAGCCCCTGCCCGACGGCAATCCGGCCGCGTTCCGTACCTGGTACGTGCCCGATGGCGTCGAGACCGGCCCGAGCGGCCACCGCAATCCCGACGGCCAGGGCCGTAAGCCCTACGCCGGCAAGCCGGGCGGCGCACGCGGTCCCGGCGCGGGTGCCGGTGCAGGCGCCGGTCGCGGTCGTCCGCACGGCGGCGGCCCCGGTGGCGGCGGCTTCGGCGGCGAGCGCAACGGCAACACGCCCTACGGCGGCGAGCGCCGCAGCGGCGGCGGCCAGGGTCAAGGCCAAGGTCAGGGCCAGCGCGCTCCGCGTCCCTACGGTCACCCCGGCAATGCGCCGAGCTTCCCGTCCGACCACGCCAACCCCGGCAGCTTCAATCCTTACGGCGGCGAACGTCCGCGCAGCAATGCGCGTCCGGCCGGCGGCAAGCCCGGTCCGGGCGCCCGCCCCGGTGCCGGCCCGCGTCCCGGCGGCAATGCCCGTCCGGGTGGCGCGCCCCGTCCCGGCGGCGCACCGCGTCCCGGTGGCGCAGCCCGCCCGAGCGGTCCGCGTCCCGGTGGCCCGCGTGGCGGTGGCCGCCCCGGCGGCGGCCGCGGTCCGCGCGGCGGCGTCTGAACCCAGACGTCAGCAACGCTGAAGCAAGACACGACAAAGGGCGCTTCGGCGCCCTTTGTTTTTGTGCGCGCCCGGCTGTTCGCCGCGCACCCGCCGAATCGCTTCGAGAGCAGGAGCGGCGTCCCACGGGGATTTCCTGCGGTCGCGAGCCGCGGTCACGCGACGACCGCTTGCATCGAAACCGCTTCGCCCGCGATCACTCCGCCCTACTTCTACGATCCCGACAACACCTCCGATCCAGGCGTCTGTCCGCGCTATCGAATATGCGTTCGCAGCAAATCCACCGTCCGCGTTGTTTTCACGACGCAGTTCCGAAGGAACTCGCGCCGATTCAGATAGCACATTAAACCGACGCACTTGCCGGCCATTGACGCTGAAAACACGCGCAATCGCATCCGTACCGCCACCTCCATCACGCTATCGGCAGTGTCGAAAGCCGATTACGAAACCTGTTCGCGATGCGACGTTTCGTTTCGATCTGCTCGCCGAAAAACCTGCAACGAAACCCTAAAAAACAAGGAACTTTCGTTTCCGACGCGGTTATTGACGCCCCCCTGCGGCTCATGCTCAATCGCCGAGTCGCGACATCCGCAACACAGGACACGCATTCCCCAGGACGCGAATCGACGCCTTCGGCGAGGGCGATCGAAGCGGCGATCGCCCTCGCCGGCCAAGCCGAGGACCGAACCCGAATCGTTCCTGCCGATCCATCGAATCCGAGCAATACGCCAGGCACGCCGCAAGCATCGCGGCCTGGACCCGATACGTCCATGACGAAGCCGAGATCTCGCCATGGGCAGTCCGCAACCCGTCGTCGATAGGAGTCCGTATGCGCTACGCGAAGATCGTCCTGCTACTGCTTTGTCTGACCTTGCACGGCACCGCCGCGGCGGTCGTCGCCGGCGGCATGGTCGCGATAGACCGCACTTGGCCGAGCCAGCCCGGCGGTTACCTGGATATGGACTTCAGCATCGCCATCACCCAGGAGCCCGGCTACAACGGGCGCACCTATTGGGCGCATCAGTTCGCGCTCAAGAACGGCGACGGCGGCTACGTCGGCCTGCAACAACGCAGCAATGCCGACAAGGCACTGAATTTCTCGATCTGGCAGGCCACCGGCTGGGTCGCCGAAAGCGGCACCCTGTGCAGCCATTTCTCCCACGAAGGCAGCGGCGTGCAGTGCTGGGTCGCTTATCCCTGGGTGCAGGGCAAGAAGTACAAGATCCGCATCGTCAGCGAAGCTCCCGGCAGTTGGAGCGCCTACATCACCGATGTCGCGACCGCTGCGCGCCGCAAGGTCGCCAGCATCCAAGTGCCGCAGACCTGGGGCGGCCTCAACGAGAAGACCGTCGAGTTCCTGGAGAACTTCGCCCAGGGCACCGATCAACTGGAAAGCTGCGCGGCCGCGCCGGCGACGAGTGCGGTGTTCTTCCGCCCCAGCGCCGAGAACGGCGCGGTCGCGCCATCGACCAGCACCAGCAAGACCTACGGCAACTGCGAATCGATCGCCCGCGCCTCCTGTACCGCGGAGCAGGACTGCATCGCCGCCGACAACAAGTTCGGCACGCTCGGTTCGCCGAAGGTGCTGCTCAACACCTACAGCGGCTATTGCCTGGATACCCTGGCCGGCGGCACTCAGGCCGGATTGTGGAGCTGCGCGAGCAACAACAACCAACTGATCGAACGCGACGACGGCTTCCGCATGATGATGCGCAGCCGCAGCCAGTGCCTGCAGGCGGAAAGCGACGGCAGCGTCCGGCTCGCGGCATGCGGCAACGGCTCGGCGCAACGCTGGATGCCGATGCCGGGCTCGGATGGGCTGTACAACGTCGCCAGCGGCACCTGCCTGGACCCGCTCAACAACGCCGCCCAGGGCGCTTATCTGCGCGTCTATACCTGCCTCGGCAACGGCTATCAGAAGTGGCGCTTGAACCCCTGAGCCCCTGACCCCCCGAACCAGGGCTCGCTTCCTGGGGGCCGCCGCCCGGATGCGACGGTTTCATCGAAGCTCGCACACCACGCCGTCATCGCCTGCGATGGCGGCGTTTTCGTTTTCGAGCCCGCAGGCGCGCCGGAGACATCGACATGCGAAGGTCTCGTGCATGCGCCATGCGCCCGGGGTTCCGCGAAGCCGGCCTGCGCAGGCCGGCCCGCAACCCGTGCCGAAAGGTGGCACCATCCCGGCTATGCCCCGCACTGATCGCCGCCGCGCCCACACCCCGACGCAGGACGACACGCCGCAGCGCTGACGCCATCCGCTTCCGCCCCGTGCTGCACCGAGAAAGACCGATGCGAAACACCCGACAACGCCGCGAACGGATCCTGCAGATGCTGGTCAAGCACGGCAGCGTGCACGTCGCGCATCTGGCCGAATCGATGGGCGTGTCCACGGTGACGATCCGCGCCGATCTGGCCCAGATCGAGTCGCAGGGCCTGGCCAAGCGCAACCACGGCGGCGCCACCCTGGTGCGCACGCCGCCGCTGGAACAAGACATCCATCAGAAGGACAGCCTCAACAGCAGCTTGAAGGAATCGATAGGCGCCCGCGCGGCGCAGCTGATCCGGGCCGGCGACAACGTCATCATCGATTCCGGCACCACCACCATGACCCTGGCGCGCCATCTGCGCCACGCCGAGGGCGTCACGGTGATGACCAACGGCCTCAATATCGCCTGGGAACTGGCCAACGCGACGGGTGTCGAGGTGATGCTGACCGGCGGCCTGTTGCGCAAGCAGTCGCTGTCGTTCCAGGGCGCGCAGGCCGAGGCCAGCCTCACCAGCTACAGCTTCGATGCGCTGTTCCTCGGCGTCGACGGCCTCGACCTGCAGTTCGGCCTGAGCACGCATCACGAAGGCGAAGCCAGCCTCAACCATCGCATGGTCGAACGCGCGCGCAAGGTGATCGTGCTGACCGACGCGTCCAAGTTCGGCCGCGTCGGCCTGCATCGCATCGCCCAGTTGGAATGCGTGCATACCATCATCACCGACTCCAGCATCAGCCCGGAATACAGCCAGGGGCTGCTGCGTCTCGGCATCGAGCTGATCGTCGTCGACTGAGGCCGACGACGATCAGTCTTACAGCCCCAGCTCGCTGAGCCCCGGGTGATCGTCGGGACGCCGGCCCTGCGGCCAATGAAACTTGCGTTCGCTCGCCGCGATCGGCCGGTCGTTGATGCTCGCCAGACGCACCGCCATCAGGCCGTCGTCGCCGAACTCCCAGTTCTCGTTGCCGTAGCTGCGGAACCATTGCCCGGAATCGTCGCGCCATTCGTAAGCGAAGCGCACTGCGATGCGAGCGCCGTCGAAGGCCCACAGTTCCTTGATCAGGCGGTAGTCGAGCTCGCGGGTCCACTTACGTTCGAGCAAGGCCACCGCGGCTTCGCGGCCGTCGACGAATTCGGCGCGGTTGCGCCAACGGGTATCGACCGAATAAGCCTGGCCGATGCGGGCCGGGTCGCGCGAATTCCAGGCGTCTTCGGCCAGGCGGATCTTTTCGATGGCGCTGTCGCGGGTGAACGGCGGCAAGGGCGGACGGGTATGCATGAGGACGGCTCCAGAGCGCATGTAGACGAATTAGTCTACTTGGATAAGAATTTATGTAGACAGATCGGTCTACACGGTAAAATTACCTCATGTAGACAGAGTTGTCTACACGATTGGCGCCGGTAGACGAATCGGTCTACCATCGCGCCATGAACCGCAAAGCCGCTTCGCCTGCCCAGCCAGTGCCCGCCCGCGAGCGGATCCTGCAGACCGCCCACGATCTGTTCTATCTCGAAGGCATCCGCGCCACCGGCATCGACCGGGTGATCGCCGAGTCCGGCGTCACCAAGGTCACGCTGTACCGGCATTTCCCCAGCAAGAACGCCCTGATCCTGGCGTTCCTGCACTACCGCCACGAGCGCTGGATGACTTGGTTCGATGCGGCCTTGCAGCGCCGCGGCGCCGCGCCCGAACGCGGCGCCGAGGCACTGGTGCCGGCCCTGGCGGAATGGTTCGCCCACCCGCATTTCCGCGGCTGCGCCTTCATCAATGCCGTGGCCGAGATCGGCCCGACGCTGCCCGAAGCGGTGGAATGCTCGCGCCGGCACAAACGCGAACTCGCCGAACGCATCGCCGCGCTGCTGCCGGCGTCGGCCGAACGCGATGCGCGCGCCGGCGCGATCGCTCAGGCCTTCGACGGTGCGATCGTGCGCGCTGCCGCCGATCCCGCCGCTGCGCAGGACGCCCTGAACGGCCTCGCGCTGACCATCGAGGCCTTGTCGGCCGCGAATCGCTGAGCGAAAGGCCGAGCAGAACGGGCCACGCGTCACGCGTCGCGCGTGAACCCCGTTACAGGCTCGACTCACTTCACACAGACCCCATACGGGCTTCGTCGAGCCTGCCCAGACTGCACCGGTCTCCCCACGAGAAACCGGAATGAACCTCGACCCCCAAGCCTACGACTGCGACCTGGTCGTCGTCGGCGCCAGCTTCGCCGGCGCCGCCTGCGCCCTGGCCGCCGCGCGCGCCGGCCTGCGCGTGGTGGTGCTCGAACGCAAGCGCGACCCCGGCGAGAAATTGCGCACCACCG
Source organism: Lysobacter antibioticus (assembly GCF_000731095.1). Taxonomy (GTDB): domain Bacteria; phylum Pseudomonadota; class Gammaproteobacteria; order Xanthomonadales; family Xanthomonadaceae; genus Lysobacter; species Lysobacter antibioticus_B. Next base: position 70,682 of record NZ_JMTZ01000011.1, on the reverse strand, counting down.
GCATCGTGGTCAAGGAAGCCGCCGAACAGACCTGGTTGAGCCGCGCGCCGGCCGGTTGCCTGCACCGCGTCGAACGCGTGCGCCTGTATTCGCCGCGCCTGCGCAGCATGGCCTTGAGTGCACCGGGTTATTACTTCCTGACCACCGACACGCCGCGGCTGATGCGCTGGCTGACTCAGGAGCTGGTCCGCCACGGCGTCGAGTTGCGCCTCGGTACCTCCTTCACCCAGGCCGAGCGTGAGGACGACGGCTGGCGTATCGAAGGCGTGGGCCGCACCCGTTTCCTGGTCGGCGCCGACGGCGCCAAGTCGCGCGTCGCCGAGCGCACCGGACTGGGCCAGACGCGCGAGTTCCTCTACGGCATCGAGTACGAGTTTCCCGGTGCCGCCCTGCCCGAGTCCGGCGCCCTGCACTGCTTCGTCAGCAAGCGCTACGCGCCCGGCTACATCGGCTGGGTGGCGCAGAACCCGACCGGCGTCCAGGCCGGCCTGGCGGTGCGCCACGACCCCGAACGCGCGCGCGTGCCCGACATCGACGGCTTCCTGCAGCGCGTGCGTTCGGTGGTCGGCCTTGACGCCGATGTGCAGCCTGCGGCGACCCGCGCCGGCCTGATCCCCTGCGGCGGCCCGGTGTTTCCGCTCGCCCGCGACGGCGTGATGCTGACCGGCGACGCCGCCGGCATCGTCTCGCCGGTCACCGCCGGCGGCATCCACTCGGCCTGGGCGCACGGCGAAACCCTGGGCCAGGCAATCGCCCTGCACGCGCTCGGACAGGGCCCGGCGCCGGAATCGGTCGCCCGCGACAGCGCCCCGCGCTTCCGCCGCAAGCGTGCGCTGCGCTGGGCCTTCGATCATTTCCAGTTCGACTGGCCGTTCGACCTGCTGTTGCATTCGGCGCCACTGCGTTGGGCCGCCGAACAGGTCTATTTCCACAAACGCGGCAACCGCGAACCGGACGAGGCCGCCGCATCGCGGCCTTCGGAAAGCCTGTGAACATGCGCCACGGCGCGCTCGACACCTGCGAGCCGGCGTACAGTGGCCGCATGACCCTGTCTGCCCTGCCCGCTACGCTCGCCTGTCTGTTGGCCGCCGCCTTGGCCTACGGGGACGCGACGGCTGCGCCCGCTGCGGCCGCCTTGCAGGTCGAGATCGACTCGCGCCAGCAGGACTTACTGCTGGTCGACGGCGCCAGGCGCAAACCGCTCAAGCTCGCGCGCATCACCGATGTCGACGGCGTCGTCGAGCGGCGCGCGCTGCTGGCCGACTCCGGCCACGGCCCGGCCGAACTGCGTTATCTGTTGATCGAGGTCGACACCGCCAGCCGCAGCGACCGCACGCAGGGCCATTGCGGCGCCGGCATCGAGACCGACCTGGTCTGGCTGGCGCTCGATGCCGCACTGCAGGTGCGCAAGCACGACGCCTACCGCATCGCCTCCTGTCTGCAGTCGATCGAAGCGGGCGAGCGTGTCGTCGCCGCCGATGGCTCGCTGCGCGTGTCCTTGCTGCGTCCTGGGCGCGACGGCGAACCCGATCGCGAGGTCACCGTGCGTTACGACGCCGCCGACCCGAGCCAGGGCCTGCAGGTCCACGACCGCCTGCGCTGAACGCTGCCGTCCCTTATCCAACGAAGCGGCGTGCTCGCGCCAGGGCAGGAGCGACGGCCTGCCCGAGCTGCTCCTGCCGTTGCCGTTGCCGTTGCTGTTGCTGTTGCTGTTAAAGGTTGGCGCAGCTCCGAACTTGAGAGAACACCTGGAGACCCGGAGGGCGGCGCACAGGACGTGCGCCCAGCCTTTAAAAAGGAATGACTCGATAGGACAAGGATGTCCTATCGAAAAATCCCGGCGTAAGCCATGAACTCGCAGGAGAGCTTCGTCAAGGAAGGCCTCCCTTTGGTCAGCTTTGACCGAAGGGAATCCAGACGGACTTTTGGGCCAGCAAAAGAAAGTAACCCGGCCGCGTCAGCGGACGGAAGCTTTAGATGTTGCCTCACCGCTCTGCGGTAAGAGGCGTCGCAACCGCCAGCTGCGCAGTCGCGGCTTGCGCCGCTCCTACCCAAGAGCAGCGGCAGCGGCGCCGCAACGCTCGAGATACTCAGCGCAGTTCGAAGCTGTCGCCGTCGAGCATGGCCGGGAAACGCTCGCGGTGCGCCGCCAGTTCCGCCGCCTGCAGGGTCGTGGTCACGACCACTTCCTCGTCGGTGCATTCGCTGATCGGGTGGCCGAGGAAATCGATCACCGCGCTGTCGCCGGAATAGCTCAGGCCGTTGCCGTCGCTGCCGACGCGGTTGAGCCCAGCGACGTAGCACAGGTTCTCGATCGCGCGCGCGCGCAGCAGGGTCTTCCACGGGTAGGCGCGCGCCGCCGGCCAGTTGGCGACGTACAGCAGCAGGTCGAAATCGAGCGCGCCGGGGCGCTCGACGTCGAAACGGTTGCGCGAAAACACCGGAAAACGCAGGTCGTAGCAGACCATCGGGCAGATCCGCCAGCCCTTCCATTCCACCGTCAGGCGCTCGCGGCCGGCGGCATAGCGTTCGTGTTCCTTGGCGTAACGGAACAGATGGCGCTTGTCGTAGGTTTGCAACTCGCCGTCGGGCGTGGCGAACAACAGGCGGTTGAACACGCCGTCGTCGGTGCGCAGTTGCACGCTGCCGGCGACCGCGGCGCCGAGCTTGGCCGCCTGTTCGCGGATCCAGCTCACGGTCGGCCCGTCCATGGTCTCGGCGTCGCCGATGGCGTCGTTGCTGAAGCCGCTGGTGAAGGTCTCCGGCAGCAGCACCAGGTCGGTGATGCCGCGCAGCGAAGCGATCAGATGGCCGTAGTAATCGCGGTTGCCGGCCGGGTCGTGCCAGCGGGTGGCGCCTTGGACGAGCGAGATGCGAAGGTCGCGCATACGAGCTACCGAACAGGGGGTCTGCGGACATTATGCCCGCGAAGCCGCGCCGGTTGCCGGGCCGGAGCCCGGCAACGCGACGCACGACTCATCCGGCTCAGCCGGTGCCGATGTCCAGCACCGGCACCGATACCTTCGGCAACAGGCGCTGGGTGAACAGCTTGTCCTGGTAGTACTTGATCTTGTCGCACTTCACCGGGTGCGGGATGCCTTCGTACAGGAACACCTCGCTGTCGAAGCCCATCGCCTTGAGCTCCTGCGGCAGCATCAGCGCGCGGCGCTCTTCCGACTCGCTACGCGAGACTTCGCGGCCACGGGTGATGTTCTCCTTGCGCACGGTGGTGTAGCCGAGCATATCGGAATAGTCGTTCGCGTCCTGCTGCTCGCGCGGCGCGTAGATGATCTGCAGCGCGTGGTTGGTGATGATGGTGCGCGAGATGTCCTTGCCGTAGGTCGCGTCGAGCTGCGACATGCTCTGGATGATCGGCAACAGGCGCAGGTTGTAGCCGGCCATGTACGACACCGCCGAGGCGATGATGTCGACCTTGCCGATCGAGGTGAACTCGTCCATCAGCAACAGGCACTGATGCTTGAGCTCAGGGTTGTTCTGCGGCAGCTCGCGGGTGTTGAGGTTGATGATCTGGCTGAAGAACAGGTTCACGATCAGACGGCTTTCGGCCAGCTTGTTGGGCTGGATGCCGACGTAGATCGTCATCTTCTTCTTGCGCAGGTCGGTCAGCAGGAAATCGTCGGTGTTGGTGGCCGCGTCCAGGACCGGGTTGATCCAGGGATTGAGCGGTTCCTTGAAAGTACCGAGGATCGAGGCGAAGGTCTCGTCGGCCTGCGACAGCATGTTGGCGAACGCCGACTTGGCGTTGCTGCTGAGGAAGGGCCGCTGCGACAGGCCCTGCAGGAACGGCTTGAGCTCGGTCTTGCCGTCGCCCGAAGACAGGCGGTACACCGCGCCCAGGGTCGGGATGGTGCCGAACGGGAAGCCGACCTTCTTGGCGTCTTCCCAGGCCTCGAACAGGTACAGGGTGAAGGCCATGAAGGCGTTGCGGGCCTGGCTGACCCAGAACTTCTGGTCGTCCGAGCCATCCGGATACAGCATCGCGGCGATGCTCATCAGATCTGAGACGCGGAACGCCGGATCGCTGGACACATAGGTCAGCGGGTTCCAGCGATGGGTGCGGCGATCCTCGGCGAAGGGGTTGAACAGGAAGATCTCCTGCCCTTGCTCGGCGCGCCAGCCGCTGGTCAGGTCGAAGTTTTCCTGCTTGATGTCGAGCACGACCATCGAGCCCTGGTAGTTCAGCAGGTTCGGAATGACGATGCCGACGCCCTTGCCCGAACGGGTCGGCGCGGCGAGGATCACGAACTGCTGGCCGCTGAGTTGCACCAGCTGGCCGTTGAACTTACCGACCACGATGCTGGTGGGGGTCGACTTGAACATGCCCTTGGCCGACAGGTCGCCGGAGCGCGCGAAACGCGCGTCGCCGTGCATCGACTTCTTCTTCGGCTTCAGCATCAGCACGGTCAGGATCAGATAGCCGACCATCGGCAGGCCATAGCCGATGAAGCCGCCGGCCTTGATCTTGCCCACGTAGGGCTTGTACTGCGGGACGTCCAATACCTTGAGGTAATCGAGGTAGGTGGTCCACTTCAGCGCACTGGTGTCGATCTTCATCAACATCAACGTCACGTATCCCGACAGATACGTCCCCGCGGCCAGTACGAGTACCAGTACCGCCAGGGCAAAAATCAGCTTCCCTTTCACGTCATGTTTCCTGCTTGGTTTCCCCGAACCCGCTGTCGGTCAGCGTCGCTTGCGGGCGGCCTGCAGCCTGGAAGGCTCCCCCGGAGGCGATGACTCCATCATATCCGGCGACGAGCCTCCGCTGGAGGCCCTTTCCTGCTCGATCCAGAATTCCAGCCAGTTGCGGGCGTCGGTCAGGGTCAGTTCCTGACGCATTTTGAGCCCGGAAGAGGACATCACCGCGTAAGCGTAGATGTCGTCGCTCTCGAACTGCGGGTCCGGGGTCAGGGCCACGATCTGGTAGCGGCCGCGGGTCAGGATGTGATGACGGTATTCGTTCATTGCAGGCCTCCGATGCCTTCGCGCGCTCTATGGCGGCGCGGGCGTTTCAGTCTTTGTCTTTGAACAGGGCACGGGCCAGCGACGGCTCGCGTTCGCCGCGGTGCTCGGCCTGACGTTCGGCCTGGCGCTCGTCCTGCCGTTGCTGGTCCTGGAGTTCCTGTTCGCGATTGAGCTGGGCCAGCTGCTGGCTGCTCCGTTCCATCGATTGCGCCGCCGCCTGGGCGGTGTCGACATAGCTCATGCGCCGGCTCGGCGAATCCAGCTCGCCCTCGATCACGAACGCGCGCGAACCGTCCTTGCTCAGCACCACGTGATCGGCGCTGCGCAGGCCGCCGGTGCGCGCTTCCAGGGCCAGGGCCGCGGCCAGGTTGTCGCGCTGGTCGCCGGAGTAGTCCTTGAGCCCCATGTCCTGCTTGTCGAGGCAGACGCGCACCTGCGAGTACAGGTCGTGATGCGGATGGCTGGGGCTGCTGAGCAGCGAGCGCTGCTCGGCGCGGCGCATGTCGTCCAGCGTCTGGGTCGTGGCTTGGCCGTCGACCTTCAATTGCTGTTCCTGAGTGCTTCCGTTCATCGTTGCACCTCCGGCCGGAACCGAATCGTCATGCTCGCGCAATAGCGGAAACCCCACAAGGGCGAGGCGCCCGGGCCGGTGCGCGCAGCCCGGCCTGGTTAGAAACATTGGCATCCCGGCCTCGCCGTCGCCGGCCGGCCGTGTCCGCCCGCCCGATCGCGGGCGGCCGGCAAAGCGGCAGCGACAGGCTCGATCTCCCTAGCGATCGAGCCTGCCCTGCCCGCTCCGCCCCTGCGGGCGAAGCGACGACGTCCCTGTCCGGACATCGCAGTGGTTGCAACGCATTCCCTTGCCTGCGATGTCCCCGATCCGGATCGGCGCTCTCCTCCACCAGAGTTGTGCGCCGGCCCAGGGTCAAGCCATCTGGATCCTCGGAGCTTCCTTCTGCGGCGCCAGGGCCTGCTCGCGCGTCGGTGCGTCCTGTTGCACCTGGAAGGTCGAGCGTTCGACCGGCTGCTCGGCCGCGTACTTCTTTTCCACGTGGACGCGGTTCTGGCTCGGATCGTTGAGTTCGCCCTGCACCGCGAACAGGCCGTTGCCGTTCGCGCTGCGGGTGACGTGATCGATCGCAGTCAAGCCGCTGACCTTCGCTTCATAGGTCAGCGCAGCGGCGGCGCGCTCCATCTGTTCGCGATTGCCGAAGCCGCCGTTCGGCCCAAGCTTCTCCAACCCGGCCACGGCCTGGCGGTAAATGCCGTTGTCCGGGTGCACCGGATTCGACAGCAACGGCGCCTCGCCGGCCTTCTTCAGCGCTTCCAGCGTCTTCGGGCCGGCGATGCCGTCGTCCTTGAGGCCGTGCGCATGCTGGAAAGCCTTGACCGCTTCGCGGGTGCGATCGCCGAAATCGCCGTCGGACTTCAGCGCATGGCCGTGGCCGTCGCGGTAACCGAGCTTGTTCAACTGCTCCTGCAGCAGGCGCACGTCGCGGCCGTGTTCGCCTTCGCGGATCACGCCGTCGGCAGCGGCGCCGCGGCTGGCCGGACGCGGCGTCGCTTCGCGATGCCCGGCTTCGCGATGCACCTCCTCGCGCGCCGGCGCTTCGGCGGTCTGGCCGTTCTTGGCCGGATAGCGGTCCGGGGTGATCACGCCACGGTCGATGTCCTGGATATAGCGCTTGAACTGATCGGCCTCGACTTCGACGTGCGCGTGCACCGAACCGGGCGTGCCGGTGTCGGACATCGCGCCGAGCGGCTGGCCGTATTGCACGTGCGCGCCTTCCTTGAGCTTGAACGAGTGGGGGTCCATGTGCAGGACCTGACCCACCAGCTTGGCGCCGGGCTGATCGTGCGGACGGTCGTAGATGCGCAGCGCGGCGGTGGGGTCGTTCGGCAGGTAGTGCACATAGCCTTCGACCGGCGCCGGAATCTGCACCCGCCCCGGGCTGTCCTGGCTGAGGATGAAGTCTTTCTTGACCAGGGTGCGGCCGTCGTTGGTGCGGCGGATTTCCTCGAACTCGCCGTCGACGCGCGCATGGTCGCGGCCGTGCTCGAAGTCGGCGTCGCGGCCGGTCTGCAGGCCGCGCGCGTTGCGGCTCGGGTGATGGATGTCGAGGTCGTCGTAGCTGTGAACGTGCTCGACGCGGCGGCCCACGCTTTCCGTAATGCGATAGCGGCTCATGAGAGTCCTTCCATTGAGTGATTGAGAGGGTGCTGAACTCGTGATCAGGGGGCGGACGGTTCCGGGTCCTCGGCGAGGAACCAGCAACCTTCCTGTTTGACGAAGCGGTACGAATTACCTTCCGACATGCCGTACTGGTAGCGGACGAAATAGGCGTCGGCCGGCTCGGCCTTGACCTCTACCGCGACCGGCTTGGGATCGACCGCGCCGGCACTGTCGACGACATGGAAACCGTCGTCGCGATAAGCGAGGTTGAAGCCGGTGTAGTCCTTGCCCGGCACCTGCTCGGTGCGTTGCTGGGTGTCTTCGCCGACGTCGACCAGGTCGACGACCTTGACCGTCGGCAAGGTGAAACGGGTCTTGGTCTGCGCATCGCGTGCGTAGGCCTTGAGGAAATCGTCGAAACCCTGCGCGGGGCACGCGGCCGCAGCCGCCGGGGCCGCCGCAGCGGGTGTCGAGGGCGTCGCCGTCGCGCCGACCGCCGGCGTTGCGGGCACTGCATTCGGGCTCGCGCCTTCGAGTTCCTTGAACGGCGATTCCGACTGCTCGGCGTCGCCGGAGCTCGCGCCGCAAGCGACGAGCGCCAGGGTCAACGGGATTACCAGAAACCGGGGGAGATTCATGCCTGTCTTCCTTGTGCGTGGCGATCGGTGCATGGCGATCTTTGCGGGGGTTCTTGCGGGGGTTCTTTGCGAGGAGCGTGGGGATCGATGGCGGCAGGGCCGATGCGGGGCGCGGATCGGCCCTGCCCGCCCTCAGATCGTGTGCATCCTCGGCGGCTGTTGTTGCTGACGCGGTTCCTGGGCCTGCTGTTGCGCGGTCTGGGCCTGCTGCGGCAGATCCTGTTGCAGTTTCTGGGTCGATTGCTCGAGCGACTGGTTCATCGCGATGTCCTTGTTGGCGAACACGCGGTGATGGGCCGGGTCGTTGAGCCCGCCCTGCACCGCGAACAGACCGTTGCCGTTCGTGCTGAGCACGACATGGTCGATCTTGTTCAGACCGCTCACCTTCGCCTCGTAGGTCAGGCTCGCCGCGGCGCGCTCGAGATCCTCGCGGCCGCGGAAGCCGGCCTGCGGCCCCAGTTTTTCCAGCCCGCCGAGCGCCTGCTGGTACATCGCGTAATGCGGGTTGTTCGGGTTCGACAACAGGTTCGACGGCTCGCCCTTCTTGAGCGCGTCGAGCGTGCGCTTGCCGGCGATGCCGTCGTCCTTCAGACCCTGGTCGCGCTGGAACGCCAGCAAGGCCTCGCGGGTACGGTCGCCGAAATCGCCGTCGGCATGCAGCGGCCGCCCCTGAGCGTCGCGATAACCGAGCTTGTTGAGGTGGTCCTGCATCGCGCGGACGTCGGCGCCACGCTCGCCCTGGCGCAGCACGCCGTCGTCGACCGCAGGCCGGTCCGCTGCGGCCTGGCCGCCGCGCGCGCCGACCGTCTGGCGCTGATTCCAGAAGGTTTCCGGGTTGAGGTTGCGGCCCTCGCTGTCCTTCATCTGGTAATGGACGTGCTGGGCGTACTGCTCGGAACCACGCGGGCCACGGCCGCCCATGGTGCCGATCTCGGTGCCGGGTTCGACGCGCTGCCCCACCACCACCGACTGGCTCTGCGTATGCAGCAGTTGATGGCTGTTGCCTTCGGCATCGCGGATGCTGATGGTGCCGTAGCGCCCGCCGACGAATTCGACGGTGCCGGCGACCGGCGAATGAATCGTCGGATGGGTCAGGTTGACGCCGGCCTGGCCGCCGACGTAGTTGAAGTCGGAGCCGCCGTGGGCGCCGTTGTCGCGGTGTTCGCCGTAATGGCCGGTGATGTGCGCCGAGCGTCCGTGTTGCGGCGGCAGGATCACGTTCATGGTGTCCTGGTACGACATGTCAGCGTCTCCTCATGGGCTTGGCTTGCATCGGGCGGCGCTCACAGGGAGTCGTCGCGCGTGCGGTACAAGGTCCAGCATTCGCCCTTTTTGAAGAAGAACGACATCTGGTAGTCGGTGTCCGGCTTGGCCAGCATCACTTCCTTGTCGCCGTTCAATTCGGTTTGGCTGAGCACGAGTCCATCGCGCTTTTGTTGCTGCGCGCCCGGCATCACCGGGAAGCGCAAGGCGGTTGCGTCGAGCATCGTCGTGACCGGCCTGGGTTCCGGATCGGCGTTCGCATCGACCGTCTCGCTCTGCAGCGGGCTTGCGGTAAAGGCCTTCTGGATGGCGACGTCGTCCATGAACGCGGCCAGGAAGGCGTCGAATTGCTGCGACGGACACGCCACGCCGGTCTTGCCGGCGGCAGCCGCCGCGGTCTTGACCGGGGCCGCGGCTTTATCCGCAGGCGCCGTCGCGCCCGGGCCTCTGGAGGCGACTTCGCAGCCACCCAGCCACACCAGCATCGTCAGCACTACTACTTTCTTGCAGTTCATCTTGCTTCCCCAAACACTACGGCCTGTCGCAGCGGGCCGACCATCGGCCCCCGTCGAGCGGCGCCTGCGCCGCTGCCACCTTCCGTGGCCCTGCTGATGCTCCTGGTCCATGCCCGGTTCCTTGCTGCCGCTTCCGTGCGGATCGAGGGCAAGGCTCCGAACCTGCCGCCTACGACTTCAGATCGGGTTTCAGTCCCACTTGGAACGTGTTGCGCCGATCGCTGTCGTCGAGACGGTAGTACTGGCCGGAAACGATCAGGCCGCCATTGCTCCAGCGCAATCCCTGCGCCCCCTCTTCGACCCAGGCCGAGACGGGATCCTTGACGCCCGGCACAGGCACGTCCGCCTGGCCTTGCACCGCGCCGTCGCTGAGCGCGAGCCTGACCACGCGCAACAGCGTCTGCGACGAGGCCTGTTGCGGCTGGGTGTCGGACTGCAACAGCACGTACACCGAATCGGCTTCGCGCACGCAATGGGTCGCGCGGCTCTGGTAGGTCTGCGTCGGCAACTCCAAGGTGCGCGTCCACAAGGCCTTGCCGGAAGTCTCGGCCACGTAGGCGACGGGACGCTGGTTCATGCCGTCGTCGTCGACCGCCGCACCGACCACGCATTGCTTGTTGTCGCCGATCGATTCCGAGGCGTAGGAAGAAAAACCCGGCGGGATATCGGTGCTCTTGGCCCGGGCGTCGCGCGGGACGCCGTCGTTCGCCGCCGAGGCCAGCGGCTGCGGCGTCGACACCGACGCGTTAGCGGCCGGATCGGCGCTGCACGCGGCCAGCGCGAAAGTAAGAGCGGATACAGCGAGCAATGCGGTGTACGGGTTCGTCGTCATGAGCCGGTCCAACAAGTCCAGTGATTGAAGCCGCGGGCGACGAACACCGCCCGGGGCGCACTACACGAGCCGGTCTGGCACGCCCGCCGTATCGGCGGCGGACGCACCAGACCCCACCGCCCCTCGTCCCCGCGTCCTGCGGGAGCGAAGGGCCACTCGGTCAGGCCATCATCGGCCTGGCTTGCTGCTGACGCGCTTCCTGCGTCTGCGGTGCCTGCTGCTGCACGTCCTGCTGCAATTGCTGGCTCGACTGCTCGACCGTCTGCTGGCGCGCCTGGCGGCCGTCGACGTGCACGCGGTGGTTGCCCGGATCGGCGAGTTCGCCCTGAACCGCGAACAGACCGGTGCCGTTCGCGCTCGGCACGACGTGGTCGATCTTGCTCAGGCCGCTGACCCGCGCTTCATAGGTCAGGCTGGCCGCGGCACGTTCCATGTCCTCGCGGTTGCGGAAGCCGGCCTGCGGGCCCAGGCGTTCCACGCCTTCGAGGGCCTGGCGGTACATCGCGTTGTCGCGGTTCGCCGGATCCGACAGCAACGGTGCGCGCGCCGGATCGGCCTGCTGCGGCGTCGGCGTGGCGCGGCCTTGCTGAGTGGCCTCCTGCTGGGCGCGATCCTGCGCAGCCGGCTGAGCGCCGTCGCGGGCGCCCTGCTGCTGGTTCGGCTGCGCGTTGCGCAGCGCTTCCAGGGTCTTGCTGCCGGCGATGCCGTCGTCCTTGAGCCCGTGTTCGCGCTGGAATGTCTGCAGCGCTTCCTTGGTGTGGGCGCCGAAATGACCGTCGGGATTGATCTCGTTGCCCTGGGCGTCGCGAACGCCGAGGCGCTTGAGCTGCTCCTGCATCTGCTGCACGGCCGGGCCGCGCTCGTTGAGCTTGAGCACGCCGTCGGCCATCGCATCGCGCTGTCCCGGGGCGGCCGGCAGCGCCACTTCGCCGCGCGCCAAGCGCTCCATCACTTCCGGAGTCAGCGCGCGTTCCCACTGCTCCACCGCTTCCCGGCGTTCCTTGAGGTGGTTGTAGCCGCCGTTGATATCGTGGGTGGCCTCGCGAACATTGGTCTGATGACCGTTCGGCACCACCCGGCCCTGCCAGTAGTGCACGGCGATCTTGGCCGCGTTCTCGCGATCGGAAGCCAGGTCCGGGTTACGGACCACGTCGATGCCGATCTCGCGCGCAACGCGCTCGTAGTTGTCGCGGCCGGTCAGCTGGACATAGCCGCGGCCGTGGAAACGCGCGCCGTCGCCCGGCTCGGTGTTGCCGAGGTTTTCGCGGCCCCAGGCGCCGCCGTAGATCGCATTGGCGATCGCATCGCGGCCGCCGCGGACGATCGCGTCGGCCTCGGCCTTGGTGTCCATGCCGTTGCGGCCCGGGAACACTTCGAGCAGGCGCTCGCCGCTGTAGCCCAGCCCTTCGTGCATGCTCTTGAAGCCGCCGGACTCGACCTGCATCTGGCCCATGAACCCGGCCAGTTCCTTCGGATCGCGGATGCCCGCTTCATAGGCGCGGAGCAGCAGAAAATCACGATTGCTTGGGGTCGACATAATTCCTCCTTGATGGATCTTCGATAGCGGCCGGACCCGGTCCGGCCGATGAATTAATTCCTGGGCGGCAGGCCGCGCTTATCGAGCTGCGCGTCGCGGTCCCAGCTACGGGTGAACTTGAACAAGACGTTGTCTTCGTTGCGGATCACGCTGTCCTTCTCGCAGCTCAGCGCGGTCTCGGGCTTCGCGGCCGCGTCGGCCACCACCATCACGCCCTGCTCTTCCAGCCCCATTTCGCCGGACACCGAGTAGAAAATGTGCTTGCGGCCGCCGTCCTCGAACGAATAGGCGTAACCGCCGGTGTTGCCGGCAAAACCCAGTTGCGTGCGCTTGAAGCGACGCGCCGGAGCGGACTTGTCCGCGGGGTAAACGTAATCGTTATGACCTGCGGTTCCCTGGGCGAAGTAGACATAGCCCGACTGGTCGGTCACGCCCTTCGATGCGCACAGCGACGCGAGCTTCTTCTCGGCGCCGGCGAGGGTGCACGAGATCACCACGTCCTCGTCGGCCGCGCACAGCGAACGGCCGTCGCCGGCGGGCGCTGCGGTCGCAGCCGGTGCCGGCACTGCGGGAGCCGCAGTTGCCGGGGCCGGTGCTTGCGATGCCGTCTCGGTTGCAGCGGTGGTCGCGGCCGCCGGCGCTGCCGACGTTTCGCCGTTCGCCGCAGTGCCGCCCTGGCAGCCGCTCAACACGGTCAACAGTGCGATGCCCAAGAGATTCACAGATTTCATAGCAATTCCTTGACTGATCGAGGTAACGGGGTGTCGCGGGTGGATCCGAGTTCCATTGGATCCGAGTTCCATTGGATTCGCGTTCAATTGAGTCGGCATTCAATCGAGTCCGCATTCAATCGCCGAACGCGGCAGCGGAACAGACTGCGCTCGCAGTGCTGGCCGGGCCCGGCTGGCTGAAAGAAAGTCGCTGACACGGACTCGACCGGGACGGCCTGGCAGGACCGGCGCACGCACGACGACGAAAGAACTGAGAGCCACCGAACGGACGCGACCACCGCTGAGCCGACACGCACGCTTGCGCGCACGCAACGACGGGCACGAGGCGACGCCGACCGAGCAAGACGGCGTTCCGATCGCATGCGCGAACGGAGCGCCGCATGCTTAGGCGGTCAGAACCTTCGGTTTGTGCTCTTGCGTCGGCGCGGCCTGCTGCGGTGCGTCCTGCTGGACCTGGAACGTCGACTGCTCGACCGGCTGGTTCGCCGCCTGAGCCTTGTTGACGTGGGCACGTTGGCTGCCCGGGTCGGTCAAGCCGCCCTGGACCGCAAACAGCCCGCTTCCGTCCGCATTCGGCACCACGTGATCGATCCGGTTCAGACCGCTCACCTTGGCCTCGTACGTCAGCGTCGCCGCAGCGCGCTCCAGTTCCTGGCGATTGTGGAACGCCTGCGGACCGAGCTTTTCCAGCCCGTCCACCGCGCCCTTGAACATCGCATGGTCCGGATGCGCCGCATTCGACAACAAGGGCGCCTGCTCGGCCTTCTTCAACGCTTCCAGCGTCTTGGGGCCGGCAATGCCGTCGTCCTTCAGGCCATGGGCCTGCTGGAACGCCTGCAGCGCTTGCTTGCTGCGATCGCCGAAGTCGCCGTCGGCCTTGAGCGGCTGCCCTTGCGCGTCGCGGTAGCCGAGTTTGTTGAGCGTTTCCTGCATGCCGCGCACTTCCGCGCCATGCTCGCCACGCTTCAACACGCCATCGGCCATCGCATCCCTTTCGGGTGCGCGCGGCGTCGTCTGGGTCTGGCCCTGGGTCGGGGATGCGTCGTTGACGGCCCGCCAGGCGGCTTGCGGCGTAAGGCCCTGGTCGATCGCGGCCTTGTACTCGGCCCGCATCGCCTGCAGCGCTTCGCCGGCCCGCTCGGCCGAGATGGAAGCGCGATTGCCCCCCATTCCGCCGTAACGGCTGCGGCCGGTGTCGGGATCGGCCACGCTGGCCCATTCGGCCGCCATCGCTTCCTGCGCATCGTGCAGCGACACGCCGGGCTTGCCGGTGATGTAGCCGTGGATGTCGGGGCGCTTCTGGACGATCAGGTAATCGGAGAAGATCCGCTCCTGCAGCTCAGGGGTGAAGCGCTGGTCCGGGTCGAGCCGAAGCCCGCGGACTGCGCCGTCCATGGTGCCGGGGATGATTTGATACTTGCCGACCGCGAACAGGCGGTCGGGATCGCGTCGCGGCAGGTGCTGCGCTTCTTGCAGCTCGCCGACGGTCATGCGCGAAAAATCAATCGTGGCGCCACGGGCGTCGCCCGCGCTTCCGCGATTGTATGAGTTGTATCCGCCCTCACCTTGCGCGATGAGGTCGCCTAGTCTGTTTCCCATTGTAGTGAGCCTCCAGCTCAAGCAAGTAAGTCGATGGTTACCTGGAAAACCGATTCATCCTGAATCTTTCCAGGCCATGCGAAACCGGCCGGAGCCGACTTCGACTTTACGGACCGGGCACTTGCAGACCCGGGACCGCAATGGCGCATCTGCGCCACGATTTCTTGCGAGCTGGAGCGGCCTCCTGGCCTGTCCTCAGCCCTTGGAGGCTTTCGCGAAGCCCCACTCGGTAACGTTCAAGCGCGAATCCTCACCAGCGACGTTCCAGTCCTCGACCATTCCATAGGTCGTCACGTCCAACTTCTCGCCGCTGCTGACGCTTTCAAAGTGCATTATGCAGTAGCCGTCGCCGCTGCAAGCATCCAATTCGGGAATTTGATCACAAATTTCAGCTTCGCCGCCCACATTTTTCTTGCAGGCCGGCTCCACCACCGGGGTCCAGCCGCCGTCGAGCACCAGCTTGCGAAGATCGGCGTAGGCCATGTCCTTCTTGAAGGCGGCCTGCAACTCGGTCGACGAGCGGGTCGGACTCTTGGCGACGACCGCTTCGGCCGTGGCTTCGGAAGCGTTGCTATCCATCGCGTTCTCCATAGGCGCAGCGCTGTCGGTTTGCGCTTGTGCTTTGACCGCTGGCGCCGCGTCCGCCTGTCCCCGGCCCGAGTCCGCGCTGCATGCGCAGAGCGAGACGGCCAACAGCAACAGGATGATTCGATTCGGCTTCACTGCGACTCCTTTGCAGCCCAGAACCGCAGGTTAGCACAGCCGCAAACGCGCTCGGCCGGCCTGCGGACCCGACGGAATCGGGCCGGGGTGAAACCGATGAACGAGGCAAAGTCGGTCGCCTGTGGGAGTGGGCTCGAGGGTCGCGCCCACCCTTCCCTGTTCATTGGAGAGTCTGCAGCCAACCCAAGACCAGAGATCAGATCAAGCGTCGAAGGTTCACAGCCACCTAGAGCGTCTCGCTTCGACCGGATCGGGTCTCTCGAGCCCCATTCGTATTCCTCACGGCAGCACGAGCACGGGCTCCGAACATTCCGAATAGACGGTCTGGCACCGCCCTTTTTCTAAGCCGGTCTGTCATCTAAGCGAATTCTTATTGCGTGCCAGCAGGGCGACATGGCTACGCTTTTCAAAGCTACTGCACAAGCACCGGTTTGGTGCACTCCGAATAGACGATACGGCACCCGCGATTATTACTGGCATCGTCGCCGATACAACTCTTCATCGCGAGCCCTGTCGCGACTTCTATCGTAGAACCGCCTTGCGTGACGATGGTTGCACCCGGTACCGAAGGCCAAGCGATGACGGCGCACTGGTTCTCATAGGCGAAAAGCAGCTTCTTGCAACCGCTCGCGCCACTCGCGGCACAACGCTTCAAGGCTTCCTGCTCGGCCTTCTTCCTGCTGAAGTTGCCGACCGAAGTGCCTACATCTCCGCTGATCGGATCAATCGCAATAGCACCCCAAGTCAGTTTCCAGCTTGGCTCCGCAGGCACGGCTCGCGAGGCTGCTGCATTCTGCGGCCATGCGCTCGGAGGAAGGCATTGCGGATTGCCCGCCGAAGGAATGCCTGCGGGACACTGCGCCATTGAGTCGTCGTTCCACAGCAACCCAATACCAAGAACCACGAATAAATACGCGACTTTCATTTCAACATTCCTTGTTTCCTTACCTACCGAGAGAAGGACGTTCGCCCGCACTCGTCACTCTTCTCGCCCCATCAAATCGAACCACTCGTGAAGATGCGGTTATCGCATCAACTCCGGAGGGCTGCAATTCGTGTAGTGAATACGGCAGTTCACGTCGTCATTGCTGCACTGGCGCATACCCAGCTCAGAAGCTCTGTCGACAGTCGCAGCAGTGTGAACGCTGTATTTCTTGTCGCCCGTAACAAGGATCGCGCATTGATCGAAGTACGAGACATCCAGGACGCAATTTTTGCCCCCTCTCTTACGGCATTGCGAAAGTGCCTGCGCTTCCGCCTGCCGCTTGGATTTCATTCCGGTCGAGGTGCCTAAGACTGCTTTCGGAGCATCCGTCGCGATCGCTCCCCAGCGACTCTCCCAGCGCGACGGCGAAGGATCTTGGCGTACAGGCGCGTTCTGAGGCCATGCATTCGGAGGGATGCAAGAAGGATTCCCGGCAGCAGGGATACCGGCTGGACACTGAGCCTTCGCAGCGGGGCTAAGTGCGAATACACCGAGTAATACGAGACAGGCAGCCTTCATTGCATTGTCTCCAAATAGAACAGCGCTATGCGCCTAAGCCATCGAGCGTGACTGCAACATACCAATAAAAAAGCCCGCATCTCGATGACGCGGGCTTTCTTAGCCACTTATTAGTACGACCACTCTCAGAACGAAATTACCGCGACACGAGCACCGGGTCAGAGCACTCAGAATAAACGATCCGGCATTTCCCGCTGTCGCCAACACTGGTACCCGCACATCTTTTTAGTGCGATTTCACTTGCTGCAGCGACGCTAGCACCGCTTTGCGCGATAACTCCTGCACCGACGCCTACGACGGCGGGCCAAGCGATGACCGCACACTGGTTTTGATAAGAGAACAGAACCTTCTTGCAACCGGTCGCGCCACTCGCTTGACAACGATCTAAAGCCTCTCGCTCAGCCTTTCTTTTACTGGGCTTACCAACCGCAGTTCCTACATCACCGCTATCCAAATCGATAGCGATGGCACCCCAGGTCAACTTCCAGCTCGGAGGCGCGGGGACCGCCTGCTGTGCAGGAGCATTCTGCGGCCAAGCGCTCGGAGGTATACATGACGGATTCCCTCCTGATGGAATACCGGCCGGGCATTGCGCCAAAGCAGGTCCAGCAAAAAAAGCAGAGAGACCAGTGAGTACCAAGAGGCTGACTGCTTTCATGCTAAGAGCTCCTATTCCTTGCTACCTGCCAACCCGCGCTGCCCCGGTGAGGGTTCCGCGTTAGCCTGCTGGCCTGAGAATCGCGGAGCGGCAGCTTGGGACTGCATTTGTGAGTGGTACTGACTACCTTGCGATTCGGCGGCCCGCTGCGGCGGCTGTCCACCACCGCTGTAGTGCGGCGGAATGCCCGCGCCCGGCGAACCCGACTGACCGGTTTGACCTTGGAACTGGTTGTACGAACTGAACTGACCCAACACGCCCTGGAAGAACATCGCGGCCATCGGCGGTGCGCTGATGATGAGCACCGTCAGGATCAAACCCAAGCCGCCCTGCTGCAACGCCTGACTCGACATGCCCTGGGTGAAGTTTTGGCCCAGGATCGCACCGGCTATCGCGGTACCCCAGAAAACCGCCGCCACCTTGGCGACCATCTCCATGGCAATCGCGACCATCGCACTCAACATCGCCATCGAAAACATGGTTCCGATGCCATAGTACAGCCACTTGCTGAACAGTTGCTTTGTCTGGTCGAAGAGCAAACACAATATGAATATCGGTCCCAATCCGATGAACAAAGCCATCGCAATTTCATAAAGCAGCAGGGAAATACCCGCAGTAATCGCAGGCCCGCCGGTGCCGAAACCGACCGCCCACATAGCCCGGGTCTTTTCGTCGGTCAAGGCTGGATCGCTGACGATCTGCATCGCGTCGATGCTCGACCAGGCCAATTGCATCCACCCCAGGTTCTTGTCGATCTGTTGCTCCGGGGTGGAATTCTGATCGCCAGTGACGACCCAGTTGATTTCCTTCTTGACGTCGTCGGTCAGGAACTCGTGCAAGTCCGTTCCGAACACGCCCATCGAAGTCGCGATCGCGACGATGAAGGTCGCGCGCAACGAATTGGTCACCAGCGCCATCATCGGTTCGCGCGACATGCCGGTAACGATGCGGTAGCCCTGCAACAGGATCCACAAGGTCATCAAGGTCAGCGCGATACCGCCGACCCACTGCATCGCGTTGCCCATCAGGTCGAGACCGAACTTTTGGATCTCGCGACGCAAATAAGTCAGGATCAGACGGAAGAAAACAAAATCCCCGACCGAATCGATGCGCAAGTTGAGCCAATCCAGTGGACTGGAGTTCGGCAGCCAGCCGCCGCTGAGGTTAAATCCCTTAATCATCGCTGCACCCGCTATCCCTGGAATCGCTGTTGCCGGCCCGGCTCATCCGCATGCGGAGAGCGGCCTTGATTCGAACGTCGCCGTTCGCCCTTGTCATTGCAGAGCCCCTGCCATCACCGCCGTGCTGAAGGCCGAGCCAATCAGCGTCTGCTGGCCCTTCAGGCCGCGCTTGGCGAGCGTGTTCTGCTTGTCGACCATCGCCACGATATAGGCGTCGTAGATACCCATCTGCGCCTGATACATCTGGTACTTGATATCGAGATCGTTCGCCAGGCGCATCGATTCGCTGTTCACGCCTTCCACGTTGCCCTGATCGCTGCTGGTCCCGCGCTGGCTCTGCACCTGGCCGAGCAAGCGCTGCATTTCCGGCACGGTGTCGCGCGAGAACCTGACGGTGTAGTTGAACTTCTCGACCTTGGCGCTCTCGATGTTCACGCAGATCTGCATCTGCTGCTCAGACAAGTCGCCGTCGAGGTTCAAGCCCACACGGGACATCAGATTGCCGAGAATGCTGCCTCCGCCGCTTGGCTGACGGCAGCGCTGCTCGACCACCTGCGCCTTATCCAACTCGCGCCAGGGCTCGGAGGTCGGCAAGGCGATCGGGTTGTCCAGGAAACTCTGGAACTTGATGAGCTGCTGTTGGAAGTGGTCGTACTGCTTCTTCCACTCGGCCATTTCCTTGCCGAACTCTACGACGCGCTCGGCGCTGGTCGCGATCTGCTGACCGATATTCGCGGCCATATGACCCGGATCGGTGACGACCCATTGCGCGTTGACGCTGCCGGCCGTCATGACACAGCTCAGCGCCAGGACGCCAACCGCAAGGTTCTTCTTGTACGCCTGCTTGGCATTCGTTTTCATCTTCCCTCTCCCGATCCGATAGTTGCCACTGGCATTGCCGATCAGTGATCCATGAGCCCGACTTACTGCAGCGCGCCCGCCATGGCCGCGGTGCTGATGGCCTGACCCAGGGGGTTCGCCTGGCCCTTGAGCGCGCGCGTCGCCAACGTGTTCTGCTTGTCCATCATCGCGGCGATGTAGGCATCGTAGGTCTTCATTTGCGCCTGCCAGGACTGGTACTTGATGTCCAGGTCGTTCGCCAGGCGCATCGATTCGCTGTCCACGCCCTGGATGTTGCCCTGGCTGCTGCTGGTCCCGCGCTGTCCCTGGATCTTGCCGAGCAGGCTCTGCATCTGCGGCACCGAGTCGCGAGCGAACTTGACGGTGTAGTTGAACTTGTCGACCTTGGCGCTTTCGATGTTTACGCACACCTGCAACTGCTGCTTGGCCAGATCGCCGTTGAGCTGTAAGCCGACGCTGTCCATCAGCCGGCCCAGCAGGCTGCCGCCGGCATCGCCGCACTTCTGCTTGACGACCTCGGTCTTGTTCAACTCGACCCAGGGCTCCGAATTCGGCAAGGCGATCGGATTATTCAGAAAGCTCTGGAACTTGATGAGCTGCTGCTGGAAGTGTTCGTACTGCTTCTTCCACTCGTCCAACTCTTTCACGAATTCGCCGGCACGCTCGCCCGAGACGAGGATCTGCTGGACGACGTTCTGTATGGTGTGACCAGGATCGGTAACCACCCATTGCGCATTCACGCTTCCGGCCGCCATCACGCTACTGAACGCCAGTGCGCAGACAGCCAGCTTCTTAGTGCGCGCCTGCTTGGCAATGTTCGATTTCATCTTCCTTCTCCTGATCTGATGGTTGACGTCAGATACTGCTGAATAAGCGGTTCGCCAGGCTCAGGCCGCGGCGGAATCGGAAACCGCCTTCTTGGCCGGGCCCTTGCCCGAACCCTTGCGGTTGTCGAAAAAGTCCTGCAGCCAATCGGCGGGAACGAGATCGTTCTGGGTAATGCCCTTCTTGTGGGCCGCCTTCTCGAGCACCTGGTGCATGATGTCGATGTTGTCGGTCGAAGCGGAAATGACCGCCAAGGCGTCGTCCATGCCGCGCAGGTTGAGCTGGCAGACGACCGCCGAGTGGCCTTGCTTGACCAGGAAGCAGCGCGAACGCTCGTCAAGGCCCTTCACGACCTGGTACTCGGCATCGGTGAGCTTGAGGCCCTCGATGTAGTCTTCGCGGCTGGCGTTCGGGTTCGGCAGCAGGATCAGCGTCGCGGTCTGTTCGATCAGCGATGCCGAGATGTCGCTGGCCAGCGCGTCTTCCGGGCTCTGGGTCGCGAAGATGCCCATACCGTTTTGTTTACGGATGGTCTTCTGCTTGTTCTTGGCGAATTCCTTCAGGCCGCCGCTGCCGTCGAGGATCTTCCAGAATTCGTCCATGACATAGATCAGCGGACGGCCGTCGATCAGCTCTTCGAGGCGGTGCAGCAGGTAATTGATCACCGGCACGCGCACTTCGGGGTTGTCGATCACGTCGGTGTAGTCGAAGCCGATGATGCTGGCTTTCTCGAGATTGACCGTATCGACCGGGTTGTCGAACACCCACCCCAGCGAATTGCCCGCGGTCCACTTGCGCAGGCGCGCATACAGACCGTCGTCGCCCATGTTGGGCAAGCTCTTCTGCAGGTTGGTCATGCTGCGCAGGTGCGGCGGCGTGTCGAGGATGTTCTCGACCGCGCGGAAAATGTCCTCTTCCTCGCGTGCCGAATACACGGTCTTGCCGGCCAGCACCTTGATCAGATCCGAGAGGAACTGGGTATTGGTTTCGTTGTTTTCGCACTGGAACGGATTGAAGCCGGTGGGCTGACCGTTCTCGAGGGCGAGATAATTGCCGCCGCAGGCGCGCACGAAGATCTCGGCGCCGCGATCCTTGTCGAAGAAGAAGATCGTCGGCACCGGCTTGAGCTTCTGCACCTGGCTCAACAGGAAGTTGATCAGCGCGGTCTTACCGGTACCCGACTTACCGATCACCATGGTATTGGCGATGGCCTTCTCGCCGAGCGAGTTTTCGGCCGGATGGGTCGCGTGGAAATTGAAGTAATACGGCTGGCCGTTGGTCGTCTGCAAGGTGGTGACGCAGTCGCCCCAGGGATTGTTCTCTTTCTTGCCGGTGGCGAAGTTATGCAGCGGCGACAGGCCGAGGAAGTTCAGCGAGCTGACATTCGCCAGGCGCGTGCGGTACTTCCAGTTGCCCGGGAACTGGGCGTAGAACGAGGACGCCACGGCCAGGTCTTCCTTGGCCGAAATGAAGCCGGCGTTGGACAACTCGGCGCGCGACATGGCCAGGTGCTGGGCGAGTTTTTCCTGGCTGTCGGCGTACACCGTAAAGGTGAAGTGATACTCGCCGAGCACGAAGTTGCCCGAGGCGAGCTGGTCCATCGCCATGTCGAGTTCGATGATCTGGCTGACCGCTTTGTCGCCGGACGAAATCATCATGCCCTTGGTGCGGTCGAGCGCCTTCAGCGCGTCCTGGCGTCCCATCGGGCTGAACGAATGCGTCACGACGTATTCGAAGTCCAGGTACTTCAGGCCGTTGAGGATGCCCGGGTACGTGGCGTCGGTGTATTCCTTGATGTTGAGGATCGCACCGAAATGATTCACGCCGTTCGGCGTATTGATGACGAAGTCGCCGGATTTGTTCGAAAACATGTGCCGGCTGACCGGCAGGTAGTTATAGACCGGGGCCGGCAGCACCGGCACCGGCTCGTCGATGCGGTTGAGCAGGTAGCCGAAGAACTCCAGCGCCTCGGAGAACACCAGGCCGTTCTTGGCTTCGTACATGCCCAGCCGGTACGGCGCGTAGTCCTTCAGGACCGCCTCGACGTTGCTGGCCAGCTCCATGAGCTTGCCGATCGCCTGGTCTTGCTCTTCCTTCAGCTGCTCGACGTTCGTCGACTTCTCGACGAAGCGCTTGCCCGACACGATCGGGCGGTAAATCATCGTCAGGTACAGCTCGTTCTGCATGAGCTTCTGACTGGACAGCGACGCGAAGTAGCCGTCCGACAATTCCTGATTGAAGACCTGGTCGAACTGGTTCTTGGTGTTGACGCGGCGACGACGACGGATGTCGTGCACCCAGAACGCCACGTTGACGAAGTCCGGCGCGCGCAGGGTCTGCAGCATCCGGTTGAAGGTGTTGTGGCGGTGCTCCAGCTCCCACTCCTCGCGCCCGACGAAAGGCAACCCACCCAAATGCCACACCAACAGGAAGTCGCCCCCGGTCGTCTTCAGCACCGTCGGCGATACGTGGGTGGACAGCGGGATGAACTCGCTGATGGGAGCGTCGGGCGTCAACATAGGGTGAGTACGTGCCTTCTGGAGTGGATGTAGCGGCTGTTTGAGGCTGGACGGCTGGATCGCTCGGGGAACTCGGCTGACAGCGAACTCGGCTAACAGCCGGCGGCGAACGGCTGCCGGCAAAGCCGGACGTCATTGCGGGCTAGCCGCAATGACGTCCGGGACTTCATTTTTTCGCTTTCTTGTCGCTGGGGCTGCGATACAGGTTCGGCGTGAACACCCACATGCCCTGGTGGTGCTCCAGGTTCCGCACGCGAGCGCGGAACTGGAAGCGCAGACCCAGCAAGCGGAAGATCAGCTCATCTCGCCGGGTCATCTGCCGCATGATGAAAATCACCACCG
The DNA here is from genome assembly GCF_000731095.1 of Lysobacter antibioticus. Lineage (GTDB taxonomy): Bacteria > Pseudomonadota > Gammaproteobacteria > Xanthomonadales > Xanthomonadaceae > Lysobacter > Lysobacter antibioticus_B. The sequence goes on along the minus strand of NZ_JMTZ01000011.1, from coordinate 47,795 downwards.
GCAGCAACAAGATGCACCACATATCGATATAGAACGTCAGCAGCATCGAGGTCCCGGCGCCGAAGGCGAAGGGAATGTACGGAACGCCGAGGAACATCGGCGGACGCGTACAGCCGCGAAACAGCGCGTTCTTATGCATACGAGGACAGGGCCGTCATCACCATCACGTTCTGGCCGACGTCATCCGGGATCACCATGTTGGCCAGCTGGGCGGCCGCGCCGATCAGGAAGCCACCGATCAGGACCGGAGCGACGTCGGCGATGCGCTTGTGAGCGAACGCGATCTGGTAGCCGGCGAAGATCACGGCGATGGTCACGACCGCGATCGAAGCGATATTGAGCAACGAGTTCAGGTTGTTGATGAAGCCGCTGACGCGCTCTTCGGCATTGGCGCCGCCGCCCGGCTGAGCGAATGCCACTTCCGGCAGGACCAGCATGCTGACGAAGAGAGCCGCCATGCCGAAGGCAGAGACAAAGTTCTTGAGAATGGTGTTGTTCATGAAGAGATCCCTTCTAGTTCGCGAGTGGACAAAGGTGGTGGAGAAGAATCGTGGGTCTAGGGGTGGAGCTAGGGAATTGGAGCTAGGGAATTGGAGCTAAGGGTTTGGCGCTGGTGGATCGGTGGTCAGAAAACGAAGGCCTGGTCTCCCGGCGACGGCTCCTTGGCCGGAGCAGCGGCAGCGGCTGGCCCCGCGGCGGCGTTCATCGGCATGACTCTCACCGGTTGAGACGCTTGCAGGGTCAGTGCGGCCATACCCATCGAAACGGGCTGGGCCGGAGGCGGTGAAGAAACTGGCATTGGTGTAGCAGATAACGGCAACTGGGGCATCGACGCGGCCATCGGCGGCGGGGCCGGGGCCGGCTGCGAAGTCGCCAAGGCGGCGGCCAGGCGCTGGGGGCCGGACTGCCGGCCTGGCGCGTAGACCGGCTTGGCGGCCGCGGCGACGCTCGCCCCAACGGGCTCGGCACGCGGCGACTTGCTGATCACCGCGATGGCCTGACCATCGGAGACTTCGCTCGCGGCGCGGTTGATCGAGGCATAGATCTTCTGCACGTAACCGTGCCGGAAACCGGTGACGAAGTTGCCGGAGTAGTAACAGCTGAAAGATTTGCCCCAGTCGTTGTTGGAGCGGCTGTAGCACTCGGCCAGGATGCGCGAACCGGCCTGCAGGTTCGGACAGGCCTCGAAGGCTTTCTCGTAGGAGTCCAGGCCGTACTTGCCGAGGTTGTAGCGGTTGACCTGGGCGACACCGAGCGAAAAGTTGTAGCCGCGGCGCTCGAGCATGCGCACGGTGGCGATCGCTTCGGGGAGATTCTTGGGCTGGCGCACAAGGCGGCCACCCACGACGCCGATGGCGTAGGGATTAAAGGACGACTCCACGCGCACGACGTGGTGCATCACTTCATGTGGAACTGCCAAGCCCGGGCAGTTCATCAGCTCAATTCCGGGCAACATTCCTTGATCCCCCCTGCCGACCTTGGCGCCGACCCCCTGTAAACAGACCAAAAATGAATGGGTTGCTAGCAGTTGGAACGACGCCGCAATGATTCATGTTGGAGCCAGGATTGTCAATGACTATGCACACTTACGTCACTTTTTCACGAATTTCCCGAACGCATCGCACCTATTCGGCGTGCGCGCGTTCCGGATTGAAATCGATACCCGTGATATAGCGCTGCCCGGCGTGGGCCTTGATGTGCACGACGATGTCGATGGTCATCATCAACAAGCGCTTGATGACCGCGAATTCCAATCCCGAGCCCTCGTTCGAAGCCTTCACCATCAACGCCAGCTGATCCCAGGTCTGGGTGATGCTGCCGGCGTGGCAGCTGGTGATCGATCCCGGGTGGCCCGAGGCGCAGTTACGAATGAAGTAGAACGATTCGTCGCCACGCAACTCGGCCAGGATGATCCGGTCGGGCTTCATACGCAGGCAGGCCTCCATGCAACTCTTGGCCGTGACGTTGCTCGTGCTTTGTCCACCTTTTGAGTAGAGCAAGTGCACCACATTCGGCTGCTCGATGAAGAGCTCGCGTGCGTCCTCGATCGTCACCAGCCGTTCGTAGGCCGGAATGTGGTTGACGAGCGACTTCATGAAGGTGGTCTTGCCGCTGCCGGTGGCGCCGGCGACGACGACGTTCTTCTTGTACTGGACGGCTTTCTTGAAGAATTCGGCGTAGTTCCTCGACGCGCGCAGCTCCAGCAGCTCGCGGTCGTGCTCGCTCAGCACGTGCGTCTGCTCGACGACCTGGGCGAAGAAGCCGTCCTCCTCGTACTGCTGGAGGGTCTTGCTGTGCTTGGAGGGCAGGCGGATCGTGATCGAGACCTTGCCGGCGTCGCACGCCGGCGGGATCACGAACTGGGCGCGCTGGCCGGTCGGGAACGTCAACGAGACCACCGGGTCGGCATCGGTGATGCGCTGGCCGGTGTTGCTCTCGTTGACGACCGCGGTGCAGAACTGCCGGGCCCGATCGAACGTCAGGCCCGGCACTTCGATCCGGTTCCAGCCCGACCGGGTCTCCAGATAGAGCTCCCCCGGCCGGTTGATACAGATTTCCGTCACATCCGGCGAGCTCATGTACTCGTGGATGCCCAGCACCTGGTACTGGTATTCCAGGAACGCGTTGGATACCTGGGCGATCGGTGAATTGTCTGTATCCATTTCTCTCAACTAACCACTGTGGCCGATATCACCTGAGGACCGACGAGAAGTCGACGTCCTTGGCGACATAGACGTTCACGATCGTGCCCTGGTTGATGGTCACGGTCGGCGGACGGTTGATGCTCTTGTCCAGGGCCTGGTTGGCCAGGCGTTCCATCGCACGAGCGGTGTTGCTCTCGTACGGCTGCTGGATCTCGTTGCCGCTGTTGGTGATCGTGGTGCTTTCCGGACCGTTCTTGGCCGCTGCGTATTTGAACGCGTCGCTGATCAGGCTGATCATCAGCGCCGAGGCGATACGGCTGCCCCAGTGCGCGTTGAAATCGCCGGGGTGGCCGGCACCGCCGAGGTTGTCGATACCCGGGCTGGCCATGTTGACGTCGATGCCGTTAGGGGTGGTGATGCGATCCCAAATGACCGAAACGCGCGGGCCGTTGATGTTGTCGTTCTGGTAGCGACCGGAGATCTTCGAGCCCTTCGGCAGCAACAGACGACGGCCGTTGATCGAGTAGGTCGGCTCGGTGACGATGCACGAAGTAAAGCCCGGCAGATCCGTGACGATTCGCGTTTCCATCACGCAGCGGATGTATGTACCGCGTACCAGCAAGGTATCGGGGTTGTAGATCGGCTGTGCGAAGGCGACTTCCTTCGGCGGCTCGACGACGGCGGCCTTCGGGTTGAGGCGGGCTTCGGCCGCGGCGATCTGGGCCGCGACACGGTCCTCTTGGCTTTGTCCACCGCTACCACCGCCCTGCCCGGCCATTTCGCCCATGCGGCGCTCCATCAGGCTGGGACCGCGCGGGCCGGCTTCGACCTGTTCCTGCGGCTGCTGGTTCATCTGCGGCTGCGGCGGCGGCATCGGCTCGGCCATCGGCAAGGGCGGCATCGGCGGCATCGGCTCCGGCGGAGGCAACGGCGCCTCGATCGGCTTGGGCAGCGCCGGGATGCTGATCTCCTCTTCCTTGACCTTTTTCGTCTCGTCGTCGTCGGAAGTCGCGCGGTTGAACATCCACAGCGCGGCGATGATCAACAACAGCACGATGCCGCCGAGGAACAGCAGCGCCTTACGGTTGAGCTTTTGCGCTTCGGCGGACTTCAGGGTCGGGGTACCGGCATCCAGGTCCGGCGCGGGGCCGCTGGCCTGCTGGCCGTAATAGGGATTGGCACCGGCATAGCCGTAGTTGCCTTCTTGCGACGTGCCCGTGTTGTCCTCGGGGCGGCCAGGCGGGTTGGGCGGCATGTTCTGGCTCATTTCTGCTTCTTCCTGCGCAGACCGACGACGTTGTTGCCGTGCCGGATGATCAAGTAGGGATAGGTACCGTGGACGACGATCGTGTTGTTCTCGACCGTGGTGTTGACCACGAAATCCTCGCTGCCTTCGCGTTCGCGACCGAACACGGCCGGGAAATTGCCGGTCGGCAGGCTCTTCAGTCCACTGATCTTGATGTAGGTGAACTGGCCGTCGTCGTAGACGTTGGTCGGCACCAGCCAGGAGGGCTTCTTGCGGGTCGAATACTGGTAGTCGAAGTTGTAGACGCGGTTCTTGTCGAGCGTCGTGTTCAACTCCGGAACCGGCTCGACCTTGGTCTCCTGAGCGCCGGAAAACTCGGTGCCGTTCGGGTAGACGAACTTGATCTTGTACTGCACGCCGGCCTGCTTGGCCTGCTCGAGCACGCGCCAGTCGGTGGCGACGACCTTCAACTCGAAGATGTACGAGTGCGTGCTCGTACGGATCATCATGTTGGTGTCGACGTCGACGTTCTTGGGCTTGATGTAGAAGACGTTGTCGCGGCGGCTCAGATCCCAGCCGGTGCTGAAGCCGGTGCTGTAGTCGAGGATGTTCTCGCTCGGACTCAGCTCGATCTGGGTGGTGATGCCCAGGCCGGTACGTACCGGATAGATACGGTTGGCTTCGTATTCGTATTCCTGGATAACCTGGGCCGTGGCAGGTAGCGCGAGGCCGGAAACCGCCAGAAACAGCAGGGCGGCCAAGCGGTGTTTACGCAGGCAGTTCATCGGTTGCTGACTCCATTCGCATTGCCAGTCGGTGCAGGTGCGGGTGCCGCCGGCGTCATTGCCGGATTGGCGGCGGGATTGGGGGGAACGGGCGCGCCGGGCTGGCCCGGCTGGGCCGGTGCCGTCGGCGGGTAGCCTGGGGCGGCGCCGGGAGCGGCCGGAGCCGCGCCGGGATAAGCGGGAGCCGGCGCCATCGTGCCGTCGGGCATGAGCTGGCCCTGCGGCGCAGCCGCGGGAGCAGGAGCAGGAGCCGCGCCCGGCGTAGTCGGATACTCGCTCTGGATCGGCGGCGAAGCGGCGTAGTCGTTGTCGACGCGGTAACCGGTCACCTGGAAGCCCAAGGGATTGAGCACGCGATTGCGCTCGTCCATCTTGAGGTTCGACTTGTACAGGTACTCGATCGTGGCGATCTTGCTGTCCAGAGGCTCGGAAGACCCGGTGTCCTTGTTCAGCACGCTGCGCTGGAAACGAACCGTGGCGACTTTCGGCTTCGGACCGGTGTTCTGCTCGCCGTTGAGCTGGATGCTGAGGATCTTGACCCGGACCGTCTTGGCCTTGCCGAAGATGGTGATCGGATTGTTCGGATTGGTGTTGCCGTACAGCTGCGAGTAGCCGCTGGTGACGTGCGGGGCCGCCATCGCGAACACCGTGCTCCAATCGCGCTCGCCGATCTGCGAGTGGTCGTAGGACTCGCGCGCCATCACGAAGTGCGAGATGTTGCTCTTGTTGATCGCCTCGCTGCTGGCGATGCTGGGGTTGACGAAGTCGTCGCGCAGGCGGGCCACGGTCGAGGTGCCGGTGTAGGCATCGGCCATGACCAGGTACGGCACCTTTTCCTTCAGCGGCAGGAAGTAGAAATATCCGCCGGCCAGGATCAGCGACATCACCAACGAGGCGAACGCCACCATCCAGGCGCGGCGTTCGCTGCGTCGCGCTATGTCGGCAACGGTGACTTCGTAGTTGGCCGCCTTGGCGACGGCGTTCTCGATCTGCGGAGTTACGGGCTTTTTTCCGAACATCTTATGTTGCATCCATAACTATGGAATCGTTGCCGGCGACCGCGCGTGCTTGCGCACGCAGACCGGATCGCTCAAGCGGGTCGGCGTTAGCCGTTCGATGGTTAAGGCGTCGGAGCTGCGGTTTGCGCGACCGCCGTCGTCGAGACCGACGAGGGCGCCGCATCCGCGGAGGGCGATTCGGCCGGGGCCGCCTCGCTCTTGGTCTTGGCGTGACGGCTGGCCTTCGACTCCGGCTCGGGCACCGCCGCGGCGGGACCCGGCGCCGGCGCGGCGACGGCCGAGCGGACCACGATCTTGTCGCCTTCGCGGGCGATGACCACGCCTTGCGCGGCATACGCCGAATTCAGCTGCGAAACCGCATCGGGCAGGCTGGTGGTGTGGATCAGCGACACCGCCTGGTGCAGGGTGAAGTCCGAATAATGCTGGTAATCCAGGGTCATATTCGAATCGGTCGCCCAGCGCGTCAGCATGTTCTTCAACGTGCCGTCCATCGGCGACGGATAGAACACGTAGGACTGGTGCAGCGGGATTTCACTGGGGGCTTCGGAATACCGGTTGACCGGCTTCCAGCGGCCGCCGAAATCCGGCGCGGGTCGAGTGGCGCAGCCTGCCAGCGCAATCGCCAGCAAAATCGCGACCCACAAACGAGGGCTGGTTGCAGTTGTATGTCTCACGCTTTCCCCGGCTTTATTTGATTGAACTGACGCACGAAATCGCCGCTGAGGCCGCCAGCCACGCCTGGACTCGCCAGTGCGTCGCGACTGGCCCCGCCGCGGTCATTGTTGGTAACGGATTTGCTGGACCGAAGCCGGCCAAAATGAGACGGCGGACACCTTTGCAGTGGCAGTGCGTAACACGCCTGCCCTTTCTGCACCGGGTCGCGAAAGTAAGGCCGCGCGAGTCGCGCGACGCGTAATCATCGTTCTGTCCATGAACTCCCCTACAGCACGGTAGTACCGTTAAACGTGTGTCTGACGACACTCGTAGACGAAGATTAGACCGAAGTCAAAGCTTTCGGCAAGTGGGTCGACGAAAAAAGTGCAATCTAGAGTTGCGACTCAAAGTCTGGCCAGGCGTTCGATCGCCGCGTCGAGGGTCGCTTCGTTCTTCGCGAAACACAGGCGCGCCAATCGTTGCCCGGCCGGCGGCGACTCGTAGAACGGCGACAGCGGAATCGCCGCGACGCCCTTCTCTATCGTCAGCCAACGGCAGAAGGCCGCGTCGTCGAGGTCGCTGATCGCCGAGTAGTCGACCAGTTGGAAATAGCCGCCCGGCACCGGCAGGGGCTTCAGGCGCGTGGTCGAAAGTTGCTCGCGAAACCGATCGCGCTTGGCCTGGTAGAAATCGCCGAGGCCCAGGTAGTGCTCCGGCTCGGCCTCGATCATCTCGGCAAAAGCCCACTGCGCCGGGGCGAAGCTGCAGAAGCTGTTGTACTGATGGACCTTGCGCAACTCGGCCGACAACGCCGGCGGCGCGATGCAGTAGCCGATCTTCCAGCCGGTGCAGTGGTAGGTCTTGCCGAAGCTCGACACCACGAAGGCGCGCGCGCGCAACTCCGGGTAGCGCAGGATCGACTCGTGGCGCAGCCCGTCGAACACGATGTGTTCGTAGACTTCGTCCGACAACAGCCAGATATCGTGGTCGCGCAGCAGCTCGCTCAGGCGCGCGATGTCGTTCGCATCGAACATGGCCCCGGACGGGTTGTGCGGCGAGTTGATCATCAACAGCCGGGTCTTGGGGGTGATCGCGGCGCGCACCCGGTCCCAGTCGACGGCGAAGGTCTGCGGGTCGAGCGAGACATGCACGGCGCGGCCGCCGGCCAGGTCGATGGCCGGCTCGTAGCTGTCGTAGCAGGGATCGAGCACGATCACTTCTTCGCCCGGGCGGACCACCGCCTGGACCGCATCGAAGATCGCCTCGCTGGCGCCGGACACCACCGTGATCTCGCTGTCGGCGTCGGGACGGTGGCCGTAGCAGCGCTCGGTCTTGGCGGCGATGGCCTGGCGCAGGGCCGGGATGCCGGTCATCGGCGCGTATTGGTTCTTGCCGTCCTTCATCGCCCGCGCCAGCGACTCGACCAGCCGCGCCGGCACGTCGAAGTCGGGAAAGCCCTGACCCAGATTGACCGCCTGGTGCTCGAGGGCGAGCTGCGACATCACGGTAAAGATGGTGGTGCCGACTTTCGGCAGCTTGGTTTCGAGCGTCATGGGCCGGGAACGGATCGCGTACGGGGCATCGAGTGTAACGGTGCGGTGTTGCAGGCCGTTAGATCGCATCCGGCCGCAAGCCGTCCGAGTCGACATATCGATATGCGCCCGACCCATTGGACAGCCGCCGATCAACGGGCATTGCACTGTCCGCCCAGGCTCGGGACACTGACGCCATGCGCGAACTACAAGTCGTCAATGCTGCCGAACTGGCGGTCGCTTACGCCGCCGCGGACTATGCGGTGGCCCTCGACGGAGACGCGCTGCCCTTACGGGTCGGCCGCCCGGCCAGGGACCTCGAAGCGTATTGGCCGGCGACTCACTATATGTTCGTGACCGCCTGGAACCCGGCGTCCGAACCGCACTCCGACAGCGCCAACCGCGCCGCCGACGAACGACTGGTGGCGCGCCTGGATGCCGCTGGGGTGCAACGCCACGCCGCCTGGGCCGAAGACAGCGCAGGCGAATGGCGCGAGCCGGGCTGGCTGTTGGCCGACCTCGACGAAAGCCTCGCCCATGCCCTGGCCCGCGATTTCGGCCAGGCCGGGGTGTTGGCCTGGCGCCGCGGCGAGCCGGTGCGCTTGCGCATGCTGATCGCGCGCCCGGCCAATGCCGAGCGCTCGGAATACACCGACTGGCTCGGCGATTGAGTCGGGCGCGATCCGGGCCGGCGCGGCCGCCCTCGCCCTCGCTCGCTCATGGGGGATTGGCGGCGGACTCGCATAAAATGCGCGCTCCGCGACCCGACCGGGCGCCCGCACCCGACCGATGACCTCACACGAACGTACTGCCCCGCCGCTGTTGCAAGCCCGCGGACTGCGCTTTGCGCGCAACGACGAACCCGTGTTCGGGCCGCTCGATTTCGCGGTCGACGCCGGCGAGGCCTTGCTCGTGCAGGGCGACAACGGCGCCGGCAAGACCACGCTGCTGCGGGTACTGGCCGGTCTGTTGCGGGCCGACGAGGGCGAGATCGAACTCGACGGCGAACCGTCCGACCCGGCGCGCCGCGCCCGGGCGATCGCTTACCTCGGCCATCTGCCCGGGCTGAAGGCCGACCTCAGCGCGATGGAAAACCTGAACTTCCTGTGCGGCCTGCAGGGGCGCCGGCGCGGCCAGCTGCCCGAGAACGCCCTGGCCATCGTCGGCCTGGCCGGCTACGAGGATGCCCTCGCCCGCCAGCTGTCGGCCGGACAGAAGAAGCGCCTGTCGCTGGCCCGCCTGTGGATGGCGCCGGCACCGCTGTGGCTGCTCGACGAGCCCTACGCCAATCTCGACCTGGAAGGCATCGAACTGGTCAATCGGATGGTCCAGGCACACCTGCGCGAGGGCGGCGCCGCCCTGGTCACCACCCACGGCGCCTATGCCGCGCCGCCGGTGCGTACCCGCATGCTGGTCATGGAGAAGGCGGCATGAGCGCGCGCCAACGCAATCCCAGCCTGACCGCCGCCACGCCCGGCCTGATCGGCTCGGCCCGCGCCCTGATGGCGCGCGACCTGCGCCTGCTCTGGCGCCGCCGCGGCGACGCCCTGCAGCCGGCGCTGTTCGCCTTGCTGGTGGTGGTGCTGTTCGCCCTGGCCCTGGGCGGCGAGAAGCAGGCCTTGGCGAAGGTGTCCGGCGGGGTGCTGTGGCTGTCGGCGCTGCTGGCCGGCCTGCTCGCCCTCGACACCTTGTTCCGTGGCGACGCCGAGGACGGCTCGCTGGAGCAATGGATGCTGGCGCCGGTGCCGCTGGGCTGGCTGGTCGCGGTGCGCACCTTCATGCACTGGGCCACTACCGCCCTGCCGCTGCTGGTCGCGACCCCCTTCCTCGGCGAGCTGCTATACCTGCCGCGCGAGCAATTGCCGGTGCTGCTGGCCTCGCTCGCGCTGGGCACGCCGCTGCTGAGTCTGCTCGGCGCGGTCGTGGCCGCGCTGACGGTCGGGATGCGGCGCTCTGGTATCCTTGTGGCCTTGTTGGCGCTGCCGCTGTATGTCCCGGTGCTGGTGTTCGGGGCGGGCAGCGTGGCTCGCTCGGCCCAGGGATTGGACCCGGTAGGCGCGTTGCTGTTGCTGGCCGCCGGACTGGTGGTCGCCCTGTTGCTGGCGCCGCTGGCGGCCGCCGCGGCGATCCGCATCGCATTGAACTGATCGCACCGAACAGATCCTGCGCGGCCGCCGCTTGGCCGCGTCCCACCGCTCCAGGCCGCTCGCGACCCAGACCCCGAACGACCCACTGAATGAATCCCCTCGTCCGCTGGTTCCACACACTCGGCTCGCCGCCCTACTTCGACCGCTTCGCCGCGCGTTGGGCGCCCTGGGGCTACGGCCTGGGCCTGCTGGTCATGGCCTGGGGCCTGTACTCGGCCCTGTTCCTGGTGCCGGCCGACTACCAACAGAAGGACAGCTTCCGCATCCTCTATATCCACGTGCCCAGCGCCTGGATGAGCATGGCGGTGTTCGCCCTGATGGCGTTCTATGCCGCCATCGCCCTGGTCTGGCGGATCAAACTGTGCGAGATCCTGGCCATGGCCTGCGCGCCGATCGGCGCCGGCTTCACCCTGATCACACTGGCGACCGGTTCGATCTGGGGCAAGCCGATGTGGGGCACCTGGTGGGACTGGGACCCGCGCCTGACCACCGAGCTGATCCTGCTGTTCCTGTATCTCGGCGTGATCGGCCTGTACAACGCCATCGACGACCGCCGCGCCGCGGCGCGCGCCGCCGCCTTGCTGGCGATCGTGGGCGTGGCCCTGCTGCCGGTGATCCGTTATTCGGTGGTGTGGTGGAACTCGCTGCACCAGGGCCAGACCATCAGCCTGCTCGGCAAGTCGAGCATGGACGCGAGCATGATGGCGCCGCTGATCTGGATGATCGTCGGCACCAAGCTGTGGTTCATCGGCGCCCTGCTGACGCGGGCGCGCGCCGACAACCTGCGCCGCGAACAGGGCAAGGCCTGGGTCGCCGAACTCGCCGGCGCCACGAGCGAGGGCCGCCGATAATGGAATACCAGGAATACATCATCGCCGCGTATGCGGTTTTCGCCGTCGTGCTGGGCTGGGACTTCGTCGCCGGCCGGTTGCAGATCCGCCGCGAATTGCGCCTGGCGCGCGCGCGCGCGGCCCGCAGCGCAGCGCGTAGCCAGACAAGTGAATTGAGCCGATGAACCCCACTCGCCGTCGCCGCCTGCTCTGGGTAGTCGGACTGGTCGCCGCCGCCGGCGCCGCGACCGCCCTGGTCGCCACCGCCTTGCAGCGCAATGTCGCCTATCTGTACACGCCGAGCGAGATCCTGCGCGGCGAAGCCAGCGAGCGAGCGCGTTTCCGCCTCGGCGGCATGGTCGCGGCGGGTTCGTTCAAGCGCACCCAGGGCACCCTGGATTCGCAATTCCGCGTCACCGACGGCGACGCCGAGTTGGCGGTCGCCTACACCGGCATCCTGCCCGACCTGTTCCGCGAGAAGCAGGCGGTGGTCGCGACCGGCCGCATGCAGGGCGACACCTTCGTCGCCGAGGAGATTCTCGCCAAGCACGACGAGACCTACATGCCGAAGGAAGTCGCCGACAAGATGGGCGCGGCGCACAAGAAGCACGACGTCGCCGCCCCCGGCGGCGCGGAGCCGGCGCGTTGATCGCAGTGACCGTTGCGGTAGCGAGAGCAAATCCCCCCTGCCCCCCTTTTACAAAGGGGGGAACGGCCGGGACCGGTTCTTCAGGACCTGCTTGCCACGCTTCCTTTGCGACAACGGAAACAACCCGGTCGACTTCACCACGCTCCGCTGGCCTTCCCCCTTTGAAAAAGGAGGGCCGAGGGGGATTTGCTCTCACCGCTCCCTCGTTCCCAACCCTCGCAGGCGATACCCATGCTGCCTGAACTCGGCCAGATCGCCCTGATCCTCGCCCTGCTGATCTCCATCGTGCAGGCCAGCCTGCCGATGCTCGGCGCGCATCGCGGCATCGCGCCGTGGATGGCGATCGCGCGGCCCGCGGCCTACGCGCAGCTGATCCTGGTCGGCTTCGCCTTCCTGATCCTGACCGAAGCCTTCGTCACCCAGGATTTCTCGCTGCGCTATGTCGCCGAGAACAGCAATTCGCTGCTGCCGATGGCGTATCGCTATTCGGCGGTGTGGGGCGCGCACGAGGGTTCGTTGCTGCTGTGGGCGCTGGTGCTGGCGCTGTGGACCGCGGCGGTCGCGCGCTTCTCCAAGACCTTGCCGCCCGAGGTGATCTCGCGCGTGCTAGCGGTCATGGGCGTGATCAGCGTCGGCTTCCTCGCGTTCCTGATCTTCACCAGCAATCCGTTCGCGCGCCTGCTGCCGGCGGTCGCCGAAGGCCGCGATCTCAATCCGCTGCTGCAGGACCCCGGCCTGATCATCCATCCGCCGATGCTGTATATCGGCTACGTCGGCTTCTCGGTGCCGTTCGCCTTCGCCATCGCCGCCTTGCTCGACGGCAAGGTCGACGCGCGCTGGCTGCGCTGGACGCGGCCGTGGACCAATATCGCCTGGGCCTTCCTCACCCTGGGCATCGCCCTGGGTTCGTGGTGGGCCTATTACGAACTCGGCTGGGGCGGCTGGTGGTTCTGGGACCCGGTCGAGAACGCCAGCTTCATGCCCTGGCTCGCCGGCGCCGCCCTGCTGCATTCGCAGGCGGTCACCGAAAAGCGCGGCAGCTTCCGCGGCTGGACCCTGTTGCTCGCGATCGCCGCGTTCTCGCTGTCGCTGCTCGGCACCTTCCTGGTCCGTTCCGGCGTGCTGACCAGCGTGCACGCCTTCGCCGCCGATCCTTCGCGCGGCCTGTTCGTGCTGATCTTCCTCGGCATCGTCATCGGCGGTTCGCTGCTGCTGTACGCACTGCGCGTGCCGTCCGGCGACGACGACGGCGGCAAGCCGTTCGAGCTCAGTTCGCGCGAGACCTTGTTGCTCGCCAACAATCTGCTGCTCGCCACCGCCTGCGCGATGGTCCTGCTGGGCACCTTGTATCCCTTGCTGGCCGATGCGCTGGAACTCGGCAAGATCTCGGTCGGCCCGCCGTATTTCTCGCTGATGTTCGTGTTGCTGATGACGCCGTTGGTGTTGTTGCTGCCGTTCGGGCCCTTGTTCCGCTGGCAGCGCGAGCAGCCCTCACGCCCCTTGGCGATGCTGGTGCCCTGGGCCGGTCTCGCCCTCGGCGCGGCCATCGCGGCCTATTTCCTCGCGCCGCAGGGGCCGTGGAAAGTCGCCGCCGGCGTCGGCGGCGCGGTGTGGGTCGCGGCCGGCACTTTGCGCTTCGTGTGGACGCGCGTGCGCGGCAACGGCACCCGTTACACCGCCGAAATGCTCGGCATGACCCTGGCCCATCTCGGCGTCGCCGTATTCCTGGTCGGCGCCCTGCTGGTCGAAGGCCTCAGCGTGCAGCGCGAAGTCGCGCTGACGCCGGGCAAGAGCCTGGACCTCGGTCGCTACGCGTTCCGCTTCGACAGCGTCGACCATCGCGTCGGGCCCAACTACGAAGCCGACTACGGCACCGTCACCGTGTTCGACGGCGAGCGAGTGCTCGCGGTCATGCACCCGGAAAAACGCGCCTACGCCAGCGGCGGCCAGGTCATGACCGAAGCGGCGATCGAACGCGGCATCACCCGCGATCTGTATGTCGCCCTCGGTGAATCGCTGGGCGACGGCGCCTGGGCGGTACGCGTGCACATCAAACCGTTCGTGCGCTGGGTCTGGCTGGGCGCCTTGCTGATGATGCTCGGTGGTTTCGTCGCAGCGGCCGACCGGCGTTTCCGCGTCAAGGCCGATGCGCGCGAGGAAGGCGAACGTTCGCCCGAGCCGCGTCCGGCCGTAGCCACGGCGACCGCCGCGGTCGCAGGATCCATTGCAGGAGAACAGGCATGAATACCCCCACCCCGCGCGGCAACAACAGCCGCTGGTTGCCGTTGGCGGTATTCGCTGCGTTGGCCGTGCTGCTCGCCGCCGGCGTTTGGCTGAGCCGCAAGCCGAACCGCGAGGCGCTGCCGTCGCCGCTGATCGGCAAGCCGGCGCCGGCGTTCTCGCTGCCGGTGCTGCACGAAGCCGGCCGCCTGCTCTCGTCCGACGACCTGCGCGGGGAACCCTACCTGCTCAACGTCTGGGGCAGTTGGTGCCCGGCTTGTCGCGACGAACATCCGGTGCTGACCCGTTTCGCCGAGACCAAGCGCGTGCGCGTGATCGGCTTCAATTGGAAGGACGAACACGCCGACGCCCTGCGTTGGCTGGAGCAGTTCGGCAATCCCTACTGGGTCGTGGTCACCGACTTCGAAGGCAAGTCGGCGATCGATTGGGGCATCTACGGCGCACCGGAAACCTTCCTGGTCGACGGTAAGGGCATCGTGCGCTGGAAGTTCGTCGGCCCGTTGACCGACGCGACGATCCGCGACGAATTGCTGCCGAAGCTGGCGGAAGTCGAGAAGGCGCGATGAGTTACTGCGGCGAGAGCAAATCCCCCCCTACCCCCCTTTTGCAAAGGGGGGGACAGCACGGGTTCGTTGGTGGTGAAGCAATCTCCCGACGCATTCCTGTCTCGCCTGTAACGACGCTCTCTACCGAAGATCTCCCCCCTTTGAAAAAGGGGGGCCGGGGGGGATTTGCCGTCCTCGCCTACTCGCTGCGCCGAATCGCACGCCCCCTCTCGCTCGCCCTGCTGCTGACCCTGTCCTTTGCCGCTCCACTGACGGCGCAGCCCGCCAACGACCCGGTGCCGTTGAGCTTCAACGACAGCGGCGAAGAACGGCGCTTCCATGCCCTCGTCGCCGAGCTGCGCTGCGTGATGTGCCAAAACCAGTCGCTGGCCGATTCCAACGCCCAGATCGCCCACGATCTGCGCCGCGAGGTCCTGGAGCTGATGCGCCAGGGCAAGAACGACGCGCAGATCAAGGACTTCCTGGTCGCGCGTTACGGCGAGTTCGTGCTCTACCGGCCTCAGGTCGAATCCAAGACCTGGTTGCTGTGGTTCGGCCCGGCCCTGCTGCTGTTGGCCGGCGGCTTCGTGGTCGCGCGCATCGTGCGCCAGCGCAGCGCGGCGTCGACGCCCGCGCCGAACGACGACGAGCAAGAGTGGTGATGGCCGTGGCGATGGGTTCGACCTCGATGACGATGTTCGTGGTGGCGGGCGCGACCCTGGTCGTGTTCGCGCTGGGATTCGCCCTGTATCCGCTGTGGCGCTCGCGGCCGTGGCTCGGTGCCGGCGTCGGCCTGGCGCTGGCGGCGGTGACCGCGGCGCTGTACCTCGCGATCGGCACGCCGGCCGCGCTCAATCCGCAGCAGGTCAAGGCACCCCAGACCCTCGCCGAAGCGGTGACCCAGCTCGAAGCCGAGCTGGAACGCGATCCGAACCAGATCGAAGGCTGGCGCCTGCTCGCCAGCGCCTACACCGCCGAAGGCTTGAGCGCGAAAGCGCGCGATGCCTATGCGCGTGCGGTCAAGCTCGCCCCCGACAACCCCGACCTGCTCGCCGAAGCCGCCGAGGCGCGCGCGCTGGCGATGCCGGACCGGCGTTTCGACGCCGAAGCCGTGGCCATGCTGCAGCACGCCTTGCAACAGCAGCCGATGCACCAGCGTGCGCGTTGGTTCCTCGGCATCGCCCAGCGCCAGGCCGAGCAACCGGCCGAAGCGGCGAAGACCTGGGAGCCGCTGCTCGCCGTGGTCGATGCCCGCACCGCCGCGAGCCTGCTCGAACAGATCAACGGCGCGCGCCTGGAGGCCGGGCTGGAACCGATGCAAGCGCCGGCCAAGACGGCCGCGGCCGCAAGCGCGGGCCCCGGCATCACGATCAAGGTCAGCCTGGCGCCGGCCCTGGCGGCCAAGCTGCCGGCCAACGCCAGCTTGTTCGTGCTCGCCCGCCAGACCAGCGGCGCGCCGATGCCGGTCGCGGTAGAGAAACACGCGGCCAAGGATTTCCCGATCGAAGTCCGGCTCGACGACGGCGACAGCCCGATGCCGACCATGAAACTGTCCCAGCTCGCGCAAGTGCAGGTGCTCGCCCGCGTCTCGGCATCGGGCAACGCGATTCCGCAGGCGGGCGACCTCGCCTCCTCGCCCACGACCGCGCGCGTGGCCGACAGCGGTAGGGTCGAGATCGTGATCGATCGCGTGGTCGAATGATCGCGGCCGGGCCCGTCCGGATCCGGCCTCGAAACGAGGCCTGTTTCGCCATCGGAACGGGCGCATGACGACAGAACGGATGATGCTGCCACGCACGCCGAAACAATGGTTTAGGCTGCACGGCGATCGATACGGGCGAGCGGACGAAACGAACTTCGCCAGCCTCCGCTTCCCGCTCCGCCCTTCCCCTCCGACCCCAAGGACACCGGCCCACGGCCGGCCAGACGAGCGCAAGGCATGACCGAATTCATACCGCCCGGCACCCGCCACATCGACCTGCCGTCGCCGTTCCCGATGAAGCGCGGCGGCGCGCTGCAGGGCGCCCGCATCGCCTACGAAACCTGGGGCGAGCTCAACGCCGCCGGCGACAACGCCATCCTGATCGTCACCGGCCTGTCGCCCGACGCGCACGCGGCGGCCAATGCCGGCAATCCGGAACCGGGCTGGTGGGAAGCCATGCTCGGCCCGGGCAAGCCAATCGACAGCGACCACTGGTTCGTGATCTGCGTGAACTCGTTGGGCAGTTGCAAGGGCTCGACCGGCCCGGCTTCGGTCGACCCGGTCACCGGCGAGCTGTACCGCCTCGAATTCCCCGAGCTGTCGATCGAAGACGGCGCCGATGCGGCCGCCCATGTCGTGCGCGCGCTCGGCATCGAGCACCTGGCCTGCGTGATCGGCAATTCGATGGGCGGCATGACCGCGCTGGCCCTGCTGATCCGTCACCCGGGCCTGGCGCGCAACCACATCAATATCTCCGGCGCCGCCCGCGCCTTGCCGTTCTCGATCGCGATCCGCTCGCTGCAGCGCGAGGCGATCCGCCTGGACCCGCAATGGAACCAGGGCCGCTACGACGACGAGCATTACCCGGAGTCGGGCATGCGCATGGCGCGCAAGCTCGGCGTCATCACTTATCGCTCGGCGCTGGAATGGGACGGCCGCTTCGGCCGCGTGCGCCTGGAGTCGGACCGCGCCGACGACGAACCGTTCGGGCTCGAATTCGAAGTCGAAAGCTACCTCGAAGGCCACGCCCGCCGCTTCGTCCGCCGTTTCGACCCCAACTGCTACCTGTATCTCAGCCGCTCGATGGACTGGTTCGACCTGGGCGACTACTGCGGCCAGCCCCTCGCCGACAATGATGAACAGGTGCGGCTCGGCCTGGCCGCGATCCGGGTCGAGAAAGCCCTGGCGATCGGCGTCCAGACCGACATCCTGTTCCCCTTGCAGCAACAGCAGGAAATCGCCGAGGGCCTGCGCGCCGGCGGCGCCGATTCGCGCTTCCTGCCGCTGGAATCGCCGCAGGGGCACGACGCCTTCCTGGTCGACATCGGCCGTTTTGGGCCGGCCATCGCAGGATTCCTGGCTGAGCTGCGGGGACGCTAGGACAGACGTAGAATGGACCGCATGAACGCCACCGACGCCCTGCCCGACCTCGACTTCCCCGGCCACGACAAACTGGTCGCTGCCATCGACGACGCCGTCGCTTCCGGCGACGAACACGCCGTCACCGCCGCCTTGCGCAACACCCTGTGCAAGATGATCCGCGACCGCGACGTGCACCTGCCCGAATGCGTGTTCGATCCGATCGACGATCACTACGCCCGGCGCGAGATCTACCGCAGCCCGCAGCTCGGTTACAGCGTCGTGGCGATGACCTGGGGCCCAGGCCAGGGCACGCCGATGCACGACCACAGCGGCCTGTGGTGCGTCGAAGGCGTGTGGGACGGCGAGCTCGAAATCACCCAGTTCGAACTGCTCGAACGCAACGGCGAGAACTTCCGTTTCCGCGCCGCCGGCGGCATGCATGCCGGCCCGGGCAGCGCCGGCAGCCTGATCCCGCCGCACGAGTACCACACCATCCGCAACGCCAGTAACGACTCGGTCGCCGTGTCCCTGCACATCTACAAGGCGCCGATGGAAGCCTGCTCGATGTTCGTGCCGCGCGACGGCGAGTGGTTCCGCCGCGTCGACAAGTCGCTGGAAACCGACGAAGCGGCCTGATCCGCAGCGCGCCGTTCCACACGGCGCCGCACCACCGCATCGCCGGCAGGCCCGATGAGCGGCGCGCACACGCGTCATCGTCCCCTCGTGGCGCCGCACACAACCTGCTGATGGCCCATGCCGGCGCGCCCGGCACCGGGTAGCATTCGCGCGTTCGCTTCTTGCCTCTCTCAGCCGCCGCCCGGAGATCAGACGATGCTGACCGACCTGTTGCTCGCCGCCTCGCACCACCTGCTGATCTTCGCCCTGGTGTCGATGCTCGTCGCCGAATCCATCCTGTTGCGCGGCCCCATCGACGGCGGCGTGCTGCAACGCTTGGCCCGTCTCGACTCCGCCTATGGCGGCTGCGCCGGCCTGTTGCTGTTGATCGGCCTGGCGCGCGTGTGGTACGGCGTCAAGGGCCACGATTTCTATCTGCACAACCCCTGGTTCCACGCCAAGCTCGGCGCCTACGTCCTGGTCGGCCTGCTGTCGATCCTGCCGACCGTGCGTTTCCTGCGCTGGCGCAAGGCCTGGTCGCTCGACCCAGGCTATCTGCCGGATGCCGGCGAAGTGGCGAAGATGCGCGGCATCGTGCGCTTCGAATTGGTCCTGATCGCGGCGATCTTCGTGCTGGCCGCGGCTATGGCGCGCTACGGCGGCTTCTGAAGACCGCTACGGCCGCACCGCGACCTGCCGATCCTGATACACCTCGCAGGCGGGCCACGTCGGCCCGGCACTGCAGCCGGATCGGTATCGGCCTAGGCATCGCCGTCGATGCGCGACGAGCGGGCAAAAACAAAGGGCCTAGCCTTGCGGCTAAGCCCTTGTTTTTCATGGTGCCGGAGGTGGGACTCGAACCCACACGCTTTTAAGGGCGGCGGATTTTGAGTCCGCTGCGTCTACCGATTCCGCCACTCCGGCAGCGGCTGCGCAGTATACCCAGGCAAACGCTCCGCGTCTGCACGTCTTGATGAGGTTGGATGCCGCCAAGCCCGACACGGGTTCGATCAGGGGCGCGGAGCGCGATGGCTGCTCGGGTGGCAAGGGACCGGCTTCGCTTCGCCGTCGTCTTTCGCGTGAGTCAAACGACAACGCCCCCCTCCCCCCTTTATCAAGGGGAACAGCACAGGTCTGTTCGCGACGACGACCTCCACTGAAGCCTCCCCTTTGAAAGAAGGCGGGTGAACTTGCCTTGCTCACCAATCGCGACGCCAGACCGAGACTCAGTTCGGCTCGCCGGCATCGTCCTCGGCGCCGAACGCCGCGGTCATCGAAGCGGCCGCGGCATCGCCGGTTTCCTGCGGCTCCGCCACCGACTCCGCGCGTTCCGCCGTGCTTATCCGCGCCGCCGCCTGCCAGGCGGTCACGGTGCATCGGATGGCGGCGGCGGTTGCGAGCATGGGGATCAGTTTTCTGAATGAGTTCGACGACAGCCCAGGCATCGCCGGGTGTGGCCACGACGGCCGGACGCGGGCCGCGACAACAGACCGCCACAAGGGCATTGCGGCTCCAAGCCGCGTTCCCAGCGCCACAGACGCCAGAATGAATACATCATCATCGTGAAGCCGGCGCATACGCTGCCGAGCTGCAACGATCGTGCGATCGGTGCGAACGCCGCACCGGCGGGCGTATCGCCCAGTTCCAGCAGTACCGTACCGGCCGCGATGCCGCCGGCGGCGATCACCAAGGCCGGCGCGAACAACTGCAGCAACATCCTGGCACCACGATTCATCGACACGTCTCCCCTTCTGCGCCAGCTAGCAGAACGTGGAGCGGTCTCAGTCGATGAGACGATGGCCAGAATATGGCCAGGCCCGCCCCGACGCCCCTGCCATTCGTCGTGGCGGCGCTGCGACGCTTGCCGCTTGCGCGTCGAGGCCGACCGTGAGCAATGCGGCGGCGCGGGCACGGCTAGAATGGCGCGATGTGTCTGATCGCCCTCGCCTGGCAACACCATCCCCGCTATCGCCTGGCCTTGATCGCCAATCGCGACGAGGCCCATCAACGCCCGACCGCGGCCGCGGGGCCCGACCCCGACAGTCCCGAGGTCTACGGCGGCCGCGACCTGCTCCAGGGCGGCAGTTGGCTGATGGCGTCGAGCGCGGGCCGCTTCGCTGCGGTCACCAACGTGCGCGCCGGGCTCAATCCCGAGGCCGCACCGCGATCGCGCGGCGGACTGGTGCGCGAGTTCGTGCGCGACCGCATCGGCGCCGCCGATTATCTCGAAGCATTGCGTCCCGACGCGGCCGAGTTCGGCCGTTTCAATCTGCTGCTATGGGACGGCGAGGCCTTGATGTTCGCCAGCAATCATCCGCATTTCGTCGCCGGGCCGGTCGCGCCCGGCGTGCATGCGATGTCGAACGGCGCCTTCGACGCGCCGTGGCCGAAGAGCACTCACGCCACGCGCGCCTTGTCGTCGTGGCTGGACTCGTCGGCATCGACCGTGCCGCAATCGGGCACCGACCAATTGGAAATGCTGTTGTCGGCGCTCGCCGACTCCACGCCCGCGCCCGACGAGGCCCTGCCCGATACCGGCGTGGGGCTAGAACTCGAACGCATGCTGTCGCCGCCGTTCGTGCTCGGCGAGCGCTACGGCACGCGTTGCAGCACGGTGGTGTTGATCGATGCCGATTCGATCGCCTTCGTCGAGCGTCGCTTCGGCCCGAACGGCGCGGCCGGCGGCGAATCGGCGACGCTGCTGCCCTTGTCGCCGCGCAGCTGAGTTGCTCGCGCGCACTGACCAAACGCGCAATGAGAAGACCCGGGCCTTCGAGATTTCCTCGGGTGTCCGGGCCTTCCGTATCGGAGCGATTGCATCGGACTTTCGTCCGTTGGTTGTTCTCCGATAGGCGTAAGGTACTGCCGCCGGCGTTACCTGCCGATCAAATTTTCGTAAGCGAAATCTGACGCGCACCTGTTCAGGACGCTCGGCGGCGCGTTCAGCAGTCGGGACGAATAGCTAGGAACCAGGAGTGAGAGAGATCGCCCGCAGCCTGGGCACCTACTCATTCCTCGCTCCTGACCACTCGCTCCTCGCCTGACTCACTTCGACCACGGCCACCAACCGCGGCCGGTCTGGGCGTAGCGATCGGCGGCGCGCTCGAACGGATTGCGCACGCTGACGCCGCCGCACAGCAGATACAGCGGCACGAACAACAACCCCAGCACCATGTATTGATAGACATGGGCACGCTCGTGATCGGCGAGCAGGATCGGCGGCTCGTCGCCATGGCCGGCGTCGTGGGCATAGGTGAAGCACGGCGAATCCAGGCTGTCGCCGGTGTGCAGGATGACGTTGCCCAGGGTGATCGCCCCGCCCGGCCCCCACGGCCAATGCTGGAACACCAGGGCCAGATCGCTGCGGCGCAAACGCAGGCGCGCGCCGAACGGCATGCCGACGACGCCGGCGAGCAGACCCAGCGCCGTGATCGGCGAGGTCCAGAGCATGCCGAGCGTCCTGCCGGCGATTCGCAACAGGCCAGCCAGTCAGCAGCCCTCTTCCGACATCAACAGC
Source organism: Lysobacter antibioticus (assembly GCF_000731095.1). GTDB lineage: Bacteria > Pseudomonadota > Gammaproteobacteria > Xanthomonadales > Xanthomonadaceae > Lysobacter > Lysobacter antibioticus_B. The sequence goes on along the minus strand of NZ_JMTZ01000011.1, from coordinate 26,306 downwards.
CAAAGGATCAGGTACACCAACGCGACCGGCAGCAGGAAGGTGGCCAGGGCCAGGACGACGAAAGCGCCGCGCACCAGCACCGGATTCCAATGCATCCGCAAGGCGATGCCACCGCAGACGCCTGCGATCATGCGATCGTGGCGCGAGCGGCAGAACGTTCGCGTGGTACTGCTCATCCGGGCGTGCTCCGGGTTCCTGCGGGCCCGGAATCAGTCTAGCGCGTCAGGGTGATGGCGTCGTCGCCGGCTTGGCGCGCAGCTGAACGAGGCGAGCCTTGAGCCAGGCGGCCGAGGCGACCGGCGGCGCGCCGCCGCAGCGGACCCGGTAGGCCTGGCCGCTGAGGCTGCTTTCGCTGGCCGCGCGCTCGATGAACTGCTCGGCGGTATCGGCCAGGTCGCGCTTGCGCAGGTAGGCCAGCTTCTTGCGCAGATGCGCCTGCGCCGCCTTGGCGTCGTGCCAGCTGCCGTTGCGTTCGAACTGGCAGGCGGAGCTGCCGAGCGCCTGGATCAGCTGCTCGATCTCGCGCTCGGCCTGGGCCGATGGCGCGGCCTGGGCGGCGCCCAGGCCGGCAAGCAAGGCGACCGTGGCCAGGGCGCGGATCAAGGGAATGCGGAAGCGGGTGCGGGCGATGTCCATGCGGCGCATTAGATCGTACGCAACCAGGCGCCGACCACCTCGGTCCAGATTTCGTAGCCGCCGCGGTTCATGTGCAGGGCGTCCTCGAGGAACAGCTCGGGACGCGGCGCACCGGAGGCCTGCATCATCGGCGTATAGACGTCCAGATAATCCACGCCCTTGGCTTGTTGCGCATAAGCGCGGACCAGGGCGTTCGCTTCGCGCACCTGCGGCAGCAAGGCCGCGCGCGAGGGGCTGGGCTTGATCGAGATGAAACCGAACCGCGCCTGCGGCGCGGCGGCACGCACGCGCTCGACGAAAGCGGCGAAGTCGTCGCGCACCTGCGTCGGCGTGCGGCCTTCCGACAAGTCGTTGTCGCCGGCATAGAACACGACCGCGCGCGGCTGATACGGGGTGACGATGCGGTCGGCGTAGTAGAGCGAATCGTAGACGCGCGAACCGCCGAAGCCGCGGTTGATGATGGCCACGCCGGGGAAATCCGTATCCAGGCTTTGCCAGTAACGGATCGACGAACTGCCGACGAAGACGATGCTGCCGGGTCGGCGGCGGACCACCGCGTCCTCGCGCTCGAAGGCCTGGATGTTGATTTCCCAGCGGCTGGAATCGGTGGCGGCTGCAGCGGCAGCCGGGGCCGCTGCGGCCGTCGTTGCAGCCTGGGGTGTCGGCGCGGTGCTGGCGCAGGCGCAAAGCAGGGCCAGCAGCAAGGGAAGCAGGATGCGGCTCATGAGCGTTCTCTGACTGACAAGTTGCCGAGACTAAACGTCCCAGCGGGGCAATGCATCCTGGGGGCTATGCGCAGGCCTCGCTGGCCCTCACCCCGGCCCTCTCCCGCCAGCGGGAGAGGGAGCGGTTCGGGGCCTGCTTCGGATATGCGAGAAGAATCGGATACGCCAGAGAAAACAGTTGGCAGGCTACATCGTGTGCAGCGAGGACGCCGGGCGCAGCGTATTCAGCGCGAGCGCTGCGCCAGCCAGTCGTGGATCGCCTGGGGCACTTCGCGCTGGGCGCGGCCGGACACGTAGATGCCGATGTGGCCGCCGCGGAACGACAGTTCCGAGTAGTCCTCGGTACCGACCAACTTGGCCAGCGCCCGCGACGCGGCCGGCGGCACCAGGTGATCCTGCTCGGCGAAGATGTTCAGCACCGGCATGCCGATGTAGGCCAGGTCGACCGCACGGCCGCCGATGTCGATGCCGCCGTTGACGAAGCCGTTGCCCTGGTAGAACTGCTTGATGAATTGACGGAAGGCTTCGCCGGCCTGGTCGGGCGAGTCGAAGATCCACTTCTCCATGCGCAGGAAGTCCTCGAGCGCGCGCTTGTCGTCGAGGATGTCGATCAGGCCGACGTACTTCTGCACGAACAAACGCCACGGCTTCAAGGTGAGGTAGCACCAGTTCATGACGTCGGCCGGGACGTTGCCCAGCGTGTCGACGAACTGGTCGATGTCCAGGCCGCGGGTCCAGTTCGACAGCATGTTGTCGTCGGTATGGAAATCCACCGGCGTGACCATGGTGATCAGGTTGCGCACCTTGCCCGGGTTCAAGGCCGAATAGCACAGCGAGAACGCGCCGCCCTGGCAGATGCCGAGCAGGTTGATCGCGTCCATGCGGTACTCGCGGCGCAGGTGGTCGACCGCGCCGCCGAGGAAACGCTGGATGTAGTCCTCGAGTTCGAGATAGCGGTCGGAGCGGTCCGGATAACCCCAGTCGAGGATGTAGACGTCTTCGCCGCGTTCGAGCAGACCGCGCACGATCGACTTGTCGGCCTGCAGATCGACCATGTAGGGGCGATTGACCAGGGCGTAGGCGATCAGCAGCGGTACTTTCGCAGTCGGCGCCTTGTCGCCGCGGAAGCGATACAACACGACCTTGCCGTCGCGCCAGACTTCCTCGCGCTCGGTCGCGCCGTAGTCGATGTTGCCGACCTGGTGCAGCGAGTCCAGGCCGGCGCGCAATTTGTTCTGCGCCTGCATCGCTTCCTGGGCCAGGGATTCGGCGCTGAAATTGATCGGTGAGGTCATGTCAGCGCGCCTTCTTCGTGGTCTTGGCCGGCTTCACCGCGGCGGCGGCGCTGGGCCGGGTCGGCGGTTGCGGACGGGCGATCGCGGTCTTCTTCGCCGGCTTGGGCTTGCCCGGCGACACATCGCCCGACTTGCTGGCGGCGGCCGCCGTGGCCTGGGCCGGGCGCGGCTTGACGGTTTTCTTCGCCCCCGGCTTGGCCGACTTTGCCGCTGATTTTGCCGCGGCCTTCGCAGCCGGCTGGGCCGGCGCGGGCGGCGCTTCCGCGGCCCGGCGCGGCGCCTCGTTCGCGCTGGCGGACCGCGCCTGCTGCACTTCATCGCGCAGGCGCCGCAGTTCGCGTTCGAGTTGCGCGATCTTGCGGTGCGCAGCGTCGATCTCGGTGCGGGTCGGGATGCCGAAGCCGCCGCTGGCCTGTTCGACTTCCTTCTGCACGCCGGCGCGCAGGCGCATCTGCGAATTCACCAGGGCCGCATACGCGTCGCGGAAACGCGGCGACAAGGCGATCTGGGCATAGGCTTCCTCGGCCGCATCGATCCACAGATCGAACAGCGCGCGTGCGCTGGAGAGCTGACGACCCGGCTCGCTGCGCTCGGCCAGCTTGTCCTCGAAACGCGAGAACGCATCCTGGCCGGCTTCGGTCATCAAGGCGTTGTAGGCCTGGCTTTGCTTCTGGTAATCGACATGCGCCTGAGCCAGCGCCTGCAGACGCTCCTGATGCTCGCGCGCGAAACCGAAGGCAGGCAGGCCGAGGATCGATGGGCCCTGGCCTTGCAGGCGCTCCAGAAACGGCGCGACCTGCTCGACCCAACGCGACAGATCCTGCTGGCCCGGGCCGCGCATCGCCCCGAACACGTCGGCGAAGGGATTGGCGGCATTGCCGCCGAGCGCGCGTTTCCAGGCCCCGGCGATGTCGCCGGCCGAGGCGTCGCTGCCGGCGAACTGCGCCGCCAACTTCTGGATTTCGCCGAACCAGCCGCGCGCCTGGCTGTTGAAGCGGTCCAGGGTTTCGTCGGCTTGCGGGCTCGCGCCCTTGGCCAGTTGCGACCACCAGTTCACGGCCTCGTTCCAACCCGGAACCGACGGCTGCGAGGGCTGCGCGCCGGCACCGCGCATCATCTGCCCCCATGCGCTCCAGTACTGTCGCGCCAATGCATCCAGATCGGGGCCGGCGCCGAAATCGCCGGGATTAGTCGAGCCGAAACCGAAATTCGCCATCGCCGCCTCCATGATTTGATCCGATCATAGCAACGGCCTGTTGCCGCGCGCTGTGTCGGCAGCACCGCCGCGCGATGAGGGCCGATCGATGCGCCGATGCTGTGCCGACCGCCGCGATGCGCAAACTGCGCGCGGCTACGCGGTCGGCCCGGGCTTGGGTATGCTTGCGGCACATTCAGGCAAGGAGCCACTCGTGGCCATTGGCGAGTATTCGCAGATCTACCGCGGCAAGCGCATCGTGAACTTCAGCATGGGCGAGACGCCCGCCGGCGGCGACGTCGTCTACCGCCTGCATCAGGACTACGACAGCGCCGAAAGCCAAGGCGATCTGCTCGGCAGTCTGCTGTCGCAGGTCGACCCGGGCACGCTCGATGCGCTGGTCGTCGGCCCCTGGAGCGAAGCCCACGACGAAAGCCCGTCGGGCTATCTCGACCTGCTGATCGAACGCCGCGCCGAACTGCCTGCGCTCAAGGGGCTGTTCGTCGGCGACATGACGTACGAAGACTGCGAGATCTCCTGGATCATCCAGACCTCGTACAACGCCCTGCTCGCCGCCTATCCGGCGCTGGAATCCCTGCGCATCCGAGGCTCCAGCGGTCTGGAACTGCAGGCCTTCGAGCATGAGCACCTGCAGGAACTGGCGATCGAATGCGGCGGCCTGCCGTCGAAGATCGTCGACGCCCTCGCCGGCTCCAAGCTGCCCGCACTGCACCACCTCGAACTGTGGCTCGGCGACGACAACTACGGCTACGACGGCGACCTGACGACCTATCAGCGCCTGTTCACCGCGATCCAGCCCGAGCGCCTGCGTTACCTGGGCTTGCGCAACGCCAGCATCAGCGACGAACTCGCCGTATGGCTGGCCGCGCAGCCCTGGCTGGGCGGCTTGCAGACCCTCGACCTGTCGCTGGGCACCATCGGCGACGTCGGTGCGCAGGCCCTGTTCGAAAGCCCGAACCTCGGCGGCATCGAACGCATCAACCTGAGCCACCACTACATCTCGCCGGAATGGCAGCAGAAACTCGCCAGCCTGCCCTGCGAAGTGCTGCTCGACGAGCATGAAGACGAGGACGACGGCGAGCGCTACGTCGCAGTCGCCGAGTAAGACGTGGCCGCCCCCCCCTGGCTGCTGTTCGGCCCGCGCGCCAGCCGCCGGGTCCAGGGATTGCAGCAGGCCTTGCGCGAGCGCGGCCTGCCTGCGGCCGAAGTCGTCGACTACCAGACCCTGCTGAGCGCGCCGGAACGCGCCGCCGAGGCGATCGGCGGCCATCGCGGCGCGATGGTCAAGCTGGAATCGCCCGGCGAAGCGCCGGCCCTGCACGCCGCCCTGATCGAACGCGGCTGGCATCGGCTCGGCGCGCCGGGCCCGGTACCGCAGCCGCTCGAACATGGCGAACTCGCCTACCAGCACCACTGGTACGCCGGCTTCGCCGATCTGCTGCGCTCGCTGCCGGCCGAGGCCGCCTACCTCAACCCACCCGACGACATCGCCTGCATGAGCGACAAGCTGGCCTGCCAGCAGCGCTTGATCGCGGCCGGGATCGAGGTGCCGCCGCTGCTCGGCCCGATCGACGGCTACGAAGACCTGCGCGAACGTTTGCGCGATACCGGCTGCGACCAGGCCTTCGTCAAGGCGCGCTACGGATCCTCGGGCGCCGGCGTGTTGGCGTATCGGCGCAACCGCGCCGGCCGCGAGATCGCCTACGGCTCGGCCGAACTGGTCGAAAGCGGCGGGCAAGTCCGCGTGTTCAATTCGCTGCGCCCGCGCCGCTACACCGCCGCCCGCGACATCGCCCGCCTTGTCGACCTCCTCGCCGCACAAGGCGCATACGCCGAGCGCTGGATACCGAAGCCGCGCGCGCCCGATGCCCTCGGCGGACACTACGACCTGCGCGTAGTCGCCCTCGACGGCCAGGCGCGGCAACGCGTCGCCCGGGTCAGCCGAAGGCCGTTAACCAATCTGCACTTGGGCAACCGCCGCGGCGCGCTGGAGGCCTGGCTCGATGCGGGTTCGATGCAGGCGCTGGAAACCGCGAGCGAACACGCCGCCCAGGTATTCCCGCGCAGCCGCATGATCGGCTTCGACCTGATCCTGCGCGGCCGCCGCAGTTGGCTGCTCGAAGCCAATGCCTTCGGCGACCTGCTGCCGAACTTGCTGTGGCAGGGCCGCGGCACCTACGACGATCAGGCGGCGCTGACGCCCTCGCCGCACACCACGACCGGCCCGCAACGAAGCCCCGCCCATGCCTGATGCCCTGCCCGACATGCGCGCCATCGTCGGCGATCACGACCTGGTCCTGATCACCCTCGACACCTTGCGCTACGACGCCGCCCAAGCCTGCTTCGAGCGCGGCGAACTGCCGGTGATAGGCCCGCATTTGCCTCCGGGCGGGTGGGAGCGCCGGCACACGCCGGGCAGCTTCACCTATGCCGCGCACGCGGCGTTCTTCGCCGGCTTCCTGCCGACCCCGGCCTCGCCCGGCCCGCATCCGCGCTTGTTCGCGCTCGACTTCGAAGGCAGCGAAACCACCGCCGCCCACACCTACGTGTTCCGCGACCGCGCCGACATCGTCTCCGGCCTGCACGACGCCGGCTATCGCACGATCTGCGTCGGCGGGGTCGGCTTCTTCAACAAGCGCAACCCGCTCGGTTCGCAATTGCCCGGCTTGTTCGACGAGAGCTATTGGGAGCCGGGTTTCGGCGTCACCGCGGCGGACTCCACCCAGCGCCAGGTCGCGCTGGCCTGCGCACGCCTGCGCAGCGAGGAGCTGCGCGATACCCGCTGCTTCGTCTTCATCAACGTCTCCGCCCTGCACCAGCCCAATCGCCATTACCTCGCCGGCGCCGAGCACGACGGCTACGACAGCCATTGCGCCGCCCTGCGCTACGTCGACGCCGCGCTCGCGCCCTTGTTCGCCGCCTTGCGCGAACGCGGACGCGCCTTCGTCATCGCCTGCTCCGACCACGGCACCGCCTACGGCGAGGACGGCTACCACGGCCATCGCCTCGCCCACGAAGTGGTGATGACCGTGCCTTACGCGCATTTCATACTCACGCCATGACCGCTCCCCTTGCTTCGCCCGGCCTCGCCGACCTGCTCAACTTGCCGCCCTACCAGGCGTACTCGTATTCCTACCCGCACAAGACCGCCTATCGCCCGATCGAGCCGGCGCAGCCCTTGTCGCAGTTGTGGGCCGGCGAACGCCGCGATGCCTTGTTCCTGTACCTGCACATCCCGTTCTGCTCCTACCGCTGCGGCTTCTGCAATCTGTTCGCGCTGGCGCGGCCGGAACCGGCCAAGGTCGACGCCTATCTCGACCAGATGGAGCGGCAGCTGCAGGCCACCGCGCAGGCGCTCGGCGATCACCGTTTCGTGCGTTTCGCGCTCGGCGGCGGCACCCCGACTTACCTCGACGTCGACCAGTTGCGCAGAGTGTTCGCTATGGTCGAACGCCACGCCTCGATCGACTTGAAGACCACGCCGGCCGGCATTGAGGTGTCGCCGGAAACCGTCGATGCCGACAAGCTGCGGGTCTGCCGCGAAGCCGGCATCGACCGGGTCAGCATGGGCATCCAGAGCTTCAGCGACGCCGAGGTGCGCTCGCTGGTGCGGCCGCAGCAGCGCGAGGTGGTCGAGCGCGCGATCGCGACTATCCGCGAGCAGGCCTTCCCGATCCTCAACCTAGACCTGATCTACGGCATCGCCGGGCAGACGGTGACGAGCTTTCTCGCCTCGATCGACAGTGCCCTGGCGCATCAGCCCGAGGAGATCTATCTGTATCCGCTGTACGTGCGGCCGCTGACCGGTCTGGGCCGGATCGAGGCCAAGGCCGGCGCCAAGCCCGGATTCGCCCTGCAGCCCGAACCGCTGGACACGCGCCTGGCGCTGTACGAGGCCGGCCGCGACCATCTGCTCGCGGCCGGTTACACCCAGGTCTCGATGCGCATGTTCCGCGCCCCGCATTCGCCCGACATCGCCGCGCCGGTCTACTGCTGCCAGAGCGACGGCATGGTCGGGGTCGGCTGCGGTGCGCGCTCCTACACCGGCACCCTGCATTACTCCAGCGAGTATGGCGTGGCCCGGCGCAGCGTCGCCGAGATCCTCGACCACTACCTGGCCCGCGACCCGGCCTCGTTCGCCTACGCCGACTACGGTATCGAGCTCGACGAGGACGAACGCCGGCGCCGCCACGTCATCCAGTCCCTGCTGATCCGCCCGGGCCTGGACCGCGACGACTACCGCCGCCGTTTCGGCGCAGATTGTCTCGACGACCTGCCGCAGCTGCGCGACCTGCTCGATCTCGACCTCGCCCACGGCGACGGGGCGATGCTTGCCCTGACCGACGCCGGCCTCGCCCGCGCCGACACCATCGGCCCCTGGCTGACGTCGGCGCGCATCGCCGAGCGCATGCACGACTATCGCCTCGGCTGAGCGCATGCACCTGTCCCTGCTCTATCGCGGCCGGCTCAGCAGTTGCAACTACGAGTGCGCCTACTGCCCGTTCGCGAAGACCTACGACAGCCGCGCCGCGCTGCGTCGCGACGCCGACGACCTGGCGCGTTTCGTCGATTGGGCGATGCAGCAGCGCATGGACCTGTCGATCCTGTTCACCCCCTGGGGCGAAGGCCTGGTGCGCCGCCACTACCGCGACGCGATAACCCGCCTGAGCCACCTGCCGCAGGTGCGCCGAGTCGCGATCCAGACCAACCTGTGCGTCGGCATGCGTTGGCTCGACGACGTCGATACCCGCACGCTCGCACTGTGGTGCACCTATCACCCGACCCAGGTCACGCGAGCGGCCTTCCTCGCCCGCTGCCGCGAACTCGCGCGCCGCGGCGTGCGCCACAGCGTCGGCATGGTCGCCCTGCACGAGCACCTGGACGAAATCGAAGCGCTGCGGGCCGAACTACCGGCGCACACGCCGCTGTGGCTCAACGCCTACGACGAGCGTCCGCCGAGTTACTACGACGAGGCGCAGATCGAACGCCTGCAACGCATCGACCCGCACTTCCGCTACAACCTCGACCCGGCGCCGAGCCTCGGCGCGCCCTGCCTGACCGGCGAGAACGTCGTTTCGGTCGACGGCGACGGCAACGTCAAGCGCTGCCACTTCGTCGCCGAACCGCTCGGCAACCTCTACGACGGCAGCTACGCCGCGCAACTGCGCACCCGCAGCTGTCCGAACTCGCGTTGCGACTGCTACATCGGCTACGCCCATCGCCCCGACCTGCCGTTCCAGCGCGACTATGCCGGCGGCGTGCTGGAACGGGTGCCGTCGTTCGTCCTATGACTTCGGCGGGCCCGCATGCCCGCCTCGGCCGGACCAGCCGGTCGCTTTGAACCGGCAAACCACCCTCTTCCCACGCAAAGGAACGCCCTATGTCCCGCAACCCGCTCCGTAATGCGCTGTTGGCCGCGCTGTTGATTCCGGCCGTGTTCGCGCCGGTCTTCGACCCGGCCTTCGCCGCCAAGCCGTCCAAGGCCGCCAAAGCCAAGACCCGCGCGCCCAAGATCGCCATGAAGCCCGAGCAGGTCGCCGAGCTCTACGCGCGCGTTGCGCTGAGGCAGGACCTCGAAGCGGCGAAGCAACTCAACGCCTACTCCAAACCGCTGTACGCCAACAACGAAAACGCCTTCGATCTCGAGGACCTGGCCGACACGGCCGGCATGGAGCAGCAGTACGAAGGCTTCGCCGACGGCATCCTGGCGGACATGCCGAAGGTTGACAAAGCCAAGGCCAAGCCCGCCCTCGCCGCAGCGATCAAGCGGGTCAACCAACTCGCGGCCGGCGCGCAATGCCGCGGCCTGTCGAACACCGAGCAAGCGAACGAATACGTCAAGAACGGGCGGATCAGCGAGGTCGAACTCGAATGCACCGTGCCGGCGCTGAGCGCGCGCATGCAGGATGTGCTGGCGAAGAAGGGCAATCCGGCCAAGCTCAAGACCAAGAAATTGCTGGAAGGGCTGACCGAGTTCGATCGCTTGCTCGATCAGGCCGGCAGCCGGGTGGTTCCGGCCAAGATGACTTTGTATGCGCCGGGCAAGGGACAGCCGTGGTCCACCGGCAGCTATAACGACATCATCGAGACCGTGCACAACGGCATGTACGCCGAAGTCGCTGCCGATTAAAGCTGACAAGGCCAATCGAGGCCGATCGAGACTGTTCGGGCGAGTGCCCGCGGCGGCGCAACGACCGTATCGGCAATGCGCGCGCCGCGGCGCGCGCATCCGTCGTACGCATCCGTCGTACGCATCCGTCGCACGATCTCGTCGGCGCGCTTGCGATCCTTGCCTCGTCGACGATCGCGGCTCGACAGGCGCGCCGCGCGCACGATGCGTCGATGCACATCGCCGGCCCTACGCGCTCCGCTTATCGAGCCATGCAAGACAGGCCATGAAAGCGCAGCCACGAACGCGGGCATGCCGGCGGCATTCGTTCGTCGCACGAACGAACGAAAACACAGAAGGCCGCCTTTCGGCGGCCTTCTGTGTTGTTTGGCGTCCCCACGGGGATTCGAACCCCGGTCGCTACCGTGAAAGGGTAATGTCCTAGGCCTCTAGACGATGGGGACAAAACTTGTTGTTCTTGCAGCTAACTCGTCCGGAAACCCTTTCAGTTCCGAAGAGTGGTGGAGCCAGCCGGGATCGAACCGGCGACCTCTACAATGCCATTGTAGCGCTCTCCCAGCTGAGCTATGGCCCCACGTGCTGGAAAGACGAACATCTTAGCGGGCGTTCAGCGATGTCGTCAAGCATTCATCGCTAAATTTTTTCCCGGTCCCGCGTCGCCTGGGCCGAATGGATCGGGCTGCGCGGGGTCGTGTTCGACCGGGCGCAATGTTGCCATGCCATGACCCCGTTCCGCTAGATACTCGAGCCACTTTCCTAAAAAAGTATTCATGCGCATGCGGTGGCCGATCACCTCCGCCGGCGGCGGGTACATGCCGATGACGTCCTGCCAGCGGCGGCCGACATAGCAATGGGTGGCTTCGACCTGGTGCGCGTCGTGATACAGGCGCAGATACGCGGAAGGGTCGGGTTCGCCGGTCAGGGGGTCCTGCAGCGCATACGTCAAGCGCATTTCGGTCGTATAGCGATGTTGCTCGATCACGTCCAGGCGCAGCTCGAGGCCGTCGCCGACGTCGGACAGGTACACGCCGCGTGCGAGCTCGGCCGGAGAAAACAGGCGCGAAAGACGATCGTGATTCTCCGCGTACAAGCCCATCAACCAGCCGAAACGGCTGAGTTTGGGAAGGCGCGCGAAGCGGGAGGCGGCGGTGCTCATGTTCGCGATCCTACACGCCTTGCGCAGCGCGCGGCAGGATTGACGCAATGGCAAAAAAGCCTTAATTTGTAGGCTCTTCGCCAAGGCGAACGGGGCCGGAAACACGCCGAAGCACGCGCTCGGAATTCGCCCCCCGAACCCCACTGCGGCGCGCGGTCCTACGCCCCGGTTCATGCATTCATCCGCGAGCCATCGCCTCGCAACCCTCCCTGCTCCGCATCGCACTCAGGGCCTGCCCTGCCCCGCGTATTCGCTCGCTCGCGCGCATCCGCGCCGCGCATGGCGGCGCGGCGCATGGCGGCATCAGAACATTTCGCGATGGATGCCCAGGGTGGTCAGCACCTTGCTCGAGATTTCCTCGATCGAGGTGTGGGTGGTGCTCAGGGTCGGGATGCGCTCGGCCCGGAACATCATCTCGGCCGCAGCGACCTCGCGCTTGCAGGTCTCGAACTGGGCGTAGCGCGAGTTCGGCCGTCGCTCCTGGCGAATCTGCTGCAGCCGGACCGGGTCGATGGTCAGGCCGAACAGCTTGTTGCGGTAGGGCCGCAGGCGCGGCGGCAGGCGGTCGTGCTCGAGGTCTTCCTCGGTCAGCGGATAGTTCGCCGCGCGCACCCCGTAATGCAGCGCCAGATAAACGCAGGTCGGGGTCTTGCCGGCCCGCGACACCGCCACCAGGATCAGGTCGGCCTCGGCGTAGTCGACGCTGGCCCCGTCGTCGTGGGTCAGGGCGAAATTCATCGCGTTGATGCGGCGGTGGTAGGTCTCGAAGTCGGCGATACCGTGGGCCTGGCCGACCCGGCGCTGGCGGGTCTCGTGCAGCTCGCGCTCCAGCGGTTCGATGAACGGCGCGAATACGTCCAGCATCAGGGCCCCGCTCTCGGCCAGGGCCGCGCCGACCTCCCCGTCCATGCAGGAATTGATCACCACCGGCCGCACCCCGTGGACCACGGCGGCCTCGCGGATCTTGGCCGCGGCGTCCTGGGCGCGCTCGACGCTGTCCACGAAAGCGATGCGATCGGTGACGAACCGGGTCTCGGTGAACTGGGTCAGCAAACTGTGACCGATAGTCTCGGCGGTGATGCCGGTACCGTCGGAAACGTAGAAAACCGGTCTTGTTCCTGCCATCGCCCACCCCGTCTCGAAGCTGCACCAATACGAAAAAGCCCGTCGGATCAAGCTTGTATGCACCCGACGCCCGGGCGATCATAGCCGCTTGGCCGCGCCCCGACGTGTCCTCCCCCCTCGGAGATTGTGTGTCTTGAACGAGAACATCCTCTGGCTGCACGCGTTACGCCTCAACGATCTCGCCCGCGTAGGCGGCAAGAATTCCTCGCTCGGCGAGATGATCGGCAACCTCGCCAACCTCGGCGTATCGGTGCCCGGCGGCTACGCCACCACCTCGGAAGCCTTCAAGGCCTTCATCGCCCATAACAACCTGCACCAGCGCATCTTCGACAAGCTGGCGACGCTGGACGTGGAAGACGTGCCGGCGCTGAACGCCGCCGGCGCCGAGATCCGCGGCTGGGTCATCGAGTCGCCGCTGCAGGACGATCTCGACCAGGACATCCGCACCGCCTACCGCAAGCTCTGTAACGAGAACGGCGGCGGCGACGTCGCCGTCGCGGTGCGCTCCTCGGCCACCGCCGAAGACCTTCCCGACGCGTCCTTCGCCGGCCAACAGGAAACCTTCCTGAACGTCACCGGCGAAGACGACGTGGTGCGCAAGGTCAAGGAAGTCTTCGCCAGCCTCTACAACGATCGCGCCATCGCTTACCGCGTGCACCACGGCTTCAAGCACGAGGACGTGTTCCTGTCGGCCGGCGTGCAGTTGATGGTGCGCTCCGACGTCGGCGCCTCCGGCGTGTTGTTCACCCTCGACACCGAGTCGGGCTTCCGCGACGTGGTCTTCATCACTTCCAGCTACGGCCTGGGCGAGATGGTCGTGCAAGGCGCGGTCAATCCCGACGAGTTCTACGTCTACAAGCCCACTCTGCAACAGGGCAAGCCGGCGATCCTGCGCCGCTCGGTCGGCGCCAAGCAGCTGCGCATGGTCTATTCCGACCAGCCCGGCGAGCGCGTGCGCACCGAGAACACCCCGGCCGAACTGCGCGCGACATTCTCGATCAACGATGCCGACGTGCACGAGCTCGCCAAGCAGGCGCTGGTCATCGAAAAGCATTACGGCCGTCCGATGGACGTGGAGTGGGCGAAGGACGGCGTCAGCGGCAAGCTGTTCATCGTCCAGGCGCGCCCGGAGACGGTGAAGTCGCGCGGCAAGGCCACCCAGATCGAGCGCTACCAGCTCGAAAAGCGCGGCGAGATCATCACCGAAGGCCGCGCCATCGGCCAGAAGATCGGCAGCGGCGTGGCGCGCGTGGTGCGCAACCTCGACGACATGAGCCGCGTGCAGCCGGGCGACGTGCTCGTCGCCGACATGACCGACCCCGATTGGGAGCCGGTGATGAAGCGCGCCGCGGCGATCGTGACCAACCGCGGCGGCCGCACCTGCCACGCGGCGATCATCGCCCGCGAACTCGGCGTGCCGGCGGTCGTCGGCACCACCAACGGCCTGGATGCGATCAAGGACGGCCAGGTCGTCACGGTCAGCTGCGCCGAAGGCGACACCGGTTTCATCTACGACGGCAGCCTGCCCTTCGAGCGGCACGTCGCCGACCTCGACAAGATGCCGCCGGCGCCGCTCAAGGTGATGATGAACGTCGCCAACCCGGAGCGCGCGTTCGATTTCGCGATGCTGCCGAACGCCGGCGTCGGTCTGGCGCGCCTGGAGATGATCATCGCCAGCCACATCGGCATCCATCCCAAGGCGCTGCTCGAATACGCCTCGCAGGACGCCGATACCAAGAAGAAGATCGACGCCAAGATCGCCGGCTACGGCAACGACCCGGTGCAGTTCTACGTCGACCGCCTGGCCGAAGGCATCGCCACCATCACCGCGTCGTTCGAGCCGCATCCGGTGATCGTGCGCCTGTCGGACTTCAAGTCGAACGAATACGCCAACCTGATCGGCGGCACCCGCTACGAGCCGCACGAAGAGAACCCGATGATCGGCTTCCGCGGCGCGAGCCGCTACGTCGACCCGAGCTTCTCCGACGCCTTCGCCCTGGAATGCCAGGCGGTGTTGAAGGTGCGCGAGGAAATGGGCCTGACCAACTGCTGGATCATGATCCCGTTCGTGCGCACCCTCGACGAGGGCCGTCGCGTGCTGGAAGTGCTCGAGAAGAACGGCCTGCGCAAGGGCGAGAATGGCCTGAAGATCATCATGATGTGCGAGGTGCCCTCGAACGCCTTGCTGGCCGACGAGTTCCTCGAGATCTTCGACGGCTTCTCGATCGGTTCCAACGACCTGACCCAGCTCAGCCTCGGCCTGGACCGCGACTCGGCGATCGTCGCCCACCTGTTCGACGAACGCGATCCGGCGGTCAAGAAGCTGCTGGCGATGGCGATCTCGGCCGCGCGCGCCAAGGGCAAGTACGTCGGCATCTGCGGCCAGGGCCCGAGCGATCACCCCGACCTGGCCGAATGGCTGATGGATCAGGGCATCGAGTCGGTGTCGCTGAACCCGGACACCGTGGTCGACACCTGGCTGCGCCTGGCCAAGGCGAAAGCCAAGGCCCAGGCCTGAGCGCACGATGACGGAAAAGGACGCGGTGCAGGCGCTGGTCCCCAAGTCCCTGCTGGGACTTGAGGCCGGCTTCGACATCGACAAGCTGCTCGCCTGGGCGCAGACCAAGGGCCTGGTCCTGATCAGCGCCCTGGCGATCCTGCTGATCGGCCTGTGGCTGGCCAAGTGGCTGTCGCGCGCGTTGGAGCGGGTCATGACCCGCGCCAACATGGAAGTCACCCTGCGTGGCTTCCTGCGCAACATCGCCTACGCGGCGATGATCGTGATCGTCGCGGTCGCGGCCCTGCAGCAGCTCGGCGTGCCGATGACCTCGGTGCTCGCCGTGCTCGGCGCGGCCGGCCTGGCCATCGGCCTGGCGCTGAAGGACTCGCTGTCCAACATCGCCTCGGGCGTGATGCTGATCGTGCTGCGCCCGTTCCGGGCCGGCGACCATGTCCAGGCCGCCGGCATCGAGGGCACGGTCGAACAGATCCGCGTGTTCCAGACCCGCCTGCGCACCATCGACAACCGCGTGATCGTGCTGCCGAACAGCCTGATCACCACCGCGGCGATCATCAACTTCACCGCCAACCCCAAGCGCCGCATCGACCTGACCGTCGGCGTGGGCTACGACGACGACCTCAAGGTCGCCAAGGAAACCCTGCTGGCCCTGGCCACCGCGCATCCGAACGTGCTGCAGGACCCGGCGCCGGAAGTGTTGGTGACGGCCCTGGCCGAGAGCAGCGTCAACCTGGAGCTGCGCTCCTGGGTCAAGACCGCGAATCTGATGCGGACCAAGAGTGACCTGGTCGAGGGCATCCGCAACGAGCTGATCGGCAAGGGCCTCAACATCCCCTACCCGCAGCGCGATCTGCACGTGTATCACCACGACGCCGACGGCCGCCCGCTGACCGAAGTGCTGACCAAGGCCATCGCCGACGACGGCGATGTGGCCCAGCCGGTGGTCAAGCCGAAGGCCTGACCGCAGCCGCTTCGCCGATCCCCGAGGCGGTGGCCTCAGGGCAGCCTCAGCCCAATCCGCCCAACTTGCCCATCGCCGCGCGGTAATGCTTGAGCTCGGCGATCGAGTCCATGACGTCGCTCAGGGCTGTGTGTTTGCTGTCCTTGCTCAACCCGGCCAGCACGTCCGGGGCCCAGCGCCGCGCCAGCTCCTTGATCGTGCTGACGTCGAGGTTGCGGTAGTGGAAGTACTTCTCCAGCCGCGGCATGCAGCGGTGCAGGAAACGGCGGTCCTGGCAGATCGAATTGCCGCAAATCGGCGAGGTGTTCGGCGACACCCACTGGGCGAGGAATTCCAGGGTCCGGGTTTCGGCCTCTTCCATCGCCACGCCCTGTTCGAGCACGCGCTTCCACAGGCCGGACTTGCCGTGCTGGTGGCGGTTCCACTCGTCCATCGCCTGCAGGCGTTCGAGCGGATGGGCGATGGCCAGTTCCGGCCCTTCGGCCAGGACCTGCAGCTGCGCATCGGTGACGACGGTGGCGATTTCCAGGATCGAATCGCGGTCGGTATCCAGCCCGGTCATCTCCAGATCGATCCAGATCAGCCGGTGCTCCTGCCCTGTCTTGTCGCTCATAGCCTCGCCGTCGTGCCCGTGTCGCGGCATGATAGCCCAGCCCCCTTCCCCGCTGCCGTACCGCAATGAGCCAGAACGCCGCCTCTTTCGCCCACTACGCGATCCTCACCGCGATGCTGGCCCCCGCGTTCTTCCTGACCGCGACCGCCTCGCTGCTGCTGTCGGCCAACAACCGCCTGGCGCGGGTGATCGACCGCGCCCGGGTCCTGCTGAAGGAACTGGCCGAAACCGAGGACGCCGAGGAGCGCGACCAGCTCGAACGCCACATCCTGCGCCAGAAGAAGCGCAGCAAGATCATCCTGCGCGGCAGCCAGTTGCTCTACACCGCGATCAGCTTCTTCGTCGGCACCAGCCTGAGCGTGGCCGGCGACGCCTTCCTCGGCTACCGGCTCGGCGCGGTGCCGACGATCCTCGCCGCGCTCGGGGTGCTGGCGATGTTCGCCGCCAGCCTGCTGCTCGCGCGCGAATCCTCGCTGGCGGTCGAGGCGGTCAACGAGGAAATGGACCACGGCCACATCACCGCGATGAAGCGCTGGTCCAAGCCGCGCGCATGAACCGCTGCGGCCCGGCTTGCGGCATCATCGGGCTTCGCGCGCATCGATCCTGGAGCCCGTCATGGCCGATCCTCTGCTGCAACTGAGCAGCCATTACACCGTGGTGTCGGCGATGATCACGCCGGCGTTCTTCCTGACCGCGACCGCTTCGCTGCTGGTGTCCTCGAACAACCGCCTGGCACGCGTGGTCGACCGCATGCGCCAGCAACTGAACCAACTCGAGGACACCGTCGACGAGCAGGCCCGCGATTATCTGGAGGCGCGCATCATCCTGCACCGCCGACGCGTGCGCCTGATCCTGATCTGCCTGCAGTTGCTGTACGGCGCCATGACCGCCTTCGTCGCCACCAGCCTGGCGATCGGCATCGACCAGTTCACCGACTACCGCCTGCGCGGCGTACCGACCGGCCTGGCGATGTGCGGCGTGCTATTGGTACTCGCCGCGTCGATCAACATGGGCCGGGAAGCGCGCATGAGCGTGAGCATGCTCGATGCCGAAGTGAAGCGCGAATTCGACCGCGACAACGGACGCCAGAAGCGGCGCTGATGCGCGACGGCGCGCGTTGAGAGCGAAGGCCTCGCACGAACTGGCGTTTACGCGCCCGCGCCGGAAACTCGCTGGATGCGAGCTACGCCCCTGCGATCGGCTTGCCGCGCTTGCGGCGGAAATATGCGGTCAGACGCGCGCCGGCCTCTTCGCCAAGCACCCCGCCGCGCACCTCGATGCGATGGTTGTGGCGCGGATCGGTCAACAGGTCGAACACGCTGCCGGCCGCGCCGGTCTTGGGGTCGCCGGCGCCGAACACGACGCGCGCGACGCGCGCATGCACCATCGCCATCGCGCACATCGCGCAAGGCTCCAGGGTCACGTACAGGGTCGTGCCGATCAGACGGTGATTGGCGAGCCGCCGGCCGCCTTCGCGCAGGGCGACGATCTCGGCGTGCGCGCTGGGGTCGTGGCTGCCGATGTTGCGGTTCCAGCCCTCGCCGAGCACCTCGCCGTCGGCCGAGACCAACACCGCCCCGACCGGGATTTCGTCGTCTTCGCGCTCGGCGCGTTCGGCCAGGGCCAGCGCATGCCGCATCCAGCGTTCGTCGATGTCGGCCAGCTCGCTCACTCGGCGCGGGTCCCGCTCGTGGAAAGCGGCGATTATCGCCGACGCGCCGCGGCGGCGCACCGGCCGTGCCGGTGCGCCTGCATGCGGGGCCGCTGCGGCTCAGATCGAGCCGGCGGCGAGGAAGTCCGGCTTGCGCAGGGCCACGCCCTGGTGACGCAGGATCCCGTAGGCGGTGGTCAGGTGGAAATAGAAGTTCGGCAGCACGAAGAAACGGATGTAATCGGCGGCGACGAACTTGAGCTCCGGCGCGTTCGGCGGGCGGATCACGACCTCGCGCTGCTCCTGGCCCTCGATGCTCTCGCGCGGCACGCTGCGCAGGAACTCCTGGGTGCGGGCGATACGCTCGCGCAGCTCGTCCAGGGTGGTTTCGGTATCGGGGAAGCTCGGCGGCGCGATGCCGCCCAGGCGCGCGGCGCCGAACTTGGCCGCATCGCTGGCCGCCTGCACCTGGCGGGTCAGCGTGTACATGTCGGGGGCGAGACGGCCGCCGAGCAACTGCCCGACCTCGATGCCCTGCTCCTGCGCATGCGCCGCGCCCTTGTCGAGCAAGTGCGAGAGCGTGTCGAGACCGCGCAACAGGCTGGGTACCGAGATGTCGTACAAGGATAGATTCATGGGGATTCTCATGGTGGCGTGGTGGCGAACGCGCCGCCGTCGGACGGCGCGCCGGTGAGCTGCTTGCGGATGGATCGAAACCGACTGCACGGCGCAGGCTCGCGCCACACAGGTAGTGGCGACTCCGGGCCGGAAACTTAATGTAGCGATTGCTAAGGAATGCGAGCGGGATTCTGGCCGCTTGCCCCGGCCGGGTCAACGATTTTATTATCGATCGCTATGGAAATACCCGTTGCGAAACCCGAGCCCCTCGCCGAGGCCTCGGACAGCTGCAAGCAGGCGCCCCGCCCACGCGGCCGGCCGCGGGTGTTCGACCGCGAGCAGGCCCTGGAAACGGCGATGCGCTTGTTCTGGTGCCAGGGTTACGAGGCGACGTCGCTGAGCGAGCTCACCGCCGCGATGGGCATCGCCGCCCCCAGCCTGTACGCCGCGTTCGGCAGCAAGGAACAATTGTTCCGCGCCGCCATCGCCCGCTACATCGACGGCTACCGCTGCAACGGCGGACGCTTGCTCGCCGACGAAAACATGAGCACGCGCCAAGCCTTCGAAGCCTTCTTCGAGGCGATCGGGCAGAGTTTCGTCGAGTCCGAACAGCGCTCCGGCTGCATGTTGATCGCGGCCGAGGCCGGCGGCCTGCCGGCCGAACTGCGCGAAGAGCTCGCGCGCTATCGCAGCGCGCTCGAGAGCCAATTCCTGCTGCGCATCGAACGCGGTATGCGCGTGGGCGACTTGCCGGCCGATACCGATGCGGCAGCGTTGGCCAAGTTCCTCACCGCCCTGACCCAGGGCCTGTCGATCCAGGCACGCGACGGTGCGACGACGGCGCAGCTGGCGCAGGTCGTGCGCATCGCGATGCGCGCCTGGCCCTCAGCCTGAAGCAAGCGCGCTGGCGCGCTCAGTGCGCACCGAGCGATCGCGGCGCGGCCACGATCGGCTTCGCGGTCTTTCTGGGTGCCGCCACGGGGTGTTTCCGGTAAAGCGCGTCGCAGCGGGCCCGTTCCAGCTCGATCGCATGTTCGCTGCGCGCCGCATCCGATTCGGTCCGCGCAGACGCGGCCGCGATCAGATGCGGCAAGGCCAGCAAGGCCGCCACCACCGGCAGATATCTCGACATCGAACTTCTCCTTATCAAGGCCGTTCCTCGTGCAGGTCGGCCACGGCGATTGCCTGGATCGGCCGGCACTGAAGAAACGACGAGTCGAGCACCCCAAAATCGACAGCGATCACGCGTAAACGCGAAAGGCGGCTCGACATACCCCGCTTCTATGCGCAGACGGATGCCCGTGAGCCGCTTGGATCGAGGCCCCGGGACAGATCGTCATGCGGCGAAGCTACGCCCCATTCCGGACTGGCTTTGTCCTAAATCGAAGGCGCCACTGTGGCGATGTCATGATCCGAGACGCAGTTATCCATCGGATGTGACCCGATGTCGCGGGCATGTCGGCGGCGCCGGCGAGTGCATCGGGCTCGGCTCTGGGGATCTGTGGTGAAGAGCTTCGCTTGCCGAGGCGCGGCATCGGCAGCGGACAGCGGACAGAGCCGCGGCGGCCCTCGTGGATCGAAGGAAGGGGCGGTCAACCCGCCCCTTCCTGGTGCCGGAATCAGCAGCCCGGCGAACAGATGGCCCAGCAACGCGAATCCGGATCGTCCGGATCGCAGCTGCTGCAGCAGGGCCGCGCGAACGCGCTGAGGCTGACACTGAGACCCAAGCCGAACGCGAAGCAAGCCAGCAATACCTTGGTACGGGACTTCCTATTCATCGCCTTCTCCTATGGTGATGGGACGACCGGGGCTCTCCTTCCCCGCCGTCTCGGACGCCGACGGCGGGTGCCGTCCAGCGCGGGTTCGCCGCGACTCCTTCCGCAGCCAATCGGTCCCGCGATGCGGCGTTTCGCCGTCGCGAGCTCGTATTTCGCAGTGCTTGCTCGCCTCGCTCCTTGACGGAGAGAGCGCGCACCAACGGCGGCACGCGCTTCGTCGCAACAGTCTTCAAGCCCTGAGCAGTCGGATGACGCTCATGCGCATCGGTCGTGCAGACCGGCGATGTCGAAGATTCAATGGCGGACAGACCAACTGCGGGCCTGGTCGGCGCCGGCGCCCGAAAACAGGAACATGGCGGTTCGCGGCGGCGCGACGACCACCCCGGCCGCGCGTCGGCTTCGCGAAACACGACGGTAATGAGGCAGCCCATCCAAGCGGGTGCGGACATCCTTGTGTCCCCTGGCGGCTCCGGGCCGATACCCGGATGCCGTTCGCACCCTAGCGGCGTCAGGCCCGCGGAAACGCGTTGCGAATCACACAAACGCACTCGGGAATGGGCACGGAGCGCCCGTCCCGACGCCAGGGCCGGAAGGCAGCGCTATGAAAGCTTGGGTTGATGCGTCGCCGACAGGATGGCTCGCGCCCGGACAGCCGCTTCGAAACCGAACGGTGGGCGCCGGCACGATGCTTCGCTGCCGCTCTCTTCGAGACGCTCTTGGGAGTAAACAGAAAGATGCGCGAACTGCGGCCAGCGCCACCCGTTCCTGCAAGAGTCGACTCGGCTTTACCCGGCCGAAGCGGACGTGGCCCGCACATGCCTCGACCGATAAGACCGCATCGGGACCTTGCCGCGCTTGCGGCAAGACCCCGGTCGTCGGGGCGACGGCCCCGGCGGACTCAGCGGCGACTCACTCCCACTCGATCGTCGCCGGCGGCTTGCCGCTGATGTCGTAGACCACGCGCGAGACGCCGCGCAGTTCGTTGATGATGCGGTTGGAGACCGTGCCGAGGAAGTCGTACGGCAGGTGCGCCCAATGCGCGGTCATGAAATCGATGGTCTCGACCGCGCGCAGCGCGATCACCCACTCGTAGGCGCGCGCGTCGCCGACCACGCCGACCGATTTCACCGGCAGGAACACCGCGAAGGCCTGGCTGGTCTTGTCGTACAGGCCGGCCTTGCGCAGTTCGTCGATGAAAATGTGGTCGGCCTTGGCCAGCAGATCGGCGTATTCGCGCTTCACTTCGCCGAGGATGCGTACGCCCAGGCCCGGGCCCGGGAACGGATGGCGATAGACCATCTCGCGCGGCAGGCCGAGTTCGACGCCGAGGCGGCGCACTTCGTCCTTGAACAGCTCGCGCAGCGGCTCGACCAGGCCGAGCTTCATGTGCTCGGGCAGGCCGCCGACGTTGTGGTGGCTCTTGATGACGTGGGCCTTGCCGGTCTTGCTGCCGGCCGACTCGATCACGTCGGGGTAGATCGTGCCCTGCGCCAGCCATTTGGCGTTGGCGAGCTTGTTCGACTCTTCGTCGAAGATCTCGACGAACAGGTTGCCGATGATCTTGCGCTTGGCTTCCGGGTCGCTGACGCCGGCGAGCTTGTCGAAGTAGCGGTCGGCGGCATTGACGCGCACGACCTTGACGCCCATGTGCTCGGCGAACATCGCCATGACCTGGTCGCCTTCGTTGTAGCGCAGCAGGCCGGTGTCGACGAAGACGCAGGTCAGCTGGTCGCCGATCGCCTTGTGCAACAGCGCGGCCACGACCGAGGAGTCGACACCGCCGGACAGGCCGAGGATGACCTCGTCGCTGCCGACCAGCGCGCGTACGCGCTCGATCTGGTCTTCGATGATGTGCGCGGCGGTCCACAGCGTCTGGCAGCCGCAGATGTCGACCACGAAGCGGCGCAGCAGGGTCTGGCCCTGCTTGGTATGGGTGACCTCGGGGTGGAACTGCACGCCGTACCAGCGGCGCGCGTCGTCGGCGAAGGCGGCGACCGGGATGCGGTCGGTCTTGGCGGTGACGGTGAAGCCTTCCGGCGCCTTGGAGACGTGGTCGCCGTGGCTCATCCACACGTCCAGGCGCGGCGGCGAGCCCGGGTGATCCTTGAGGCCGTCGAACAAGCGGTCGTGAGCGACCAGCGAGACCTCGGCATGACCGAATTCGCGCTGGTCCGCGGCCTCGGTTTCGCCACCGAGCTGCTTGGCCATGGTCTGCATGCCGTAGCAGATGCCGAGGATCGGTAGGCCGGCGTCGAAGACCTGCTGCGGCGCGCGCGGCGAACCGTGCTCGGTGGTCGATTCGGGGCCGCCGGAAAGAATGATGCCCTTGGCGCCGTACGCGGCGATCTCCGCCGGATCGTGGTCCCAGGCCCAGATTTCGCAGTACACGCCGAGTTCGCGGATACGGCGCGCGATCAGCTGGGTGTACTGCGCGCCGAAGTCGAGGATCAGGATCTTGTCGCTATGGATGTCAGTCATGGAGCCGGCAACGAATGGAGAGGAGTGAGGAACGAGAGGAGCAAAAGCGGCTTCGGAATGGTCGAAGAGGAGCGGGACACTGGTTCCTCACTCCTCTTCACTCGTTCCTAGGTTTCAACCCGCTCGGTAATTCGGCGGTTCCTTGGTGATCTGCACATCGTGGACGTGGCTTTCGCGCGCACCGGCGTTGGTGATGCGCACGAAGCTGGGCTTCTTGCGCATGTCCTCGATGGTCGCGCAGCCGACGTAACCCATGGTCGCGCGCAGACCGCCGGCCAACTGGTGCACCACGCCGTGCAGCGGGCCGCGGTACGGCACGCGGCCTTCGATGCCTTCGGGCACGAGCTTGTCGGCGTCGGATGCGTCCTGGAAATAGCGGTCCTTGGAGCCCTGCTCCATCGCGCCGAGGCTGCCCATGCCGCGATAGCTCTTGTAGCTGCGGCCCTGGAACAGTTCGATATCGCCCGGGGCTTCCTCGGTGCCGGCGAACAGGCCGCCGACCATGACCGTGGAGGCGCCGGCGACCAGCGCCTTGCCGATGTCGCCCGAATAGCGGATGCCGCCGTCGGCGATCAGCGGGATGCGGTCCTGCAGGGCCTCGGCGACCATCGCCACCGCGGTGACCTGGGGCACGCCGACGCCGGCGACCACGCGCGTGGTGCAGATCGAACCGGGGCCGACGCCGACCTTGACCGCGTCCGCGCCGTGATCCATGAGCGCCAATGCGGCGTCGCCGGTGACGATGTTGCCGCCAATGACCTGCAACTGCGGGAAGCGGGTCTTGACCCACTTGACCCGGTCGAGCACGCCCTGCGAATGGCCATGGGCGGTATCGACCACGACCACGTCGACGCCGGCCGCGGCCAGGGCTTCGACGCGCGCTTCGGTGTCTCCGCCGACGCCGACCGCCGCGCCGACCAGCAGCCGTTCGGCGCTGTCCTTGGCGGCGTTGGGGTTGTCGGTCTTCTTCTGGATGTCCTTGACCGTGATCAGGCCGCGCAGCTCGAAGCCGTCGTTGACCACCAGGATCTTCTCGATGCGGTGACGGTGCAGCAGCTGCAGCACTTCGTCGTCGCTGGCGCCTTCCTGCACCGTGATCAAGCGGTCGCGCTTGGTCATGATGTGGCGCACCGGATCGTCGAGCTTGGTCTCGAAGCGCATGTCGCGGCTGGTGACGATGCCGACCAACTGGCCGCCGTCGACCACCGGCACGCCGGAGATGTTGCGCGCGCGGGTCAGCTTGAGCACTTCGCCGATGGTCGTTTCCGGACCGACGGTGAACGGCTCGCGGATCACCCCGGCCTCGAACTTCTTGACCTGGGCGACCTGCGCGGCCTGGGCTTCCAGGCTCATGTTCTTGTGGATGATGCTGATGCCGCCGAGCTGGGCCAACGCGATCGCGAGGCGGGCCTCGCTGACGGTGTCCATCGCCGCCGACAGGATCGGCAGGCGGATCGACAGGTCGCGGGTCAGGCGGGTCGAGAGGTTTACGTCCTTAGGCAGGACGATCGAATGCGCGGGGACGAGGGACACATCGTCGTAAGTAAGCGCTTCAGCCTGGATGCGCAGCATGGGCGGGCCCGGGAGGATGAAGCGCGCCATTGTATCCCGTTCCGGGCCTCCGGCGCTCGCCTGCGCATGGAATTGGGCGTTCCGCGGTCAGGACGGCATTCAGGCGGGGGGCCTCAGGGGACACCGCCGATGATGCCGCGACCTGCAAGGGCGTGGTCGCGGCTTGCGCCGCTCCTACCCTTTGCCCGCGGGCGCTCAGGCGTCGGCGGCCTCGGCCGCTTCCAGGGTGTTCTGCATCAGGGTCGCGACCGTCATCGGCCCGACCCCACCCGGCACCGGGGTGATCCAGCTGGCGCGCTGGGCCGCTGCATCGAAGCCGACGTCGCCGACCAGGCGGCCGTCGTCGAGGCGGTTGATGCCCACGTCGATGACCACCGCGCCCGGCTTGACCCATTCGCCCGGGATCAGCTGCGGACGCCCGACCGCGACCACCAGGATGTCGGCGCCGCGCACTGAGGCCTCCAGGACCTGCGGCGGGGTGAATTTGTGGCAGCTGGTGACGGTGCAGCCGGCGATCATCAGCTCCAGCGCCATCGGCCGGCCGACGTGATTGCTGACCCCGACGATGGTCGCGCTCTGCCCGCGCACCGGGCGGTCGGTATAACCCAGCAAGGTGGTGATGCCGCGCGGCGTACACGGACGCAGGCCGAACTGGCGCAGGACCAGGTGGCCGACGTTTTCGGGATGGAAGCCGTCGACGTCCTTGCGCGGGTCGATGCGGTGGATCAGCGCGGTGGCGTCGCGGCGGTCCGGCAGCGGCAGTTGCACCAGGATGCCGTGGACCTCGGGATCGGCGTTCAGCCGGTCGATCAGGGCCAGCAACTGCTCGTCGCTGGTATCGGCCGGCAGGTCGTAGTCGATCGCGCGGATCCCGACCTTCTGCGCGGCGCGGCGCTTATTGCGCACGTAGACGCTGGAGGCCGGATCGTTGCCGACCAGCACCACCGCCAGACCCGGCCGCGACTGGCCCGCGACGATGCGCGCATCGACCTGGGCCTTGAGATTGTCGAGCAGATCCTCGGCGATGCGCTTGCCGTCGAGGATGCGGGCCGGATGCGCCGAATGGGGTGTGGACGTCATGCGAGGTCGGATGCGCTGCGGTAGAGTCGAGGCCGCGCATTATCCCCTATTCCCACCCGCGTTTTTTGCCGGGTCACCGCGAGCGCCGCCATGAGCCACACCCCGCCCCCCGACCATCCCCCTCAGGACCACGAAACCCTGGCGATCGAGGCCGCCGCCTTCCGGCGCCTGATCGCCCACCTGATGCACGAGCGCAGCGACGTGCAGAACATCGACCTGATGATCCTGGCCGGCTTCTGCCGCAACTGCCTGGCCGACTGGTACCGCGAAGCCGCCGACGCGCGCGGCATCGCGATGACCAAGGACGAAGCCCGCGAGGCCGTGTACGGCATGCCGTTCGCGCAGTGGAAGGCCCAGCATCAGAAGGACGCCACCCCGGAGCAGTTGGCCGCGTTCGAGGCCGCGCAGAAGCAGCACGGCTGATCTTGCTCGGCGGCTCCAGGCAGTCGGCTTGGGCGGCGCTGCCTTTAGGGGTAGGAGCGGCGCAAGCCGCGACAGAACGAAGCGACGAGCGCAAGCGCAATGACCGGAACCGAGACATTCCGGCTCCGCACTGCTCAGCAGGGCTTCGGACAGCGACGTGGCGTTAAACCTCTTCGTTTGGTCGCGGCTCGCGCCGCTCCCACCCAAGAACGGCGTCGTTGTTGCAGTTGCAGTTGCAGTTGCAGTTGCAGTTGCAGTTGCCAAGATTTTGATCTGCTTTGCCGCTTTGCCGGTCAACAGTAGACCCGGAGGGCGGCGCACAGGACGTGCG
>NZ_JMTZ01000010.1 GCF_000731095.1 Lysobacter antibioticus | reverse complement strand
GAGTTCGCCCGCGACCGCCGCTTCGCCAGCGGCCACGAGACCGTGCTGCTGCATTCCACCCACGCCTTCGACGCCTCGACCTACGAGCTGTGGGTGCCCCTGTTGAACGGTGGGCGCATCGTGGTCGCGCCGGCCGCTGCGCTCGATGCGCTCGATTTCCGCCGGCTCATCGCCTGCCATCGCCTGTCGACCTTGTGGCTGACCACCGGCCTGTTCCACGAATTCGCCGAGTCCGCGCCGGACTTGTTCGCCGATCTGGCGCAGGTCTGGACCGGCGGTGAGGTGCTGTCGGTCGATACCGTGCGGCGGCTGCAGGCACGGCACCCGCATCTGCGCCTGGTGCATTGCTATGGCCCCACCGAGACCACTACCTTCGCTGTGAGCGGCGCGATCGCGGCGTTGGACGAACACACCCATAACGTCCCGATTGGCACGCCGCTCGACAACATGCAGGCCTACGTGCTCGACGATGCACTGCGACCGGTGCCGGCCGGCGTGCCCGGCGAGCTGTACATCGCCGGCGCCGGTTTGGCGCGCGGCTATCTGCAGCGCCCGGCCTTAAGCGCCGAGCGTTTCGTCGCCAACCCCTTCGCGACCGGCCGGCGCATGTACCGCTCCGGCGACCGCGTGCGCTGGCGCGACGGCCGCATCGAGTTCGTCGGTCGCAGCGACCAACAGGTGAAGATCCGCGGCTTCCGCATCGAACTCGGCGAGATCGAGGCTGCGCTCGCTCGCGCCGGTTGGCCGCACAACCTCGTCGTCGCCCGCGAAGACCGCCCCGGGCAGAAGCGGCTGGTCGCCTATCTGGTCGCTGCTCCCGCCGCGCTCGATCGCGAATCGTTGCGCCGCGCACTCGCCACGCAACTGCCCGAGTACATGCTGCCGGTCGCCTTCGTGGTGCTCGATCGCCTGCCCTTGACCGCGAACGGCAAGCTCGACCGCGCCGCCCTGCCGTCGCCCGATGCCGCCGCTGCGACCGGCGGCCGCGGCCCGCGCAACCCGGGCGAGCAGACTCTGTGCAGGCTGTTCGCCGAAGTCCTCAGCGTGCGACGCGTCGGCATCGACGACGACTTCTTCGCCCTCGGCGGGCATTCCTTGCTGGCCACGCGTCTGCTTGGCCGGATCCGCGCCGAGCTCGGCAGCGAAGTCGCGCTGCGCAGCCTGTTCGAGGCGCCGACGGTTGCGGCCCTGGCCCAGCGCCTCGCAAGCGGCGCACGCACGCGCCCGCCGCTGCGACGGCAGGAGCGGCCGGCGACCTTGCCGCTGTCGTTCGCGCAGCAGCGCCTGTGGTTCCTGCACCAGCTACAAGGCCCCAGCGCCACTTACAACATTCCGCTGGCCTTGCATCTGCAGGGCGAACTCGATGCGGACGCGCTCGAACGCGCCCTCAACGATCTGATCGCCCGTCACGAAAGCCTGCGCAGCATCGTCCCGCTGACCGATACGCCACAGCAGTGCGTGCTCGATCGCGCCGAGTTGCGTCTGGCGACAGTCGAACTCGACGAGTCCGACTTGCCGGCGGCGCTCAATGCCGCGGTCGCCCATGCCTTCGACCTGAGCCGGGAGCTGCCGCTGCGCGCGCAGTTGTTCCGGCTCGGCCCGCATCGGCACGCCCTGCTGCTGTTGCTGCACCACATCGCCGGCGACGGCGCCTCGCTGGCGCCGTTGGCGGGCGACCTCGCCAGCGCTTACGCGTCGCGGTTGCGAGGCCAGCCGCCGGCATGGATACCGCTGCCGGTGCAGTACGCCGACTACACCCTCTGGCAACGGCAATGGCTCGGCGACGAGCGCCGCCCGGACAGCACGATCGCCCGGCAGATCGGCTACTGGCGCGAAGCCCTCGCCGGCCTGCCGGAGCGCATCGCGCTGCCGCAGGACCGGCCGCACCCGCCGGCGGCGAGCCATCGCGGCCGGCGCCTGTCGTTCGCCGTCGACGCCGACACTCACGCGCGCCTGCTCGCGCTGGCGCAGGGCCGCAACGCCACCTTGTTCATGGCCCTGCATGCGGCCCTGGCCGCGACCCTGAGCCGGCTCGGCGCCGGCGACGACTTCGCCATCGGCACGCCGATCGCCGGCCGCGTCGATCCGGCCCTCGACGGTTTGATCGGCCTGTTCGTCAACACCCTGGTG
This sequence comes from Lysobacter antibioticus, assembly GCF_000731095.1. GTDB lineage: Bacteria > Pseudomonadota > Gammaproteobacteria > Xanthomonadales > Xanthomonadaceae > Lysobacter > Lysobacter antibioticus_B. Next base: position 126,642 of record NZ_JMTZ01000010.1, on the reverse strand, counting down.
CTGCGCAGCGACACCGCCGGCGACCCGAGCTTCGAGGAGTTGCTCGACCGCGTGCGCCGCGTCGACCTCGCCGCCTACGAGCATCAAGACCTGCCGTTCGAGCATCTGGTCGAGGCCTTGAACCCGGCGCGCTCGCTGTCGCATCACCCCTTGTTCCAGGTGATGCTGAGCCTGCAGAACGGCATCGGTGCCGGTGCCGAATTGGTATTGCCCGGCCTGAGCCTGCGCACCCAGGCCTTCGACCTCGACATCGCCAAGTTCGAGCTCAGCGTCGGCTTCAGCGAATGCCGCGGCCGCGACGGCCGCCCCGACGGACTCGACGGCAGCATCGAGTACGCCACCGATCTGTTCGACGACGCCACAGCACGCGATATCGCCGAATGCCTGCAACGCCTGCTGCGCGCGGTCGCGATCGACCCGAGCCGACCGATCGGCGGCATCGCCCTGCTCGGCGAAGACGAACGGCAGCGGCTGCTCGCAAGCGGCCGCGGCGACGAGGCTGTCGAGCCGATCACCGTGAGCGCGGCCTTCGAGCGCCAAGTCGCCCTCACGCCGACCGCGCCGGCCCTGGTGTTCGGCGACAGCGTGCTGAGCTACGCCGAACTCAACCGCCGCGCCAATCGCCTCGCCCATACCCTGATCGGCCGAGGCATCGGCCCGGAAGACCGGGTCGCGCTGGTGTTGCCGCGCTCGCCGCACGCCATCGTCGCGGTGCTCGGCGTGCTCAAGGCCGGCGCCGCTTTCGTGCCGCTGGACCCGGAGTATCCGCTCGATCGCCTCGCTTACATGCTCGACGACGCCAGCCCGCGCCTGAGCATCGGCGATCGCGCCGGCCGCGCCCGCTTGCCGGCACTGGCCGACGCGGTCTGGTTCGGCCTCGACGACGAGGCCAACCTCGCCGCGATCGACGACAGCCCGCTGCACAACCCGAGCGATCGCGAACGCACGAGCGCGCTGCGGGTGCAGCACCCGGCCTATGTCATCTACACCTCCGGCTCCAGCGGCCGGCCCAAGGGCGTGGTCGTCGCTCACGCCGGCATCGCCAACCTGATCGAAAGCGGTGTCGAACCGCTCGCCATCGGCGCCGATGCGCGCGTGCTGCAGTTCGCCTCGCTGAGTTTCGATGCCGCGTTCTGGGAGCTGTGCATGGCGCTGTTGTCCGGCGCCGCACTGGTGATGGCCGAGTCCGAGCGCCTGCTGCCCGGCCCGGCCCTGGCCGCAACGATGCGCGCGCATCGCATCACCCATGCGCTGCTGCCGCCGGCGGTGTTGTCGCTGTTGAACCCGGACGACCTGCCGGACTGCCGTCGCCTGATCGTCGGCGGCGATGCCTGTGCACCCGCGCTGGCCCATGCCTGGGCGCAAGGCCGCGGTTTGATCAATGCCTACGGCCCGACCGAGACCACGATCTGCACGAGCTTGACCGCGCCACTGGCGAGCGACGTGGTGGCGTCGCAGCACCGCTTGCCGATCGGGCACGCGGTGCGCGGCAGCCGCTTGCATGTGTTGGATACGCGCCTGCGTGCGGTGCCGGTCGGCGTGCCCGGCGAGCTCTACATCGGCGGCCCGGGGCTGGCGCGCGGATACCTCGATCGCCCCGGCCTGAGCGCCGAGCGCTTCGTCGCCGACCCCGATGCGCCCGGCGAACGCATGTACCGCTCCGGCGATCTGGCGCGGTGGCGGCGCGACGGCCAGCTCGAGTTCCTCGGCCGCGCCGACCGCCAGCTCAAGCTGCGCGGCTTCCGCATCGAACCCGGCGAGATCGAGGCCGCACTGGCCGAGGCCGGTTTCCCGCACAACACCGTCGTCGCACGCGAAGGCCCGCACGATCAGCCGCGCCTGGTCGCTTATCTCGTCGCTGCGAACGCCGACACCGCGGCGCTGCGGCGCCGGCTCGCGTTACGCCTGCCCGAGCACATGCTGCCGGCGGCCTTCGTCGTCCTCGAACGCTGGCCGCTGACACCGAACGGCAAGCTCGACCACCGCGCCTTGCCGGCGCCCGGGCTCGATGCGGCCGCGACCGAACACTACGCAGCGCCGCGCGGCGAGGTCGAACGAACCATCGCGGCGCTGTGGCAGGAATTGCTGAGCCTGCCGCGGGTCGGCCGCCACGATCACTTCTTCGAGCTCGGCGGGCACTCGCTGTTGGCGGTGCGCTTGATCGAACGCATGCGCCAGGCCGGGCTGATCGCGCGCGTGCGCCTGCTGTTCGCTCAGCCGACCCTGGCCGCCTTCGCCGCCTCGGTGGAAACCGCGGCAATCGAACATCGCGCGCAGCCCGAGGTGCCCACGTACGCGATCCCCGCCGATAGCACCGCGATCACGCCGTCGATGCTGCCGCTGGCGAATCTGAGCCAGGCTGCGATCGACCGTTTGATCGCCGAAGTGCCCGGCGGCATCCGCAACGTCCAGGACATCTACCCGCTCGCGCCCTTGCAGGAGGGGCTGCTGTACCACCACCGCACCGCCCAGGCCGGCGACCCTTATCTGCTGCAAGCGCTGTTCCGCTTCGACAGCCGCGCCCGCCTCGACGCGTTCCGCGACGCTTTGCAGGCGGTGATCGACCGCCACGACATCCTCAGGACCGCGATGGCCTGGGAGGGCCTGGCCGAACCGGTGCAGGTGGTGTGGCGACGCGCGCAGCTGCCGATCGAGGAGATCGCCCTGGACCCGAGGGCCGGCGCTGTCGCCGCGCAGTTGCAAGCCCAGGTCGATCCGCGTACGCGTCGGCTCGACGTGCGTCGCGCGCCGCTGCTGCGCTTGAGTTGCGCACACGACGGCGCCGACGGCCGTTGGGTCGGTGCGCTGCAGTTTCATCACATGGCCCTGGACCACACCGCGCTCGAGGTGGTGCAACGCGAGATGCAGGCTTTCCTGCACGGCGAGATGGCGAGCCTGCCCGCGCCGGTGCCGTACCGCGATTACGTGGTGCAGGCGACCCTCGCGCAAGGCCAGGCCGCGCACGCAGCCTTCTTCCGCGACCTGCTCGGCGATGTCGACGAGCCGACCCTCGCGTTCGGCGTCGACGGATCGCCGGCCAAGAGCCACGACAAACCCGGCGCGCACGACGCAGCCACAGGCGACGACGAAGCCCACGAGGAACTAGGCAGAGAACTCGATCAGCGCCTGCGCGTCCAGGCGCGGCAACTCGGGGTCAGCGTGGCGAGTCTGCTGCACCTGGCCTGGGCGCAGGTGTTGGGACGGTTGAGCGGACGCGACGACGTGGTGTTCGGCACGGTGCTGTTCGGCCGTTTGCACGGCGCCGCGCACTCCGATCGCGCCCTGGGCATGTTCATCAACACTTTGCCTTTGCGCGTCGCACTGACCGCAGACGTCCGTGCAGCGGTGCAGGCCACCCACGCAAGCCTCGCCGCGTTGTTGGAACACGAACACGCGCCGCTGGTGCTGGCGCAGGCCTGCAGCGGCGTCGCCGCGCCGCGGCCGCTGTTCAACAGCCTGCTCAACTACCGCCACAGCGCGCCGACCGCCGACGCCGCCTGGCCCGGCATCGAGGCCCTGGACTCGGCCGCGGGCGAACGCACCCACTATCCGCTGACCGTGGCGGTCGACGACCTGGGTACGGGCTTTGCCCTCGGCGTGCGCACCTGTGCCGGCATCGATGCCGCGCGCGTTTGCGCCTGCCTGCGCCAGTCGCTCGAATCCCTGGTCGACGCGCTCGAACACGCGCCGCACACGCCCGTGCTCGGTCTCGAAGTCTTGCCGCCGCCGCAGCGCGAGCAAGTCCTGGTCGGCTTCAACACGCCGCAGATGGACGCCGCTGAAGACGACTGCCTGCATCGCCGTTTCGAGGCGCAGGCCGCGCGCAGCCCGGACGCGGTCGCGCTGAGCTACGAAGGCGCCGCGCTGACCTACGCCGAGCTCAACGCCCGCGCCAACCGGGTCGCCCATCGCCTGCTCGCACTCGGCATCGCGCCCGACGACCGCGTCGGCCTGTGCGCCGAGCGCGGGCCGGAGTTGGTGATCGGCGTGCTCGGCATCCTCAAGGCCGGCGCCGGCTATGTGCCCTTGGACCCGGCCTATCCGGCCGAACGACTGCGCTATCTGCTCGACGACAGCGCGCCGGTGGCGGTGCTGGCGTCGTCGCAGATGCACGAGACGCTGGGCGCGACCTCGGTACCGCTGCTCGAACTGAGCGCCGAGGCCTTCGCCGACCTGCCGACGCACGACCCGCAGTTGCCCGCGCTCGGGCCCCGACATCTGGCCTACGTGATCTACACCTCGGGTTCGACCGGACAAGCCAAGGGCGTGATGGTCGAACACCGCCAGGTCGCGCGCCTGTTCGCCGCGACCGCGGCGCAGTTCCGGTTCGGCGCCGACGACGTCGGCGTGCTGTTCCATTCCTTCGCCTTCGATTTCTCGGTCTGGGAGCTGTGGGGCGCCTTGCTGCACGGCGGGCGACTGCTGCTGGTGTCGCGAGCGACCAGCCGTTCGCCGCAAGAGTTCTACGAATTGCTGTGCCGCGAAGGCGTGACCGTGCTCAACCAGACCCCGACCGCGTTCCGTCACCTGATCGCCGCGCAGAGCCGCAGCCAGCACCGCTTGCGGGTGGTGATCTTCGGCGGCGAAGCGCTGCAGACGAACCTGCTCGCCCCCTGGTACCGGCGCGCCGACAACGCACGCACCCAGTTGGTCAACATGTACGGCATCACCGAGACCACGGTGCACGTGACCTATCGCGCCCTGAGCGCGGCCGACGCCGAGCGCACCGGCGCCAGCCCGATCGGGCGCGCCCTCGCCGACCTGCGCGTCTACGTGCTCGACGCGCAGCGCCAACCGCTGCCGATCGGCGCGATCGGCGAGCTCTACGTGGCCGGCGCCGGCGTCGCGCGCGGTTATCTGCATCGCCCGGCGCTGACCGCGGAACGTTTTCTCGACGATCCGTTTTGGCCGCAGGCGGCGCACGCGCGCATGTACAAGACCGGCGACCTGGGCCGCTGGTTGCCCGACGGCAGCCTCGAATACCTCGGCCGCAACGACGATCAGGTCAAGATCCGCGGCTTCCGCATCGAGCTGGGCGAGATCGAGGCGACCTTGCAGCAAGTCGCCGGCATCGAGCAGGCGCTGGTCGTCGCGCGCGACGACGGCCCCGGCGCGCTCGTTGAGGACGGTCCTGCTGTCGATGGTCCCGCCGAGAAACGCCTGATCGCCTATTACACCGGCCCGTCGCTGCCAGCCGAAACCTTGCGCGCGCGGCTGCAGGCGCGCTTGCCCGAGCACATGCTGCCGGCGGCCTATGTGCACCTGCCGCAGTGGCCGCTGACCGCCAACGGCAAGCTCGACCGCAAGGCCTTGCCGGCCCCGGACCTGGATGCGGTCGCGACCCGCCGCTACGAAGCGCCGCGCGGCGAAGTCGAGACCACGCTCGCCGGCATCTGGTGCGAACTGCTCAAGCTCGACCGGGTCGGCCGCCACGATCACTTCTTCGAACTCGGCGGCCATTCGCTCAAGGCGATCAACCTGGTCGCGCGCGTCGCCGAGGCCTTCGACGGCCAGTCGCTGTCGTTGCTGGCCTTCTATGCGCAGCCGACGATCGCGGCGCTGGCGCAGTCGCTGCAAGCCGGACAGGCCGCGGGCTACGACCCGGTGCCGCAGTTGTTGGCGAGCCGCGCCCGCAGCGAACTGACGCTGCTGTGCGTGCCCTATGCCGGCGCCTCGGCGACGATGTTCCGACCGCTCGCCGAGCACCTGGCCGCATTGGACCCGCGCATCAGCGTGTATGCGGTGGCGATGCCGGGCCGCGATGCCGACGAGGCCGGGGCCGGACTGCGCGACCTCGATGCGCTGGCCGCGCTCTGCGTCGAACGCCTGCTGGCGAAGACCGACGGCAAGATCGGCCTGTACGGCCACTGCGTCGGCAGCGTGCTGGCGCTGGAGATCGCCCGCCGCCTGGAAGCGGCCGGGCGGCCGCTGAAGTTCGTCTGCGTCGGCGGGGTGCTGCCGCTGTCGAGGCTGTCGCGATGGCTGCTCGGGCGCGATCCCTGGAAGTCCACCAGCGATGCACACCTGCGCGAACTGATCCGGGCCTGGGGCGGGTCGATCGAGGGCCTGCACGAGGACGCGCTGCAACGCCTCAGCGCCGGCTTTCGCCAGGACGCCCGCCTGGCCGCGGCCCACCTCAAAGGCCGGCCGCCGCCGCGGATCCAGGCCCCGCTGTTCAACATCAACAGCGAGGACGACCCGCTGACCCGCGGCCATCGCCGCAAGTACCGGCGTTGGCGGGCCTGCTCGGAGCGGGTCCACGCCATCGTCCTGGCCGACGGCGGGCATTATTTCGTCAGCCGGCAGCCGGCGCAGGTGGCCGCCATCGTCCACGCCATCGACCGGGGCCACGGCCTGCTGGGCCGCAGCCGCGGCGGCGTCATCGACTGGGGCTGAGCGCCAGGCGCTCCGGCGATCACGGCGGGCCGGCCTCCGCGCCGGCCCGATCCGGCCGGCCGGTCGCCGCCGCGCAAGGCCTGCGCGGCTTCACCCGCCGCGAATCCGGGCCGCCCCATCCTGCCCATATCGCCATCTCGCACCTCGAAACAACCAACGCGCATTTCCCTAGGCGCTGGCCGCTGGGATAGCGTCCCACCTCTCTGTCCCTATCCAGACGGCCGCCCACGCCACATGAGCGAGCACGCCCTGCCCCTACCGACCTCCGCCGTTCGCTGGCGCCGGCCGTTGCCCGGTTTCGGGCTCGGCCTGGGCTTGGGCCTGACCTGGCTCGGCCTGGTCGTGCTGTTGCCGCTGGCGGCGCTGATCCTGCGTTCGGGCGGATTGGGGCTGGCCGGGTGGCTGCGCGCGATCGGCGATCCGCGGGTGATCGCCTCGCTCAAGGTCAGTTTCGCCACCGCCTTCATCGCCGCAGTGTGCTCGCTGCTCGGCGGCGCTCTGATCGCCTGGGTGCTCGAACGCTACCGTTTCAGCGGCCGGCGCCTGCTCGACGCCCTGGTCGACCTGCCGTTCGCCTTGCCGACCGCGGTCGCCGGTATCACCCTGGCGGCGATCTACGACGAGAACGGCTGGGTCGGCCAGTTGCTGCAGCCGCTCGGCATCAAGCTGGTCAACAACACCACCGGCATCGTCATCGCCCTGATCTTCATCGGCCTGCCGTTCGCGGTGCGCACGGTGCAGCCGGTGCTCGAAGCGCTGGGCCGCGAGCAGGAAGAGGCCGCCGCCTCGCTCGGCGCCTCGCGCCTGACCACCTTGCGGCGGGTGATCCTGCCCGAGCTGCTGCCGGCGCTGCTGACCGGTTTCTCGCTGGCGTTCGCGCGCGGCCTGGGCGAGTTCGGCTCGGTGATCTTCATCGCCGGCAACCTGCCGATGAAGACCGAGATCGCGCCCTTGCTGATCACCATCCGCCTGGAAGAAGAAGGCGGCGTGACCGCGGCAATCGTACTGGCCACCCTGCTGTTGCTGATGTCCTTCGCCTGCCTGGTCGCGATCAACGCCGCCTCGGCCCTGTTCGCTCACGGGAGCCGCCGCGATGGCTGACGCGCGCGACCAATTGCAGGAACCGGCCTGGGTCCGCTGGACTCTGATCACGCTCGCCGTGGCGATCATGGCCCTGGTGCTGGTGCTGCCGCTGCTGATGCTGCTCGGCGCCGCGTTCGGCAGCGGCCTCAAGGTCTGGATCGCCGCGGTGACCGAGCCGCACACCTTGTCGGCGCTGCGCCTGACCCTGCTGACCGCGGCGGTGGTGGTGCCGGTCAACGCGATCTGCGGCGTGTTCATGGCCTGGGCGCTGACCCGTTTCGAATTCCGCGGCAAGCGCACCCTGCTGGCCTTGATCGACCTGCCGTTCGCGGTGTCGCCGGTGGTCGCCGGCCTGTGCCTGGTGCTGTTGTTCAGCCCCACCCACGGCTACTTCGCCGACCTGCTCAACCAGTACGACATCAAGATCCTGTTCGCCACGCCCGGCATCGTCCTGGCGACCATGTTCGTGACCTTCCCGTTCGTGGTGCGCGAACTGATCCCGCTGATGGAGCAACAGGGCAGCGACGAAGAACTCGCCGCCCGCTCGCTCGGCGCCAGTGCCTGGACCATGTTCTTCCGCGTGACCCTGCCGAACATCAAGTGGGGCCTGTTGTACGGCGTGCTGTTGTGCAGCGCGCGCGCGATGGGCGAATTCGGCGCGGTCACGGTGGTGTCGGGCAACATCATGGGCAAGACCAACACGCTCTCGCTGCACGTCGAGGTGTTGTACAAACAACTCGGCGGCGAAGCCGCGGCCGCGTTCGCCGTCGCCTCGCTGCTCGCCGGCCTGGCCCTGGTCACGCTGGTGTTCAAGATCTGGCTCGAGGCACGTCACGGCGACGCGCTCGCGCGTTCGCATCGCCGACATTGATTCACAGGTAATCGCCCGACATGGATCTGCACATTCAAGCCATCGCCAAGCGCTACGCGACCGTCGCCGCGCTCGACTCGGTCGACCTCGACGTCGCCTCGGGCGAACTGGTCGCCTTGCTGGGGCCTTCGGGCTCGGGCAAGACCACCTTGCTGCGGGTAATCGCCGGCCTGCTGCAGCCCGATTCGGGCCGCCTGCTGTTCGGCGACCAGGACGCGACCCGGCTGAGCCTGCGCGAGCGCAACGTCGGCTTCGTGTTCCAACACTACGCCTTGTTCAAGCACATGAGCGTGGCCGAGAACATCGCCTTCGGCCTGCGCAGCCGGCCGCGTGCGCGCCGGCCCGACAAAGCCACCATCGCCCAGCGCGTGCAGGAGTTGTTGAACCTGATCCAGTTGCCGGAACTCGGCGCGCGCTATCCGGAACAGCTGTCGGGCGGGCAGAAGCAGCGCGTCGCCCTGGCCCGCGCGCTCGCGATCGACCCGACCGTGTTGCTGCTCGACGAACCCTTCGGCGCGCTCGACGCCAAGGTCCGCATCGAACTGCGCCGCTGGTTGCGGCGCCTGCACGACCAGACCGGACAGACCACCTTGTTCGTCACCCACGACCAGGAAGAAGCGCTGGAGCTGGCCGACCGCGTGGTCGTGCTCAAGGACGGCCGTATCGAACAGGTCGGCACCCCGGACGAGATCTACAGCGCGCCGGCCTCGGCCTACGTGTTCGACTTCATCGGCCGCGCCAACGTCATCGAAGGCCAGACCGAAGGCGGCCAGCTCTCGGTCAACGGCCACGCCCTGCGCCTGCCGGTCGACAGCCACAGCCGCAGCCGCGCGCGTTTGTACGTGCGCCCGCACGACATGGCCCTGGTCGCCGACGGCGAAGGCCTGCCGGCCCGGGTGCTGTCCGCGCACCGCCTGGCCGAACGCATCACCCTGGAATTGTTGGTCGAAGGCCAGGTGCGGCCATTGGAACTCGACCTGGTGGCGACCCCGGACGCGGTCACCCCGGCCCCCGGCAGCACCGTGCACGTGCGCCCGCTGCGGTATCGGGTGTATTCGGACTGAGCCGCAGCCGGCGGGCGACGCGAGTTGCCGCCCAAGCATGCGGCCGCCAGCGCCAGCCTCCCAAGCCCCAGGGCTGAGTGCGTATATTCGGCCCGAACAGGCAAACCCGGCCGGGCTCCCTGGCTTCGGCACGCGCGCCTCCAAACATCTCTGCGGTTGGCAGAACGCAGCGTCCGCCTCCGGGCGCGACCGCCGGTCGCAGGTCGCCGCGACCGCCGGGGGTAAACTAGCGCCCATGAACTATCCCTATTCGCGCCCGCGGCGGATGCGCCGCGACGAATTCTCGCGACGCCTGATGCGCGAGACCGTCCTCACCGCCGACGACCTGATCTATCCGGTGTTCGTCCACGAACTCGACGGCCGCGCGCCGGTCGGCTCGATGCCCGGCATCGAACGTCTGTCGATCGACGAACTGCTGCGCGTCGCCGAACGCGCCAGCGAGCTGCGAGTGCCCGCGCTCGCGCTGTTCCCGGTCACCGCGCCGGAGGCCAAGTCGCTCGACGCGGTCGCCGCCTGGGACGAAGACGGCCTGTGCCAACGCGCGATCCGTGCGCTCAAGCAGCGCTTCCCCGAACTCGGCGTGATCACCGACGTCGCCCTCGACCCCTACACCAGCCACGGCCAGGACGGCCTGGTCGACGACAGCGGCTACGTCATGAACGACGAGACCGTCGAAGCCCTGGTCAAGCAGGCGCTGTCGCACGCCGCCGCCGGCGCCGACGTGGTCGCGCCCAGCGACATGATGGACGGCCGCATCGGCCAGATCCGCAACGCGCTCGAGCTCGACGGCCACATCCACACCCGCATCCTCGCCTACAGCGCCAAGTACGCGTCGAGCTTCTACGGCCCGTTCCGCGATGCGGTCGGCTCGGCCGGCGCGCTCGGCAAGGGCAACAAATACACCTACCAGATGGACCCGGCCAACAGCGACGAGGCGCTGCGCGAAGTCGCGCTGGATCTCGACGAAGGCGCCGACATGGTCATGGTCAAGCCGGGCATGCCCTACCTCGACATCGTGCGCCGGGTGAAGGACGAATTCGGCGTGCCGACCTTCGTCTACCAGGTCAGCGGCGAGTACGCGATGCTGCGCGCGGCGATCCAGAACGGCTGGCTCGACGAACGCGGCTGCGTGATGGAAGCCCTGACTTCGATCAAGCGCGCCGGCGCCGACGGCGTGCTGACCTACTTCGCGCTCGATGCGGCGCAGTGGATGCGCGAGGCCCGCTGAGGCCTCGCTCGACACCGCGCAGGCAAACGCAGCATCGGCGCGACGCCGCCTGCTGCGTTTCGCACGGCGTCGCCATCGCGGCGCTCGCCGTGCGCATGCGGATCAGCGCGCCGCGCTCGCGACACAACCCTCCCGGCCCATCGCCGCCGGCGCCTTCATCCGGTACAAATCCATCTTGCCGGCGCGCGGCGCTTTCGCCGAGCCGGTGACCAACAGCTCGCCGGGCTTGTTCCAGTCGATCGCCGGGCCGAGCGTGTAGGCCTCTTCGGTATTGAACGACAGCGCGAGCGGCGCGGCCTGCGCATAGCGCGCGCCGTCGCAGTGGGCGACATACAAACGGATCGGTAGTTTCTCCACGTCCCTGGAACGCGCGAACACGAGGGTCTTGCCGTCGCCGAGCCAGGCGGCATCGAATTCGTTGTCGGCGCTGTTCACCCCGGGCACCGGCTTGGGGTCGACGAAGGCCTGGCCGTTCCAATGGGCGACGAACAAATCGTGACGGCCGCTGCCGCCGAAGCCGTCGCTGGCGAACAAGAGATGACGGCCGTCGCGGCTCGGTGTCGGCGCCCATTCGTCGCCACGGCCGTTGACGCCGCGGCCGAGGTTTTCGGCCGGGCCGTAGCCGCCGTCGTCGCGCACCGCGGCGCGATAGAGATCGTCGCCGCCGTGGCCACCGGGGCGGTTGGAAAAGAAGTACAGCCAGCGCCCGTCGGCACTGAAGGCGGGGTCGAAATCGTTGGCCTTGGCGTTCAGCGGCAACGGCTTCGCGTCCTGCCAGCGGCCATCGATCAGACTGGCCTGCCACAGGTCCCAGCCGCCGGCGCCGCCGCTGCGGTCGGTGCTGCCCCAGACGATGCGCCGTCCGTCGGGAGACACGGCCGCGCGCACCTCACTGTGCACAGTCGATACGACTCCCATGCCTTCTATGCCGAATTCGGACAGGGCCGCCTGAACCGTGCTGGCGAGCCCGCAGGCGAGGAGTAGACTGAGGCCGAACCGGACCCTGGCGTGCCGCATCGTGCGTCTCCCGAACTAGGGTCACCAGTCTAGAACGAGGCGCGTCCATGTCGATCGATTCCAGTTCGTCCAGCCCTGTCCTTCGCTATGCGGTCTTCGGTCATCCGGTCGCGCACTCGCTGTCGCCGCGCATCCATGCCGCGTTCGGGCGCCAGCTCGGCATCGCCCTGGAATACACCGCCATCGACGCCGCGCCGGAGCAGTTCGACGTCGCCCTCGCCGCGTTCGCGGCCGAAGGCGGCCTCGGCGCCAACATCACCCTGCCGCTGAAGACGCGCGCGGCGAGCATCTGCAGCCACCTCAGCGAACGCGCGCAACGCGCCGGCGCGGTCAACACCCTGATCCGCAGCGCGACCGGCTGGGAAGGCGACAACACCGACGGCACCGGCCTGATCCGCGACCTCACCGAACGCCACGGCCTGGACCTGCGTTCGCGCCGCACCTTGCTGATCGGCGCCGGCGGCGCCGCGCGCGGCGTGGCCCCGGCCCTGCTGGATGCCGGCATTGGCGATCTCTACATCGTCAACCGCACCAGCGAACGCGTCGACGCCCTGGCCGACGCGCTCGGCATGCCCGGCCGCGTGCATCCGCGTTATCTCGCCGACGTCGCCACGCTCGGCAACTTCGACCTGATCGTCAACGCCACCTCGGCCGCGCGCGACGACGCCATGCCGACCCTGCCGATGAGTCTGGCGACGCCGCGCACCGCCGCGGTCGACTTGAGCTACGGCGAGGTCGCGATTCCGTTCCTGGCCTGGGCCAAGGTCGCCGGCGCGCACGACCGCATCGACGGGCTCGGCATGCTGGTCGAACAGGCCGCCGAGAGCTTCGAGCGTTGGCACCGCAAACGCCCGGACACCGATCCGGTCTACGCGATGCTGCGCGAACGCGCCGACGCCCTGGTCACCGCCGACTGACCCGGCGATGACGGCGATCGACCGCGACGCGGCGCCCGACGACGGCGCCGCGACCGTTTCCGGCCCCGGCGAGCACAAGCCGACGCCGCGAGCGGACTTCGCCGGCGCCCACCCCGGCCCCCGCCCCGACACGATCTTTCATTTCGCCGCGCCGGCCGACTGGCACCGGGCGCAGGCCACCGGCGCCTATGCCCCGGACGGCTGGATGCGCGAAGGCTTCGTGCATTGCGCGACGCAGGCGCAACTCGCCGGCGTCATCGAACGCCATCAACGCGGGCGCGGCGCCTTGCTTGTGCTGAGCATCGACGCGGCCGCGCTCGGCACGACCCTGCGCTACGACTGGAGCGAACGCAGCGGCGATTATTTCCCGCACGTGTACGCGCCGATTCCCTTGGACGCGGTACGCGCGGTCGAGCCGTTCACGGCGCCGCCATGAGCTTCGCCTGCCGCAGCCATTGCGGCGCCTGCTGCATCGCGCCTTCGATCACCTCGCCGATCCCGGGCATGCCGCACGGCAAACCGGCCGGCATCCCCTGCGTGCAACTCGACGACGAACTGCGCTGTCGTTTGTTCGGCAAGCCGGAGCGGCCGGCGTTCTGCGGTTCGCTGCAGCCATCGCGCGAGATGTGCGGCGAGGATCGCGGGCAGGCGATGCAGTGGTTGGACTGGCTGGAAGCGCAGACCCGACCGGGGTGAGCGTGCGGCGTCGCCGCGAGGGCTTCGAACGCGGCGATGCGGCGGTTAGAGCCCCCCTTTGCAAAGTGGGGGAACAGCAGGTGTGGGTCGCGATTGCGGCCCTGCTACGACGCTCCTGCCTTTGCCCCCTTAGAAAAAGGGGGCGAACGAGCGCGTAGCGGTCGTGGGGGATTTGCCGTTGCTGTTGCTGCTGACGTTGTCTTGATCCGCCTTAGCCGAGCGCATCAAGCAGCTCGCGGATTCTCAAAGCAAGCCGTCGCGCTTCACCGCCAGGTACTTCTCGACCAAGGATGCCGCCAGCTGATCGCAGCTGACGTCCAGCACCATCACCCCGTGGTTGCGCAGGGCTTCGTGGGCGGCGACGCGGTGTTCGAGGTATTGCGCGGTGGCGCCGGCGCGGATCGCACCGGGCAGGTCGGCGACTTCTTCGGCGAGCGCCTGATCCAGCGAGCCTTCGCGCAGGCTGGCGACGCAGACCAGATGGCGACCACGCAGCATGCGCACGGCGGCGAGCAGGTCGTCCATGTCCTCGTCGCGCAGGTTGGTCACCAGCATCACCAACGAACGGCGGCGTTGGCGCAACGACAGTTCGGTCGCCGCGGCGAGGAAGTCGGTCGCGACCGGCTGCGGCTGCAGGGCGTAGCTGGCGCGCAGCAGGTTGTCGATCGCGCCGACACCGCGCTGCGGCGGCACCCAGCGGCTTTCGCCGCCGCTGGCCAGCAGGCCGACGCCGTCGCCCTGGCGCAAAGCCAGATAGGCCACGACCAGGGCCGCGTCGAGCACATGGTCGAAATGCGAATGCTCGCCGTCGCGCGCCATCAGGCGGCGACCGGTGTCGAGCATCAGCACCAGTTGTTGATTACGCTCGTCCTGGTACTCGCGCGAGATCAACCGGCGCGCACGCGCGGTCGCTTTCCAGTCGATCTGGCGCAGGCTGTCGCCGACGCGGTATTCGCGCATCTGATGGAAGTCGGTGCCTTCGCCGCGACGGCGCTTGACGTGCGCACCGACCAGGCGCGAGGCCTGTTCGGCGCTGAACATCGCGAACTTGGCCAGCGGCGCGAAGTTGGGGAACACGCGCACGCGCTGGATCTCGCCGCCGATGCGCGACTGCCACCACAGCCCCCACGGCGAGTGCAGGCGCAGTTGCACGCCGTCGAACTGGAAATCGCCGCGCATACCGGGGCGCAGTTCGTACTCGAAGCTGGCGCTCTCGCCGCGACGCAGGTCGATCCGGCGCGGCAGGTTGCGCATGCTCCAGTTGCCGGGATGCAAGTCGAAGGCATCCAGGCGTTGCCGGCGATCGGCCTCGAATTCGAGGGTGACCGGGCGTTCGACGCCGATCGCCCAGGTGTCGTGCATGCTGCGCCTCGCCCGCGGCGTCGGCGCGTACAGCAGACGCAACAGATCGACGATCGCGAGCAGCACGATGACGAGGGTCGCCACCTGCCAGGCCGCGGCTTGCACCCAACCCACGCTCGCGGCCAGGCCGAGCGCCGACCACGGCAGCGCGAGCCAGATCCAGCGCGGCGCCGGCCGTGCCCAACCGCGACGCGGCAGGGCGCGGTCGCGCGGCACCGTCAGGCCGGCGCTGGCGGCGGTGACTGGCAGCGGCGGTGGCGCGGCGCGGCTCATTGCCGGGGCGCTTCGACCTTGGCCAACAGCGCCTGCAACACGTCGTCGGGCGACTGGCCTTCGATCTGCAGCTCGGGCGCGAGCGCGATGCGATGGCGCAGGGCCGGCTTGGCGATCTCGCGCACGTCGTCGGGGGTGACGAAATCGCGCCCCGACAGCACCGCTTGCGCGCGCGCCGCGCGCACCAGGGCGAGACTGCCGCGCGGACCGGCGCCGAGGGCGATGCCGGCCCAGTCGCGGGTGGTGCCGACGATGCGCACGACGTAGTCGATCACCGTCTCGTCGACGCGCACCAGGGCAGTGCCCTGCTGCATGGCGACGATCTCTTCCGGGCCGAGCACGCGCCGCACCTGCGACAGATCGAAGTCCGACGCGCTGCGGCCTAGGCTGACCGCGGTGACCATGCGCTTTTCGTCGGCGCGGGTCGGGTAGCCGATCAGGATCTTCAGCAGGAAGCGATCGAGCTGCGCCTCCGGCAAGGGATAGGTGCCTTCCTGTTCGACCGGGTTCTGCGTGGCCAGGGTCAGGAACGGCGGCGGCAACTCGAAGCTGTGGCCTTCGATCGTCACCTGCAGTTCCTGCATCGCCTCCAGCAGCGCCGACTGGGTCTTGGCCGGGGCGCGGTTGATTTCGTCGGCGAGCAGCAGGTTGGTGAATACCGGGCCGCGGCGGATGTTGAAGCTCTCGGTCTTGGGGTCGTAGACCGCATGGCCGCTGATGTCGCTGGGCATCAGGTCGGGGGTGAACTGGACGCGGGCATAGCCGCAGTCCAGGGCCTTGGACAGCGCGCGCACGACCAGGGTCTTGCCGAGCCCGGGCACGCCTTCGAGCAGCGCGTGGCCGCCGGCGAGCAGGGCAATCAGGATCTGGTCGAGCACGTCGGCCTGGCCGATGAAGGCCTTGCCGACTTCGTCGCGCACGGCGGCGGCGCGTTCGGCCAGCGCGGTGCCGGTGATCGGGACGAGCGGAGCGGCGTCGAGGCTCATAAGCGGTTTCTCATGCGGATCAAAGTGGCGATGCGGGCGCGGAACGCGGCGTGGTCGCGTGCCGGCGGCGGAGTGAGGGCGTCGCGGATGTCGTTGGCGGCGATCGGCGCCGGATCGGCCTTGAAGCGCTCGATCAACAACGCGATCTGCGGCTCGCCGTCGAGCGCGGCGGCGTAGGGATCGCGGCGGCGCAGGCGGGCGATGAAGGCGCGGCGCGCCGATTCGTACAGGCGCGGGCCGTAACCGTAGCGATAGACGTGCTCGCCGCTGGCGACGATGTGTTCGAGCAGCGAACGCCGCTCCAGCGCCGGTGCCGGGCGCAGCGGACCGAAGCGCTGGGTGCGTTGCCACAGCCAGCCGAGCAGGCACAGCAGCAGCGGCAACCAGGCCATCCAGCTGTCGCGCAGCAGGGTCTTCCACAGCTTCGGCACTTCGGCGGCGTAGATCAGGTGCACGGTGCCGGCGCGGTAGTTCGGCGCCAGCACCTGGCGCGCGAATGCGGCATTGGCCGGCGCGGCGATCTCGTCGTCGCCCATGCCGATGCTGTCGAGCAAGGGGTTGCCGGTGCCGGTGCGGTTGGACAGGAAATCCAGGTCCGCGAGCACGTCGACATGGCCCTTGCCGCGCGGCAAGCGCACGTAGACGTAGGCGCTGTCCTCGCCGCCCCAGGCGTAATCGGGGTCGGCGTCGCTGTTGTAAAAATAGAAACGGCGCGCCGAGCAGAACACCTGCTGCGGCTCCAGGCCGCGCTCGTACAGGCCGACGCATTCGTTACGCAGGTACTCCGGATCGGCGGCGTCGCTGGCATCGAGCAGGGTGATGCCGAGCGCATCGAGCACCGGCACCGGCGAATCGCCGACCTGGTCCTGCAGCGGCGGCGTGCGCACGATCAGATGGCCGCCGCGCTCGACCCAGCCGAGCAGGGCCTCGGCTTCGCTGGCGGCCAGCGTGCGCGGGTCACGGTAGATCAGCACCGTGTCGCGCGTCTGCAGCGGGTGGGTCGACAGTTGCAGACGCTGGCGCGCCTCGACCTTGACCTTGTCGCGTTGCAGGGCAAGCTTGAGCACATACAGCGGGTTGCTCGCGGCCTCGCCGCTGCGCGCGGCGGCGACGGTTTCCTCGACCTTGTGGTAGTCGCGGCGCCACAGCGCGCCGACGATCAGCACCAGCACGATCAGCAGGGCCGCACCGGCGCCGACGAGGCTCAGGCCGGCGCGGTTCATGCCGCCCACCCGAAACGCCGGCTCAGCTGGCCCACCAGATCGTCGAAGTCGTCGCCGCTCGGCAGGGTTTCGGCATAGGCCGCGTACTGCCAGGTGCGCACCGCGCGCGCGAAGGCCTCGCGGTCCTCGGCCGAGGCCAGCTTGCGCGAGGCGCGCAGGCACTGGGCCTCGGTCGCGCCCGGCACCAATACGATGTCGGCGCGTTGCGCCATCGATTCGACCGCGGCGCGGTACATCAAGGCCAGCGCATCGCGACGGCGGCCGGCCTGCCACAGGCGGCGGATCGCGGTCGGAATGTCGTCGGGCAGCGGCTCGTGTTCGGGCAACGGCGCGTTGCGCACGTCGCCGGGCGCCTCGTCCTCTTCGATGCCGCCGTCGCGGAACCAGCCGAGCCAGCGCGAGGCGGTCAGCAGCAGGGCGACGACGATCAAGGCCACCACGCCCCACATCAGCACTTGCAGGAAGCCCGCCACGCCGCCGCTAAGGCCCTTGAACAGGCCCTCGTTGATGGCTTGATCGCGCTTGTCCTCGGATTTCTTCTTCGTGCTCTCGGACTTGGCTTTCCAGACGCTCTGCTTGCGCTTGGGGTCGACGGTCGGATCTTTCATCGCCCGGGCGACCGCATCGCGCAGGCCGCGGTCGTCGCTGCGGCCGTCGCGGTAGACCTCGCCGAGCGTCGACGGCAGGCGGCGCGCTTTCTTGCCGTCTTCGAGGTAATCGCGGATCGGCGCCTCGGCCGGCGCTTCGGCTTCCGCTTCCTCGTCTTCGCTGTCGGCGGCGACAACGTCCTCGCCCGCGTCCGTTTGCGTGTCCGTGCTCGCGGCGACACTGGTCTCGACTGCAGGCGGCGTTTGCGCGGCGGCGTCCGGCGAGAAGCCGATCATCGCGCACAGCACCAGCAGCATCGGCGCAGCCGCGGCGGTAAGGCGCGCGCGCAGGCGGCGGAACACGATCTCGATGTCCCAGCCTTCGATCTGGGTACGGCGGTTGAGATACAGCCCGAAGCCGGCGCCGACGTAGAACGGCTCGATCACGCTGACCGCGCCCCAGGCCAGCACGTTGAACAAGGCGCTGAGCCATTGCGGCTCCACTCCGATCGCTTCGATCAACGACTTGAAGGTGTCGGGCAGGTAATCGAACGGCACGAACATCAGGCCGCCGAGCACGCTGCCGATGATGATCGCGAACTCGAAATGCACGCAGACCAAGGTCAGCAGCGCGCACACGCCGTACACCGGCGCGCCGAGCGCGGAACGGCGCTGGCGCGCCTCGGCGCCGTCGCCGCCTTCCAGCAGGTCCACCGGCAGGTACAAGGGCCGGGCCGGGCTGAGCCGGCGCCAGGTCAGATACGGCAGCCACCAGCGCGCGCCCCAGCGCAGTTGCGCGCGCACGGTCTGGCGCGTGCTCGGGGTTTCGCCGAACACCGCGCGCGAAATCACGAACAGCGGGATGCGATCGAACCAGGGCTTGAGCCACCACATCAGCAGGCCCGACAACCACAACAGGTCGAGGGCCCAGCCGGCGGCATTGAGCAGCACCAGGATCGGCAAGGTCACCAGCAGCCACGGCTTCCAGATCGCGCCGGCCTGGCTGCGCACCAGGGCCATGCCGAGCTCGCAGGCTTCCCACGCAGTGCGCGGGCGCAGCGAAACCGTCAGCGCTTCGAGCTTCATGCCGCGTCTTCGTCGTCGCGGTGGACGGCGTTACGCCCGCCGCGCAGCAACCACAGGCCGACCAACACCCACAACGCCAGGCCGACGCCGTACTTGATCGCCGCCGGCACGCTGCCGATCGACGACCAGAACGCTTCGACGAACGCCGCGAACACCAGCATCGCGAACACGCCGATGCAGATCAACGCGCCGCGGCGGCCGCCATGGATCAGCGAATCGATGCGCCGGCGCTGCCCGGGCGCGATCAGGCTCAGGCCCAAGCGCAGGCCGGCGCCGCCGGAAATGACGATGGCGGTGAGCTCGGGCGCCGAATGGCCGGCGACGAAGCGCCAGAAGGGTTCACCGTGGCCGACCGCCTGCAGATGCCCGGCGACGCCGCCGATCATCACGCCGTTGAAGATCAGCACGAACACCGTGCCGAGCCCGGCCACCAGGCCGCTGGCGAAGGTCTGGAAACCGATGCCGACGTTGTTGCCGATGTAGTGGGCGAACATCTGCAGGTCGTCTTCGTTGGTGCGGCCCAGGGCGCTGTCGGGCCGGGCCGGGTCGTACATCTGCTCGAAGCGGACCAGCGACTGCGCGTCGAACAGGCCGGCGGCGAGTTCCGGGCGCACCTGGATGGCGACGAAGATGCTGATCAGCGGCAGCCAGAACAGCAGCGCCGCGGCCAGCATGCAGCGCCACTCGGCGCGGACCAGGCGCGGGAAACCGGCCAATAAGTACTCGGCCGAACGCCGCCAGTGCACCGGCTTGGTCCGGTACAGCACGCTGTGGCCGCGTTGCATGAGTTGCTGCAGGCGGTCGGTGACCACCGCGCTGTAGCCGCGCCGCCGCGCCAGGGCCAGTTGCTGGCACAGGCGACGGTGGCGCTCGGGAATCTTGTCGTCGCGCAGGCCGGTCCAGTCGCGGCGATGGCTGCGGGCGTTGCGTGCGCTCGAGGCGCGCATCTCCAGCCAGCGCTCGAGTTCGCGCCACTCGGCCTCATGACGGGCGACGAAATGCTCCTGCCTCATCGCCGCCCCAGCAACCAGTTGGCGATGCCGTACAGGCGCATCACCGCGGTTTCGCCGCGGGCCTGGGTCAGCGCTTCGGTCAGGTCGGCGAGTTCGGCCTGGCGCGCCGCGGTCAGGTTCGGGCCGCGCTCGGCGAACGCGACCACCGCGGCCTGCTCGTGCGGCAGCAACACCATCGACGGCGCCAGCGGCGGGCTGACCGCGGCGGCGCGGATGTCGGTCTGGCGCGCGGCATGCACGACCAGGGTGCCGGCGACCATGTCGCCGAGGCGGCGGCCCCAGGGATCGATGAGGCTGGTGATCAGGCCGACCGCATAGCAGACCGGCAGCGCATCGACGACGCGCAGCAGGTTGCGGGTGAACGACGCCATCCAGCCGACAGGGGCGCCGTCGGCGGCGACCACGCGCAGGCCGAGCGCCCACTTGCCGGGCGTGCGGCCCTGCATGAGAACCTCGAACAGCACCTGATAGAACCAGGTCATCACGAACACGGCCAAGCCCAGGATGGCGTTGCCGGCCTCGCCGAACAGGCCGACCAGGGCGCGGAACAGGGCCACGTAGATGACCGCGCGCAACGCCAGGTCGATCATCCAGGCCAGCGCGCGCGGTACCGGTCCGGCCGCGCGCAGGTGCAAGGCCACGCCCTCCGGCGTCACCACCTGGCGGTACGTGTCGAGCATCAGGCGTTGATGACCTTCGTATCCGCCATCAGGTCATGCAGGCACAGGCTGTCTTCGCCGAAGATCCACAGCACGTTGACCAGGGCGAAGACGCTGCCGAGGCAGGGAATCGCCTCGATCAGGGCGATCACGAACATGCGCAGGCCGAGGATGCGGCCGAGCGACGCCGGGGTGCCGTCGGTGCGCACGATCTTGATGCCGATCCAGCGTTTGCCGAGGGTCTGGCCGCTCTCGTTGAGCAGGACGAGGTTGTAGACGAACAGGCCGAGCATGAGCATGAAGCTCAGGCCCATCATGGCCATCTGGATCGCCGAGGGTTCCTTGCTTTCCGGATCGATCGCGACGGCGATGAACATCGGCAGGAAACACACCAGATACAGGCCGCCGTCGATCAAGCGGGCGACCAGGCGCATGCCGCGGTCGGCGCGTACGGTTTGTTGCCATTCGGCATTCGGCAGCGCCGGCGCATTCGGCGCGGCGTACGGATTCTGCGTTTCTTCCATGTAGCCCTGACTCCCTGAGTCCTGCTTTCCCCTGCCGCGACTGTAAACGCGGCCATCGGCCCTGACTAGCCCGGCCGTGACTAGCCCGACAGCATGCCCAGGTAGCGATCCTTGAGCCGCACATAGTGCTGTGCGCTGTATTGCAGCTGTTCGATCTCGCGGTCGCTGAGGCGGCGCGCGAGGCGGGCCGGATTGCCGACCCACAGCTCGCCTTCGCCGACGATCTTGCCGGGCGACAGCACCGCGCCGGCGGCGACGAAGCCGTAGCGCGACACGCGCGCGCCGTCGAGCAGCTTGGCGCCCATGCCGATCAGGGCGAACTCGTCGATCGTGCAGGCATGGACGATGGCGCCGTGGCCGATGGTGACGTCGTTGGCGATGACCGTCGGCAGGCCGCCGGGACGGGTGTAGGGGCCTTCGTGGGTGACGTGGACGATGGTGCCGTCCTGAACGTTGGTGCGTGCGCCGATCAAGATCGAATTGACGTCGCCGCGGACCACGCAGCCGGGCCAGATCGAGACGTCGTCGCCGAGGTCGACCTCGCCGATCACGGTCGCGGCCGGGTCGACGTAGACGCGCTCGCCGAGGACGGGAAATTTGTCGAGATAGGGACGTAGGCTCATGCGCGCATTGTAGGCGTTCGCGGGCGACCCCAGGCGCAAGCGGGCATGTCGAACGCCGCTGGACGAGCGACGATACGCAGCCGCCGCATGCGGTACGGCGAACGGATGCGATCGGCATGCCGGGCGACGGTGTTCGGCCGATTCGCCCCCCTCAGCTGTCCCCTGCCGCCCGCACGCTGAGCGCCCGAACCCGACTAGACTGCGGCGTATGGATACGATCGCCGACACCGCCCCGACCGAACTCGCCGCCACCCGCGAGCGCCTGCGCACCGCCTGGCAGGCGCGCAAGCCCGACTACGCGCAACGCCGCGCCGACCTGCTGCGGCTGCGCGACGCCTTCCGCGCCCGCGGCGCGGCGATGGACGCGGCGATCCGCGCCGATTTCGGCCACCGCTCCAGCCACGAGAACCTGCTCTCGGAGGCGATGATCACTCTGGCCGAAATCGATCACGCCCTGAGCCATCTGAGCCGCTGGATGCGCCCGCGCCGGGCCGCGGTCGGCTGGCGCTTCTGGCCGGCGCGCGCCGAGATCCGTCCCGAACCGGTCGGCGTGGTCGGCATCCTCTCGCCGTGGAATTACCCGGTGAACCTGGCCCTGGTGCCGCTGGTGTCGGCCATCGCCGCCGGCAACCACGTCTATCTGAAGCCGTCCGAACACACCCCGCGCACCGCCCAGTTCCTGCGCGACCTGCTGGCCGAGGTATTCCCCGAGGACCGCGTCGCGGTCGCGCTCGGCGGCCCCGAGATCGGTGCGGCGTTCTCGGCGCTGCCGTTCGACCATCTGCTGTTCACCGGCTCGACCGCGGTCGGGCGCAAGGTCATGGCGGCGGCCGCGCCTAACCTGACCCCGGTGACCCTGGAACTCGGCGGCAAGGCGCCGGCGCTGATCTGCGCCGACTACCCGATCGAACGCGCCGCCGCGCGCATCGCCAGCGGCAAATGGTTCAACGCCGGCCAGACCTGCATCGGCGTCGACTACGTGCTGGTCGACGCGGCACGCCGCGACGAACTGGTCGCGGCCCTGCTCAAGCAATTGAAAGAACGCTACGGCGACCTGGTCGCGCCGCAGGACTACACCCGCATCATCAACGCCAGCCAGTACCAGCGCCTGTCGGGTTATCTCGACGACGCCCGCGCACGCGGCCTGGACGTGGTCGAGCCCTTCGCCGACAGCGTGCCGCGCGAACAGCGCGTGGCCGAACGCATCTTCCCACCGGCGCTGGTGATCGAGCCCGGCGCCGACGCCCAGGTCATGCAGCACGAGATTTTCGGGCCGATCCTGCCGGTGCTGTCCTACCGCACGCTCGACGAAGCCATCGCCCGCATCAACGCGCTCGACCGGCCGCTGGCGCTGTACCCGTTCGGCCACGACCGCGCCCAGATCGAGCGCATCCTCGCCCAGACCCTGGCCGGCGGCGTCACCGTCAACGACACCCTGCTGCATTTCGGCGCCCACGACCTGCCGTTCGGCGGCATCGGCCCGAGCGGCATCGGCGCCATCCACGGCCGCATCGGCTTCGACACCTTCAGCAAGCTGTTGCCGGTGTTCCACCAGCGCCGCCTCGCCGCCAGCGACCTGCTTAAGCCGCCGTACCGCGGCAAGATCGATGCGATGATCCGCTGGCTGGCGAAATAGCCGGCGCACGCCGGCCGCGCCGGATCGGACTCAACAGGAATCGCAAGCCTTCGCGTTACCGCTGAGCTTGCTAGCTTCCAAAGGCGCGCGCGGAAACTGGCCGACAAAATGACGTCGGCCGGTTTCTGCGTTCTGCCTTGCTCCGACCGTCTGTTGCATCCAGCGAACAGCTTAGTCGCCCCCTGGCGTCTCGGTGGTTTTCAGGCTTTTGCGCGCGACTTTGGTCCGGCGGCGATGTGCTACGTCTGACCGCATGCCACACAGCCAATTGTCGCCAAGGATACGAAGTCGAGATCGGCCTGCCGCCGATTGGGAAGCTTGCGATAGAACTGGCTGCCAACAGCATCGCCATGTCTCAGCTTGTCCGTATCAACAGGCCCTGGCGACCTGCCGCCATCAGGCGGGCGCGGAAATCTGCCCACAACGATAAGGTCGCCCTGTCCGGCGCAGCGACTCCAGCTCAGGGCAACGTCGTCTTCCTGTACACACGCACCCAGTCGATATCCAGCGCTTGCGGGAACGCATTGTCGTCGATGCCGTGGCGGCCGGCCCAATCGCCTCCGATGGCCAGATTCAGCAGGATATGCGCCGGCCCCGCAGGCTTGCCGTCGTTGTCGTAGATCCACTGGTAAGTGCGCGCGTTGGTCCGCACACCATCGACGTAGAACGCAATGCCGGTCTCCGTCCACAGCAGGCCATAGGTGTGGAAATCCGCGGTCAGGTCGGACGGGGCCCAAAACAGATTCCATGCACGCTGGTAATTCGGATGGGCGTAGGTGAGCGCGCTCGGAATCCGCCCGGCATGGGTGACGGCGCCGCTGTGCACCATGTTCTTCGGCCGCGACGACGGGTTCTCTTCGACACCGTCGACGACGAACTCGAAGATGTCGATCTCCGGCCCCCAATACAGCTTGCCGGTCGGCGAGTAACCCGAGTTCAACCAGAACGCCGGGAATACGCCTTTTCCGTCCGGCATGCGCACCCGAGCTTCCAGGTAATAGCTGGTGCTCGAAGAGGGCTTGAATTCCCAACGCGACCGGATCATGCCCGATTCATAGCCGGCACCGACTCGGCGCGCGGTGAGGCTCAGCATCCCGTCGTACATCAGGTGGTTCGCATTGTCCCGATAGACCTGGGCCTCGCTGGTCAGCCGGTCGAGCGTACCGTTGGCGTAGATGTAACGGGTCGCCCACTTTTCCCGATTCAACTGAGTGTCGTTGAATTCATCATTGAATACCACCGAGTATCCGGCCGGAACATAGCTGCCGACGCTGCTCGCGATCGGTTGACGCAGCTCGGCTGCGTGCACCGACTCCAGCGCCGGCAATGCGAGGACCATCGTTGCGGCGATCAGCCGCACCCACTGCGAATGCTTGCGTAATTTCATCGTGATCTCCTTGACGTAAATGCGCCCGGCTGAACCCATCGCGCCTCGACACGACGCAGGACGGGACCGGATCGAAAGGCCCGTTGCAGCCGGGCCTTTCGATGGAGCCGGACTCGGCCGCGTTGGCCGCGGCCCTGGGCCTGCGAGTGCGATCGTCAGGCGCCTTGGTTCCGTTTCGGCCGTATGGATCAATGGCCCGCGTCAGCCGCGTCGTGCGCGTAGACCGCGGCGACCGAAGCGCTGCTTCATCTTTCTGGAATGGCGTAGCTGGGAATCTGCACGTTATAGGTTTCCGTGGAGGCGGCCGACCGTCCCCAGTTGGAGTTCCACGCGATCTTGGTCAGCGAGCGGTTCACCGCCGGCACGGGTGCGCTGTCGTAGTCGACGTAACTCACCCGGGTGTCGGCGATGTTGTAAATCCGGGGATTGGCCGCCAGTTCCACCACCATGATCTTGCGATGCGCCCACTGCTGACTGCAGCTGGTGCGGGCGCAGCCTTCGGCCTGCGTACCCATCACCACCCAGCCCGGCTTGGCGAAGGCACGGCCGGAAAAGTGCATGGCCGTGGTGGTGCCGTTCAAGTACGAGGAGAACAGCGTCGTCTTCTGCCCGGTGCGCAGGTTGTACATGTAGACGTCTCCGTCCTTCAGCACCGGATCGCTGATACGCAGGTAGTTGCTGACGTAGACGTCGTCGCCGTTCTTGTCGATCGCCATGTCGGAGTGCTGTCCGTCGTTGGTGATCTGCCGCGAGCTGCTCAGGTCGCGTGGCCATACCGTAGTCCCGACGTAAGGCACGTTGACCACGCAGTAATTCCCGCTCGGGCTCATGCTGACGTTGTCGATGTGCCCGGTGTGATCGGCCATGCCGAGGATGCGGTCTTCGGTCTTGTCCCAGGTGAAGATGCCCAGGCGCGAGCCGGCGCTGTTCTTCACCATCAAGCACCAGTACCGGCCGTCGGCCGACGGCGAGCCTTCGGCGGCCGTCGATGCCGAAGCCGCGGCCGGCCAACGCGCCTTCAGGCGAGCGGCGAAGTTCGCCTGCACCGAGCGCACGCCGGTCTTCACGTCGATCTTGCGCAGCAACATGCCGACGCCTTCGGAGTTCATGTAGTACAGCAGGTCGCGGTTGAGCGGGTCCCACTGCGGCTCGGCGTCGCCCGCCAGCCCGTCGCCGCCGGGCAGGTAGGACAGCGACCGGATGTAGCGGCCGGTCGCAGGCTCGTACAAGTGCCAGGAACCGTCGCCGGCGGCGATCAGCTGCGCGCTGTCGTCGGCGTTGAACGGTTGCTTGCGCGAGTAATCGTTGCGCGCATAGCCGGGCAGTCCGTCGGCCGCGCGGTCGGTCAGCCGCATCTGGCAGGTGCCGTAGTTGTAGCCGCGGGTGGCGATGCCGCGCTGCGGCTGGGGTGTGGTCGCCCAGGGTTGCACGAGCTTGCCTTGCGCCAACTGGAAGCCGGCCGGATAGAACCCGGCGCAGGGACCGACGGTGCCGTCGGAGGTGGTGGCGTTGGCGGTGATCGTGGTTTCTATGCGGGTCTTGTTGCCGGCCGCGTCGAATGCCGCCACGTAGATCAGGTTGGCGCCGGCGACCACCGGAATCTTGCCGATCGTCCACGACGCGACCGTGCCGGCGCCGCTGAGCGTGGCGGTGCCGATCAGCCCGGTGCGGGTGTTGTGCCACACCACCTTGGACACCGCGACATCGTCGCTGACCCAGCCGGTCAGCGAGTGACTCTGGCCGGCGACGACCCATGCGCCGCCGCTGATGCGGACCTTGGGCGACTGCGTATCGGCGAGCATGGCAGCCGCGGCCGGCTCGATAGCGCGACTGATCGCTTGTCCGTCTGCGGCCGGGGTTTCGGCGACGGCGCCGAAGGAGGCCCACGCCATGACCGGAGCGATTCCGGCGACGCTCATAGCTGCGATTAGCGAATTCAATTTCATTTTCAGCTCGTGTCCTTCTGAGTGATGTTTGAATGATGTAAACGGTTACAAAATCATGTAACCGTTTACATAAATGAATGTAATCGATTTCACACGGCGTTGACGTGACCGCCCGCTCATTTGCCGATCCTGGCGCTTCGGGGGGGGGGAGGCGTGGCCTGAGAATAGGCTTGCAGCCAACAACGGATCCGCCTTGGCCTGCTCGACGCGGCGTTCGACGCTGGAAGCGTTGGCGATATGCGCGACGACCCCGACCTGCCGTTCGGCGGCATCGGCCCGAGCGGCATCGGCGCCATCCACGGCCGCATCGGCTTCGACACCTTCAGCAAGCTGTTGCCGGTGTTCCACCAGCGCCGCCTCGCCGGGAGCGACCTGCTCAAGCCGCCGTACCGCGGTAAGATCGATGCGATGATCCGCTGGCTGGCGAAATAGCCGGCCTCGCTCCGACCCATGCCGGGTCGGAGCCCACCACGGATCGCATGCCATGGCCGGCTCAGTACCTCCCGCACCGAACGACCTGCCGCCCTCATCGCCGGCGCCCCGCCGCAGCCGCGCGGTGTTCTGGGTCGCGCTGGCGGCCTTTCCGCTGGCCGCCTTCGCCTGGCTGGTCTGGGTAGTGCTGACCCGCGGCACCGAAGCCGCCGATTTTTGGGATTACTCCGACGCCGTCCTGACCGGTGCAGTCGTCGCCCTGTTGGTGCCCCTGCCGGTGTTGATCTGGGGCGGCCTGAGCCGACGCATCGGCCAGGCCCTGCTCGGGGTGACGATCGGCGCGGTCGTCGCGGTGCTCGCACTGCCACTCAGCCTGCACCTGATCCATGCCCGCCGGACCCAGGCCTTCGAGGACAAGAAGGCGCGCTATGCCGAATTCGTCGCGACCGTGCGCAGCCACGACCACGCCCGCATCCGCAAAGCGCTGCCCGCCTTGCCCGACGGCTTCAGCGCGCCGAAAGCGCTGTGTGCGCTAGGCGGCGGCGCCACCTACACCTTCGAACAGTGGCTGTGGTTCGACGATCACGCCTATGGCGAGGCCTTGCCGAGCGCCGACCTGCTCGAAGCCGCCGCGGCCGTCGTCGACGGCGCCTGGCCGCGCCAGGAGAAACAGGCGGCGCTGCTGGTCTTACTGCATTACCTGAGCGAACGCGACGAGCCCGCGCTGTTCCCGACCTGGGCCGGCCTGTGGCGGCGCACCCTGGAGCAACCCGATGCGGCGCGCACCCCTCTGCTCGCGTCCGACTACCGCGGCGACACCGGCACGTGCAGCGCCGCGCGCGACCCCGCCGATACCGTACTGAAGCGCTGGCACGACGCCGGCCTGCGCGCATGGCTGCAGGCCGGATTCGGCTTCAGCGAGGAACAGCGCAACCTCGCCCTGCGCGCGGTGCGCTCCAAACCGATGCTGCAGGAACTGATCGCCGCCGACCCTGAGTTCGCGGCGATGTTGAGCGCGGGACAGAGCGAGGGCGCGGATGCGCTGTCGCACCTGAGCTATGAATTGTCCGAACTGCTCGACCGCGGCCCGGACCCGGCGGTGCCGGCCGAACTCGTCGAAGCCCTGCGCAAGGCCGGCGCCGACCCGCGCCGCTCCGAGCACGCGCGCAAACCCTGCGCGGTCTACGAACTCAGCGAATCCGAACGCCGGCCGACGGGCGCGGACTCGGCCGCACGCATCGCCGCGGCCGCGCGCATCCACCACGCCCTGTGCCCGCCCGACGGTTCGGCCCAACCGGGAAAGACTGCCGACGGCGGGAGCGCGAACGACCGCCGCGCCGGCACCAACGAGACCGCCGAGGCCGACAGCGAGCGGCGCTGAGGCTACACTTGCCGCCATGAAAATCGTCAGCTGGAACGTCAACTCGCTCAACGTGCGCCTGCCGCATCTGGAACAGTGGCTCGGCACGTTCGCTCCCGACATCGTCGCGCTGCAGGAAACCAAGCTCGAGGACACGCGCTTCCCGGACACCGCGCTGGTCGGCGCCGGCTACCGCAGCGTGTTCGCCGGGCAGAAGACCTACAACGGCGTCGCCATCCTCTCGCGCGAAAGCGCCAGCGACGTGCAGATCGGCATCCCCGGTTTCGACGACGAGCAAAAGCGCGTCATCGCCGCCACCGTCGCCGGCCTGCGCATCGTCAATCTGTACGTGGTCAACGGCCAGGACGTCGGCACCGACAAATACGCCTACAAGCTGCGCTGGCTCGACGCCGTGCACGCCTGGCTGCAGAACGAACTCGCCCGCTATCCGGACCTGATCGTGCTCGGCGATTTCAACATCGCACCGGAAGCGCGCGACACCCACGACCCGGCGGTGTGGAACGAGCACCACATCCTGACCTCGACCGCCGAACGCGAAGCATTGCAACGCCTGCAAGCGCTCGGCCTGCACGACGCCTACCGCCTGCACAACCAGGAAGAAGGCCAGTTCTCGTGGTGGGATTACCGCCAGGCCGGCTTCCGCCGCAACCTCGGTCTGCGCATCGACCTGACCCTGATCTCCGACTCGCTGCGCGCCCGCTGCGTCGCTGCCGGCATCGACCGCGAACCGCGCACCTGGGACCGCCCGAGCGATCACGCGCCGGCTTGGGTGGAGTTGGCTTGAGAATCGGGAATCGGGAATCGGGAATCGGGAATCGGGAATCGGGAATCGGGAATCGGGAAAAGCATAAGAAGCTTGTGTGCTGTTGCAAGCATTCACTTCGACGGCGCTGCTCACGATTCTCCATTCCCGATTCCCCATTCCCGCCCCATAAAAAAGGCCCGGCAATGCCGGGCCTTTTTTATGGGGCAACGCGTAGCGCTTAACGCACGCGTCCGCGACGGAACAGGTTCACGATCGCGAGCAGAACGATCGCGCCGACCAGCGACAGCAACAATCCGGACAGACTGAACGCACCGCTGTTGATAGTACCGGCGCCGATGCCGAGCACGCCGCCCAGCCAACCGCCGAGGAACGCGCCGACGATGCCGACGATGATGTTGAGGAAGAGACCCTGCTGACCATCGGTCTTCATGATCATGCTGGCGATCCAACCGATGATGCCGCCTACTACCAGCCAAATGATGATACCGAGCATGTGCGTTCTCCTAGCGATTCTGATGAGCCCAAGGCGACACGATGCGCATGGTGCGAATCGCTGTCCCTCGTTCGGGGGCAGCTGCAGCATGAATCGGCGCACGTGACGACGACGTCAGAAACCGCGCTTAGGAATGTGAAGAAAACGCTGTACCACAAGGCAAAAAGCACATTGCGCCTGGGTATGGTTCACAGGCCTACGGCAGCTGCGTTTCGCTTCTCCCGATGAACGTCGCGATTCGCCGATGGTCGGTACCGATCCGGCATGGTCCGCATCGATTCTGCGCGAAACCGGCATGAAGCCGCGGCGGTTTTCGCGTTCGCGCCGAGGCCTCTTGCAGCGCGATCACTCGGCGTCGCGGAGCATCGCCTCGACCGCGTGGCGCGGCAGCTTTCCGGTTTCGTTGCGCGGCAAAGCGTCGACGCGGCGCAACGGACGCGGCAGGAACACCGGGTCGATGCTCTGGCGCAGGGCCTGCAGGATCGAAGCTTCGTCGAGCGCGGGCGCCACCACCAGAGCGGCGATGCGGCGCACACCGAAGGCGTCGGCGGCATCGAGCTGGAACATGGCGCCGTCGAGTACGCCCTCGATCGCGAGCAGCTTGCGGGTGAGGTCGCCGAGCGAGGCGCGCTTGCCGGCGATCTCCAGCAAGTCGGCGCTGCGCCCGCGCAGCACGAAACGCCCGTCGGCCTCGACTTCCATCAGATCGGCGAGGACCACCGGCTCGGACAGATGCGGCGCGTGGATCGCGGTGCCGTCGGGTTGCGGACATACGCGCACGCCCGGCAACGGCGTCCACGCCGCCTCGCGCGCGGTGCGGCGACGGGCGAACACGCAGGTCTCGGTCGAGCCGAACACTTCGCGCACTTCGCAGCCGTAGCGCGTTTCCGCCGCCACCGCGAGTTCGACCGGCAGCGGTGCGGTCGCCGAGACGATGCCGGCCAGCGGCGGCAGCTCGACGCCGGATTCGACCAGCGCGCGCAGATGCACCGGCGTGGTCACCAGCAAGGGCGGGGTCGGCGCATCGCCGAGCGCAAGTGCGACATCGCCCGGGAAAAACGGCCGATTTGCGTGCACCGCGACCGGGCCGAGCAAGGGCAGCAACACCGACATCTCCATGCCGTACATGTGCTGCGGCGGCACCGTCGCGACCAGATAAGTGACTTCGCCGGCGCGCAACAAGTCGCCCAGCGCGATCAGGTTCTGCGCGGTGCTGGTGCGGAAGGCCTGCCAGGTCTTGGCGTTGGGCTTGGGCTGGCCGGTGCTGCCGGAGGTGAAGCCGATCGCGAGCAAGGCCGCGGCCTGCGCGGTCAACGCGTCGCCGGCGTCGCGCGGCAGTTCGGTCGGCAAACGCAGATAACGCGGCGGCAGCGGATCGAGGGCGAGATCGCCGATGCAGTAGCTGTCGGGATAACGCGCGAGCACATCGTCGACCACCGCCGGCGCGCGCGAAGGCGGCAACAGATTGCCTTGCCCGCGCAAGGCCACCGCGCACAAGGCGACCAGGAAGCGATAGCGGTTTTCGCACAGGTTGACCGCGTACTGCGCCGCCGGCAGCGTCGCCGCGAGCGCGCGCACTTCGGCCTCGAAACTCGCGCGATCGACGACGCCGTCGGGGCCGAAGGCCAAGGTGCGCTCGGGCGCACCCGCGACCAGCGCGAACGACTCGCCGCCGGGCGACGCAGGATCCTGGCTGAACGGAACAAGGCTCGGATCGATAACCGCTGACATCAAATAGATTTCCCGCGGCCTGAGGGCCGCTTCCAATGTGTTGCAACTTGCCCGGGCCCGCCTGATCGGCAGCTGACGGTCCCTTCGGACCCTCGCGGCACCAATGCGATCGCACCGCGCCCCCGCGCTGTGCCGCCGCCACGAACCCGTACCCCCAGGGTTTAGCTTACGCTGACCGGCCTGTTCCAGGCCAAAGCACACCTGTTCATGTCCCTGTCCGGCCGTTCACCTTCGCTAGTCGATACGTATTCGGAACGCTCCGACGGCCACGGTGTGCGCTGGACCTGGCTGCCGCACCGGCACGGCCGACCGGCCGAACCGGAAGCGCGCGAGTGGCTGGCCGGGCAGCTCGGCGATCCGGCCTTGTCGCTGACCCGCGACGGCCGCCAGCGTCCGCACCTGGACCCGCCGCACGATCGCTACGACTGCAATTGGAGCCACAGCGGCGAACGCCTGCTGGTCGCACTGGCCCTGCAGGCGCGGGTCGGCGTCGACCTGGAGCGTCTGCAGCGACGGCCGCGCGCGCTGGAAGTGTCGGCGCGTTTCTTCACCGATCGCGAATCCGACTGGCTGCGCACGCACCCCGATCGCGACCGCGCCTTCCTGCGCCTGTGGTGCGCCAAGGAAGCGGTGCTCAAGGCGCATGGCCACGGGCTGTCGTTCGGCCTCGACAAGCTGCGTTTCGAAGAACGCGACGACAAGCTGCGCCTGGTCGAATGCGACCCGGCCTTGGGCCGGCCGGAGCAGTGGACCTTGCGCGAGATCGAGCCGGCGCCGGGGTATCTGGGCGCGTTGGCGTGGCGGCCGTTGGCGGAGTAGGCAGCGTGTCCAAAGGGCAGGAACGGCGCAAGCCGCGACCGCGCCCTTGCAGCGCCGGCGCGACCGGCACCGCAACCATCGTTCGTACACCCCGCCCACTGCTCCTGGCTGCGCCCGACTCGGCCCATCGGCGATACTGTCGCCGATGAATACCCCCGTTTCCCTACCGCCCGGGCTGCGCAGCGAGCTCGAAGCCGGCTTGTCCGCGCTCGCCCTCGATCCGGCCCTGGCCGCGCCCTTGCTGGATTATCTGGCCCTGCTCGCGCGCTGGAACCGCACCTACAACCTGACCGCCGTGCGCGACCCGCACGAGATGGTCGGCAAGCACCTGCTCGACTCTCTGGCCATGCACCCCTACGTCGAGGAGCTCGCCGGTCGCGGCGGCGCCCTGGCCGACCTGGGCACCGGCGCCGGCCTGCCCGGCATTCCGCTGGCCATCGTCAAGCCCGGCCTGCGCGTGACCCTGGTCGAGAGCAACGGCAAGAAGGCCCGCTTCATGCGCGAAGCCCTGCGCCAGCTGAGCCTGAAGGACGCGCGCGTGGCCGAGTCGCGGATCGAGGCCTTCGCCGAACCCGGTGCTTACGATGCGATCACCGCGCGCGCCTTGGCGACCCTGCCGCTGATCCTCGAACTTGGCGGCCACCTGCTCAAGCCCGGCGGCGTGCTGCTGGCGATGAAGGGCGTGCGCCCGGACGAGGAGATCGCCGCCCTGCCGGCCGGCTGGAGCGTACGCTCGGTCGAACCGATGCGAGTACCCGGCCTGGCCGCCGAGCGGCACATGGTGGTGGTCGGGCGCAGCGGCGAGGCGGCCGGCGCTTCCTGATCCCCGGTCCCCTCCCCGACTCCCGCCCTGGGGCATAATCCCCAGTCCGGCCGGCGCCAGGCGCCGTCCTCCTTCATGTCATCTCACCGTTACAGCAGGGGACGAGCCGCATGGCCCGCATCATCGCCGTCGCCAACCAAAAAGGCGGGGTCGGCAAGACCACCACCGCGGTCAACCTCGCCGCTGCGCTCGCGCGCACGCCCAAACGCGTCCTGCTCGTCGACCTGGACCCGCAGGGCAACGCGACCATGGGCAGCGGCATCGACAAGCGCCAGCTCGAGGACTCGATCTGCGATGTCCTGCTCGGCGAAGCCGACGCCGCCGCGACCATCGTGCGGGCGCCCGAGGACTTCGACCTGCTGCCCGGCAACATCGACCTGACCGCGGCCGAGATCACCCTGATGGGCGAGAGCGAACGCGAGCAGCGGCTCAAGCGCGCGCTGGCGCCGCTGCGCGGCAACTACGACTTCATCATCATCGACTGCCCGCCGGCGCTGTCGCTGCTGACCCTGAACGCGCTGACCGCGGCCGACTCGATCATCGTGCCGATGCAGTGCGAGTACTACGCACTGGAAGGCCTCAGCGCGCTGGTCGACACGATCGAGGCGCTCAAGGCCAACCTCAATCCTTCACTGGAAATCGAAGGCGTGCTGCGCACCATGTTCGACGTGCGCAACAACCTCGCCAACGCGGTTTCGGCCGAACTCACCAATCACTTCGGCGACCGCGTGTTCCGGACCATCGTGCCGCGCAACGTGCGCCTGGCCGAGGCCCCGAGCCACGGCCAGAGCATCGTCGGCTACGACAAGGCCAGCCGCGGCGGCATCGCCTACCTGGGCCTGGCCGGCGAAGTGCTGCGCCGCCAGCGCGAACGCGACCAGGCCGCCAAGGCCGCCGTCCACGCCGTCACCGCGGAGACCCCGGCATGAGTCACCCTGCCAAGAAGCGCGGCCTCGGCCGCGGCCTCGAAGCCCTGCTCGGCCCCAAGGCCGCCGCCGAAGCGCCGACCCTGGTCGAAGCCCAGCCCGGCGACATGTTGCGCAACCTGCCGGTCGATTCGCTGAGCCCCGGCAAGTACCAGCCGCGCAAGCACTGGGACGAGGACAAGCTGGCCGAGCTGGCCGAATCGATCAAGGCCCAGGGCGTGATCCAGCCCATCGTGGTGCGCGAGATCGGCGAGAAGGGCGGCAAGACCTACGAGATCATCGCCGGCGAGCGCCGCTGGCGCGCCTCGCGCCTGGCCGGGCTCGACGTGATTCCGGTGGTGATCCGCGAAGTCGACGACCGCACCGTGGTCGCGATGGCGCTGATCGAGAACATCCAGCGCGAAGACCTCAATCCGCTCGAAGAAGCCACCGCGCTGCAGCGGCTGATCGACGAATTCGACCTCACCCACGCCCAGGCCGCCGAAGCGGTCGGCCGTTCGCGCGCGGCGGTGTCCAACCTGCTGCGCCTGCTCGAACTGCCGAGCGAGATCCGCATCCTGGTCGAAACCCGCGCCCTCGAAATGGGCCATGCGCGCGCCCTGCTCACGCTGGCCCCGCAGGCGGCGATCGCGCTCGCCCGCCAGGCCGCCGAAAACCAGTGGTCGGTGCGCGACGTCGAGCACCGCGTGCAGCAGCTCGCCGCCGGCAAGGTGCCGGTGTCGGGCAAGCCCAAGCCGGCCAAGGCCAAGCCACAGGCCGACATCGTCACCCTGGAACGCGAGCTGTCGGAATCGCTGAGCACCAAGGTCAACGTGCTGCACGGCCGCGGCGGCAAGGGCCGCCTGGTCATCCACTACACCGATCTGGATTCGCTTGAAGGCGTGCTGGAACGGCTGCGCGGCAAGGTCGAGGCGTAACTCGTCGCCGCTGCGTGCACCCTTACCGTTACCGCGTCGCGTTACAACTTCAGCATCCGCAGGCCGATCTGCGCGAGCTCGGCAGTTATCTGCATGCAACGCCATCGCGAAGTTGGCAGGCCGGCGATCCGCGAGTCACACCCAAGGGCACGGTCCTGCCGGGCCTGCGCCAGGATTCGAGTTGGTCGGCGGACCTCACCCCAGGCGAACACCCGGCGGACTCCCGGGAGGAAGATCTGGAGGCGTTCATAGAGCGACAGCTCGACCGCCTCAGCCCGCACGCCGGTCGGCTGCAGGCCCTGAATGCCGATGGCGGTCGCGCCGGATTCTTCATCGGCCTGTTCTGCGACGACAACTCCGGCCTTGTATTGTCTCCAGCCTTGATGGCCAAGGCGGCCGCGCTTGGGGTCGAGCTGGGGTTCGACCTTTATCCGCCCGAGCCGCCGACCGCCGCGGCGAGTTGAGCACGGGCTCGATTCGTCCGGCATAGCCTGCGGGGACGAGGCGGGGTCGTCCTGTGACGCTTTACGGCGGCAGGGCCGGATCGATCCACTAAAATGCTGCGTCCATCTTGGCCGGACGCATCGCGCCGCCGTTCGACCGCCTGCCGTTCGACCGCCAATACCGACACCACCGAAAGGAGATTCGTATGAAATGGATTGCCGCCGCCACCTTGTTGCTGGCACCGGCCCTGGCCTTCGCACAGTCGGGCACCTGCCCCGAACTCAGCGACCCCAGCCTGAAATGGGGCGAACGCCAAGGCGCCAACTACACCATCTGCTACCTCGAACTGCCGTCGAGCCTCGGCGCCGGTTCCGGCCTGGGCGTGTACCTCGGCCAGCGCAACTTCAAGCCGGGCAAGAAGGCGCGTGCCGAGAAGGGCACGGTCGGCACCCAGGCGGTCACCTGGTTCAAGAAGGCGACCGTCAACAACGCGCGTCCGTATTCGCGCGAAACCCAGATCAACCTGCCCGGCGCCAAGCCCAAGAGCAAGGTCAAGGTCTATGTCTGGATCGATGCGAGCAGCCAGGAACAGCTCGACGAGGCCTTCGGCCTGTCGAAGCAGATTGCGGTCCAGTAAGCGGCGCAGCGGTTCGCGACCTTCGTTGCCGGCGGCCGGCATGAGCGCCCCACAACGACGTCGTCGTAACGCCCTCGGCCTCTTCGCCGCGGGCGTTACGACCTCCTTCCGACAACGGTTCATCGAAACTCGGGCAAGCTTCCCTTCCTCTACCCCGTTGCAGTTCCCATGACCATCCTCGTCACCGGCGCAGCCGGCTTCATCGGCGCCTACGTCTGCCGCGCCCTGCGCGCGCAAGGCCAGGCGGTGATCGGCCTCGATAACTACAACGACTACTACGACCCGCAACTCAAACGCGACCGCGTCGCCGCGCTGTGCCCGGATGTCGACATCCGCGCCCTCGACCTCGGCGATCGCGACGGTCTGGCCGCGCTGTTCGACGAGGTCCGGCCCGAACGCGTCATTCACCTCGCCGCCCAGGCCGGCGTGCGCTATTCGCTGACCCATCCGCACGCCTACGTCGACAGCAACCTGGCCGGCTTCGTCAATCTGCTCGAGCTGTGCCGGCACCGCGAGGTGCGCCACCTGGTCTACGCCAGCTCCTCCTCGGTGTACGGCGATTCGGCCACGCCGCCGTTCTCCGAAGACCAGCGCATCGACCAGCCGCGTTCGCTGTACGCCGCGACCAAGGCCGCCAACGAGCTGATGGCGCACACCTACGCCCACCTCTACGGCTTGCACGCGACCGGCCTGCGCTTCTTCACGGTCTACGGCCCCTGGGGCCGGCCCGACATGGCGCCGTTGCTGTTCTCGCGCGCGGTACTGGCCGGGCGCCCGATCGACGTGTTCAACCACGGCAAGATGCGGCGCGACTTCACCTACATCGACGACATCGTCGCCGGCGTGCTCGGCGCGCTCGGCCACCCTTCCGAGCAGGACCCGCCGCACCGCGTGTTCAACCTGGGCAACCACACCCCGGTCGAGCTGGAGCGCTTCATCGCGGTGATCGAGGAGGCCGCCGGCCGCAGCGCCGAGAAGGTCTACAAGCCGATGCAGCCGGGCGACATGATCGAGACCATGGCCGACACCGGCCGCGCCCGGGCGGCGTTCGGCTTCGAGCCGAGCACCTCGATCGAGCTCGGCCTGCCGCGGGTGGTCGACTGGTGCCGCGGTTACTTCGGCGACCGTGCCTGAGCCCATCGCCGGCGGCGGTTGCGGCGGCCGGCCGGACCGGCGCTTCCCGGCGGCACCGTGACGATGTGAAGCTCCGGTTCGCCGCCGCGATGACACACTATCCTGGCTCCACCGCGCTCGCGGTCGGCGCCGACAAGAAGAACCTGAATCCCCTGCAGTTCCCTTCCCCTCGGGGGAGGCAGCCCGAAAGACCGGGCGCCCCGGCGGTAAGGGGGCGTGAGGTGCCGTCGCGTACCGGCGGTCGCGTCTGCACTCGCCCGCAGCGCGCCCGCCTTCGCCTGTCCGCTCCAGGGCGCAATCGCATCGAATCCATCGCGAGTTCCAAGCAATGACGCAAAGCCCACAACTGTCCGTCGTCGTACCGGTGTTCAACGAACAGGACAACGTCGCCCCGCTGATCCAGGAAATCACCACCGCCCTGCGCGGCCGCGCGCCGTCCGACGGCGGCGATTTCGAGATCGTCTACGTCGACGACCACTCGCGCGACGGTACCCTGGCCGCGCTGGAAGCGCTGAAAGCCGGCGTGCCCGAGCTGCGGGTGCTGCACCACGTCACCCAGAGCGGGCAGAGCACCGCGGTGCGCAACGGCGTCAAAGCCGCGCGCGGCACCTGGATCGCGACCCTCGACGGCGACGGCCAGAACGACCCGGCCGACATCCCCAAGCTGCTCGCCAAGCGCGCCGAGTCCGGCGCCGAGGTGAAACTGTTCGCTGGCTGGCGGGTCAACCGCCAAGACTCCGGCAGCAAGCGCTGGGCCTCCAAGTGGGCCAACGCGATCCGCAGCCGCATGCTGCGCGACGACACCCCCGACACCGGTTGCGGCATCAAGCTGTTCGAGCGTGCCGCCTTCCTCGAACTGCCGTACTTCAACCACATGCACCGCTACCTGCCGGCGCTGATCCAACGCGCCGGCTGGAAGACCGTGAGCGTGCCGGTCAACCACCGCGCCCGCAGCACCGGCGTGTCCAAGTACAACAACCTCAACCGCGCCCTGGTCGGCATCGCCGACCTGCGCGGCGTCGCCTGGCTGATCCGCCGGGCCAAGCTCACCGCGATCGTCGAACGCTGAGGCCCGCCATGGACTTCATGAACTCCCCGATCTCGTGGTTGGCCTGGACCGGGCTGCACATGTCGCCGTGGAAGCTGATCGGCCTGGTCGGCGCCTTCATGTTCGGCGGCCGCTGGCTGGTGCAGTTCATCGCCAGCAAGCGCCAGGGCAAGCCGGTGATCCCGCGCGCGTTCTGGTACATGAGCCTGGTCGGCAGCGTCATGACCCTGAGCTACTTCGTGTTCTCGCAGAAGCAGGACTCGGTCGGCGTGATCCAGAACCTGTTCCCGGCCTTCACCGCCGCCTACAGCCTGTACCTGGACATCAAGCACCGCGGCTGGCACCGCGACCGCAACAGCCACTGAGCGTCTCAGGCTGGCCTGCGATTATCTGGACTCCAAGGGTAGGAGCGGCGCGAGCTGCGACCGCGCAACCCCGAACACGGCACCACCGGCCGTAGACTCCGGCCCTGGCCCTCGAAACCTCTAGCCGGCCCCTCCGCCGCGACCTGTCACCCGGGGTCGCGGCTCGCGCCGCTCCTACCCAGGGAGCAGCGCTGGCGGTTTCGGCCCTTGCCCGGCCCCAAGTGCTTGTTCCGGCTTGCATTTGCCGGCATAATGCGCGGCTCGCTGCGTCCGGCTTGCCCTTAGGGGTATCCGGGCGGACCCGGAAACGCGATTCCGGCCCGCCATGGTGCAGCGGTTTTCAATCCTGACCCGTGTCGCGTGATGCAGCATTCGATCGAATGTCGGCATCGGGGCCGCCGCCTCCCTGGCCAAGGGAAGCACAGACCTTTTCGAGGTGCGTAATGTCCCGCGTATGCCAAGTATCGGGCAAGCGAACGACGACTGGTAACAACGTCTCGCATGCCATGAACAAAACCCGCCGCCGTTTCCTCCCCAATCTGCACGAGCGCCGTTTCTGGGTCGCCAGTGAGAACCGTTGGGTGAAGCTGCGTGTTTCCGCCCATGCCCTGCGCACCATCGACAAGAACGGCATCGACTCCGTTCTCGCCGAGCTCCGCGCCCGCGGCGAAAAGATCTGAGGAGGACTGACCCATGGCTTCCAAGCGCGACAAGATCCGCCTGATCTCGACGGCGAACACCGGTCACTTCTACACGACCGACAAGAACAAGAAGAACACCCCGGCGAAGATGGAGGTCAAGAAGTACGACCCCGTCGTTCGCAAGCACGTGATCTACAAGGAAGGCAAGATCAAGTGATGTCTTGGCCCGTTCGCGCCGCGCGCGAACGGCGTTGCCAAGGCCTCATCCCCGCGTAAGCGGAGATCCAAAGCCTTCAGAAGAGAACCCGCCCACGTGGCGGGTTTTCTTTTGCCCGGAATCGGGAGTCGGAAGTCGGAAGTCGGAAGTCGGGAGTCGGGAGTCGGGAGTCGGGAGTCGGGAGTCGATGATTCTCGCGCACGTCATCGAGAACAACGCTCTCAGCCGTCACCCCCGCGAAGGCGGGGGTCCAGAGACTTCAGCGCAATGCCTCGGTAAAACCCTGTGCTCCCGCCTTCGCAGGAGGGACAGCAGGTAGATGAGGTAACGCCTTTCCCAACCGTCATCCCAGCGAAGGCGGGGTGAATGGATGCGCGAGCCACTGGCTCGCGCATCCATGAACGCCAGGGCATCCCAGCGAAGGCGGGGTGAATGGATGCGCGAGCCACTGGCTCGCGCATCCATGAACGCCAGGGCGGCTGTGCGCCCTGGCCGGGTCGCAAAGCCTTCAGCGCATTGCTTCGATAGAGCCCTAAGTATTCGGCTGC
Source organism: Lysobacter antibioticus (assembly GCF_000731095.1). GTDB lineage: Bacteria > Pseudomonadota > Gammaproteobacteria > Xanthomonadales > Xanthomonadaceae > Lysobacter > Lysobacter antibioticus_B. The sequence continues at coordinate 86,743 of NZ_JMTZ01000010.1, read as the reverse complement.
GCCGAAGTAAAGTGGAGCCCGCCTTCGCGGGAACGACGGCAGGCGGATGACGCAGTAACTCTTCCAACCGCCACAGCCGCTCGCGTACAGCCGTGCGGCAATCCGCACGGCTGTACGGTTAGACGCAGCTCAGGGCACCACGTTGTTGAAGAACGACTTCACCTGCGGCCAGATCAACTGCATCTTCACGCCGCGGTTCGGTGCCTGCAGATTGCAGTTGCCGCCGAAGTGGTGCAACGCGACGACCTTGTGCGAGGAGCGCGCCAGTACCGGCGAGCCGGAGTTGCCGCCTTCGGTGTCGCAGTAGTAGCCGGCATCGGTGTTGGTGCCGTAACCGTCGGCATCGGCGTCGATGACCTTGCAGCGGCCGCCGCCGTCGCGGTCGCTCACCACCGACAACTCCTTCATGCGCGTGGCGGGATGACCGCTGATGTAGATCTCCTCGCCGAGCACCGGCTTGCGCACCTCCAGGCTCAGGTAACCGAAGCTGGAAATGGCGGCGAAGTTCTTCACCGTGAGCAGGCTGTAGTCCAGGGTTTGATCGGTCTTGAGCAACTTGTCGCCGGCGACCTTGGTCAAGGTGCCGCTGGTGGTGCCGGTGCAGGTGGTGGCCTGGTAGTTGAACCAGTACTCGGACGCGGCCACGTCGGCGGCGCTGTCGAGGCAGTGGTTGTTGGTGAAGATGCGGTTGTCGGCGCCCACGCGCCAGGCCGTGCACCACTTGGTGCCGTTGAGCAGGATCAACGCGACCGGCTTGGAGCGCGCGACCGCGGTGGCGTCGGTGCCGGCATAACAGGCGACCGGGCGGCTGTCCTTGACCCCGCAGATCGACTTGGCCGAGACGTCGCCGCCGAGCAGGCCGGCATCGTTCAACTCGCCCATCAACGCTTGCGGCAAGCCTTCGTCGTAACGGCTCACGCGCACGCCGTGCCGCGGGGCCCACGGCTCGGTCGGCGTGCCGACCAGGCGCAGCACCGCGGTATTGCCGGCGATCGACATCGCGCCGAAACGGGTCTTGCCGTCCTCGCCGAGCGCGGCATCGACCGTGTGGCGACCCAGGTCGCCCTGGCGATAGCGATAGACCTCGGTGCCCTGCGGGTTCGACACCTGCAGGGTCACGCCTGCCGGTAAATCGAAGTGTTCGAAGTGCACTTTGATGAAGGCCGCATCGGGCGTGCCGATCCGCACCGGCTGCGACCATGCCGACTTCGACAGGCCCAGATGCGGTCCCAGCCGCAGGTCGACGGCACGCGTCTGGCCGGCGGTCAGCGGGGCCGGGCGGGTGTCGGCGGCGAAGGCGGTGCCGCTCAACAGGCAGGCGCCGATCAGCAGGCCGAACGCCTGCGGCGAAATCCTTGCGATAGTCATGTCGTCTCCTAGATTGCGATCCGGCGCTCTCTACGCGACTGCGAACGGCACGCATGCGCCGCGCACGAGCTTGCACAGCACGAACGCCGCACGGACGCCTCGCGCAACACCAAAACCGCATGCAAACGTGACCGCGATCGGATTCGCGGCGCGGATGTGCGGAACTTGGATCGAGCGCGCAGCGCGTGTGTGCGCATGAGCTGAACGCGATGCAGCGGCGGATGGCGCCCCAATCGTGGGGCGCGTCGCTTTAAGGGTAGGAGCGGCGCAAGCCGCGACCACGATGCCTCACGATTACGGCGCGATGTGCGATCTCGCGGTCGCAGCTCACCCAGCTCCTACAAGTGAAGCGCGAAGCGCGGCCCGCATGCGGGCCGCGCCTCATGCCGCATGGGCTCAGAACTGCAGGGCCCAGCGGTCGATCTTGCCGACGTCCTGCGTGGCGTTGTCGTTGACGCGCAGCTTCCACACGCCGTTGGCGATCTCGCTGACGGGCACGGTATAGACCTTGTTGATGTTGTCGGTGCTGCCGCCGGTGCGGTTATGCAAGTTGTAGAGGCTGCCGTCGGGCGCGACCAAGTCAACCTTCAGATCGCCCTGGTAGGTATGCACGATGGCCACCTCGACCCTCACCGACAGCACGCTGCCGCTGATGCCGCTGACCGTGACCGGGCTGTCGACGGTGGCGTTGTCGTTGATCGCATAGTCGGTGGTGTTCTCGAAACGCGGTGCCGGCGTGCCGCCGCCGTCGTCGCCGTCCGGCACTACCCCGCCGAAGTGGGTCGAGACCTGCGGCCAGATCAAGGAGAACTTCGCGCCCGAGTTCAGGCAGCCGCCGAAATGGTGCAGGGCGATGGCCTTGCGCGTGGAACGCGCGATCACCGGCGAGCCCGAGCTGCCGCCTTCGGTATCGCAGTAGTAACCGATGTCGGTGTTGGTGCCGTTGCCGTTGACGTTGGCCGAATCGACGCGGCAGCTGCCGCCGCCGTTGCGGTCGTCGACGACGCTGAGTTCCTTCAGGCGCCCGCCCGGGTGGCCGGAGATGAACAAGCCCTCGCCCGCGGTCGCGGCGCGCACGTCGAGGCCGAGGTAGCCGAAGCTGGAGATGGTCGCGAAGTTCTTGACCGTGAACAGCGTGTAGTCGAGCGTGGCATCGGTGCGCAGCATCTGGTCGCCGGCGACCTTGGTCACCGTGCCCTGCGCGCCGCCGCAACTGCTGAGCTGATAGTTGAACCAGAACTCGGCGCCGGCCACCGCCGCGGCGGTGTTGATGCAGTGGTTGTTGGTGAACATGCGGTTGTCGGGACCGACGCGCCACGCGGTGCACAGGCTGCCGCCGCTGCTGAGCATGCGCGCGACCGGGCGCGAACGATCGAAGGCGGCGGCGTCGCTGCTGGCGTAACACGCCGCGGCCTTCTTGTCGTCGACGCCGCAGATCGACTTGGTGCCGACCTGGCCGCCGAGCAGATTCGCATCCTGCAATTCGCCGAGCATCGCCTCGGGATAACCTTCCAGATAACGCGTCACCACCACGCCGTGCCCGGAGTTCCACGGCTCGCGCGGCGTGCCGACCAGGCGCAGCACCGCGACCGGGCCGCCGATCGACATCGCCGAGAAGCTCAGGCGGCCGTCCTGGCCGAGGTCCTCGGCGACGGTGTAGCGGTCGCGCTGGGTGTTGCCGTAGCGATAGACCTCGCGGCCGTCAGGACTGGCGACTTCGAGCATCACGCCTTCGGGCAGCGACAAGCGGTCGAAGTGCACCTTGATGAAGGCGGCGTCGGGCGTGCGGATTTCGACCGGCTCGAACGCGGCTTTGCCGCCGGCGCCCAGGCGCAGGTCGGTGCTGCGCTGCTCGGCGATCTTGAGCGGCGCCGGCGCTGGGTCGGCGGCGACGGCTTCTGGGGCGAAAGACAGGGCCAGGCCCGTGGTCAGGGCGATGGCGAGCAGCGTGGGCGCGAAGAATTTCGTGGTTCCGGACTTCATTGCGGTTTCCCTCCTGGAGCGGCGATGGCGCACAGAGCAGTCGCAACGGCGGTCGGCCGCCGTGCGGACGGCGGCGCAGCGTCGCGGTGCAGACGCCGGGGGTGATGAGTCGGAGCGCGCGGCGACGGGCCGGCGCCGCAGCACGCTCTCAGATCGCCCCGGCCGAAACCGTGATCGCAGTGGTTCCCTCCGCGGCCGTATCGCTGAACCTTGACCGCGGCCTCAGCGCGAGCGTGCCGGCGGCCCGGCGCCGATTCGCCCCGCTCCGGCCCGCCCCGCGGCCAAAGTCGAAGCCCGGCGCCGGTCCGGCCCGCGCGCGCAGGCCGTACACTCGACCGACTTCACCGATTCCGAACCCGCGCCCTTGATCCCAGGCTGGATTCTGCTGCTGGTATCGGCCGGCTACGTCGGCCTGCTGTTCGCGGTCGCCTATTACGGCGACCAGCGCGAACGCACGCCGCGCGCGCGCTGGCTGCGCACCGCGGTGTACTCGCTCGCGCTCGCCGTCTATTGCTCGTCGTGGACCTTCTACGGCGCGGTCGGCACCGCCGCGCGCACCGGCCTGGGCTTCCTGCCGATCTACCTCGGCCCGCTGCTGATGCTGGCGTTCGGCTGGCGCATCCTCGAACGCCTGGTGCTGATCTCCGGCGAACACCGCATCGTCTCGATCGCCGACTTCCTGTCCTCGCGCTACGGCCGCGCACCGGGCCTGGCCGCCCTGGTCGCCGCGGTCGCGCTGACCGCCGCGGTGCCCTACGTCGCCCTGCAGTTCAAGGCGGTGGCGATGAGCGTGGAAGTGCTGGCCGGGGTGCCGTCCGACGGCGGCCTACTCGCCGACCCGGCGTTCTACGTGGCGATGATGCTGGCGGTGTTCGCGATCCTGTTCGGCACGCGCCAGATCGACGCCACCGAACACCATCACGGCATGGTGCTCGCGGTCGCGCTGGAGTCGCTGGTCAAGCTGATCGCCTTCATCGCCATCGGCGTGTTCGCGTTACTGCACCTGCCCGGCCTCGGCAATTTCCCGCAACGTATCCAACAGGCCGCGCAGGTGGTGATCCAGCCCGGCCTGCCGGCCGGTTTCGTCACCCAGACCCTGCTCGCCTTCACCGCGATCATCTGCCTGCCGCGCCAGTTCCATGTCGCCGTGGTCGAATGCCAGGACCCGAACGACCTGCGTGCGGCGCGCTGGCTGTTCGGCGGTTATCTGGCGCTGATCACCGTGCTGGTGGTGCCGATCACCCTGACCGGCCAGGCCGTTCTCGCCGGCAGCGGCATCTCGCCCGACACCTACGTGCTGGCGCTGCCGCTGCAGTTCGACCAGCAGGCGCTGGCCTTGATGGTCTACATCGGCGGCTTCTCGGCCGCGACCGGCATGGTCATCGTCTCCAGCGTCGCGCTGTCGACCATGGTCAGCAACGACCTGGTGGTGCCGCTGCTGCTGCGCAGCGGCGCCTTGAACGAAAGCCAGGGCATCGACCGCCAGGTGTTGTGGGTGCGGCGCATCACCATCGTCATGCTGGCGCTGATGGCCTATGCCTACCACCGCGGTTCGCTCGGCTCGAACGGTTTGGCCCAACACGGCCTGCTCGCCTTCGCCGCGGTCGCGCAATTCGCCCCGGCGCTGATCGGCGGCCTGTACTGGCGCGGCGCCAGCCGTTCGGGCGCGTTCTCGGGCCTGTTCGCCGGCACCGTGCTGTGGATCTACACCTTGCTGCTGCCGGCGCTCGCGCGCGGCGGCTGGATTCCCGATGCTTGGCTCGCGACCGGCCCGCTCGACATCGTCTGGCTGCGCCCGGAGCAGCTGTTCGGCCTCGTCGGTTGGGACCCGCTGACCCACGGCACCTTCTGGTCGCTGCTGTTCAACATCGGCGCCTTCCTGTTCATCTCGGTGCGGCAGCGTCCGCGCTTGCAGGACCAGTTGCTCGCCGCACCCTTCCTCGACCCCTACGTGCGCCGCCCCGCGCTCGGCCCCGGCGGCTGGGCCGGCAGCGTGCGCAGCGGCGAACTGCTGACCCTGGCCGAACGCATCGTCGGCGAACGCCATGCGCGCCGCGCTTTCGAGGACTACGCCCACCAGCAAGGCCGCGAATGGCAGCCGCTGCAACCGGCCGACCGCGCCCTGGCCCAATTCACCGAACGCCTGCTCGCCTCGGCCATCGGCGCGGCCTCGGCGCGCCTCACCCTGACCAGCGCGCTGCGCGGCTCGGGCATGGAACTCGGCGAAGTGGTGGCCCTGCTCGACGAGGCCAACCAAGAGCTGCGTTTCAACCGCCAGGTGCTGTCGACCACCCTGGAGAACATCAGCCAGGGGGTCAGCGTGGTCGACCCGGAAATGCGCCTGGTCGCTTGGAACCGGCGCTATCAGGAACTGTTCGACTACCCGGACGGCATGCTCTACGTCGGCCGCCCGGTCGGCGACCTGCTGCGCTGGAACGCCGAGCGCGGCGAGATGGGCACCGGCCCGCTCGACGAACGCGCCATCGACGAACTGGTCGGCCGCCGCCTCGCCCACCTGCGCGCCGGCGCGCCGCACGTGTTCGAGCGTGTGCGCGCCAACGGCCAGGTCATCGAGATGGTCGGCCGCCCGCTGGTCGGCGGCGGCTACGTCACCAGTTACAGCGACGTCACCGACTACAAGCGCGCCGAACAGGCGCTGCGCGAAGCCAACGAGAACCTCGAACAACGCGTCGAGCAACGCACCCAGGAAGCCGAATCGGCGCAGCAGTCCAAGACCCGCTTCCTCGCCGCGGTCAGCCACGACGTGCTGCAACCGCTCAACGCAGCGCGCCTGTTCACCACCGCGCTGCGCGAGAGCGACGACATCGGCGAACAACGGCGCCTGGCCGAACGCGTCGACGCTTCGCTGCGCGCCGCCGAAGACCTGCTCGACGGCCTGCTCGACATTTCCCGCCTCGACGCCGGTGCGCTGCGGCCCGAGCTGACCGACTTCGACGCCGGCGAACTGCTGCGCGAACTCGCCGCGCAGTACGCACCGAGCGCGGCCGGCCGCGGCCTGGAACTGCGCGTGCGCCTGGCGCAAGCCTCGATGCCGGTGCGCAGCGACCGCCGCCTGTTGCGCCGCGCGCTGCAGAACTTCCTCGCCAACGCCTTGCGCTACACCCGCGAAGGCGGCGTGCTGATGGCCGCGCGCCTGCGCCCGCATCACGACCCCTCGCAACCGGGCCGCATCGAACTGCAGGTCTGGGACACCGGCCCCGGCATACCCGAGCACCATCTGGAACAGATCTTCGACGAGTTCCGCCGCTTCGATCAGCCCGGCAGCGGCGGCGAGCGCGGCCTCGGCCTGGGCCTGTCGATCTGCCAGCGCATCGCCCGCACCCTCGACCATCCGCTGCGCGTGCGTTCGCAGATCCGCCGCGGCAGCGTGTTCTCGATCTTCGTGCCGCGCGGCCAGGCACTGCGCGCCCAGCCCCTCGTCGAACCGGCGAACTCGTCGGCGGCCGACTCATTGTCCGGCCTGCGCGTGCTGTGCATCGACAACGACCGCGAGATTCTCGACGGCATGCGCGCCCTGCTCGACCGATGGGGCGCGACCGCGCTGCTGGCCGCGACCGTCGACGATGCCTTGGCATTGCTCGATCAAAACCCCGACGTCGCCCTGGTCGACTACCACCTGCACGACCGCCTCGACGGCCTCGCCACCATCGAGGCCCTGCGCGAACGCCTCGGCATCGCCTTGCCGGCCGCACTACTGACCGGCGACGGCAGCGACGCCCTCAAGCTCGCCGCGCGCGAACGCGGCTGCCGGGTGCTGACCAAGCCGATCAAGCCGGCCTCGCTGCGCGCGTTCCTGGCCGCGCAGAAACAGGCCGCGCAGGTCAGGCTGCGGCCGCCGCCTCAGATCGCCTGACCGCCCGATACCTCGATCCGCTGCGCGTTGACCCAACGGTTCTGCTCGGACAACAGGCTGGCGATCATCGGCCCGATATCGTCGGGCAAGCCGACACGGCCGAGCGCGGTCATCTCGGCGAAATGGCGGTTGAACTCGGGCGTGTCGCGCACCGCGCCGCCGAAGAAATCGGTCTCGATCGCGCCCGGCGCCACCGTGTTGACGGCGATGCCGCGGCTGCCGAGTTCCTTCGCCAGATACACCGTCAACACTTCCACCGCGCCCTTCGCCGCCGCGTACGCCGACCAACCCGGCGCCGAGAAGCGGGTCAGGCCGGTCGACAGATTGACGATGCGGCCGCCGTCGGCGATCAGGGGCAGCAAGGCCTGGGTGAGGAAGAACACGCCCTTGAAGTGGACGTCGACCAGGCGGTCAAACTGCGCCTCGGTCGTCCGCTCGAACGGCGCGTTGTCGCCGTGGCCGGCATTGTTGACGAGGTGGTCGAAGGTCTCGCGCTGCCACCTGTCCTGCAGTGCGGTCCGCAGCGTCTGCGCGAACGGCGCGAACGCGGCGACGTCGCCGGTGTCGAGCGGCAAGGCGACGGCCTTGCGCCCCATCGCCTCGATCTCGGCGACGACGTCGGCCGCGTCTTCGGCGCGGCGTTGGTAGGTGAGGACGACGTCGCCGCCGTGGCGGGCGATGTTGAGTGCGGTGTTGCGGCCGAGCCCGCGGCTGGCGCCGGTGACGAGGGCGATCTTGTTCATGCTGCGAATCCTGGGGCGAGTGAGGGCGCCACTATCGGACCGGCGGCCCGCCGCCGGTTGCTGGAATCTCGGCGTTGTTTGCCTGATCCTCCAGGCTGGCCCGTGCCGCCGCAGCGACGGAGTAGGCTCGCCCCGTGACCACTCTTCTCGATACCGTCGGCCATTACGCCCAGGCCCATGCCGACCCGACCGGCCTGGCCCGCACTCCGATCCCCGGCCTCGCCGCGATCCGCGCCACCGCACCCAGCGGCCTGCTGCACGAAATCTCGCGGCCGCTGGTTTGCCTGGTCCTGCAAGGCAGCAAGCAAGTCACGATGGGCACCCAGACCTTCGCCTTCGGCGCCGGCGACTCGTTGCTGATCGCCGCCGACGTGCCGACGGTCAGCCAGATCACCCAGGCCAGCGCTGCCGCGCCCTACCTGTCCTTCGTGATGGAACTCGATGCCGCCGTCATCGCCAACCTGGCGACGGAAATGCAGGCAGCGCCCACGGCCGAGCGTTTCCCGGTGCAGATCGAGCCGACCGACAGCGAAGTCGCCGACGCGGCCCTGCGCCTGATGCGCCTGCTCGACCGCCCCGCGTCGATGCCGGTCCTGCAAACGCAGTTGCTGCGCGAACTGCATTACTGGCTGCTGCTCGGCCGGCACGGCGCGGCGATCCGCCGCCTGGGCTGGCCCAACAGCAACGCCCAACGCGTCGCCAGGGCAGTGGCCGTGCTGCGCGCCGAGTTCGCCCAACCGCTGCCGGTCGAGCGCCTCGCCGCGGCCGCCGGCATGAGCCCGTCCTCGCTTTACCAACATTTCCGCGAAGTGACCTCGCTGTCGCCACTGCAGTTCCAGAAACAACTGCGCCTGATCGAAGCCCGGCGGCTGATGTTGTCGGAAGGCGTCAGCGCCAGCAGCGCCGCCTTCGCAGTCGGCTACGAAAGCGTGCCGCAATTCACCCGCGAGTACGGCCGCGTGTTCGGCCTGCCGCCGGTGCGGGACACGCAGACGGCGAAGAACAAGGCGCGGACGGTGACGTGAGTTGGGGTGTCGTCTGCTTCGTACGGGCGATTCGTTCCGACCGTTCGTCCAGCCCTACCGCCGTCGTCTTAACTCCTGAGACAGGGCGATGATTTAGTTGGAAGTCACAGGAACTTCATAGCAGAGAGCCAATGGCGCAACGCCTGCGGTCGTCGGAGAATGCCCCTCCACCTGCCGAGCGTCGCCGACGACCCACCATGACCGTATCCAACATCGATCCGAAGCTATTGTTCGCCTGGCAAGCCGCGCATTCCATCGCCCGCGGCTCCCCGGTTCCCGTGCACGACCGCGGCGGCTTTCGCGTGGATACCCACTCGGAAAAGGAAGTGAAGCGCTGGGTGTTCCCGGCGCTATGCGACGGCCTGCGCGAAATCGCTCACGACATTACGGCGCCACGGCATTACTTGAAGCTGTGCGGCAGCGACGAGGAACTGCGAAGCGCACTGCCCGCCCGCTGGGCGATTCAGCCGGCGAACTATCTGATGACGACGGCCATCGCCGACCTCGACACGAAGCCCCTGCCGGCCGGGTACAGGATGGAACTGCATCGTGCCGGGCCGGTCACCCGAGCCAGCGTCATCGCGCCGAACGGCGATCTGGCCGCAACCGGATGCGCGGCGGAAAGCGCAGAGGCCTTCATCTACGACCGAATCGAAACCGCACAGGATCATCGCCGTAAAGGACTGGGCGTCGCGGTGATGGTCGCGCTTGGCAGCGCGAGAAACTCCGTTGCAAGCCAACAGCTCCTGGTCGCGACCGAAGACGGCCGCGGCCTGTATGCGAACCTGGGCTGGACGGTGCTCGCACCGTTCGCTGCTGCGACTATTCCGGAAGGTTGAAGCTATAGGCGGGCTGATCTTGCGGTCCGGGCATGCTCCGTTCGAGTAGAAATATCGGGCTTACCGTGTCTCGTCCAGGCAAGGCTGTTACTCCCTTGCAGTAGGCCCGAAGTGACCGCTTCCAGCCGGTTGCGGTCACTTGTTTCCGCTAGAATTCGGGCGTTGCAGGACAAGCAAGTAAGAATCGGGGGCGCAAACACCCCTGATTGAAGACCGCCGACCTACCGACAGGGCCATCATGAATCCGATCTCCAGGCGTGACTTTCCTAGGGCGCCAGACGGCACTTCAGATTCATCCTGCGGTCCTGCCATTACCTCTGCACACAATGGCCTCGCATCGGGAGAGCTGGCTTTTTCGTCGGCGACCGATCTGGCGCAACTGATTCAGCGAAAACAAGTCAGCTCGTTCGAACTCACTCAGTACTACATCGAGCGCATCGAACGATTCGATGAAGCGTTGAATGCCGTCGTGGCGAGGGATTTCGAACGCGCACTGGAAGCGGCGAAATCAGCCGACGAGTCTCTTGCCCGGGGACAGCGATTGGGATCGCTGCACGGCGTGCCGATGACGATCAAAGAAGCCTTCGACGTGTCCGGATTGCCGACCACGTGGGGCGTGCCGGAGCAACAGGACAACCTCGCCCTGAACGACGCAACGGTCGTCGGGTACCTGAAGGCAGCCGGCGCCCATTTCATGGGGAAGACGAACGTCGCGCTGCGACTCGCGGACTGGCAGAGCTACAACGACGTTTACGGAATAACCAACAACCCCTGGAACACGGCGAGGTCGCCGGGCGGATCTTCCGGCGGATCGGCCGCCGCCCTGGCGGCCGGTTTGACTGGCTTGGAATTCGCCTCCGATATCGCGGGGTCGATCCGAAATCCGTCTCACTTCTGTGGTGTGTATGGGCACAAACCCACGTATGGAATCGTTCCGACGCTGGGCCACAATCCCCTCGGCGTCGTATCTGCGCCGGATCTGAATGTCGTCGGGCCGATGGGGCGAAGTGCGGAAGATCTGGCGCTGGCTCTGGACGTCGTAGCGGGTCCTGACCGGTTCCGGTCGCCGGGCTGGAGACTGGTGCTTCCACCGCCGAAGGCACGCACTTTACGAGGCTTGCGCGTTGCGATTTGGCCGCAGGAGGATTTCGTTCCTACTTCGGTCGAGATATCGGATCGCGTGCAGCAAGTCGGAGAAGCTCTTGCCCGGGCTGGCGCGGTCGTTTCTGATCTGGCCCGCCCTGAACTCTCGTCACGGCAATCGCACAACACATACCTGAACCTGTTGGCATCGACAGGACTCGTCGACCTTCCCGATGAATACTATTCCGTTGCTCAAGCGGCGGCTGCAGAGTTCGATGCGAACGACGAATCGCCGTTAGCGGTAGTTACGCGCGCCCGCGTACTCGATCATCGAAGCTGGTCCGATCACGATGAAGCGCGTACCCGCTACCGACTGCGGTGGCGCGCCTTCTTCAACGATTGGGATGTGGTGATATGCCCGATTTCCGCAACCACGGCCTACGAACATGATCATCGGCCCAAGCTCGAGCGAGTTCTCGCCGTCGACACGGCACCGACCTCGCATTACGAGCATTACTTTTGGGTAGGCCTTGCGACCCTCGCATATTTGCCGAGCACCGCTTTTCCCTGCGGATCATCAAGCGACGGGCTTCCAATCGGCCTGCAGATCATCGGCCCGGAGTATGGCGACCGGACCACCATTGAAGTGGCCCGACTGATCGCACAGGAGCTAGGCGGTTTTCAGGCGCCGCCCGGTTTCGGGGCTTAACACCCACGGCCGAGCGTCTGCATTTGGCCTAAAGCCGACCGCCGCTCCGGACCACAGCTCCCACCCCGAACCGAACCCTCAACCGGCTTGCGGCTTGGCGGCGTTGACCGCCCATTGCGCGGCGAATGCACGCTGGTAGGCGGGCCGCGCTTCGCCGCGGGCGACGTAGGCGGCCAGACGCGGAAATTCGTCCAGGATGCCCGACGGTCGCAGCCTGAGCAGCACCGACACCATCATCAGGTCGCCCGCGCTAAATGCACCGTCGAGCCAGTCGGCATCGCCCAGGCGGGCCGCAAGCTGCACCAGCCGATGGCGAATGCGATCTTCGACCAGCGGCAGGCGCTCTTTAGCCCAGGGCCGGTCGCCTTCCTGGAACTTGGCGACGACGAGGTCGAGGATCGGCGGCTCCACGGTGTTGAGCGCGGCGAACATCCAGGCGATGGCACGCGCCCGCGCGTTGGCGTCGCCCGGCAACAACCCCGGGTGGCTTTGCGCGAGATGCAAGACGATCGCGCCCGTTTCGAACAGGGCGAGATCGCCTTCCTCGTAGGTGGGAATCTGGCCGAAGGGCTGCAGGCGCAGGTGCGCGGGTTCCTTCATCGCAGCGAACGAAACCAGGCGGGCCTCGTAGGCTTGGCCTGTCTCTTCCAGTGCCCAGCGCAGACGCGTATCGCGCGCCAGCCCCTTGCCCCCGTCGGGCGACCGTTCAAAGGCGGTAATGGTGATGGTCATCGTGACGCGCTCCTGGTGAGCCGGTTGCGGGTTGTCCGCTACATACACGACGAACGGCCGGAGCGGAATTCGACAGACGCCGGAAGCATGCGCATGAGCGCGCACCCGCGTCCGGCACGGGCACGGGTGGAGTGAACCTGATTCGGTTTCATTCGGGGCAGGCATTCCGCCCGCCCTCGCGCAAAGAATACGCCGGCACTATGCCGCCGCTTCGCGCCGCCCTGCGCGCAAAGCGGCGGGTTCGAGAGCCGCGCTACGGTGCTTAGGGTTTACGTTGACCGCTCCACGATTTGCTCACGATCATCCATTTCCCGTCGATCTTCGACAACGCAAGATAGTCCAGCCCCTTCCACGCGGGATAATCCAGCATCACTTTGACGACCGCAGCGTGTTCGGTCACATCCACGATTTCGTAACTGCGTTTGCGCTGGGCCTCATCGTCGGCCGGCTTGCCCTGGAACCCCTTCGCCCATTCCTCCGCGGTTTGCGCGACAACCTGGCCTCTGGTTGCCGAGTAGCCGAGCACGACACCGTCTTTTCTGAGCACTTCGAAAGCCAGATTGGCGTCGCCGGTTTCGAAGGCGCGCATCATCTTTTTCATGGTTTGGTCTACCGCGTCATGCTCGCTGTTTTGCGCCATGACGGATGTCGGAAGAACGAGGAAAGCTAGTGCGAGAACGAGCGACCGGATCGAGATTTTCATGATTGTCCTGAGGTTTATCGGGTACGTGAGGGTGGTCCGGCCTCGCCCGGCGACGGCGATGGTCCGGAAGATCAGCGTTTAGATCAGCGTTTCGCTGCGCCGCTGCCTGGCTGTCGATCGGCCAGTTTGCGAAGGACATCGACCACGGCTTCCGCCACGGGCTTCGCGGACGCGTAGTTCTGGCCTGTCACCACCCTGCCGTCGACTTCGGCGTAAGGCTGGTTGCCATCGAGCGCATGGAAGGAGCCGCCGCGGGCTTCGACCGTTTTCCGGATCAGGAAAGGGAACTCCTTGAAGTAGGCAGCGCCCTGATCTTCGTGTTCTTCGGGAAAACCGGTGATGCGTTTGCCCGCGACCAAGGCTTGGCCGCTGGAGAGCTTGAGGTTGACGATTCCAGCCGTGCCGTGACAGACGGCGGAAACCACCCCGCCGTTACGCTCGTAAACATGCATGGCGATGTTCTGCAGGACCGGATGCTCCGGCACGCCGTAGATGGCATTGCTGCCCCCGACGTAGTACACGGCGCGGTATCGGGCGGGGTCGACCTGCGCGGGTTTGGCGGTGTTCCGCAGCCCGTCCATGATGCGCCCGTCCTTCAGCCGAGGCTCCACCTCTTTGCTGACATAAGTGTCGAGAATCGGCACCGCCCCGCCGTCGGGCGAGACGAAGTCGACCGAATAGCCCGCGGCATGGAACGTATCCCACGCATGCACGACCTCGCCGAAGCTGATGCTGGCCGGCAGGGCCGAAGCGCCGTGGACCTTGCTGCTGGCGAGGATGAAGAGGATGCGCCCCGGGTTGCCACCGGCAGGCTCCCGGCGGTCGGTCTTCGCGACGGATCGGGCCGTGCCCGTCGGCTCCGTGGGCGCCACGGTCGGCGAACGGTCAACGGCCACCTGGCCGGCGAGAGCCTGGCCGGCGATGGCATGCCCGGTAAAGGTCGGCCCGGTGAAAGCATGGGCCGCCTGGGCGCCGGAAACGCCGCCCAGCCAGGCGGACAGCATGAGCATCAGGATGCATTGGATGAAGCGAGGTAGGTGCATGAGCGCGAGCTCGCGGGGAGGAGCCCGCACACTACCCAATCTCTTTCAAATCAATGTCTTGAAATACTCTTCAGGAGTGCTGGAATCGCTTTTCGGAGTCGGCTTTGGTCGCGCGAAACGCCGCCGGCGTGACCCCCTCCAGCTTTTTGAATGCGCTGTGGAAGGTCGACATCGATTGGAAGCCGGCTTCTTCGGCCACGACTTCGAGCGGCTTCGGGGGGAGCTGCCGCAGCAGCGCCTTCGCCTCACCCACGCGCAGTTGCGCCAGGTATTGCTTGAAGGTGGTCTGGTTGTTGTCGTTCAGCAGCTGCGACAACCGGGTCTGGGGCACGCCGAGGCGGCGAGCGAGGCGAGGCAGCGTCAATGCGGGGTCCAGATACAAGCGCTCGCGCGCCATCAACTCGGCCAAGGCCTGCAACTGCACGGAAGCCTCGGACTCCGGAATCCGCCGATCCTGATAGGGCTCGATCGGGGCCTGACCGGACCGCAGGCGCAGGTAGATCAGGACGCTCGCCGCGAGGACGAAGGTAAACGACAGCGCGCCGACGATGTAGGAGGTATAGCCGGAGGTGTAGTAGGCGATCCAGATCAACCAGATGCCGCCCACCGCCCCCAGCAACAGCGGGCCGGACGGCGTCCCCGAAAGCCGCGTGCGATGCAGGTACACCTGCGCGGTGGCGAGCAGCAGATAGCCCAGCCACGAGTAGGTGATAGCCGGCGCGACGACGTGTCGCCACAAGTCGATGTGGCCGGCATAGGGCAGGAACACGTTGACGGCGGCGGCTATGGCCAACAGCCCGGCGATATGCCGACGGTCGGCCCGCCCGGGGCCGGGGCTATCGCCCTGGCTGGAGCGGACCAGAAAGAACAGGCAGGGTCCGATCATGAAACAGGCGGTCAGGCCGAGCTGGAGAACGATCTTGGGAATGTCGGGCCAAAAATAGAAGGCAACGGATTTTCCCGTCCGTACGCTGACCACGAGGATCAGCAGCGATAGCCAACGCTGTGTGGGTTCGCCCTTGGCCCGCCACCAGAGAAACGACGCCGCGCCGATGCCGTTGAAGGCGCCGAGCATGGCGAAGAAGAACAGGAAATGCTGGCTCAGCATGATCGGCGCATCGAAAGATCGGTTTTGGTCGAGTCGCGACCGCACGGCGAGACGGCAGCGCGCGCTTGCGGCGAACAGGCGGGAACATGCTTACATCGCCCCGATCCGGCGCCCGGCCTTATGCGCCTCGACGAGGGTACGCAATGGTACACACTTGCCCATCGCCCTTCCGGGGCGCGGTTCTGGCGAGGCACCGCCGGCGATCACCTACCGCAGGAGTCCGTTTCCTGCGCCTCGCCGCCGTAGACCGTGGACTTTTACGTCGGCCGCTCATGTGGGTGCATGCGCGTGGGTCGTGGACGCACGACCGTCCGGATGCGGTCGTCGAACCTGGCCGGGCGGAGCAGGCGGCCGTTCGTTTCCTCATAGGCTCGCCTCCAAGTTCCAACCGGCCGGGTCGAGTGCGCCCGGCCGACCCGGTTCGAGTCGGCCAGGTTCGGATGGTCCGGGGCCGTAGGCCAGGGCCTCGGCCCAGCCTCTTCGCCGAGGCATCGAAGCTTGGCAGGGGCGACCCATCGAAAAGAGCGATGTCCGCTGCCGGCCGAAAGCGGACAGAACGGAGAGGATGGCCGAGCCACCGGTTGCGCTTATTCGGTCACCCGCCTGTGCAGATGTGTCCGGCCCGGCCATGCGCCGGCTTGTTGACCAGGGCCGGGTTGTAGGGCGCGAGCAGGGTCAGGAGTTACACTCCAGCCGGTGGGTGCGCCGATACCCAAGGGGCCGTCTATCAGGTTGTTAAGCAGCATGGGGAACCACTCCAATGCTTCGACAGTCACCCGGCGTTTTGACTCTGGCGATTCTTGCGGCATGTACGGCGATGCCGCCGCCTCGCATAGCGTCGCAGAGTGCCGACGAGCTGATGGGGCCCGCCGAGTTCCGGTCCTTGCCCAGTCGACCGGCGGACCATCGCATCGCCTATGGCGATGACCCGAATCAATACGCCGATTTGAGCGTTCCTTCCACGGCGGGGCCGCATCCCGTGGTGATCCTGATCCATGGCGGCTGCTGGAAAGCGGACTACGCCACGCTGCGCGGCCTGGCGCCCATGGCCGATGCGCTGAAAGCCGACGGCATCGCTAGCTGGAACATTGAATACCGCCGCATTCCCCAACCGGGCAGCGGCTGGCCGGGAACCTATGCAGATGTCGGACGGGCAACGGATCACCTTCGAGTGATCGCGCAGAAGTACCGGCTCGATCTCGACCGCGTGGTCGTGCTGGGACACTCGGCCGGCGGACACCTGGCGATGTGGGTGGCGGCTCGCTCCCGCCTTCCGGCCAAGAGTCAACTGCATGTTGCGGATCCACTGCCGATCAGTGGCGTAGTCGATCTCGCAGGTGCCGGCGACCTGGAGGCGTTCATCCCGGTGCAAATGACCGCTTGCCGCGACCCGAACATCGTCAAGACCCTGCTTGGAGGCGAACCTGCCGCTGCACCCGAACGCTATGCGCAGACATCCGCCATGAGGATGCTTCCGCTAGCGAAACGGCAGATTCTGATCTGGGGTCAACGGGACGAGATGACGCCTGTTTGGCTGGGCGAGGCTTACGCAGACGCAGCGCGTAAGGCCGGCGATTCCGTAAGGCTAGAAGTGTTGCCATCGCTCGGCCATTTCGAGATCGCCGATCCAGCCTCGCCGGCGTGGCCTGTCGTGCACGAGGCAATCGGATCATTGCTGAAACCGGGACACTAGCCACGCACTTGGCTTGCACTCAAACCGAAACCGCCTCGCCACTCCGCGTAGTTCAGGCACTGGCGCCACGCCCACCACCATTGGGAGTCGAGCATGAAAACCCTGCGATCCTGTGTTCTCGCGGCCGCTCTGCTGGCTGCAGCGAGTATGAGTTCCGCCGCGGAAACTGCCGTGCAGTCGGTACCCGATGCCGCGTTGCAGGCGATGCTCGGCAAGTATGCCGAGGCCGCGGAGCTGTTCTATAACGGCAAGCCAGAGGCGGTGAAGGCGCTCTGGTCGCACGCGCAGGACGTAACCTTGTCGGGCGCGGCTGGCGGCGCTACTGCGAAAGGATGGAGCAATGTCAGCTCGAGGCTCGACTGGGCGAGCTCCCAGTTCCTGGGTTCCAACGGCTCCAAGAGCATCGAGCAGATCTCGACGGCGATCAGCGGCGACTTCGCTTACATCGTGCAGTACGAACACATTCGGTATCACCCTTCCGGACAGCCTGAGGCAGCTAAACGGGACTACCGCGTGACCACCATCTTTCGGCGCGAAACGGAAGGCTGGCGCGTGGTCCACCGGCATGCGGACACGCTGTTCACGAGGCAGGACATCCGCCAGAAAACACCATAGCGAGCCGGGCTCCTGAGTCCGGATCAGTGCTCATCTCGATGACACGGACACCCGACCGCAGGGGCCGTGCATGAACCGACGCGGCTGATCGCTCCATCGTCGTCTGACCTTGGTGCTCTCCTGCTCGTCCCTCCGGACGATTCCACCATCACCATCCAGATGTGGATCGACGCCACTCCCGCGTACTCCCAAGGCCGTTTGATAGTGGTATGCATCTGCTGGACCTGTGAGCGTTGAGAACCTCCCGCCCCAACCGAAAGCAGACAATGGTCTTTGAGAATCGAGTGACCGCTTCCACCCCAAAGCGATGAACGCCCCCAGTGGATGAGCGAACACAAACTCTCTCCCGGACACGATCGTCTCCCCCGGGCGGGGTCGCCCTCTCCGGCGGTCCGGCCCGCCCCCTGGCTGCCCCCTGCTGATACTCGGAGCGACGCGAGCGGAATGGATAGTGTTGGCCGAAAGCCGACCTCCTGCTACGAAACCATTCGGTCGTCGCTTGCATCGAGCCAACTATCGATCAACTCCAATACCGTCTCCGGCGCTTCGCGATGGGGCACGTGGCCGCAGCCCTTGAGGATGCGGTTGATGGCTGGGCCGTGCGTCAGGTCTGCTATCCGTTGCGGGTGCAGCAGCGAACCGAACTCGTCGTGCTCGCCGTGGATGACTAGGTTCGGGCAGCGAATGCGGCCCAGGGCTTCGTCGAGGTTCCAGCCAGCGAAGCTCGGCGCCAGCCAAGTGTCGATCCAGGCACTCAGCACCCAGGCCGCTTTATCACCGTGGTACTTCTGCAGGCGCTCGAGTTGACCCGGCTCTGCGAACGACTGCTGCGCTGCGCGGATGCCTTGCAGCGTCCGATCTTCGACGAAGGCCTGGGCGGATTCGGTGATCAGGCCCGTGCAATCCTCGAGGAAGCTTGCCGCACAACCGATGGCCATGCCGCCGCCGACGCTGTGGCCAAACGCGACGAAGCGCCCGATCTTCAACTGATTCCGCAGCGCAGTGAAAGCTCCGTGGGCTTCGTCGTGAACGAAGCGCCCATCGAGGTGGCCGGGATGGCGGTCGGATCGACCGAAACCAAGCCGGTCGTAAGCGACCACCTGCCTACCGGTCGTGCGCGCGAGTCGCACCGGAAAGTCGCGCCAAAGTTCGACGCAACCGAGCGAGTCGTGGAACAGAATGATGGGAACGGATTCCCCCGCATCCGTCGCCGGCATCCACGCCTTGGCGTACAACCGTCCTGGGTCGGTATTTATCCAGTGCTCGCGGGTGGGAATGGAGGTCATTAGGTCAGTCGACGATTGCCGGAACAATCAGACCACCCGCTCGACTGCGACCATCGATGACAGCGCCCAACGCGTCGCGGTGAAGAGGGAGGGTTACGGTTCGTTCGTGCCGAAACGGGTTCTGGGCGAGGTTCGAACAAGCGGCAGTGTAACTCCGACGCCGCTGATCAGACCATACGCGGACCGAGATTCCGGGCCTGTTCTTGGTTTCGACTCTGATTTTCCGCCAGCCCTTGGTTCTCGATATCGAGCTTCTGCAGCGACTCGATGACAGGGGTCTTTTCGGCTATAGCCAGCGAGACTTGGGCGCGCTTGTGCGCCGGGTCGCGCAAATCGCCTTGCACGACGAAACAGGTCTCGCCCGGGTTGGCGCCGACGCTGGGCACCACATGATCGACTCGATCCAGGCCGGCTTGCTTCGCCGCTACGAGCAGGTCGAGAGCAATCCGTTCGCCGCCTTCGTCGAACGACCTGCCTTGCTGCTGAAGGATGGCGCCTACACCGTCTCGGATCTTCAGATACATCCCATTGTCAGGATGCCGCGGATCGCGCGGATCACTTGCTCGATGCCTTTCGTCTGGTAAAGGTGGCAAGGTTCCCTTCGACTCCTCGAATGGATTTGACACCTTGTCGGGCAGACGGCGGCTGATTTCCCCGACGAATCCTTGCACTCCGCCTGACAATGCAACTCCGACCGAAGCGCCGCCACGCAGCGCCAGGACATCACCCCTGTACCTATCGAACATTGGCCGATGCTGTTCCGCCAGTTCCAACGCCCTAGCGTCGCCTAGAACGGAATGATCTCGTCGTCCGTTGGAATCTACATCCAGAAAATGATGCATCCGGTGAGAGCCGTTTCCATAGGCGGCAGCTTTCAGCGGATTACGAACATCAAACCGGCTACCGCTGTCCTCATAGCCGACAGCCCTGAGAATGTTCACCTCTACGGGATCTGCATACATCTTGACTTTGCCGAAGTGCCGGCTGCCTGCACTTACGAAATCGCCAGCCATTACGTGGTTGACTATCTGATTGCCGCCTTCATGAAT
Organism: Lysobacter antibioticus; assembly: GCF_000731095.1. Classification (GTDB taxonomy): domain Bacteria; phylum Pseudomonadota; class Gammaproteobacteria; order Xanthomonadales; family Xanthomonadaceae; genus Lysobacter; species Lysobacter antibioticus_B. The sequence continues at coordinate 66,890 of NZ_JMTZ01000010.1, read as the reverse complement.
CCTGTATCCAAGCCCCACTGCACCATAAGGGTTGAAGGTCTCTCCGTTCAAATTCAGCTTTGCTGCTGTGATCTGGGCTAGACAACCGCCCAACGAATGACCCGTGACGGTTACCTGCGGAGCAATTCCACTTCGCCCCCCTTGGACGTTCGCGATATCCACGGCATATCGGGTGAACTCGAGCGCATCGCTCGCTTGTCGGTTAACACGATTTGCGACCATTCCACCGTCAGCCAACAAGCCATCCTTGATCGGCTGGTCACCGAACTCGGTGCCACGATGCGCAACAACGATCTCTTTGGTATCCAGGCGCTGGTAAATCGTGCCCTGATAGCCCGAGTCCTTGTTGACGTGAGCGAGGATCGCATACTCGACCCCTCCGATCTTTGCCCTTCTGCTTTCGGGGTCCTCCAGGTCCGGACTCCGATACGCATCGTCGGCCAGATTGGCGTACTGCTGCGTCGTGATGCTCATGGCGGCGCGACTTCAGGTGCCATGCGTATGCTGAAAAGATCATCCCGGAGACCTTCCTTGAACTCCATCGGATCGCCATATCCGTAGTCCGGATAATTCGGCAACTTGGCCTCTTTCGGATAGCCACCACGCCAGTAGTAGATTTTCTTGCTCTTCGATTCACGGATCTCTTCGGCGCTCAGGCTCGCGATGAACCGAGTCTCGCCGTCAGCCCCAGTTGCCTTGAAGATGGTGGTGGCTACGACAGGCTTGAACTTGCATACGCCCTGACCGAAATAGTCCCCATCGAGCAAGCCGTCAAGGGCAACTTCGCCCTTATAGGAACCATCAGAAGCCTTGATAAGCACGATCGGCAAGAAGGTTGAAGTCGGCGTCGTTTGGACGCCAGATGACGGCTCGGCTGGCGGAAGGCAATCCATGTTGATGATGTCGAATTGCATGGTCGCGTCTACGACCGCGAATGCGCCAGGCGCATTGTCCAGAACGACAGAAATCTCACGGCGTTGCTTCGGATCAGGGTTCTTCTTGTACTCGGGCTTGTTGGCGCCGGAGTCACTCGAGCATGCACTGGCCAGAAGAGCGGCTAATAGACTTAGAACGAATCGACATGAAGTTGACATGATCATTTTCCAGACCGGATGGCGGCCTCATTTCTGTGAATAAACCCGCCCGATTCAACGATACGGATAGCCGACATTGATGGACCGGTGTGCGGATGCTTGAGGGATCTCGCAAAGGACTTCTCCTTGTGTCGATTCGATACACCGCTATCGCGGGTTTGGCTTCCGGTCCGTACTGCAATGTGCTTGGTAGTGTGGCCGATGATGCAGGGCCCCTGCGATCCAGCCTAGCAGCGGGCCGCTTGAGCCGGCTATAGGAAAATTCCGATCAGCTGTAGACATTTGCTGCATGCGTGTAGACGAATGGCTACGGTAGGGAGACAGGTCGGCGCGGCTGGGAGTGACGAGACGAAATGGGTCGGGCTTGGTCGCGGCTTGCACCGTTCCTACATTCGGCGGCACCGGAGGTTCCGGCGCGAGCTTTGGATTGCGCGGTCGCGGCTTACGCCGCTCCTACCCTAGGCCATGCTGAAAGTTGCGACGCGAGGTTGCGGGATCGCGGTCGCGGCTTGCGCCGCTCCTACCCTTTGGGCCGCGGGCGTGCCGAGGCGAACTGGCAGGATGCAGTCTAGGTGTGCCGCGGAGCACGCTCAGTCGAGCAAGCCCTTGCGCAGGGCGTAACGCACCAACTCGGCAGTGTTGCGGACGTCGAGTTTGTCGAGCACGCGGGCGCGGTGGTTCTCGGCGGTCTTGGCGCTGATGTCGAGCTTGCGGGCGATCTCTTTGGTGGTCAGGCCTTCGGCGATCAGATGGAACACTTCGCGTTCGCGTGGGGTGAGGCGGCCGTAAGGGTCTTCGACGGTGCGCTCGGGGTGGCGCATCTGTTCGGCCATGGCCTTGGCCGCCTGCGGGCCGAAATAGCTGCGGCCCGCATGCAGGCAGCGCACGGCGGCGAGCAGTTCCGAGGCTGCGCTGTCTTTGACCAGGTAGCCGGAAGCGCCGGCGCGCACGGCTTGCAGTACGTACTCGTCTTCCTGGTGCATGGTCAGCACCAGCACGCGGGTGTCGGGCAGGGCTTCGCGTAAACGCCGCACGACTTCGATGCCGTTGAGGCGCGGCATCGAGATGTCGGCGACGACGATGTCGGGGCGGGTGGCGATGGCTTGGGTGACGGTCTCCAGGCCGTCGGACGCCTGGGCCACGACTTCGATCGCGCCGTCGGCCTGCAACAGGCTGACGAGACTCTCGCGTACGAGAGTGTGGTCGTCTGCGATCAGAACCCGGATAGTAAAACTCGCCATGCGGGCAAGGTGCGCGCCGGCTTCGCCGCCGTCAAGCCTCAGGCGTCGGCGACGGGCGGCAACGGCAGCACCGTGCGCAGGCGCGTGCCTTCGCCGGGCACGGAATGGATTTCGAGTTTGCCGTCGTACAGGCGCAGACGCTCGCGCATGCCGCCGAGGCCGCAGCCGCCGGACGCGGCCACCGCGTCGGGGTCGTAACCGCAACCGTCGTCGACGACTTGCAATTGCAGCAGGCCGCCTCGCGCGACGAGGCGCAAAAGCACACTGCGTGCCTGCGCATGTTTGGCCGCGTTGTTGATCGCCTCCTGGGCGACGCGGAACAGCAAGGTCTGCAGATCGCCGTCGAGCGCCGGCAGCGCTTCGATCTCGATCGCGACGTCCATGCCGCTGGCTTCGCTCTGGCTGCGCGCCAGCCAGCGCAGCGCCGGTTCCAGGCCGAGGTCGTCGAGGATCGGCGGGCGCAGCAGGCGCGAGAGCTCGCGCGTGTCTTCGAGCGTGTCGGCGCACAGCGCGATCGCCGTTTCCAGTCGCGCGCGTTGCTCGGCTGACAAGCCGTCGCCGAGTTGGACCAGGCGGTGCTTGAGGGCGGTGAGGTTTTGGCCGATGCCGTCGTGCAGTTCGCGCGCGAGGCGGCGGCGCTCGTCTTCCTGCACTCGCCACACCGAGCGGCCGAGCCGGCGGAACTCGCGTTCGTTGGCTTCCAGGCGTTGCAGCAGGCTGCGGTATTGATCGCGGATGCGTTCCAGCGACAGGTCTGGCTCGGTGGGATCGGAGCGGCTCATGGCGCCTCCTTGCCTGACGGCGTTTCGATGCGGTCGAAGCCGGCGCGCAGGGCCGGCGGCAATCCGTCGCGCATGGTCTTCAGTGCGGCATCGGCCTTGTTGCGGGCGCTGCGTTCGCCGGCGACGTCGCCGGTCGCTGCGTAGGCGCGCGCGCCGAGACGATGCAGCGCTCGGGCGCGATGGAAGTCGCCGTCGCGCAGGCGCTGCACGGCTTCGCGGTAATGGCCCAGGGCAAGCGCGGGATTGCTTGCGGCCAGGGCCTGCCGCATCGCCAACTCCAGCCAGGCCAGCCGCAAGCCGGCGTGACCGAGGCTGGCGGTGGCGCGGTCGAGCGAGGGATCAACGCGCTCATTGGCGGCCTGCTCCAGCGCGATCTGCAGTTGCAACTGGCGCACGCCGGAGGCCTCGGCGAGTTGCCGGGCCTGGCGCAAGGCGGGGCCGGCCTGCGCCGCGCGTTGCCCGCGCGCGGCCAGCTGCGCTTGCAGCAGATAGGCGATCGCGCGTTGTTCGCTGGACGCTTGTGCGAGCGGTTTGTCTTGCTCGTCGAGCAAACGCCGGGCCTCGACCAGGGCCTGCGCTTGCATCAGGGCTTGGACGCGCAGCAGGTCGACATCGACCTGGCCGCGCGCGTCTTCGCGTTGCCGGAACAGCTCGCCGGCCTGGCGCGCCTGATCGATCGCCGCAGCGTAATGGCCTTGCAGCAGTTCCAGTTCGGCGAGGTTGCGGCGGCTCACCGCGACCTCTTCCAACATCTGCTGCTGTTCGGCGGCGCTCAAGGAATGCTGCAGCAGGCGGCGCGCCTCGCCCCACTGACCGCGCGCCGTCGCAAGCAGGCCGAGATTCTGTTCGGTGCGGATGCGCCCGGTCTGTTCGCCGAGCGCAGCATAAGCCTCGGCGGCCTGCTGCCAATACACCTGGGCGTCGTCGTAGGCGCCGAGTTGATAGTCGGCGAAGCCGATGTTGTTGAGCGCCTGCGCGGTGCCGTGCGGGTCCTCCACCTGACGCCAGGCCTGCAAAGCGCGACGGAACGCGTCGAGCGCGCCGGGGTAGTCGCCGCGCTCCTCGGCGAGCAGGCCGAGTTCGTTTTCGACCGCGGCCAAGCCGGCGCGATCGTCCAGCTCGACATGCAGCGCGCGCGCCTGCGCCAACGCGGCAGCGGCCTCGTCGAACTTGCCGGTGGTGGCAAGCACGTTGGCGAGGTTGCGCAAGCTGGTCGCCACGCCTCGGCGGTTGCCGAGCGCACGCCGCAGCTCCACCGCCTTGCGGTATTGCTCGGCGGCGTCGGCCGACTGGCCGAGACGGCCGTAGCCGACGCCGAGCGCGTTGACCGTTTCGGCTTCGCCGCCGAGGTTGCGGCTGCGCTTGAACAAGACCAGCGCGCGCACGAGGTAGTCGTCGACCGCGCGCCGCGCCTGCCCCTGCAGGATCGAAAACTTGCCGAGTTCGAACCACACCCGCGGGTCGTCGCCGTCGCGCTCGGCCAGGCGCAGCAAGGCGGCGACGGCGGCCTTGAAATCGCCGCCGGCGCCGAGGCCGCGGGCGAGGTTGAGTTCGGCGTAGGTGTCGTCCGGGGTCTTGGCCAACCACTCGCGCCAGGCCGCGACGGCCTTGGGCGGGTCGCCTTGCAGCAGGGCATGTTCGGCATCGAGCCGGCGCCGCAGGCGTTCGCCGATGCCGGCCACGGCCTGGCCGCGTTCGATCGCTTCGAAGGCGGCGTCCTGCTCGCCGATGGCGAGGGCGGCTTCGCCCTGCGCGAGCCAGGCCATGGCGTAATCGGGCGCGGCGGCGGTGGCGAGGCCGAACTGGGTCAGCGCATCGCTCAAGCGGCCTTGGCGACGCGCCAGCAGGCCGGCGCCATAGGCATCGAGCGCCTTGCCCGTATCGGGCAAGGCCAGCGCGATCGCCGACGGCAAGGCCAGCGCGCGCACGGTGTCCGGCTTCGCCGCCCAGGCCTGCAAGGCCGCGGTCGGGTCGGCGGCAAGCGGCCCGGCGAGGGTCTGCGCCGGGGCGCCGCCGACACGCAGTTCGGCGTCGATGCGCCAACGGCCGTCGCGCTCGACCAAGCGCGGCTGCAACACGCGCCGCGCCGCGGCGAGCCGGCTCAAGGCGGCGCTATCGGGTACGGCGTTGCCGGTCGGGTCGAGTTGCCGCAGTGCCTGCACGGTGCGTTCTTCATCGACCACCGCGACACCGGGCGATGCCGCGAGCGCATCGCGCAAATGCGCGCCCAAACCGAGCAGACGCGGCGCCAGCGCATCGTCGCCGGCATGGCGGATCGGCAAGACCAGCAGACGGTCCAGGGGCGCCGAGGCCATCTGCACCGGTGCGCTGTCGCGCTGCCACCACCACGCGCCGGCGCCGGCGAGCAAGGCCAGTGCGGCGGCCGCGGCCAGCCAGAGGGCGCGCGTGGAACGACCGCCTTCGCGATAGCCGTCGCGAGGCACTTCTTTGGCGTCGAGCGCGGCGATCACCGCGGCCGCGTCCTTGAAGCGGTGCGCCGGTTGCGGCCGCAGCAGCTTGTCGACCAGGCGCGCGATCCAGGCCGGCAGTTCGGCGCGCTGCGCGGTCACCGGCGGCGGTGTGCGCAGCATGCGTTGCGCCAGCACTTCGCTGACCGTGCCGCCGGCGAACGGCAGCTTCCCGGTCAGCATTTCGTAGAGGATCAGGCCGAGCGCATACAGATCGCTGCGCGCATCGAGCGCTTCGCCGCGCGCCTGCTCCGGCGACAGATAGTCCGGCGTGCCGATCACCGCGCCGGACTGGGTCAGGCCGCTGCTGGCGAGCGAGCGCGCCACGCCGAAATCGCTGATGTAGGCATTGCCTTGCGCATCCAGCAGCACGTTGGCCGGCTTGAGGTCGCGGTGCACCACGCCCTTGGCGTGCGCCGCGGCGAGGCCTTCGGCGAGTTGACGGGCGATGCGCAGGGCGCTGTCGACGGCGAACGGCCCGTCGCGGTCGAGGCGGCGATCGAGCGATTCGCCGTCGACGAAATCCATGCTGATCAGCCAACGGCCTTCGTGCTGCGCCAGATCGTGGATGCGCACGACGTGGGCGCTGGACACTTGCCGCGCCAGCAGCAGTTCCTGACGGAAGCGTTCGAGCGCATCCGGGCGGTGCATCAGTTCCGGGCGCAGCAGTTTCAGCGCGACCTGGATGTCCAAGGCGAGGTCGGTGGCGCGATAGACCACGCCCATGCCGCCGACGCCGAGCATCGACTCGATGCGGAAGCGCCCGGCCAGCACGCTGCCCGGCGGCAGATCGGCGTGTCGATAGAGACCGGTGGCGGTCGCGTCGTGCCCGGCACCGCCGGAGGCGCTCATCCCGCCTCCCCGAACTGGGCGGCGACGATGCGCTCCCACTGCGGCGCGGCCGGCTGGGCATCGAGCCATTCGCTGGTACGGCGCACGGCGATCCATACCGCCGCGCCTTCGGCGAAGGCTTCGAGCAATTCCAGGTCGAGGGTGGTGATCGCCGGCCCCGGGCGCACGCGATCGGCGTACAGCACGCCGAGGGTTTGTTCGCCGTCGAGCAGCGGCAGGCATACCAGGGTGTTGATTCCGGCCGCGACCACCGAGGCGCGCGTCGCCAGCCAGGCTTCGCTGCGGACATCGTTGGCGACGACCGCGCGGCGTTGCTGCAAGGCCCGCCGCACCGCGCCGACGCTGCCGGAGAATTCGCGCGCGCCGAGCCGGCCCGGGTCGAGCGCCAGGCTGCTGTGCACCTTATAGCCGTCACCGTCGCCGGCTTCGAACAGGACGAAACCGCGCTCGCATTGGGCCAGGTCCAACACCGCGCGCAGGCTGCCGTCGAGCAAGTCGTCGAGCCGGGTCAGGCCTTGCAGCCGCATCGTGTGTGCGGTGGCCGCGGCGCGGCGCAGCGACTGGCCCTGTTCGCCGGCGGCGATCTCGGCGGCGCTGAGCGGCGCGAATTCGCAATGCACGTCGCCGAAGCGCAGCCAATACGGCTCGGTCATGACCAGTTCGTCGACCGCGAGGCCGTCGGCGAAGCTGCCGTTCTTGCTGCCGAGGTCGCGCAGGCGCCAGCCGTCGGCTTCGCCACGCAGTTCGGCGTGGCGGCGCGAGATCGAAGGGTGCGCGATGACCAGGTCGCAGTCGGGCGCGCGGCCGATACTCAACGCGTCGCCCGGCCGCAATGACCGGACGACCGCAGCGTGATCTGGCGGATAGGCGATCAGGCGCGCCTGCATCGGATCATCTTAGCGTCGCCGATGCGGGAAAGGCAGGCGCGACGGCGCAAAGCGCAAGCCGCCGATGACGCGGTGTGCTTATTGGCCGAAGTCGCGCAGGTAGGCGACGCTGAACTTCAGCGTCGCGGCCCCCGCGATCAGTTCGCCGGCATGGTTGTCGAGGTCGCGGGCGGCGCGCCACTGGTCGGCGAGCGGACTGCCGGCGCGGGCGACGGCGCGGGCGCGGAACGCATCCAGCGCCGCGATCGCATCGGCGTACTCGGCCGCGGCGACGGCGGTGGCGACGGTGTCGAGCCAGGCATCGAACGCCGCCTGCTCGGCCAAGGGCAGTTGATCGACACGGGCGCGCAGCCAGGCGATCTTCTGGGCGATCACGCTGCCGGTGGCGCGCAGGTCCGACAGCACCAGGAACTGCGAGAAACCGCCGGTGGTGCCGCGCGCGCGCACGCTGCCCGGAGCGATTTCGTCGGAGATGTCGCGGAAGTTGCCGCCCAGCGGGGCCTTGAACAAACGATACGAGCTGCCCGCGCTGTAGCTCAGCGCATGGGTATGCACCTCGACCCGCACGCTGCGGCGGAAGCTGAGCCCGCCGAGCGCCGGCGGCTCGATGGTGATCAGCAGCGGAAAGGCCGGGTCGAGCGGGGTCAGGCCGAGGCCAGGCAGGCGCGCGAGCAGGGCGCTGTCGCTGAGGCTGACCAGCTGGGCGCTGACCCCCAGGCTGGACGCCTGCAGGCCGCTGGCATCGTCGAAGGTCAGGGTGAGGTCGGCGACCGGCTGGGTGGGATCGCCGACCACGATGGTGGCGGTGTTGCCGGAAGCGTTGACGGTGACCGGCAACGATTGCGCCGATGCGACCGCGCTGGATACGAACAGGGCGGCGGCTGCCAGCAGCCTCGACGCCAACGCCAACTTCCCCATCGCTTACTCCGGCGTACGACCACGCGGAGAGGCAGGCTAAACCGAAATGTGACGTGTGTCTCTAGGGGATTTCCCTCAGCGCCGTCCCCAGGAAGCTGACTGGGGGTTTTCCGCGCTTGCCGCTGAAGGGAATCCCGGATGCCCCGACCGCCGCGGCCGGTTCATGTTCGGCCGACACGGCCATCGGGTCATTAGGGAGTCTTCGCTCGCATGAATCGCACTCGTCGCAAGGCACTGAAACTGTCCGCCCTGTCTTTGGGCCTGCTGAGCAGCGGCCTGGCCCTGGCCGAGGCCCGGCTCGATCCGCAGTTGCTGTCGAAGCTGAATTCGACGGCCACGAACGAGCCGCTGCAGATCGTGGTCAGCTACAAGCAAACCGGCCCGGTCACGACCGGCCAGGTCGCCGCTCTGCAGGCGCTCGGCATCGCCAAGGGCATCCGCATGCGCAGCCTGCCGATCGCCGGCGCCCTGGCGACCGGGGCGCAGATCCGCGCCCTCGCGCAACGCGACGATATCGCCGCGATCCATTTCAACCGCAGCCTGCGCTACTACAACGCCGACGCGCGCCGTCTGTCCGGCGTCGACCGCCTGCAGGCGGCGCCCTCGCTCGGCTACACCGGTCGCGGCGTCACCGTGATGGTCAACGATTCCGGCATCGACGCCACTCACGACGACCTGAAATTCGGCAACCACGTGGTCGAGAACGTACAGGCGCTGACCAACCTGGCTTCGGTGACCGGTTTCGGCCCGGCGACTTACCTGGAAGGCCAACTCAATACCGACCTCAGCTCCGGCCACGGCACCCATTGCGCCGGCAGCGTCGGCGGCAGCGGCGCGCGTTCGGGCGGCCAGCAGCGCGGCGTCGCCCCGGCCGCCGACCTGGTCGGCTACGGTTCCGGCGCGGTGATCTCGATCCTCGATGCGGTCGGCGGCTTCGACTACGCCATCGCCAAGCAACACGCGTTCAATTCGCCGATCAAGGTGATCTCCAATTCCTGGGGCAGCAGCGGCGCCTTCGACCCCACCGACCCGGTCAACCTCGCCAGCTATGCGGCGTACAAGAAGGGCATCGTCAGCGTGTTCGCCGCCGGCAACGACGGCCCGGCCGAAAACACCCACAACCCTTACGCGCAGGCGCCGTGGGTGATCTCGGTGGGCGCCGGCGAGAAGGACGGCACGCTGGCCGACTTCTCCTCGCGCGGCCAGCGCGGCGAAAGCGACAGCTTCACCATGAGCGACGGCTCGCACTGGACCTACGTCAACCAGCCGAGCCTGGTCGCGACCGGCGTCGATGTCGTGTCCGCGCGCGCCTTGACCGGCGCCTTGCCCTTGTTAGCCACGCCGCAGGATGCCGCCCTCGGCCTGCAGGCGCCGTTCTACACCCACATGAGCGGCACCTCGATGGCGACGCCGCATGTCGCCGGTATCGTCGCGCTGCTGTTCGAGGCCAACCCCGGGCTGAGCCCGCTCGAGGTCAAGCAGGTGCTGCAATCCACCGCCGACCCGATGGCCGGACGCCAGCCTTACGAGGTCGGCAGCGGTCATGTCGATGCCTACGAGGCGGCCCAGGTCGCACAGGGGCTGTAGCACGGCGGCAGGCCCCTGCCGCGGCAGCGCGGTAGGGGCCGTCGCACGGCCTTGCTCGGCCCTCGGCACCTGAGGGTTTCTCCCCAGCCGGGTTAGGGGGAAGTCCCGATGCGATCGCCCCGGGCGGCTGCGAATACTCCGGACACGCCTCACGTCCTGGGCGTTTCCGGAGCCATTCGACCATGTCATCGCGAATTCCCCGTAAGACCTTCCGCGTCTGCGCCATCGCCGTCGGCGTACTCGCCAGCGGCGTCGCCTTGGCCGACGCCCACCTCGACCCGCAGTTGCTCAAGCGCATGGCCGCCGTCGCCGGCACCGAGCCGCTGCAGGTGGTGGTCAGCTACAAGCAGTCCAGCCCGGTGACCCCGGCCCAGGTCGCGGCGCTGCGCGCGCTCGGCATCGACCAGGGCGTGACCATGCGGACCCTGCCGATCGCCGGCGCCCTGGCGACGCCGGCGGAGATCCGCGCCTTGGCCCAGCGCGACGACGTCGCCTCGATCTACTGGAATGCGCCGCTGCGCTACTTCAACAAGGAAGCGCGCGAGATCACCGGCGCCGCCCGCACCGTCGACAACCCCGGCGACTACGTGCGCGCCGTGCCGTTCAGCGGCGCCGGCGTCACCGTGGTGGTCAACGACTCCGGCATCGACGCCACCCACGACGACCTCAAGTTCCGCGAGCACGTGGTCGAGAACACCCTCGGCACCACCAACCTCAACTCGCTCGACTCGATGCTGCCGATCTCCTACACCGAGGGCGTGATCAACACCGACCTCGGTTCCGGCCACGGCACCCATTGCGCCGGCACCATCGGCGGCAACGGCGCCCGCTCCAACGGCCTGTACCGCGGCGTGGCGCCGGGCGCGGACCTGGTCGGTTACGGCTCGGGTGCGGTGCTGCTGATCCTCGATGCGGTCGGCGGCCTCGATTACGCCGCGACCAAGCAGTTCAGCTTCGATCACCCGATCCGCGTGACCAGCAACTCCTGGGGCAGCAGCGGCAAGTTCGATCCGCTCAACCCGGTCAACGTTTCGACCTACGAGCTGTACAAGCGCGGCATCGTCAGCGTGTTCGCCGCCGGCAACGACGGCCCCGGCGAAGACACCCACAACCCCTACGCACAGGCGCCGTGGGTAATCTCGGTCGGCGCCGGCGAGAAGGACGGCGTGCTGACCGGCTTCTCCTCGCGCGGCAAGCGCGGCGAGAGCGGCAGCTTCACCATGCCCGACGGCCGCCAGTGGACCTACGTCAACCAGCCCACCATCGTCGCGCCGGGCGTGGACATCGTCTCCACGCGCGCGCTGACCGGCGCCCTGCCGGCGACCGAAGCGCAGCACGACGCCGAAACCCTGGCGCCGGCCTATCTGGCCCACTACACCCACATGAGCGGCACCTCGATGGCGACGCCGCACGTCGCCGGCATCGTGGCGCTGATGCTGGAAGCCAATCCGAACCTGACCCCGGCGCAGATCAAGGACATCCTCGAGCGCACCTCGACCAACATGACCGGCCGCCTGGCCTGGGAAGCCGGTGCCGGCCACGTCAACGCCTACACCGCGGTCGCCGAGGCCGCCGCGCTGCGCTACGGCTTCGGCGCCACGGTCAACCCGCTGCGTGCGTTCAACGCCAACGCGATCCTGTCCGGCGGCGTGCCGAACCTGCCGTTCTCGGTCGACTTCGCACCGGTCGGCACGGTCGAGGAACAAAGCTTCACCGTCGCCAGCGACATCGCCTGGGTCGCGGCCCGCGCCACCATCGGCGAGAACACGCTGGCGGTGGTGCTGACCGATCCGGACGGCATCAAGTACGGCTCCTCGATCGCCCTGCCGGTGCTCGGCGACACCGTCACCACCGGCGCGCCCGGCAAGCCTGGCCTGTGGAAGGTCAGCGTGCGCGGCGTCGGCTCGGTGTCCGGCACCAACCTCGACCCGGCCAAGGTCACCAACGGCTACGGCCTGCCCGGCACGGTCGATGGCGAAATCAGTTTCCTCAAGAGCGGCGGCTACACCGGCATGGGCGATGTCGCCACCCACCCGGCGCGCTCGGCGATCGAATTCGCCGTCGCCAACCGCTTGGTCGACGGTTACTCGGACCAGCAGTTCCGCCCCGATGCCACGCTCAAGCGCAGCGAACTGGCGCAATACCTGTTGATGGGCCAGAGCGTGCGCCAGTACCTGCCGTTCAACGGCCGCTCCAGCTTCAGCGACCTCTCGCCCGGCGACGCGCGTTACGCCTATGCCGAATCCGCGGTCGCCAACGGCGGCGCACTGCGCGACCTGAGCCAGTCGCAGGACGGCGTGATGGGCACGCTCAACGGCGCGTTCCGCCCGAACGACAGCGTCAGCCGGGTCAGCCTGGCCTATTCGCTGGTGCAGAGCCTGGCCTTGCAGAGCGAAGCGCGCGCGTTCAACGGCCAGCTGACCGCGTTCTACGACGGCAAGCGCATTGCCGTCGACGATGCGGCGTCGATCCCGGCCAGCCTGCGCGGTTACGTGCAGTTGGCCCTCGACCGCGGCCTGATCAACGCGCGCTTCGCCGTCACCCAGGGGCCGTTCGACCTGCAGCCGACCCTGCACGCCTACTTCGACCCCGGCAAGACGGTGACCCGCGCCGCCTTCGCGGTCGCCGCAGGCCGTTACCTGGTCGCCTACCAGAGCGCCCAGGACTGAGCTGCGAGGCAGGCAGGGAAGTTTGACGAGCGGCCCGGGAAACCGGGCCGCTTTGCTGTCGGCCGCATCCGGCATTACGACTGCAACGCGGCGCGCGACGCGATCGCGCATCGGCATTGCGGCACGGGCAGATCGCGCCGTTCGCGGTTGCGCCTACAATCGGCGGATGGATCATCAACTCATCATCAAGTTCTGGCGCAAGTCCCTGGCCGACGAGGCCTTCCTGGCGACGATCGAGGCCGAGTTGAAGGCCGCGCTGGGCGATACGGTCGAGCTGGAGGGTTACGACGTCAGCGCGAAAGAGATCAATCTGTTCATGCTGACCGCCGACCCGCGCCATAGCTTCCGCCGCGCCAAGGACGTGCTGGAACGCCTGGGCCTGATCCAGGGCATGTCGGCCGCGCATCGCCTGGTCGGCGGTGCGCGCTTCACTTCGCTGTGGCCGCTGCGCGCGATGCGCAAGTTCACCCTGCCCTAGCGTCTGGTTGCGAGGACGTCGTCGTCCGTGTTCGCAGTACGCACGCCTCGTCGCGCGCACCGCTGCTTTCCTTGAGCCGCCATCGCAAGCGGGCGCGCCATCGCGCTTCGTGTCGCACGAGTGCGCAGGCGCCGTAGCCGGGTGTGATCGCGATCCGGGTTTTCGCGATCGCGATCTTGCCGCCGCGGTTGATCTCCAGTCCCGCTCGCGGTTCGCGAGGACAGCGACGCAGGGCGATTTGTCCTGACGCATGAGCCCGGCTACGATGCCGCGGGATCGTCGGCCTTGGGGAAGGCCGGCCCGACTGCCCGGTCTTGCCCCGCAGTCCCACTCTCTGGGTAGCACGCATCGACATCATGGCGACGCGCTTCATCATCGAAGACACCGATCACGCGCAATCGCTGAGCCAACACGGCTCGCTGGCCGAGGCGTGGGTGGAGTTACGGCGCTTGTCGGGCATTCCCTGGGACCAGGCGCCGAACATCGCGCCGTGCACGGGTTGGCGCACCTGCGGCCGCTCCTACGAGATCATCGAATTCGACACCTCGCTGGACCCGTGGCGCGAAGTACAGCGCGTGTCCGGTTTCGGCATACGCGCGCTCGGCGTGGTGTGGGCGCCGGATGCGCAACGCGACGAGCCCTGAGTCGCCCGCGTTTCAATCCACCAGGAAACCGCCGGTGAGATTGAGGATGCCGCCGGTCATCGCCGAGGCGCGATCCGAAGCCGCGTAGACCGCGCTGCCGGCGATGTCGGCGAGCGTCGGCAAACGCTTGAGCAGGGTGCTCTCGGCCGCGCCCTGCAGCATCGCTTCGACCGAGATGCCGGCCTGGTCGGCAAGCGGCTGGAACACCTCGCGGCTGTGCGAACCCGCGTCCAGCGCTTCGGGGATCGCATGCGAACGCAGACAGACGGTGCGAATACCGCGCCCGCCGAGTTCGCCGGCGAGATGGCGCGACATCGCTTCGACACCGGCGCAGGCGACGCAATGGCCCAGATAGCCGGGACCGGTCATGCGCGCGACCGGCGTGACCAGGCTCAGGATGACGCCGCCGCGTTCGCCCATGTGGCGCGCGGCCGCCTGTGCGGTCAGATAGTTGGAGCGGATGTACGAGTGGACCGGATACTCGAAGTCGGCCAGCGGCAGTTCGGCGAACGGCACGCCCTGCACGTGCACGAAGGCCACCGCGTTGAAAACGATATCGATGGCGCCCGCCTTCGCCGCGACCGCCTCGGCGTGGCGCTCGACGGCACCGGCATCGAGCGCATCGACCTGCGCGCTTTCGGCCACGCCGCCGGCGTCCGCTATGTCCGTCACGACCGCATCGAGACGCGCCTGGCTACGGCCGGCGAGGAACAAGCGAGCGCCTTCGCGCGCGAACGCACGCGCCACCGCGCCGCCGATCGCGCCGCCACCGCCGTGGATCACCGCGACCTTGCCTTCGAGTTCCCGCTTCATTGCGCCTCCGTTGAACCGCATCGCGATCGTCGCGCGTGCGCGCCGACCGCGACTGCGCGGCGGCGCATTGAGGCGGCCAGCTAACACCCGCGCCGCGCGGTTTTCAAGTTTGTGCGCGGGTTGCGGTTTCGCGGATCAGGCTTCTTCCCAGCTGATCCGCACCTCGTGCTTGCCGAGGATGAGGCGATATTCGAACGAAAAACTTTCCCCCGGGTCGAGCGAGCCGACCAGTTCGATGCTGCCGTCGTCCAAGGTCTTGGTTGCATACGCGCCGGCCTGCACCAAAGCCTGCAGACGGCGTGCAGCCGCCGGCTGCCAGTACTTCGAGACCGCGGCGAACAGGCGCTCGATGGCGACTTCACGGGAAGGTGCGGACGCGCCGGGCGCATAGACCAGACTCACCGTCGTGCCGTAATGCAGGCAACCGCCGCTGGCGACCGTGACCGTCTCGCCGTTGCGCAGTTTCCAGATGGCGGTGCCGGTGGCGGCATCGAGTCGGCCGCCGTGGCGCGCGGCGATTTGTTGCATGCGCTTGGCCAGATAGTCCTGGTCGAAGTCGCATTCGATGTCCTGCGCGGCTGCGGGCAGCGCGATTACGAGCATCGCCAACGACAGCATCCAGCGGGTCGAGCGATTCATGCCGCTTCCTTTCTCGATGGCGGTCCATTGATGGCGCGACTATGCCGGCAGCTGCGTTGCCGATTCAATGGCCGTCCGCGGCAACTCGCATCGCGCCGACGGGCGGCGAGCGTGGCCGCGCAACGGACGCTCGTTACCGCGCCTGGGCTTCGCAGTAACGCTTGAGCACCGCCAGGGTGACTTCCCAGTAGAAATTCATGTGGCCGTAGACCGCATAGTGGCCGAGATTGCTCAGGCTCAGCTCGAGTCGCGTGCCGTGGTCGCTCGGATGCAGCCGCAATGCGATGCCGACGTGGTTCTCGGGCGCGTCGGCGAGCGCTCGCCGCGACAGCGAGCTCCAATGGCTGTATTCGAGGACGCGCCCGGCTTCGAAGACGCGAACGATGCCGCTGTTCTCGAAGCGCAGCCGTCCGTGCAACACGCCGCGGATCACGATCGGGCTGCCGATGGCCCAGTCGGTGACGACTTCGAGCGTCTCCTCCGACATCCACGCCGGCATGCGCACAGGATCGGTCAGCGCCTGCCATACCGTCGTCGGCGCGGCCTGGATGTCGATGCTTTTGGTTACCTGGTCGGGGAAACTCGGGTGGCCGTCCATCGTCTGCGGATTCCCTGCGACGGTTCGAGTGCGCGCAAGCGGCGAGCGGTGGTCGCCGGTGAACCCGCTTACTCGACCTCTTCCGGCGGCGGCACGATCGCGCTGGGATCGAGGGCGAGACGGCCGGCGATCAGCACCGCCTGGGTGCGGTTGTTGGCGCCGAGCTTGCGCAGGATCGCGGTGACGTGGGCCTTGACCGTCGCTTCGGAGACGCCGAGTTCGTAGCCGATCTGTTTGTTGAGCAGGCCGGCGCCGAGCATCTGCAGAACGCGGAACTGCTGCGGGGTGAGGTCGCGCAGGCGTTGCGCGGCTTCGTGTTCGTCGGCATTCGCGGCCGGCGCGGCGAAGGCGGCGGCCGGCGCCCAACGGTCGCCGTCGAGCACCGTGGTCAGCGCCGCGCCGAGCGTCGCCGCGTCGGCGGACTTGGGAATGAAACCGACCGCGCCATGATCCAGCGCGCGGCGCATCGTCGCCGGCTCCTCGCGCGCCGACACCACCACGATCGGCAACTGCGGATGCAGCGCACGCAGATGCACGAGCGCGCTGAAGCCTTGCGCGCCGGGCATGTTGAGGTCGAGCAGCAACAGATCGGCGTCGGATTCGGCCTCGACCAGCGCGTACAGCGCATCGACGCTGTCGGCTTCGCGCAGGGCCGCGTCCGGCAGCACCCGCGCGACCGCGCCGCGCAAGGCTTCGCGGAACAGCGGGTGGTCGTCGGCGATCAGCAGGGTCGGCATGGGGCGGGCCTGGTCGGGGGAAGGGTGCTGCGGACGACGTACATGGCAGGAATCTTACGTCGTACAGGGGGTTCGTCCGCTATTGGACGATGGGTGAAGGCGGGTGAAATGTGGGTATGCATTCGTATGAACCCAGTCTCAAAACGCCCGCGCGCCGCCTGCGAGGCGACGCCAGCGCCGCCGAACAGCGGTTGTGGCGGCTGTTGCGGCGCAAGCAGATGCTCGGCGTGCAGTTCTACCGGCAGAAGCCGTTGCTGCGTTATATGGTCGACTTTTATGCGCCGGCGGCGGGGCTGATCGTCGAAGTCGATGGCTCGCAGCACGCCACCGATTCAGGCCTGGCGGCGGATGCGCGGCGGACGGCTGCGTTGGAGAGGCTGGGGTTGCAGGTAATCCGGTTCGACAACCTGCAAGTGCTCAGGGAAACGGCTGCGGTGATGGAGGAGATATATCGCGTCGTGTCCGAGCGTTTGCCTGGGATCGTGAGTCACGATTGAAGGCAAAAAGCCGAAGCAAATCCCCCCTACCCCCCTTTTTCAAAGGGGGGAGGCGATAGGCGGTGATTCATCGACTGGGTGATTCACGAGTGAGGCCACGGGGAGCCTCGCTTTGCTAGCTCATGCTCAAGCTGGCGCTGGCATTGGTGTTGCCGTGCTGTTGCTGTCCCCCCTTTGAAAAGGGGGCAGGGGGGATTTGCTGTTGCTGTTGCTGTTGCTGTTACCCCATCGGCACGGCCGCACAACGGCCGTGCCCGCTGGCAACGCGCGCTTACCGCCCCAGTCGCTCGCTCACGAGGCTCTCGACCACCGACGGGTCGGCGAGCGTGCTGGTGTCGCCCAACTGATCCGGCGCGTTCTCGGCGATCTTGCGCAGGATGCGGCGCATGATCTTGCCCGAACGGGTCTTCGGCAGGCCCGGCGCCCACTGCAGATGGTCGGGCGTGGCGATCGGGCCGATCTCCTTGCGCACCCAGGCCACCAGTTCCTTGCGCAATTCGTCGTTCTGCGCTTCGCCGGCGATCAGGGTCACGTAGGCGTAGATGCCCTGGCCCTTGAGGTCGTGCGGGAAACCGACCACCGCCGCTTCGGCGACCTTGGGGTGCGAGACCAGGGCGCTCTCGACTTCGGCGGTGCCGATGCGGTGGCCGCTGACGTTGATGACGTCGTCGACGCGCCCGGTGATCCAGTAGTAGCCGTCGGCATCGCGGCGGCAGCCGTCGCCGGTGAAGTAGCTACCGGGGTAGGTCTTGAAATAGGTCTCGATGAAACGCGGGTGGTCGCCATAGACGGTGCGCATCTGCCCCGGCCAGGAATCCTTCAGCACCAGATTGCCTTCGGCCTCGCCTGCGAGCTCGCCGCCGTTGGCGTCGACCAGGGCCGGCTGCACGCCGAAGAAGGGCTTGCTCGCCGAACCGGGCTTGAGGTCGATCGCGCCGGCCAACGGGGTGATCAGGATGCCGCCGGTCTCGGTCTGCCACCAGGTGTCGACGATCGGGCAACGCGAATCGCCGACCACCTCGTAATACCAACGCCAGGCTTCGGGGTTGATCGGCTCGCCGACCGTGCCGAGCAGACGCAACGAGGCGCGCGAGGTCTTCTTGACCGGCTCGTCGCCGTCGCGCATCAGCGCACGGATCGCGGTCGGCGCGGTGTAGAAAACGCTCACTTTGTGCTTGTCGATCACGTTCCAGAAACGCGACACGTCCGGATAGTTCGGCACGCCCTCGAACACCAGCGCGGTGGCGCCGTTGGCGAGCGGGCCATAGACGATGTAACTGTGACCGGTGACCCAGCCGACGTCGGCGGTGCACCAGTAGATGTCGTCTTCGCGCAGGTCGAACACCGCCTCGTGGGTGAAGCTGGCATAGACCAGGTAACCGCCGGTGGTGTGCAGCACGCCCTTGGGCTTGCCGGTGCTGCCGGAGGTATAGAGGATGAACAACGGGTCTTCCGCGTTCATGCGCTCGGGCTCGCAGGTTTCCGGCTGGCCTTCGACCACTGCGTCGTACCAGCGGTCGCGCGGCATCTGCATGTCGACCGCGGCGCCGGTGTGGCGCACCACCAGCACGGTTTCGACCGAGTTGGTGCCGGGCAGCTTCAGGGCCGCATCGACGTTGGCCTTGAGCGGAATCTTCTTGCTGCCGCGCAGGCCTTCGTCGGCGGTGATGACGAGCTTGCTGGCGCAGTCGGCGACGCGGTCGGCGATCGAGTTCGGGGCGAAGCCGCCGAACACCACCGAGTGGATCGCGCCGACCCGCGCGCAGGCGAGCATCGCCACCACGGCCTCGGGAATCATCGGCAGGTAGATGGTGATGCGGTCGCCCTTCTTGACGCCGAGGTTACGCAGCGCATTGGCCAGGCGGCACACGCGCGCATGCAGCTCGCGGTAGCTGATGTGCTCGGCCGGCAGGCTCGGGTCGTCGTGCTCGAACAGCAGCGCGGTCTTGTCGCCGCGCTCGGCCAGATGGCGGTCGAGGCAGTTGACGCTGGCGTTGAGCTCGCCGTCCTCGTACCAGTGGATGTGGAAGTCGGCCAGATCGAAGCTGACGTTCTTGATCTTGGTCGGCGCCTTGAACCAGTCCAGGCGCTTGGCCACGCCGCCCCAGAACGCGTCCGGGTCGGCGACCGATTCGGCGTAGAGACGTTCGTAGTCTTCGCGCCGGTAGCGCGACTTCGCAGCGAAGTCCGCGTCGGTCGGGTAGACGGTGACGGGGTGAGTCATGAGTGGGGGCTCCGTAAGACGGCTGGGATTCGGGATTGGGGATTCGAGAATCGACCAAGCCATCATCGCAGCTTACGAATCCCGAATCCGCAATCCCCGCCCTCGACCCGTCGGGCTTCCCAGTTTGCCGCATTCATCGCGACCGCCGCTGCGGCACCCATTTAGACCTTGGTCGTAACTTGGCCGTAAATGGAGAACTGAATCGCGCCGTTACGACCAATGGCGAATGGTGAAGCCGTCTCGGCCGCGCGCAGGCTGGCCGCAGCCGCACGTACCGCGCGGCGTTCCTCGGGAGGGAATCATGACGTTCACTAGTGTGCTCACACGCACGGCACCGCGGCGCGCGGCGATGCGACGGCGGCCCCTGGCCGCGGCCTTGCTGGTCGCCCTGGCGCTGCCCGGCCTGGCTTTCGCGCAGACGGCAAAGGAAAAAGAACTAGAAACGCGCGTCGCCGAACTCGAACGCATGGTCCAGCAACTGGTCTCACAACAGCAGCAGGTGCAGACCCAGGTCACCGAGGTCAAGGCCGCACAGGCCGCCGCGCCGGCCGCGGTCGCGGCGACGCCGGCCAAGCCCGGCATCCAGAGCACGCCGATCTCGACCGCCGGCAACCCCGGCACCCGTTTCAGCTACGGCGGTTTCATCAAGCTCGACGCCTCGGTCACCCAGACCAACGACGGCGACATCGCCGACGGTTCGGTCGGACGCCTGTTCTACGTGCCCAAGGCGATTCCGGTCGGCGGCGCGGCCACCCGCGAAGGCGGCAGCGACACCGACATGGGCGCGAACTTCTCGCGCTTCTGGTTCGCCGCCGACACCGACCTGGAAAGCGGCGACAAGCTCAAGGGCTATCTGGAATTCGACCTCTACGGCGGCGGCAGCACCGCCTTCACCGGCAGCGAGGTCGCCACCAACACTTACGCGCTGACACTGCGCCAGGCCTACGTGACCTGGAACAAGTGGATGGCCGGCCAGGCCTGGTCGAACTTCCAGGACACCGCGGCGTTGCCGGACACGGTCGACTTCCTCGGCCCCACCGAGGGCACGGTGTTCGTGCGCCAGGCGCAATTGCGCTACACCAGCGGCCCGTGGTCGTTCTCGATCGAAAACCCGGAAACCGTGTACACGCCGTTCCGCGGCAACATGGCCCAGGTCGCCGGCGACGACGGCGCGGTGCCGGACGTGACCGCGCGCTACACCGCCAAGGGCGACTGGGGCCACTTCAGCGTCGGCGCGCTCGCCCGCCAGCTCAAGTATCAGTCCGGTCGCATCAACGACAGCAACACCGGCTACGGCCTGAGCCTGTCGGGCAAGTGGAACCTCGGCGCCAAGGACGACCTGCGCTACATGATCACCACCGGCAGCGGCATCGGCCGCTACGTCGGCCTGGCGCTCAACAACGATGCCGTGCTCGACGCCAGCGGCGACCTGGAGAACATCGACCTGGTCTCGGGCTTCGTCGGCTGGCGCCACGCGTTCACCCCGAAGCTGCGCGGCAACCTGTTCTATTCGCGCGCCGAATACGACAACAAGACCGCATTGACCGGCCTGGGCATCACCAAGTCGGCGCAATCGGCCCACATCAACCTGATCTATACCCCGATCCCGAAACTCGACCTGGGTGCCGAGTACATCTGGGGCCAGCGCGAGATCGAAAGCGGCGACCGCGGCGAGATCAACCGCCTGCAGACCCACGTCAAGTACAGCTTCTGATCGGAAAGTCGCGACAGCAACATAGAAAGAATTACCCCGGCGGGCCCCGGCCCGCTCCTCTCCACTGTTCGGGGGAACAGACATGTCCAGCATCACCGCAAACGCAGCGCCGCACACCGCGCCGCTGACCAAGGACCACAAGAAGGTCATCTTCGCTTCCAGCCTCGGCACCGTGTTCGAGTGGTACGACTTCTACCTCTACGGTTCGCTCGCCGTGATCATCGGCAAGCAGTTCTTCGGCGGTTTGAACGAGACCAGCCAGTTCATCTTCGCCCTGCTCGCCTTCGCCGCTGGTTTCGCGGTGCGGCCGTTCGGCGCGCTGGTGTTCGGCCGCCTCGGCGACATGATCGGACGCAAGTACACCTTCCTGGTCACCATCGTGATCATGGGCCTGGCGACCTTCCTGGTCGGCATCCTGCCCAGTTACGCCACCCTGGGCATCGCCGCGCCGGTCATTCTGATTACCTTGCGGCTGTTGCAGGGCCTGGCGCTCGGCGGCGAGTACGGCGGCGCGGCGACCTACGTCGCCGAGCACGCGCCCAACGGCAAGCGCGGCCTGTACACCAGCTTCATCCAGACCACCGCGACGCTCGGTCTGTTCCTGTCGCTGCTGGTGATCTGGGCCTGCCGCAATTACCTCGGCAAGGAAGATTTCGAGTCCTGGGGCTGGCGCATCCCGTTCTGGTTCTCGGTGATCCTGCTCGGCGTGTCGGTGTGGATCCGCATGCAATTGGCCGAATCGCCGCTGTTCCAGCAGATGAAGGCCGAAGGCAAGACCTCCAAGGCGCCGATCACCGAGAGCTTCTTCTCCAAGAACGGCAAGATCGCCCTGTTCGCCCTGCTCGGCGCCACCGCCGGCCAGGCCGTGGTCTGGTACGGCGGCCAGTTCTACTCGCTGTTCTTCCTCACCAAGACCCTCGGCATGGACCCGAACCAGGCCGATATCTTCATCGCGATCGCCCTGGCCCTGGCCACCGGCGGCTTCATCTTCTTCGGCTGGCTGTCGGACAAGATCGGCCGCAAGAAGATCGTGCTGGCCGGCTGCCTGATCGCGGTGTTCACCTACTTCCCGGTGTTCAAGGCGCTCACCCACAACGTCAACCCGGCGCTGGAAGCCGCGGTCGCGGCATCGCCGGTCACCGTCACCGCCGATCCGGATCGTTGCGCGTTCCAGTTCGACCCGGTCGGCAAGGCGACCTTCAAGCAGTCCTGCGACATCATCAAGTCGGCGCTGGCCAAGAAGGGCATTCCCTACGTCAACGCGGCCGGCCCGGCCGGCAGCGTCGCCACGGTCAGCATCGGCGGCGCCAGCCTGAGCAGCTTCGAAGGCGAATCGCTCGACGGCGCCGCCTTCAAGACGCAGTCGGAAGCCTTCGGCAAGCAATTGACCGAAGCGCTGCAGACCGCGGGCTATCCGGCCAAGGCCGACCCGGCGCAGATCAACAAGCCGATGGTGATCGCGCTGCTGACCTTCCTGGTGCTGCTGGTGACGATGGTCTACGGCCCGATCGCCGCCTGGCTGGTCGAGTTGTTCCCGACCCGCATCCGCTACACCTCGATGTCGCTGCCGTACCACATCGGCAACGGCTGGTTCGGCGGCTTCCTGCCGTTCACCGCGTTCGCCATCGTCGCCGCCACCGGCAACATCTACAGCGGCCTGTGGTATCCGATCATCGTCGCCGCCATGACGGTGGTGATCGGCGCCTTGTTCCTGCCGGAAACCAAGGACCGCGACATCACTGCATAATCTCTCCGCCCACTAGCGCTGCAAAGACGACGCCGGCCTAGCGCCGGCGTCGTCTTTTGCGCTGCCGCCCTGCGCTGCGGGTTCGCGGCTTGACAGGGTTTCGCGCCGCGACCAACACTCGGCCGCGGCTTGCACGCGCAAACCCGACCGCCGCTGCCTCCTTGCCGGAACCGATGCCGATGGAATCCCTTGCCGCCCTGCTCGCCGACGTTCGCGCGTGCAGGCTGTGCGCCGCGCATCTGCCCGATGGCCCGCGGCCGGTGCTGCAGATGAGCGCGCAGTCGCGCATCCTGATCGCCGGACAGGCGCCCGGCCGCAAGGTGCACGCGAGCGGCCTGCCCTTCGACGATGCCAGCGGCGAACGCCTGCGCGCCTGGCTCGGCCTGGATCGCGAACGCTTCTACGACGCTGACCAGGTGGCGATCCTGCCGATGGGCTTCTGCTATCCCGGCACCGCGAAGTCCGGCGACCTGCCGCCGCGCCCCGAGTGCGCGCCGGCCTGGCGCCGGCGTCTGCTGGCGCAGTTCCAGCGGCTGCGCCTGACCCTGGTCATCGGCCAGTACGCGCAGGCCTATCACCTGCCCGGCGCCGGCGGCACGCTGACCGCCGCGGTCGCGTCCTGGCGCGAGCGCTGGCCGCATACGGTGGCGCTGCCGCATCCGAGCCCGCGCAACAATCTCTGGCTCAAGCGCAACCCCTGGTTCGAACGCGAGCTGGTGCCGGCCATCCGCGAACGCGTCGCGCAGGCGCTGTCCGAAGACGCTTGAGCGCGCTCTGCAGCGCAGGCTGCGCCGACGCTCACTGATAAACGAACTTCGGCATCTCCCACTCGTAGCGGATCGCCAACAGGCGGAAGGAGAAACCGCCGCCGAGACAGAGCAGCACGGCCAGGTTCTCGGCGACGCCGAAGCGCAGCATCGCCAGATAGGCCACGCCGGTCAGCAGCGAAATCACCGCGTACAACTCGCGCTGGAACACCAGCGGGATCTCGTTGCACAGCACGTCGCGCAACACGCCGCCGAACGCGCCGGTCAACATGCCGGCGATGACGACGATGACCGGGGCGTGCCCGCCTTCGCGCGCGACCGAACAGCCGATCAGGGTGAAGGCGATCAGGCCGAGCGCATCCAGCCAGAGGAAGGCGCGGCGCAAGCGGTGCAGTCTCTTGGCCAGGAAGGTCGCGGCGATCGCCGCGCCGATGGTGTAGCCCAGGTACTCGGGATGCCGCACCCAACCGAGCGGGTAGTGGCCGAGCACGATGTCGCGCAGCGAGCCGCCACCGAGCGCGGTGACGCTGGCGATGATGACGACGCCGAACAGGTCCATGCGCCGCTTGCCGGCGGCGAGCGCGCCGGTCATGGCTTCGGCGCTGATGGCGATGAGATAGATCAGTTGCAGCAACACGGCGGTTCTCCGTCGGGCGGGCACGAATGAACCGCGGCCGGGCACGAAGACGCGGACGCGCCGCTGCGATGAGGACGAGCGGCCGGACAGCACGGCAAGCGCAGGCGCGGCCGTGAGCCGCATGCGCTTGCCTGTCTCCGTGGCCCGAAGGCCGCGGTGCCGCTCCCGCTGTCCTTTTACCTGAGAGTTTGGGCGGCGCGCTGTCGCGACAGCGGCCGCTTGCCCCTTCGGTGGGCCGCGTCGCGGCCTCTCTCCAGATCGGCGTGTTCGTTGCAGTGTTCCGGCCGATGAAGGGCCGAGCCTGAACGATTATGGGAGCCTGCGCCTTCGGCGGGCAGCGGCCTTCGGCCGGCGCCACTCTTCTGCAACGGGGGCATGGTAGCAGTCGGGTGGCGCATCCAAACCGGGGCTCATCGGTAGCGCCGATGTTTGCGGGATCGCGGTCGCGGCTTGCGACCGAAGGAAATCCCCGTGGGCCTACCCTTGAAGCGGCGTCGCTCTTGGGTAGGAGCGGCGCAAGCCGCGACCGCGCAATGGTGTCGACGACGCGAGCGGCCGTAGGACGATGACGTTGGGCTCGGCGGTGACATAAGAACTGCGGCGCTGTCGCCAATCCCCCCTTGCCCCCCTTTTCCGAAGGGGGACTCGGCTGGCGGGTTCATTGCGGGGCCGGGCAGGTTGCGCGGGCGGTTGCGGTATCGCGGTCGCGGCTCGCGCCGCTCCTACCCTTGAAGCGGCGTCGCTCTTGGATAGGACCGGCGTGAGCCGCGACCGCGCAATGGCATCGACGACGCCACCGGCCGTAAGACGATGACGTCGCGCCGCTGCCCCAAACTACTCCGCATCCGCCGGCCGATCGTCCGCCAAGGCCTCGACCATCGACTGCTCCAGCGACCGCTGCGGGTCGGCGCGGATCGCATCGAGCTCGCCGGCCGGCCAATCGCGACGCAAACGGCCGTCCATCAGCAACAGCGCGCGGCTGATGAAGCGCTCGGCGACGTCGAGCGAATGGGTCGCCAGCAACACGGCGGTGCCGCGATCGTGAGCTAGCTGCTGCAGATGGCGCTTGAGTGCGTAGGCGCTGAGCGGGTCGAGGCCGTTGAGCGGTTCGTCGAGCACCAGCAAGGGCGGCTCACCGAGCAGACCCAGCGCGATCGCCAGTTTCTGGCGGGTGCCGAGCGAGTACTGGCCGATGCGGCGATCCAGCATCGGCGCCAGCGCCAGGATCTCGGCGAGGGCCAGCGTCGGCGCGGGAATTTCGCTGAGCTCGCGCGTACCGGCGAACAGACGCAGGCATTCGCGACCGGTCAACAACGGCGGCAGACGCGCCGGGTCGACTGCGAAGCCGAGCAGGCGCCGCGCCTGCAGCGGTGCGCGGGCGAGGTCGTGGCCGCCGATCAACACGCGCCCCGCGCTCGCCCGCTGCAGCCCGGCCAGGCAATGCAGCAGGGTGGTCTTGCCGGAACCGTTCGGACCGATCAGCGCGGCGAATTCGCCAGCCTGCAAGCGCAGATCGATGCCGTGCAGCACCGCGTGCTCGTCATAGCGGTGCTGCAGGCCTTCGAGTTCGAGCAGGACGGTCATCGCGACAAAGGCCGGTGAAGGAGGGGACGCAGCGCAAGCAGCGCCGGCGATGAAAGGATGAGCACAATCGCGAGCAATACCGGCGCAGCACGCCAGGTCAGCGCCAACAGCGCGGCACCGACGCTCGCGAATGCCAGGGCGCAGAGCAAGGCGAAGGCCGGATACCGCCAGGCCGCCTGCGCCAGTCGATGCGGCGCGCGCGGCGTGCTCGCCAGCAAGGCGTCGGCATCGAGCGTCGCGGCGACGCAGGCTTGCAGGATCAGACTGAACCAGGCCAGCGCGATGGCGATCAGCAACACGCCGATGCCGCTGCTCGCACCGGTCGAACTCGGCAGGCCGAACAGCACCGCGCCGATCATCCAGGCGTGACCGCCACGGCGCCAACGCAACACGCCTTCGCGCCGTTGCCAGTCGCTGAGGTGCGGCAGTCGCGCATCGTCGAGCCAGGCCAGGCCGAACACCGGCAGGCGCGCGCCTTCGCGCAAACGCTGCGCCGGATGGCGGCGATGGCGCAGGGCCGCGAACAGGCCCAGCACGGCGCCGAGCGCGAGCCCGCCGTCGACGACCCAGTAGGCGGCGCGCAGGCTCGCGCGGTCGCCACCGCAAGCGGCGAGCACGGTCGCCGCGAATGCCATCGCCGCCAGCGTCGCCAGGCCGGCCAGCAAGACCAGGCTGCGCGTGGCCCGCGACGGCTCGATCGGCGCCGCCGCCCACCACCCCAGGCGCAGGTACTCATCGAGCGCGATCGAGCGTCCGCGCGCGACCGCATACGCCGTAGCGATGGCGAGCAGACCGAACGGCAGCGGCAAACGTTCGATCAGGCGCGGCAGGGCCTCGGCCAGGGCCGCGGCATCGCCCCCCCAGCCACGCAGCAGCAACGGCAAGACGATCGCCGCGGCGGCGGCCGTCGACAGGGTCCGGCCGCGTCGCCATGCGCCGCCGCGCGCGGCGACGAGGCGCGCTTCGGCGAACCAAGGGTGCAGCAGTCGGCCCATGGTGTGAGGCCCTCGTCGATCATTCGCGAAGCCGGAATCGGCATGGTCGACGGCACTGCGCGGGATCAAGGCCGCGACGCGCGCGTCGCGCCGATGTGAGCACGCCCAAGCCGCCCCGCAGCGGTCCCATCGACGATGCGGACTGTACCGGATCGGCGCCGCTCAGCGCTCCGACGCGGCGCAGCGCAGTTCCAGCGCGTCGTTCAAGGAAGCGGCGTGCGCCCATTCCTCCAGGCCGGTCCAGACTCGCTCCACGGCCATGCTCAGCACCACTTCGTCGCGCAGATCGCCCTGGCCCACCAGGCCGAACAATTGCGCCGCGCCGTCCGGCCCGGGCAGGTCGGCGGCCTCGTCGAACATGGTTCCGCTCGATGCGAACACGTGCCGCTCGGCCAGGCCGATCAGGCAGGCCAGGTGCTGGGCGAACTCGCAGGCGAGCAGGGACAGCGGTTTGCGCGCATAGCGATTGCGCAGCTTGCCGACCAGTTCGTACAGCTCGCCGACCACGATTTCGGCCAAGGCCGCGTCCACCGCCTCATCGTTCGGATGCGCGGCGAGCGAGCGCAAGGTCTCGACCAGGGCGCCGTGGTCGGGCGCGATCCACAGCGCGCGCGCATGCACGAACTGGCCGTGGCTGAGCGCCCAGCCTTCGTCGACTTCGCGCGCGTAGGCCTCGATGGCGGTGCGCGACATCAGGTTGAGCTCGGCCTTGCCGCGGCCGTGCACCCATTCCAGGGTTTCGTCGTAGTCGGCGCCGAGGGCGTCGTCGTCGAGCACCGCCCACAGTTCGATGTCCGAGTACGGGCCGTCGCCGTCGCGCGCGGTCGAGCCGTACATGGCGACCGCCAGCAGGCGTTCGCCATGGACCTGGCGCAGTCGTTCGACGATCAGTTCGGCCAGTTCGCGGCGTTGTTCGGAAGTGACCGATTGGGGGCCGGCGAACAGCGTATCCAGTTCGCCGCGGGGCAATGCGTAATTCATCGCGACTAGGTATCACGCGCGGCGCAGCGGCGGCAATTGCGCAATCCGGGCAATGCGACGGGCTGCGGAGAATTCGCCGGATGCGCATCGCGCAACGCACCGGAAACGCGACGCTCGTGACCTTAGCGTTCGCCTCGGCCCAGCGAGCCGTTCAGGCCGGCGATCACTGCGGGGGCGAGGCCAGTTCGCGCGCGTCGAGCCAGCCGTCGCGGTTGCGGTCCTGTTTGCCGAAACGCTCGGCCAGGGTCAGGCGATGCTGCTCGCGCGACAGCGCGGCGCGTGCGCCGCGGCCGCTCGCGGGCTGCTCCTGCGCATCCAACTGGCCGTCGCGATTGGCGTCCATCGCGTCGAAGGCGTAACTGAGCCAGTCCTGGTACTCGAGCAGCGAGATCTTGCCGTCCTGGTCGCCGTCCATGCGCGACAAATAGTCGCCGGTCGAGGCGACGTGCTGCGCCGCGCAGACGAACGGAATACAGAACGCGATCGCAATCAGTCGGCGCATGCACGGGAACCGGGTGGCGCCGGGAACGGCGGCTTTGCCGCGCAGCCTGACGCGGGCGGCGGCGCCAGGCAAGTCCGGGCCGCGGATCGCGGGATCCTGCGCTGCCGACTCGGCCGATCAGGGTTGCCGGCGGCGCGCAGGCGACGCCGGCAACACGGGTGCGCACGGCGCAAGGCCGGTCGCGCACGGATCATCGACCGCCTCGGATCAGGAATCGTCCATGCAGCAGGCGAAGCGATTGCCGCCGAACTGGCAGCCGGCCTTGGGCGCGCAGCCCTCGGCGTACTTGTTGTCGGCCTGGGCCGCGCCGAAACCGACCGAAGCGGCGAACAGCGCGGCGATCGCCAGGTACTTCACGCGGGTGCTGCGAAAAGTCCTCATGGTTCGCGATCCTCAGGGCAGCATGCAGCAACCGACGCGCTGGCCGCCGTACTTGCAGCCGGCCTTCGGCGGGCAGCCTTCGCGGTAGGGACTGTCGGCCTGGGCCACGCCGAAGCCGATGCCGGCAGCGAACAACGAGGCCAGCATGAGCAGCTTGATGCGCTTGCTACGGAATACCTTCATCTGTTCTGTCTCCTTTGCTTGAAGCGCGGCCCCGTCCCTGGCGCGCGGCGCGTTCACGGGTGGCGGGTTCGTCCTTGCAATGACGTCGATCCCGTACGGCCCAGGGCGGCACGGGCAGGCAGGAAAGAGGGAATCGGAAGCGGCGCGCGGACGGCGGCGATGGTCCGAGCAGCGATGTCTCGGGCAGCGATGTCCCTGCGCATGCGGCATCTCCTTATGCGGCGCGGGACGCGGTCCGGCGCGGCGACTCCATTCCTGCGCACGCTACACCCTCGCCGGGCGGCAAATGCTGATGGGCGTCGCGGTCCTGAAGAGGCTGCCGCGCAGGGCGGCGGCCGAGCCGCCGCGGCCTGCACGGCGCGCTGCATGTGCGGCAATAAAAAACCCGCGCATCGCTGCGCGGGTTCTTATTGGAACGACCCAACCGGCGAACCGGCTTCGAACGCTCAGTGGCGCGCCGGCGCCAGCGCGTAGCCCTTCATGCGCGCGGAGAACGCCTGCAGCGACTGGATGCCGCTGGCCTCGGCGTCGACGCACCAGGCGTGCAGACGGTTCAAGGTGGCCTGCGCATCGTGCGAACGGTCGTCGAGCACCTGCGCCAGGCGCTGGCGGAATTCGGCCAAGGTCGCCATGCGCGGCCGCTCGTCGATCCAGCTCTGCAAGCGCGCACGCGCGCCGTCGTCGAGCCAGCGGCCGCCGTCGGCCAGGCCCTTGCGCAGACGACGCGGCAGGGTGCGCATGCGGTCGCCGGCGTGCGCGGCTTCTTCGCGCAGGGTCGGCAGGGTCACGCTGCGGTAATAGTCGGTCATCGCCTGGAAGCGGATCGCCAGCAACGCGCGCAGGGTTTCGGTGTCCGGCATGGCGATGTTCGGGCGCACGTCCAGGGTCGGCGCGACGCGCAGCACCTTGGCCAGGCGCACGGCCTGCAGGCCGCGAATCGCCGCCCAGCCGATGTCGAACTCCCACTTGCGCAGGGCGAACTTGGCCGAGCTCGGGAAGGCGTGATGGTTGTTGTGCAGCTCTTCGCCGCCGATCCAGAAGCCCCACGGGGTCAGGTTGGTCGCGGTGTCGGTGGTCTCGAAATTGCGATAGCCCCACCAATGGCCGAGGCCGTTGACCACGCCGGCGGCCCAGAACGGAATCCACACCATCTGCAGCGCCCAGATCGCCACGCCGGCGAAGCCGAACAGGACGAAACTGATGAACAGCAGCAAGGTCGGGCCGAAGGTCGCATGCGGCGTATAGAGCTTGCGTTCGATCCAGTCGTCCGGGCAGCCCTTGCCGTATTTCTCGATGTCCTCGCGCTCGCCGCGCGCTTCGCGGTAAAGCTCGACGCCGCGCCACATGACCGTGTCGATGCCCTTGAACTGCGGACTGTGCGGGTCTTCCTCGGTCTCGCACTTGGCGTGGTGCTTGCGATGGATCGCCGCCCACTCCTTGGTGATCATCGAGGTGGTCAGCCAGGTCCAGAAACGGAACACGTGCGCCAGCGCGGGATGAAAATCGACCGAGCGGTGCGCCATCGAGCGATGCAGGTACAGCGTCACCGACATGATGGTGAGCTGGGTGACCGCGAGGAAGTACACGGCGAGTTCCCAGAAGCCGGCCTGGACCAGGCCGCCGGCAAGGAAATCGATCAGGGAAGCGGGCATTTCGAAACTCCGACAGACCACGGGGGCCGGCCCGAAGCGGCCGGTCCTGAGCAAATGATGCCACCCGGCGCGGACCCTTCGCGCCGGTACGGCTCTGCGATGTGATGGGGTCGTTTATTCCAACGGGCAAGGACGCCCGCAACGGGCGCGGCCGAAAGGGTTCAGCCGGCGCCCGCCGACCGGCGGTCGCGGCAGCCCGGCCCAGCCTGTCTTCCAACCCGTTTTGCTCCCTCTCCCTACTCCCTTTCCGGCTCGCGGCGACCGCAGAAAGTGCAAAGCTGAGGGGGTTGGGGCGAGGGTCCAGCAGCGAGGAACAGCCCTTAGTCCGAGCCGCGCCCTTCCCCATTCACGATCTCCCCGCGCGACCGCGCCAGCTCGCCCTCGGCATAGCGCCGCAAGGCGCCGCGGTCGGCTTTGCCGAACACCGAACGGCGCCCGCAATGATCGAGCAGCAGGTTCAGGTCTTGGGCCGCGCCGAGGCGCTCGATCGTGTGTTTGTCGAACTTCGGCGCATCGCGGCCCAGCTTGGCCGCTTTCAGGGCGCGTTGCTGCTGCGACAACCGCCGCGCACGCCGGCGCCAGTCGTGCCAGTCCTCGTCCACGCCGCTGCGGCGCGCGCGTTCGGCGCCGCGGGCGACCCGCGCCAGGCTGGCGGTGACCGCCCCGCGCCAGTCCTCCGGCTTCAGGCCGTCCCAGGGCAGCGCCCGCAGCGCGGCGCGCAACACCCGCAACAAAGAACGGCGCGCGCCGAGCTCGGGGTCGTCGGCGCGGGCCTGGTGCGCGACCCGCGCGCGGGCCTGCGCGGCGCGGCGGCGGGCGCGACGCAGCAGGGTGCGGACCTCGGCCTCGAGCGACAGGCGCAGCAGACGGTCCAGGGTTTCGACCAGCGCATGGGCGTCGCGCAATGCCGACAAATCGCGGTTGAGCCGGCGCAACTCGCGGTCGACCAACACCGCGCCCGGACCGAGCGCGCCGCCGCCGAGGGCGAGCGTGGCGCGGACCCGCCGCAGCCCCTTGCGCGCCAGGTGCACGCCGGCATGGATGCGATTGCCGCGCCAGCCCAGGGCGTCGAGCGCCATGTCGATCTCGGCGCTGGCGAAACTGCGCAGGCGCCGGCCCGGCGGGTGCGCGGCCGGTTCGTCCGGCGCCTTCGCGGCGAGCGGTTCGTCCGGCGCCTTCGCGGCGAGCCGTGACCGGTGTGCGGCGGCTTCCTCGGACGCAGGCGCGTGCGGCATGAAGCGACTCCCAGTTTCGGCCTTCGAACGATGCGCGGCCTGGCCGGGATAGTACCCTTGCCGCATGCCTGAATTGCCTGAAGTCGAAACCACCCGGCGCGGGCTGGCGCCGCATCTGGAAGGCCGCCGCGTCGTCACCGCGATCCTGCGCCGCCCCGACCTGCGCTGGCCGATCCCGCTGCAGATCGAAGACACCCTGCCCGGCGAACGCATCGACGCGGTGCGCCGCCGCGCCAAGTACCTGTTGCTCGACACCGCCGCCGGCAGCGCCCTGCTGCACCTGGGCATGTCCGGCAGCCTGCGCGTGCTGCCCGCGGACACGCCGGTGCGCGCGCACGACCACGTCGACCTGCTGCTCGATTCCGACCAGGTGCTGCGCTTCAACGACCCGCGCCGCTTCGGCTGCCTGCTGTGGCAGGCGCCCGGCGAGACCCACGAGTTGCTGCGCGACCTCGGCCCGGAGCCGCTCTCGGACGCCTTCGACAGCGACTACCTGTTCGAGCTCAGCCGTGGCCGCAAGGCGCCGGTGAAGACCTTCCTGATGGATCAGCGGGTGGTGGTCGGGGTAGGCAACATCTACGTCGCCGAGGCCTTGTTCGCGGCCGGGGTGTCGCCGCTGCGCGCGGCCGGCAAGGTCTCGCGCGACCGCTACGGCGAGCTCGCGGCCTCGATCAAGGACATCCTGGCCTACGCCATCCAGCGCGGCGGCACGACCCTGCGAGACTTCATCAGCCCGGACGGCGCGCCCGGCTATTTCGAGCAGGAGCTGTCGGCCTACGGCCGCGGCGGCGAACCCTGCCCGCGCTGCGGACGGCCGCTCAAACAGGCCAGCATCGGCCAGCGCACCACGGTCTGGTGCGGGCACTGCCAACGCTGAAGCGGCGACCCGGCGCTGCCCGCCGCCGGGCCGGCTCGTCCTCAGCGGTCCGCAGGTTGCGGGCGCCGGTTCCGGACGAACGGCGCCGGCGCGGCGCGGGCGATGCCACCATGGTCGCTATCATGTGAAGATGAACGCGCTATAGTCTCCACCGAGTCGAGGGGCGATATGGCCGAAAGCGCTGACATCACGATCCTGTTGGATGCCGCCCGCGAAGGCGATCGCGGCGCACTCGATCGCGTGCTCGCGACTCTGTATCAGGAGTTGCACACCATGGCGCGGCGCCAGCTCGCCGGCCAGCACGGCCAGACCCTGGACGCGACCGCGCTGGTGCACGAGGCCTACCTCAAACTCGTCGGCCGGCGCGAAGCGCAGTTCGACGATCGCGCCCATTTCTTCGCCTACGCCGCCTCGGCGATGCGCAGCGTGGTCGTCGACTACGCGCGCCAGCGCTTGGCGCAGAAGCGCGGCGGCGATCTGCACCGCGTCACCGAGTTGCCCGACGACGTCGAAGGCGGCCTGCGCCTGGACGAGGACACGCTCGGTCTGGACACCGCCCTGACCAAACTGGCCGCCGTCGATCAGCGCCTCGCCCAGGTGGTCGAGCTGCGCTATTTCGCCGGCCTTTCGGAACTGGAAATCGCCGCGCTGCTGCAACGCTCCGAGCGCAGCATCCGCCGCGACTGGCAGAAGGCCCGTCTGTTCCTGCTGGCCTCGCTGCAAGACGAGCCCAGCCGCTGACGCACGGTCCGCGCCTGCCGCGTTCCGTCATCGCCCCGGCTGCCGCCGCGCAGCGCGCCCGCACACCATGCGCATCGTCATGATCCACATCGCCGACGACCGTCGTATCGAAACCGACTGACCGCGCATGGATGCCGAACGCTGGCAACGCCTGTCCCCTTTGCTCGACGCGCTGCTCGAGCTGGACCCGGTCGCGCGCGCCGAACGCCTGAGCGAGTTGCGCGCCGACGACGCCGAATTGGCCGACCAGCTCACCGAGCTGATCGCGCTCGAAGAAGGCCACGAGGATTTTCTTTCCGAGCCCCTGGTCGCGCCGCAGAACACCGGCATGCGCCCGGGCGTCGAGGTCGGCACCTACCGCCTGGAAAGCCTGCTCGGCGAAGGCGGCATGGGCCAGGTCTGGCTGGCCTCGCGCGCCGACGGCCTGTACCAGCGCAGGGTCGCACTGAAGCTGCTGCGTCCGGGCCTGGCCGACACCAACCTGCGCACGCGCTTCACCCGCGAGCGGCAGATCCTCGCCCGCCTGGCGCATCCGCACATCGCGCGCCTGCTCGATGCCGGCATCAGCCGCGACGGCCTGCCCTACCTCGCCCTGGAGTACGTCGAAGGCGAGCCGATCACCGACTACTGCCGCAACCAGCGCACGCCGCTCGACAAGCGCCTGCGCATGTTCCAGCAGATCTGCGACGCGGTCAGCCACGCCCACGCCAACCTGATCGTCCATCGCGACCTCAAGCCGTCGAACATCATGGTGACGCCGGCCGGCGACGTGCGCCTGCTCGATTTCGGCATCGCCAAGCTGCTCGACAGCAACGACGTGCCGCTGCCCGAGCAGACCCGCACCGGCGCGCGCGCCTTCACCCTGCACTACGCCGCGCCCGAACAGGTGCGCGGCGAGCCGGTCACCACCATGACCGACGTGTATTCGCTCGGCGTGGTGCTGTACGAGCTGCTCACCGATTCCAAACCCTATCGGTTGAAGCGCCAGACCGACGCCGAGTGGGAAGAGGCGATCCTCGCCGCCGATCCGCTGCGGCCTTCGCAGGCGGTGCTGCGCTACGTCGACGCCGACGACGCCGAGGTCGATCCGAACTCGGTGCGCCGCCTCGCCCGCCAGCTCAGCGGCGACCTCGACAACATCGTCCTCAAGACCCTGTCCAAGCGTCCCGAGCAGCGCTATCCCTCGGTGGAAGCGCTGTCGCTGGACCTGCAGCGTTTCGAAGCCGGCCGGCCGGTGCTGGCGCGGGCGCAAAGCCTGCGTTACCGCTTCAACAAATACGTCGCCCGCCACCGCTGGGCCTTGGCGACCGCGGCCCTGGTCACCCTGGTGCTCAGCGCCGCGCTCGGCATCGTCGCCTGGCAGGCGCGCGAAGCGGTCGGCGAAGCCAGCCGCGCCCAGGCCATGCAGGACTTCATGGTCGGCCTGTTCGAAAGCGCGCGCGGCACGCCCGAAGGCGAAGCACTGGACCTGCGCGGCCTGCTCGACGCCTCGGTGATCCGCGGTACGCGCGAACTCGCGCGGCAACCGCGCGCGCGCGCCGAGCTGTTCGGGGTGATCGCGCGCATGCGCACCAGCCTGGGCGACTACAACGAAGCGCGCGCGTTGCTCGACCGCCAGGCCAGCATCATCGCCAGCACCGACGACGACATCCCCGAAAGCCTGCGCCTGGAATCGATCACCCAACGCGGCAAGGTGCTGCGCCTGCTCGCTCAGCCGCGCGAATGCGCGGCGCTGATGCAACCCGGGCTCGATCTGGCCCGGCGCGAACAGGCGCAATTGCCGAACCAGGCCAGCGAGTTCTATTCCGAACTCGGCCGCTGCCGGCAGGCCAACGGCGAGCGCCAGGGTGCGCGGCAGTTGTTCGAACGTTCGCTGGCGTTGCGCCGCGAAATGCTCGAGAACAGCGACGTCGGCGAAGTCGAGAACCTGATGGACCTCGCCAGCCTGCAAGCCGATGCCGGGCAGAGCCGCCAGGCCCTGCAGGGCTTCGAGCAGGCGCGCCGGCGCCTGCAGCAGAGCGTGGGCGATCGCCACCCGCTGCAGGTCGAGATCAGCCGCAACCTGGCTGCGCTGCGACACGACCTCGGCCAGCTCAACGACGCCGAACGCGATGCCAAGGAAGCGCTGGCGATCGCCCTGGAGGTCAACGGCGGCCAGCATCCGGCCACCCTGGCCGTGCGCCGCCAGCTCGCCGCCTTCCACATCGAGCAAGGCCAGTACGTGCAGGCGCAGATCGAGCTGGAACAGCTGCGCAACGTACTGACCCCGCGTCTGGGCGCCGATCATTCCGATCTGACCGGCCTGCACAGCAGTCTGGGCCTGATCGCCTGGGAACGCGGCGATGTCGATCGCGCCCTGAGCGAACTCGAATACGCGGTGACGATTTCGCGCAAGCACCTCGACCGCGGCCGCCTCGCCGAGGCCTTGTTCGCACAGGCGACGGTGCTGCATGCGACCGGCCGCAATACCATGGCGCGGATCCTGCTCGACGAGATCCGCGCGCTGCGCGTGACCGAGTTCGGCGCCGAGCACGGTCTGGTCGGCGACACCGAGCGTCTGCTCGGCGATGTCGAGATCGCGCTGGACCAACGCGACCGCGGCCTCGACCACTTGCAGCGAGCGGTCAGCCTGACCCGCAAGAGTTATGGCGAACGCCACCCGAACACCCGTCACGCCGAACTCGACCTGGCCCAGGTGCAGGCGCTGTCCGGCGATGCCGCCGCGCTCGCGCACCTGGATTCGCTGGCGGAACTGCCGACCACCGACGAAAAATTGCGCGAGCTCGGCTGGCGCGCGCAGGCCTATGCCGCGCAGGTGCGTTGCCGCGGGCCGCAGCGGGGGCAGGCGCGGGCGACGCTCGACGGCCTGCTGCGCGGCATCGGCGACGCGCGACCGGACGGCAGCGAGGTCAAACGCGAAGTGCAGGTCATACGCGACGCCTGCAGCGGATAGGCGCCACTCGCTGGTTCGCTCGCCTGACCAACGAACGGCGCGTCGCAGCAGCTGCACCTCATGAGGGCGCGAAGTACCGACGCAGGGCGCCTGCCCCGCCGCAATTGCGGACGGGGCAGGGCGCATCGCGACGATCGGTCGCGTGTGGGGTCAACGCCTGAGCAAGCTGCTGAGCCATGCGCGAAGACGCAGGTCCGCCGCCGGTTGCGGCGCCGACGCTTCGCTCGCCGGCAACGCGGCCGGGCGCGGCGTGGAGGCGCAACGCGGCTCCGGTGCGGCCTTGAGCGGTACGGCGACGGTCGCCAGCTCGATGCAGGCGGCATCGTTCGCGCCGGCTTCGGTGGCGCGGGCGCTCACCGCCGGCACCTGACGCGACAGCAACACCGTCGGCGCAGCCGGCAGGCCTTCCCACCCCTTCGGCGAATCCAGCAGCTCGATCCGCGAGATCGCCTTGTCGGCGGGCACGTTGACCACCCAGGTGCGGAAGCTGTCGCCGTTGTTGGGATCGCCGGCGCTGGCCGGCGGCGCGGTGGTCGGGCCGAACCAGGGACGGAAGCCGCCTTGCAGCAGCACGTGGCGCACGCCGCCATCGGCATAGGTCACGCGCAAGGTGTAGTCGCAGCCGCCGTTGTGGCAGTACCACGCATAGGTCCCGGTGTTCGGCACGATGCTCGTACGCTGCGCCGCATCGGTGGGATCGATGTAGCGCAGCAGGTTGCCGCGAAAACCGATCGGCGGGTAGATCTGCGAAACGTTGGCGGTACCGGCCCGGCTGTAAGCGACCGCGATCGCCTGCACCGGCACGTCGCGCCGCTCCGGCAAACCCTGGTTGAAGCCGTACAGGCCGTTGTCGGCGGTCTTCGGCGCAACGTCGATCCAGCGCCGGTCGATCCCGTCCCAACGCTTGTAGCCGCCGGGGAAGGCCGCATCGGCGACGATGCTGCCGCCGGAGTACACGCGCGCTCCGTTCTTGTCGGTCGAGGTGGTGCCTTCCAGATGGCGCTGCATCATCGCGACGCTGTAATCGGAGAAGGTGGCGAAGCGGTAGCCGCGCGCCTCGTCGCCGGAACCGCTCTGCATCGGGTCCTGCTTGATGCAGCGGCCCTGCGCATCGAGTTGTCGCGGCGTGCTGTCGAAGGTATCGCCGGCGCAGTTGCGATAACGCGATGCGGTGGCCGGTACGAACGGCGCCAGGAACTCCTTGCGCGTGCTGTCGTAGCCCCAAACCGATCCGTTCAAGCTGCCGGCGAGATAGGGGTACTTGCCGTCGGTGTAGGCGCCGCCCTGATGCGGCAACCCCATCGCATGGCCCTGCTCATGGATGAAGATGCCCGAGTAGCCATGATCGCCGACGCCGGTGTCGCCGCCGATCGACCCCAGGCCGCCACCGGGATGCTTGAGCTTGCCGGCCGCATCGAACAGGATCAGCGGCGCGTAGTACTGCACCGGCCCGGAGGATTCGCCGTTGGCGGCGAGCAGTCCGCCGAGCAGATTCAAGGTGGCGCCCATGACCTGGAAGCCCGCTTGTTCGTCGTCGGTGCTGCGCGCCAGATAAGCCGGTTTGCCGCCGCTCGGCGCGATCGACAAGGTCGGCCATACCGCGCGCTGCGCCGGATGGTTCTGCGCAACCACGCTGGCCACCGGCCATTTGGCGAAGATCTCGGTCACGGTGGCGGCATCGGGCGCGCCGGAGGTCGCCAGCGGCACCGAGTTGCTCTCGTTCGCGCCGAACAGATACAGCGGCAGCACTCGCAGGGTCACCGGGCTGTCGGCGCCGATCGTGGGCGAGCGAAACGCGCCGACGCGGTAATTGTCGGCGCGCACGCGCAACTGCAAACCGGGCACCAACCACGCCGCCGGCAAACTCGCGCTGTAACGCGCGCCCGGATAGGCCGCACCGCCGGCCTCGGTGGCGGGGATCGAAGCGGACACCGCAACGGTGCCGAGTTGAACGCCGTTGGCCCAGCCTTCCAACTGCGGATTGCCGGCGTTTTCGGCCGACAGGCGCAGCAGTGCGAGCGCTTCGCGCCCGCCGACCGCATGCAGCCGCTCCTTGGCCTGGCGCAAAGTCCAGCTCAGCCCGGCTTCCGGCAGCACGTGGGTCTGGGCGAGTTCGAGTTGAGCGATCTCCAACGCAACCGCTCCCGGCGGCGTGGGCGGCGGGGGCGGCGTAGTCGGCGGCGTGCCGGGCGGCGTGCCCGGAGCCGGCGCGGTTTCGCCGCCTTTCTTGTCGCCACCTCCGCCGCCTCCGCAGGCGCTCAAGGTCAGTGCGATCGAAAGCCACAACGCGGTTGTGGTGAAGCGAGGTGTCTGCATGCTGGTTCCCCCTGTGGCACGAACCTCTGCGCCCGCGCCAGTGAATGGCGTATGGATGGAGCATCCTGCGTATGAGCCGTCGCCGATCGGCGCGATCGTCTCCCCACGATCCGGCGGACCGCATCATACCCATGCAATCGCGACGCGTCGTCGCCATGCGCGGCTTGCGCACGGCCAAGCGCGACACCCATGCATGTGCAAGCGCAGCGCGTGCAAGCGCTGCCTACGTTTCATTAGCACAGCTCGTCGCGAGCACGCGCACGGCATGCGCGAAGTCGCATGCGCGAGTCGTGACTGCGCGCACAATCCGAACGCAACGATGTCGCGCCTCGACGACACGAGCTCGGCGCGCCGAAACGTTTCTTTATCGTGGCGACAACAGCGGCCCTCTACGCGAAGCCATCATCCGCATGGCCTGGATTCGTGCGCTGTATGCGGATTTGCGCGAAGGCGCGGCGCATTCAGGTCGCGTCACGGGCCATGCCGCGGACGCTGTGGCCCGGCGGAACCCCGCTCTTCAGTCCGGCGCGTGCTGCGGCAACAGCAACAATAAATCGGTTGCGCCGACGTCCACGCCGGCCTGGGTCAACAAGGTCGTGACCTGGCCGCGGTGATGGGTCTGGTGATTGAAGAAATGCATCAACAGGCCGCCGAAATCGCGACGCGAAACGACGCCTTTGGTGTTCGCGTAGACCAACACCTGATCGAGATCCGCATCGGTCAGGCACCCGGCCCAATCCTCGATCCGCGCATCGAGCTCGCTTCGCTGCGCCTGCAAGGGTGCGAGACGATCGTGCAGTTGCTGATCGATGGCGGTTGGCGGCGCCATGTTGCGAATCGGGTCCAGCGCCTCGAAACGCGTCGGATGATAACTGGCGAAACGATGCAGCCAGATCAGGTCGGCCACCAGCAAATGATTGAGCGTGCCCAGGATCGAACCGAAGAACGCACCGCGGTCTTCGCTCACCGCCTCGTGCGGCAACCGCGCGGCCGCCGCATAAATCTTGTCGTTCATCCAGCGGTTGTAGCCGGCCATCAGCACCGCGTGTTCGCACAGCTTCATCGTGGCTCTCCTTACTGGCGAGCGGCTTTCATCGCCGTAGCCCGCGAACGATACCGCCTACTCTCCTTGCACCAACTGAGCGACACGCTCCCAAGCCGATCAGGTCAAAGGGCTCCCCCAATCGCAAGCTGAAACGCTGCAGCTGCACAGAAGTCGATAAGCAACCAGACCGCCGTAGCGATTGCTGAAAAAATGCCCCTCCCTACCGCTTTCTCGAGCGCGCTCCTTTCAGCAAACAGGGGCCAGTTAGACCATAGAAATCCTGCGTATATGCCGACAAGAAACAGGAGTTCGTAGATGACGTTCAGAGGCGGCTGTCCCAGGCGCACATATAGCCACACTGAAATCAACGAAATTGCTAGCGAGACAGCAGCAACCCCTATATGGCGGACTAATGGCGAAGATGTCATGGCACTTTGATTTCCGAGTGATGTTCACACAAGACTCAACCAACGCGACTCCACAGTTATGCTGTAGAACTCTGGTCGACCGACAAGGGCGGTCCTTGGCGCACTCGATGTACTGCGCGCTGCAAGAAGCGGGGCTGTTCCGGCCCCTTCTTATATGCGGCAAGGAGCCGGCCGCTCCGGCACTCCTAAACAATGCCCACTGATCGCTCGCGCAGCATTATTTTTCCTTGCGCCAATTGATCGAAGCGCGGTTCTCGATCGTGCTCGACTCGATCTCGATGTCGAAGCCCTTGCGCAGCAGATACTTCAAGGTCAGCACCTGGCCGGTGCCGAGCAGGGACACGCCGTAGCCGACGTACAGGCGCGGCGACAGGTATTTGCCGACGCCGAGCACCGAACCGCCGAGGGCGCGGCTTTCCATCACGCCGGCATCGTCGAGGCCGATTTTGGCGCCGAGCTGCGAGGCGAGCATGCCGCCGCCGGCCGAGAGCGCAGCGCTGGCGGCGTTGAGCTGGCGGCCTTCGTCGCCGCTGACCGACGACAACGGCCGGCCGAGTGCGAGATAGGCCAGCGCTTCGGACTGCGAGCTGGCCGGGTTCGACCAGACATTGACCTGCGGCGAACTGACCCGGCCGCTGATGTCGACCCCGGCGGTGACCGCGCCGACTTCGCGTTCGGCGCGCACGTCGAGGATCGGGTCCGACACCGGGCCGTTGTTCCAGGCCAGGCGGCCGCGGGTGATCTGCAGTTTCTGGCCGTAGGCGGTGTAGCGGCCTTCGACGTTGAGCGCGCCGTTGGCGGTCATCTCGCGACCCGGGCGCGAACGCACCCGCATCTGGCCGCCGAGCTTGCCGTCGAGGCCGAAGCCGTTGAGCTTGACCTGCTCGCCGACCACCAGAGTCAGATCGAGGTCGAGCGGCGAAGCGCCGGTGTCTTCCGGATCGGCCGGGTCGAGCACCACGACGTCCTCGGACACCGACACGCCCTGGTCGAGGCGTTCCAGGTCGATGCGCGCGGTCGGGATGGTCACGGTGCCAGTGACTTGCAGCGGCTGCTTGGCCGCGTAGCGCACGGTCAGGTCGGGGTTGGCGATCGCATGCAGGTCGCGGGTGTCGGAGGCGAGCACGTTGGTGCCGCGCAGGTTGAGCACCAGCGGCGTGTCGTCGCCCTGCCAACCGAGCGTGCCGTCGATATTCAAGGTGCCTTCGCCGGAGCGCACGCTGCCGGCGATGCGCGCGCTGCCGTCGCTCTGCGCGTCGAGGCGGACGTTGCCGTTCTGCAGGACGATGCCGAGCGCGGGCAGTTCGGTGGTGAACTGGCTCAGCTGGGCCTGGCCGCCGAGCAAGGGTTGCGAACGCGTGCCGGCCAGGCTGATGCGGCCTTCGAGACGGCCCTTGGGCTCGACGATGTCGGGCGAGAACATCTCCAGCCAGGTGAGTTCGTCGGTGTCGACCGAGACGTCTCCGGACAGGGGCGCATAGGCGTCCCAACCGGTCGCGATCTTGGCATCGATGTGGCCGTCGTCGTTGAAGCCGGCCTTGAGTTCGGCGTTGAGCTTGTTCGGGTCGAAGGTCGCCTTCAGCGACAGAGCGTTGTAGCGCAGCAGTTCGCGGCGCGCGCGTTCGCTGAACTTGAGACCGCCGCCGGCCGAGCTGATATCGACCTGGCCGCGCCAGCCGTTGCCGACCGGACGCAGTTCGCCGTCGAGCGCGATTTCGCCGCGCAGCAGCCACGGCCGCTTGTCGCTGCGCTCGGGCAGATAGGCTTGCGCCAACAACAGCGGCAACCCCTGCCCCTTGATATCGACACCGCGTCGCGGCCAGTCCGCGCTGGCGCACAGCGAACCGCCGCTGCTCGAAGCCAGGCAGGCATTCGTCAACGCGCCATTGCGTCCGTCCCAACGGAACTGCGCGGCCTGCTGCAAACGCCAGGAGGCGCCCTTGCTCGGCGTCAGCTGCAGCGATGCCAGCGCGCCTTGCCAGGTCGCGCCGCGCTTGTCGGCATGGCCGGCCAGTGCGAGCTGGGCGACCTCGCTGTCGGCCTGCGCCTGCAGTTGCAGGGACTCGACCGCGCCGCGCGCATCGACGCTCACCGACGACAGGGCGAGGCCGGCATTGAGATCGCTCGCACGCAGGGCCAGTTCGCCGCCGCGGCCGCGCCAGGGCAGGCGGCCCTTGGCGCTGAAACTCGCCGCCGTGTAGTCGCCGTACTTGAGGCCGCTGCCGGTCAGGTCGGCGTCGATGTTCGGCGCATCGCGCGCGCCACTGAGCTTGAGCGTGCCTGTAAGGCTGCCGGCGGTGTTCGGCAACAGATCGTTGAGCTGCAGCGGCGCCAGCTTGGCGTCGAGTTCGATCGCCTGGGCGAGCTTGCCCTTGGCATCGACGCGGCTGCCGCCTAGGGTCAGGGCGACGTCGCCTTCGTAAGCGTCGTCGCTCTTGCCGGGCGCGGCACCGTGCATCGCGAAGCGACCGCGTCCGCCGAGCGGCCGGTCGCGCAGACGGCCGCCGAGGCGTTCGGCGTCGACGCGGATGTCCAGGCCGCCGTCGGCGCGGGTGGCGCCGGTGCTGGCGAGCTGGCCGTCGACCGCGCCCTTCCATTCCGGCGCGAAATAACCCGGGTCGAAACCCGACAGCGTCGCCTTGAAGTTCCAGCCGAGCGCCGGCGCCCAGGCGACGTCGCCGCTGCCGTCGAGCTGGCCGGTCGGCATCTTGGCCTTGAGCGTCTTCAGGCTCATGCGCTGGTCGTCGCCGCGGCCGTCGAACTCGACCGTCGCGGCTTGCTTGTCGCGCAGCAGCCGAGCCTTACCGATCGCCGCCCAGGCCTTGACC
This sequence comes from Lysobacter antibioticus, assembly GCF_000731095.1. Classification (GTDB taxonomy): domain Bacteria; phylum Pseudomonadota; class Gammaproteobacteria; order Xanthomonadales; family Xanthomonadaceae; genus Lysobacter; species Lysobacter antibioticus_B. The sequence continues at coordinate 24,196 of NZ_JMTZ01000010.1, read as the reverse complement.
GTGCCGGCGAACCCGAGCTCGGCGGTCTCCAGCACGATCGCCGGCGTGGCCGGCGCCTGCGGCGCGCGCGAAGGCTTGGCGATGGCGGCCGCGGTCGCGGTGGTCGCCGCGGGCTGGCCGCCCCAACGCAGATCACGCGCATTGACGGCAAACTTGAACTGGCCGTTGTCGGCGTCGGTGAAGTCGGCATGGCCGCGCAGCGTCGCGGTGCCATCGAACAACTGCAGCGCCAACGGCTGCACGTCGAGCACCTGGTCCTTGAGCGAAATCTTCGACGGCAACACCGTCACCGCCAGATCGCCCTGGCGGAATTCGCCGTTGAGGTCGGCGTTGCCGCCGACGCCGCCGGCCTCGAAGCGCAACGCCATCGGCGTGTCGCTCGGCTTGGCCTCGGGCGAGAGCAGCAAGCCGACATCGAGCGCATCGGCGCGCGCGCGCAACTGCCAGCGCGGATCGTCCTTGCCGCGCAGGGTCAGGCTCGCACGCACCGGACCGGGTGCGGCGCCGGCGATGGCGACGTCCATGCGCGACAGGTCGCCGCGCGCGACCAGGCCCAGCCGCGGCGGCGTGCGCCCCGGCGCGCTCGGCAACACCACGGTCGCCACCACGTCGGTCTTGAAGTCGTTGCGCGGTTCGTACTCGCCGTGCACGGTGAAACGGCCGCGGTCGGTCAGCGCTTCGAGTTTCTCGACATGCAGCTTGCCCGACTGCGCATCGAGCCCGGCGCGCAGGCGGCGCACGTCGATCAGCGGCTCGCCTTCCTGGCTGAGCTTGAAACCGTCGATGCGCACGTCGTCGGCCTGCAAGGCCAGCGGCGGTTCGATCTGTGGCAGCACCTCGGGCCAGCTCGGCAACTCGAAGGGCTCGTCGCTCTTGGGCAGGTCGAGGGTGGCGTTCTCGACCTGCAGCGCGTCCAGGCGCAGCTTGCGGCCGAGCAGGGGGCCCAAGGCCGGATCGACGAAGATGCGCTCGGCGGTGAACACCGTGCCCTTATAAGCGAAGCGCACGCCGCGCAAGGTCAGCGGCCCCGACACCGGCCCCTCGGCCGCGGTCCAGGTGAAGGTCGAATCGGCCGGCAGGCGCGAAACGATCTGCGCCAGCAACAGGTCGCGGCCGGCGATGGTGCTGATCAGCCAGTACAGGCCGGCCGCGATCAACAGGGTCAACGAGCCGGCGATGAAACTGCTGCGCCAGGCCCAGCGCTTGGCCGCCGCGCGACGACGCTGCCGGCGTTCGAGCAGCAGTTGTTCGGGAGTTTTCGGCGTATCGCTCATGTCGTTGCAGGGTCGTCCTGGCCGCGTGCCTTAGAGATCGGCGCCGATGTTGAGATACAGCTGGAAACCCGAATCCGGGTCGTCCAGGCCGCGCGCGATGTCGATCCGCAAGGGGCCGACCGGCGAACGCCACCGTACGCCCACGCCGACGCCGGTGCGCAGCTTCGGGGTGTTGTCGAACGCGCTGCCGCTGTCGACGAACACCGCCGCACCCCAGCTGTCGTTGAAGTACTGCTCGTACTCGACGCTGCCGGTGACCACGTTCTTGGCGCCCAGCGCGAACGCCTTACGGCCGTCGATCGCGGGGATGCGCGGCCCGACTTCGCGCCATTCGTAGCCGCGGATGCTGCGGTCGCCGCCGGCGTAGAAACGCAGGGTCGGCGGCATGTCGACCAAGGCGTCGGTGAAGGTGTGGCCGAGTTCGCCGCGGGCGATCAGGCGGCTGCGCGGGCCCAGGCCTTTGTACCAGCGCGCGGTCGTGTGCAGTTGCAGGAAGTTCGCATCCGAACCGACGCTTTCCAGGCCGCCGCGCAGCATCGCGGTGGCGGCGATGCCGTTGCGCGGATACAAGCGGTCGTCGGCATCGACGTACTCGACGCGGAACGAGGGATACAAAAAGGTCGCCGAACGGTATTCGACCGGCGTGGTCGGATCGTCGTCGTCCTCGTCGGCATAGGCCCAACGCTCGCGCAGGCCGTGCACCGAGGCGGTGGCGGTCCAGCGCTGGTTGATCTTGCCGCTGCGGCTGGCGACCAATTCGATGCGGCGCGAGTCGATGTAGTCGGTCTGCTCGTCGGTGCCCTGCAGGCTGAAGGTGTACCAGCCGTCGAGCCAGGCGAAGGCCGGGATGCGGTACTGCAGGGTCGCGGTCTTGCGGCGCTCGGCGAAATCGACCTGGGCCAGGGCCTTGTGGCCGCGGTCGTTGAGGTAACGCCGTTCCAGGCCGAGACGCACGCCGGCGCCGCTGTCGGTGCCGTAGCTCAGGCCGGCGGTATAGATGCTGCGCTTGGCCGGGGTCAGGACGACCTTGACCGGCACCTGGCCGTCGACCGCCTGATCCGGCTGCGGCTCGATGTCGATGCTGGCGAAATAATCCAGCCGCGACAGCGACTCGCGAAAGCGGTCGAGCTTGCCTTGGTGGTAGTAGCTGCCCTGTTCCCAGTACACCAGGCGCTCGAGCAGGCTGTCGCGGATGATCCGCTTGGGCGTCTGCTCGAAGGTGATCGGGCCCATGTCGTAGCGCTGACCGCTGGTCCAGACCAGGTCGATGTCGGCGGCATGTTCGGCGCGAGTCACTTCCACCCGCCGCGAAGAAAAATCCGCATCGAAGTAGCCGCGCTCGGCCAGACGCCGGGTGATCTTGGTCTTGCTGGCCTCGTACAGCTCGTGATTGAAGACCTGGTCCGGGCCGGGCCGGAAGGCGTCGAGGTCCTGGTTGAGGTAACGGTCGTCGCTGCCGGCGCCGAGGATGGCGATGTCGGAGCGCCGCACCTTGACCGGTTCGCCCTTGTCGATGGTCAGGGTGACGGTGATCGGCACCGAAGGGGTCGCTGCCGAGGCGGCCGAGCCCTGGGACGAAGCGTCTCGGGCGGACGGGTCTTCGCCGATGCCGGCCTCGGCCTGGCTCGCTTCAGCCTGATCGGCGTCGGCCGGGCTCGCCCCGACCGGGCTGGCTTCAGCCGGGCTGGAGTCGGCGGGCAGCGCCGGGGCGCGGCGGCGGGTGCCGCGGGAATCCTCGACCTTGATCGTCGGCGAGTAGTAGCCGAACGGCTCCAGGGCCTCGCGGGCCTCGTTTTCGGCCTCGCGCAGCAGATAGCCCAGGCGGCGCCCGGACACGTCCTTGCCGATCGTATCGACCAGGGACAGGGAAACGCGCACGTTTTGGGTCATGGCCTCATCGAGGCCGACGATCTCGACTTTGCCGATTTTGGCCGCCCGGGCCGTGCCGGCGGCTCCAAGTACCAGGGCGACGGCGAAAAAAAGACGGGGGATCAATGGCATAGCGATCAGGATAACCGGTAAAGGCTTGTATTGCTTACGTATTTTGTTCAGCCACTTTGCAGATTCGTTGCATCTGGCGTTAAGAAGTCGTAATTTCGGCCTCAGGGGAACTGACCGCAAGCGCTGGGGGCTGTGCTGCGGGCTCATCGGGGTCTCCTAGAAAACAGCCAATCCACCACTCCCAGCCATCAGGGAAGTCACACGGTAGGGAAGCAATGTCACTGCATATTTCAGGAGTCCACTTCGTGAACAGAAAAATACTCACCACTGCTGTTTGTACCGCACTGGTCGGCGTCGTCGCGCCCGCCTATGCACAGCAGGCGGAAACGGCTTCGAATGAAGACGTCACCAAGATCGAAACCGTTACCGTTACCGGTTCGCGCATCTCCAACCCGAACGTCGTCTCCCCGGCCCCGGTCAGCGTCCTGACCGCCGAAGACATCAAGGCGACCGGCGCGATCAACATCGGCGACCTGCTGACGACGATGCCGCAGCTGGCCACCACGTTCACGATGGGCAACTCCGGTCGCTTCATCGGCACCGCCGGCGTGGCGATGCAGGACCTGCGCAACCTCGGCACCGCCCGCACCCTGGTGCTGGTCAACGGTCGCCGCATGGTCGGCGCGTCCGCCGGCACCTCGGCCGTCGACACCAACCTGATCCCGGCCGACTGGGTCGAGCGCGTCGAAATCATCACCGGCGGCGCTTCCGCGGTGTACGGCGCCGACGCCGTCTCCGGCGTGGTCAACTTCATCCTCAAGAAGAAGTTCGAAGGCGCCAACCTGCACGCGCAGATCGGCGACAGCCAGCACGGCAGCTTCGGCAAGGAATTCATCTCGCTGACCGGTGGCTGGAACTTCGCCGAAGACCGCGGCAACGTCGCACTGTCGTTCGAGCACAGCCAGCAGGACCGCCTGATGTTCGGCGACCGCTTCGGCAAGCAGGCCTACCGCGCCATCCGTTCGCCCGGCAGCGGCTTCGACAACACCCTGCTGCCGAACGCCGGCAACTACACCATCACCAGCGCCGGCACCTTCTCGCTCGGCAGCAACTTCCTGCCGGAACTGCGCTACACCTTCGATCCGAACGGCCAGGTGCGCAAGCAGCGCTTCGACGGTCCGTTCGATCGCGATAGTCCGACCCTGCGCAATACCAACGCCACCTGCCAGAACTGCGACCGCCTCGACGGCAACCAGGACCTGCAGATCCAGCCGCAGTACAAGCGCGACACCGTCAGCGCCGTCGCCGGCTTCGATCTGAACCAGGACCACCGCCTGTACTTCGAAGGCATGTACAGCAAGGTGCACAGCAAGTCGTACTTCTCGCCTGCGTTCGGCGGCACCGGCAACCCGCACATCATCGAGCGGGATAACGCCTACGTGACGCCGGAACTGCTGGCGCTGATGGGCGCTCGCCAGTCCATTCGCGTCGGACGTAACGACGTCGATGCCGGCCTGCGCGGCGAAGACACCGACCGCCAGACCGCCCGCGTCGTGTTCGGCGCCGAAGGCGCGCTGACCAGCGACTGGCTGTACGACGTGTCGGTCAACTACGGCCGCACCCACGAGCGCCGCCGCAATCTCAACAACCGTCACATGGAGCGGTTCTACGCCGGTCTGGACGCGGTCAAGGACGCGAACGGCAATATCGTCTGCCGTTCCAAGATCGACCCGGGCCACACCAATCTGGCGCTGGATTTCAACCAGGGCTACGGTCAAGTGTCGCCGGAAGTCGCCGCCTCGTGCATTCCGTTCTCGGTCTTCGGCGAAGGCGCGATCAGCCCGGCCGCGGCCAACTGGTTCAACGTCACCACGATCTCCAAGGCGCGCCTGACCCAGTTCGTGGCCGGCGGTTCGCTGACCAACAACAACCTGTTCGAGCTCAAGGCCGGCCCGGTCAGCTTCGGCACCGGTGTCGAGTACCGCCGCGAAACCAGCCGTTCGATCAACGATCCGCTGGACATCAACTTCGAGACCTTCCTCAATGCGATCCCGAATTCGGGCGGCAGCTACAACGTCCGCGAAATCTGGGCCGAAGTCGCGGTGCCGCTGTTGGCCGACCTGCCGGCGATCAAGAGCCTGACCGTCGGCGCTGCAGCGCGTTACTCGAAGTACGACACCATCGGCGGCGCCAAAGCCTGGCGCTACAACCTGGACTGGGCGATCAACGACAGCCTGCGCGTCCGCGGCAACATGTCGGCCGCGGTGCGAGCGCCGAACATCGACGAACTGTTCGGCGGCCAGTCGCAGAACTTCGGCGGCGTCGCCGATCCTTGCGATATGGACAACATCGGCAACGCCAAGAACCCCGCGGTGCGCGCCCGCAACTGTGCCGCGTTGGGTCTGGCGCCGACGTTCACCGATGAGTTCTCCGCCACCAACGAAGGCCTGTCGGGCAGCAACCCGGATCTCGATCCGGAAACCGGCCGCAGCTGGACCGCGGGTTTCGTGTTCACCCCGACCTTCCTGGAAGGCTTCGGTATGAACGTCGACTACTGGGAGATCAAGCTCATCGACTCGATCACCGCGCCGACCTTCCAGGAAACCGCCGATCGCTGCGTCGATAACCCCAACGGCATCGACAACATCTACTGCCGCAACACCGAACGTGGTCCCGACGGTCAGATCAGCTTCCTGACCTCGATCAACCAGAACATCGCCGCCACCACCACCGACGGTATCGACCTCGGCATGTACTACAGCCACGGGCTGTGGGGCGGCCGCATGCGTTGGGACCTCAACGCCACCAAGGTGCTCGGCTACACCGACTATCCGTTCCAGGAAGACAAGGACGAGTCGGTCGACCAGAACAAGACCCTGGGCTTCCCGGAATGGAAGGCCACCGTTCGCGCTTCCTACATGCGCGACAACTGGGACGTGAACTGGAGCACCCGCTTCGCCGACGGCGGCTTGCGCGTGACCAACGCCAGCTACCGTTCGAACCCGACCTCGACGAGGCCGATCAAGGCCGGTTCGGGCGTGTTCCACGATGTGCGCGGCAGCTACACGATCAAGGACAGCGGCTGGCAGATCTACGGCGGTGTGACCAACCTGTTCGACTCCGATCCGCCGGTCAACCTGTTCGGCACGGGCTTCGGCTCGGGTCTGTACGACTCGATCGGCCGCGCCTACTACGTCGGCGTGAACTACAAGTTCTTCTGAGTTCGACTCGGGAATTTGCAGCGTGAAACGAGGAGCCGGCGCAAGCCGGCTCCTTTTTCATGGCTACTCGCAACAGAGCCGAGGCCGCGGATTCGTCTGGCGCACGACCTCGGGTCCGATGAGACTCGGCCGCACCGTAACCGCACGCAACAAAAAGGCCGGCTTGCGCCGGCCTTTCGTTTTCTGCGAGGTGCCCGAACTCAGATCGACAGATGCTCGATCGCGGCGACGCTGCCGAGGCGGTCGGACAAACGCTTCAGCAGGGCCAGACGGTTGTTGCGCACCGCCAGGTCGTCGACGTTGACCATCACGTGGGTGAAGAAGGCATCGACCTGCGGACGCAGGCGGGCGAGCCGGCCGAGCACTGCGACGTAATCGCGTTGCGCCAACAACGGATCGGTATCGGCGATCGCGGCATCGACGACGTCGGCGAGCTCGCGCTCGGCGCTCTCGACGAAACGCGCCGGGTCGATCGCGGTCGGCACGTCGCCGTCGACCTTCTTGAGGATGTTGCGGATGCGCTTGTTGGCCGCGGCCAGCGCTTCGGCTTCGGGCAGCTTGGCGAATTCGGCGATGGCTTCCAGACGACGTGAAAAATCTATGAGCGAAGACTCCTCATTAACGATGCTTCTCACCGCGTCGAACTGTTGCGAAGTCGTGCCCCGCTCTGCGAAGAACCCTCTCAAGCGGTCATAAATAAAATCAACAATTAACAAGCTGGTCTCAGCGTCACTCAGCCCTGCATATGACTGAATCGGCTGCGCCGAGACCGCTCCGAAGACAAGCTTCCAGATGCTCGCGTCATGCTCTCCCCCAATAAGAGTTCGAGCTAAGCCCAAGCCAGCGCGGCGCAAACCAAATGCGTCCTTATTACCTGTTGGCTGTAAACCAGCCTTGAAACCGCCCGCCAAGGTATCCAGACGCTCGGCAATTGCGACCACCTGCCCCAGCTTCGACGGCGCGATCGCATCGCCGGCGAAACGCGGCATATAGGCCTCGTCGATCGCCGCGGCGACTGCGGCCGATTCGTTCGCGGCCTGGGCGTAGTAACGGCCGGCGATGCCCTGCAATTCGGGGAACTCGTTGACCATGCGCGACTGCAGGTCGTTCTTCGACAGTTCCGCGGCGCGGCGCGCCTGCGCGGGGTCGACGCCTGCCGCCGGCGCGATCGCTGCGGCCAGCGCGGCGACGCGCGCGACCTTGTCGGCCACGCTGCCGAGCTTGGCCTGGTACGTCACCGTCTTCAGGCCGTCGCCCATCGACTCCAGGCCCTGCTTCAGGTCTTCGTCGAAGAAGAACTTGGCGTCGGCGAAACGCGGGCGGATCACCCGCTCGTAGCCCTTGCGGACTTCGGCCTCGTTCTTGGACTGGATGTTGGCGATGCCGATGAAACGCTCGGTCAGCTGGCCTTGCGCGTCGAGCACCGGGAAGAATTTCTGGTTGGCTTCCATGGTCGCGATCAAGGCTTCCTGCGGCACGGCGAGGAACTCGCTCTCGAAGCCGCAGGCGATGGCGACCGGCCATTCGGTCAGGCCGTTGACCTCTTCCAGGATGCCTTCGTCGATGCGCGCCTGGCCGCCGGCCTGCTGCGCCGCGGCGGTGACTTCGCGGACGATGCGCTCGCGGCGCTCGTCGGCGTCGACCAGCACGCTGGCGCTGCGCAGGGATTCGACATAGTCCTCGGGCGCGCTGAACCAGACCGGCTTGTCGTGCATGAAGCGGTGGCCACGGCTCATGCGGTCGCTGCGCACGCCCAGCAAGTCGGCCGGCACCACCTCGGTGCCGAGCAGCAGCACCAGCCAATGCACCGGGCGGGCGAAACCGTAGTCGTGGTCGCCCCAGCGCATCGGCTTGGGGATCGGCATCGCCGCGAGCGCTTCGCGCACGATGTCCGGCAGCAGGCTGGCGGTGTCGGCGCCGGGTTTGGTCGCGCGGTGGACGAAACGTTCGCCCTTGGCGTCGCTGGTGCGTTCGAGCTCGCTCCAGTCGATGCCGGCCTTCTGGGCGAAACCCTGCAGCGCCTTGGTCGGCTGGCCGTCGGCGTCGAGGGCGATGTTGAGATAGGGGCCGAGCACTTCGCTCTTCTGCTCGGGCTGCTCGGTAGCCACGCCGTTGAGGCGCACGGCCAGGCGGCGCGGCGTGTACAGCGGCTTGGCGCCTTCGCGATCGAAACCGATGCCGCGCTTGTGCAGACCGTCGAGCACGCCATCGAAGAAGGCCTGGGCCAGACCGGGCAGGGCCTTGACCGGCAGTTCCTCGGTGCCCAGTTCGATCAGTAGGGGTTGCGTCGTGCTCATGCGGATGCCTTTGCGTTTTCGTCTTCGGGGAAGACGCCTCGCGCTTGCTGCGGCGAGGTGGGTGAGATTCGAGCGAACTGCAGGTGTTCGGTGCGAGGTCAGGCGGACTTCAGGCGCCTGCCCTCACCCCAACCCCTCTCCCGCATGCGGGGAAGGGCTTCGGCGGGTCAGGCGGCTTCGGCCTTCGACGCGCGCTTGAGGCCGGGAAAACCCAGCTTCTCGCGCTGCGCGTGATAGGCCTCGGCCACGCCCTGGGCGATCTTGCGCACGCGCAGGATGTAACGCTGGCGTTCGGTCACGCTGATCGCACGGCGCGCATCGAGCAGGTTGAACGAGTGGCTGGCCTTGCAGACCTGGTCGTAGGCCGGCAGCGGCAGGCCAAGTTCGATCAGCTTCTGCGCTTCGGCTTCGCAGGCGTCGAAGCGATGGAACAGCTCGGCGACGTCGGCGTGCTCGAAGTTGTAGGCGCTCTGCTCGACTTCGTTCTGGTGGTAGACGTCGCGATAGGTCACCGGCGTACCGTCCGGACCGTAGGTCCAGACCAGGTCGAACACGTTGTCGACGTTCTGCAAGTACATGCACAGGCGCTCGAGACCGTAGGTGATCTCGCCGAGCACCGGCTTGCACTCCAGGCCGCCGGCCTGCTGGAAGTAGGTGAACTGGGTGACTTCCATGCCGTTGAGCCAGACTTCCCAGCCCAGGCCCCAGGCGCCGAGGGTCGGCGATTCCCAGTTGTCCTCGACCAGGCGCAGGTCGTGCACCATCGGGTCGACGCCGAGCGCCTTGAGCGAATCGAAGTACAGCTCGACGATGTTGTCGGGGCTGGGCTTCATCGCCACCTGGTACTGGTAATAGCGCTGCAGGCGGTTGGGGTTGTCGCCGTAGCGGCCGTCGGTAGGACGGCGGCAAGGCTGGACGTAGGCGGCGTTCCACGGCTCCGGACCCAGCGCGCGCAGAAAGGTCGCCGGGTGGAAGGTACCGGCGCCGACTTCGAGGTCGAGCGGCTGGATCAGCACGCAGCCCTGTTCAGCCCAGAAGGCGTTCAGGCGCTGGATCATGCTCTGGAAGGTGATCAGCGGGGTCGGGTGGTCGCTCGCGGCCATGGTCTCATCGCAGTGCAGCAAAGCGGGTTAGTATAGCGACGAGCCTTGCGCGCCAGGGCTTTCCCCCTGGTTTCGCACCGCTCCCGCCTGCCGCCACGCCGTGAATCCGCCCTTCCTGATCCTCGAGACCGGCCAGCCGGTCGCCTCCATGCGCCGCCACCGCGGCTTTCCGCATTGGATCCGGGTCGCAGCCGGGCTCGATCGCGACGAGGCGGTGGTGGTCAACGTCGAACACGGCGAGCCGCTGCCGAGCCGCGAAGGCTTCGCCGGCGCCATCGTCACCGGCTCCCCCCTTCGCCGGCGCCATCGTCACCGGCTCGGGCGCGATGGTCACCGACCGCGCCGACTGGAGCGAACGCAGCGCCGCCTGGTTGCGCGACGCCGCGCACGCGCGCCTGCCGCTGTTCGGCATCTGCTACGGCCACCAGCTGCTGGCCCATGCGCTCGGCGGCGAAGTCGGCAACCACCCGGCCGGCCGCGAGATGGGCACGATCGGCCTAGAGCTGCACGCCAGCGCCGGCGACGACCCCTTGTTCGCCGGCCTGCCCAACCAGTTCCCGGCCCAGGCCACGCATCTGCAGACCGTGTTGCGCGCGCCCGACGGCGCCACCGTGCTGGCGCGTTCCGCCCACGATGCCTGCCACGCCTTCCGTTGGGGCGAAAACGCCTGGGGCGTGCAGTTCCACCCCGAATTCAGCGCCACGCATATGCGCGGCTATGTGCGGGCGCGCCAGGACGCGCTGCGCAACGAAGGCCATTGCCCCCGGACCATCGCCGGCAGCGTCAGCGCCACGCCGTTCGCACGGCGCGTGCTGCGGCGTTTCGTCGGCCACGCGCGCGCGCTGCACGGGCGCTGAGCGCCGCGTCCGCACGGTCGCGGGCCTGCGACCGTGCGGCCTCATTCGTTGCACCGACTTCGTATTCACCGAGCAATACGGCCCCACGGCCAGGATCGATCCGATGACCCCACCGATGCGCAAGGTACCGCTGACCCACGGCGTGCAATGGCTGATCCGCGCGATCAACCTGGGCACGCGCAATCCGCGCGCGATCTTCGGCGCCGCGGTGCTGTTCATGGCGGTGCTGTATCTGCTGGCGCTGGTGCTGGCGACCCCGGCGCGCAGTCTCGCCGGCGGCGCCAACCCCGACATGGCCAGCGTCGCGACCGCATTGATCCCGATGTTCGTCGCCCTGGTGCTGTTGCTGCCGATCCTGCTGGCCGGCCTCATGCACGTGATCCGCGAAGCCGAGGCCGGACGGCCGACGCGCGCGCGCGACCTGTTCGCGCCGCTGCGCCAGGGCAAGGCCGGCCCGCTCGCCCTGCTGGGCCTGATCCAGATCGCCCTGACCCTGGTCAGCACCGCGCTGGTGATCTGGCTGGCCGGCCAGGATTACTGGCCGCAGTACCTGGAAATGATGCGCAGCGCGCTCAGCGGCCATGTCGCCACGGCACCGGAGCCCGATCACCCGGGCCTGATGATGCTGGTGCAGTTCCTGTTCAACTATTTCAGCAACGCGATCCTGCTGATCTCGGTGCCGCTGATCATGTTCTCGGGGCTGAGCCTGTCGGATGCGGTCAAGCGCAGCGTCAGCGCCTCGCTGTGGAACCTCGGCGCCTACCTGCTCGCGGCGATGCTGTTCGTGCTCGGCGTGGTGGTGTCGGCGGTGCTGGCGAGCGTGATCGCGATCGTGCTGGTGCAGATCGGCAGCCTCATCCACCCGGTGGTCGGCGCCCTGCTCGCCGCCTCGTTGTACCTGGCCTACGGCGCGGTGGTGGTGGTGGTCATGGTCGGCACTTGTTACTACGCCTGGCGCGACGTGTTCGGCCAGGGCGAACAGCCGGTCACGCAGCAGGCCTCATCGACGCCGCGTCCGGGACAGCTGGAAGCCTGAGCCCACGGTAGCGGCTGGTGAGCTACAGGCCGCCGGCCTGATACACGGCCGCGTCCATCGTGGCCTGCATCGCGCCGAACAGCCGGACCATCGCGAACAAGGTCGCCGACAGCTGCAGCAACACCCAGGCCCAACCCCACAGCGGCATGCGCGCGTCGCCGTCGCGCACCACCCGCGCACCGGCCAGGCGGTCGTGCAAGGCGCGGTGTTCGGGTTTCGCCATCGCCAGCAGATGGCCGATGTTCAAGCTCAGCCACGACAGACCGCCGCCGAAATAACGCAGGGCGATGCGGCCCAGGCCAAGCGCCTGTCCGTCCATGCCGGTCACGCGCAGCCCCAGCGCACGCTTGCCGGGCGTGGCCTGCCACGGCGACAGCACGAAACCGAGCTCATACACCGCGCCGAGCAGTGCGAAGGCGAGCATCCAGCCGAACACCAGCGCGGTCAGTGCGGTCACCGTGGTCGTGGCCGCCGCATGCAGGGCCGGATCGGCGAGCAGCCGTTGCGCGAAACCGCCGAATGACAGGTCGTCGAGCACCGAATCGGCCATCACCTCGGCGGTGCGTGCAGCCATCGCCGCATAGGCCCGCCGGGCCGATTCGGCCAGGGCCAGCCACTGGCCGGCGCCGATGACGCTGGTCGCCGCGGCGACCGCGGCCGCATCCAGCGACCAGGCCGCGTAGCGCGGCCAGAACCCGGCCGGCGCGCTCGCCGGTGCGCTCATCGGTCGCGCGCGTCCCCGGTCGAAGCGTCGTCCTCGCCGTCGCGGTCGCGACGGTCGGAGGCCACCCACTTCGCGGCGATGATGCCGATCTCGTAGAGGATGCACATCGGAATCGCCAGCATCAGCTGCGAGACCACGTCCGGCGGGGTGATCACCGCGGCGATGACGAAGATGCCGACCACCGCGTAACCGCGCGCTTCCTTGAGCTGGGCCGGGGTGACCCAACCGAGCAGGGCCAGGATCACCAGCGCCACCGGCACCTCGAAGCTGATGCCGAAGGCCAGGAACAGGATCAGCACGAAATCCAGGTAGGCGTTGATGTCGGTCATCATCGCCACGCCGACCGGGGTGACCTTGACCAGGAAACCGAACACCGACGGCAACACCAGGAAGAACGCGAACGCGCAGCCGGCGTAGAACAACACCAGCGCCGACACCAGCAGCGGCAGGGCCAGGCGTTTCTCGCGCCGGTACAGGCCGGGCGCGACGAAGGCCCAGGCCTGATACAGCAGCCACGGCATGGTGACCATGAGCGCGGCGAAGAACGCCAGCTTGAGCGGCGCCGAGAACGGCGAGGCGACTTCCACCGCGATCAGCTGGCTGCCGGCCGGCAGTTTGGCCAGCAGCGGCGTCGCCAGGTAGTGATAGAGCTTGTTGGCGAACGGCAGAAAACCGAGGAAGACGACGATCAGGCCGGTCACGCCGCGCAGCAGGCGTGCGCGCAGTTCGATCAGGTGATCGAGCAGACGCGGTTCGGGCGAGGCATCGTCGCCGGGGCCGCCGGCTTGCGGCGCGCGGGATTCAGCGTCGCTCATCGTTCGGCGTCGGTGTCTTGGAGGAAGGCCGGTAGTCCGGCAAGGCGGCGCTGGCGTAATCGTGGGTCGGCGGTGCGTCCGCGGCCGGCTCGGCCGGCGCTTGCTCAGCCGGCTCGGTTGAAGCCGGCTCGGCGCCATGCGCGTCGCCGGAGGCGGTCGCGCTGTCGGCGGGGACGTCCTCGGGTTGGCTGGCGGCGGCGCCGACCGGCGCGGCGATGCTGCGGTTCATGGCATCGACTTCGTCGCGCATGGCCCGGCCGCTGTCGCGCAACTGGCCCTGCACGTCGCGCAGATCGTCCTGGGCCTGGCGCAGGCTGCGCTTGAGGTCTTCGTCGGCAAGCTCGTTCTCGAGTTCGGACTTGACCGAATACCACTGCGCCCGGGCGCGCCGCACCCACAGACCGGCGAAACGCGCGGCCTTGGGCAAGCGTTCGGGACCGAGCACGATCAAAGCCACGATCGCGATCACGAAGACTTCCGAGAAGCCTATGTCGAACATGGTCTGGGGCTGGCCTGCGGAAGGGCGGAGCGCGTCGGGGCCGCGAGCGTCAGCGCGGGGTGTGCTCGTCGTTGCGCGAGGACGGCGTCTTGTCGGAGGCGTTGTCTTGACGGGTTTCGTCGTTGAGCTGCTGCGTCGGCTTGTCGTCGTCGTGCATGCCCTTCTTGAAGCCCTTCACGGCTTCGCCGACGTCTTTGCCGATGTTGCCCAGACGCTTGGTGCCGAAAACCAGAACGACGATCAGCAGGACGACGACCCAGTGAATCCAACTCATGCTGCCCATGGCGGTGTCCCGTTAAACCCGTTGATAGTGGATGAGAACCTCAAGCCGGCTGGTCCGATCAGCTCGTCCGCGGCCGGCGCGATGTCGATGCGCGCAACCGGGGCCGTGAGGATACCGCAACCTTTGTAACAGAAGGTTGCGGCACCGGCCGTCCGATACAGATCGACACTGCCCGGCCACGGGCTAATGAGCCTGCGGTCACGCACCGGCGCGGCCGTTGGCGAACCGTCATGCGGCCGCCATCGAACCGCAACCGGCAGGCCGATCAGGGCAGCGGTTCGACCTTGGCCGGGTTGGCCGGCACGGTCTCGAACGGCTGCGGCTGGCCCTGAACGGGCTGCGGCTGGGCCGGCTCGGCCGGCGCCAGGCGGGTCCGCGCCGGCGCGGCCTGGGCAGCGGCCGCGGCTTGGGCGGGGGTGATCCCGGATTCCGGATAGACCGTGGCGCCGAGCGCGGGGCGCTGGTCCTCGGCGGTGCGGTTGGCGCGCGCGGTCGCGCTGGCCTCTTCGAGACGGTCGCGGAAATCGACCACGGCAGTGGACGGCTGGCCGTTCGCGCGGCCCTCGAAAATCATGCGCGGGGTGCTGCCTTCGCCGTAGACGGCCTGGTTGGCGTCGTCGTCGATCGACAGCGCGGCGCCGTCGAGAGCGATGCCGGCGAACAGGCCGCGTGCGCGCGACCACGACCAGATCTCGGCCTTGAGCTGGCCGTCGGTGGCGGCCGCGGCGGTGCGGCCGACCGGGCCGGCGGCGACGCTGGCGTCGGCACCGAGGGTGACCTTGCCGTTGACGATCGAATCCAGGCCGCGGTCGCCGCGGAACACCAGGACGATGTCGGAGGACTGCACGCCGGCCTGGAAGCCGAAGCTGCCGCCGGTGAGCTTGACGAAGCTCGGGTTCGACCAGGTGCCGTCCGGGTTCTTGACCGAGACCAGGCCGTGGCCGCGGCGACCGCCGACGACCAGGCCGATCTTCAGGGTGTCGGGCACCACGACGATCGCGCGCGCTTCGTCGAACAGCTTGTCGGGAATCGAGGATTCGGGAATTTGCTGGATGTCGCCGAGCACGCGCACCGCGTCGCGTGCGCGTTGATCCTCGGTCGGGCCGGCCACGGCGGCGGTGGCGGCGATACCCAGGCTCAGGGCGAGACTCAGACTCAGGACGCGAGGCAAGGAACGGGACATGGGGGACTCCGGCGGACGGCGGAAACAGACATGTTCGGAAGTAGAACATGCTCGGCGCGCTCGACGGTACGTCGCATCGACGCTGCACCGGCTCGACAGCGCCGGTTCGGCAGGTCGCGAACGCGCAGCGGGCACGTTCATCGTAACGGGCCCGATCGCAGGAACGAGCCTTTTGCGAGGCTAGCGATTCGGCGATGAATCTTCGCCGAATCGCGGCTGAAGGGCGACCGGCTCGCGGCCGCACTGCGCGAACCGGCGCAATGCGGCCGCGCGCTTATCGCGCCGGCTTCGGCGAGGGCGCGTCGGCGTCGAGCCGGCCCGACAGCCAATGCGCTACGTTCAAGGCGAGCTGGAAATTCTGCTCCGCCCCGGGCGCATTCATGCCCATCGGGCGCTTATCCGGACCTTGCAGCTGCGTGGTGAACATCGCCGCCTCGCCGAAGAACGCAGCGCGTCCTGCCCCCACCCGCAATACCGCGCCCTGCGACCAGCCCGCGACCGGAATCTGCGGCGTATCGGCATGGAATTGCCAGGGCTTGAGCGGTTGCAGCGAGACATAGCCCGACGGCAGCGCCAGCACCGGCTCGGCGCCATCCGGCAAGCGGAAGGCCTGGCCGGTGAAACTGCGCACCTGGGTCACCGTTTCGCCGCTGCGACGACCGCGCAGTACGGCATGCGCGACGAGGGTGCCGTCGCTGCGCCGGAACAGCGTCGGCTGTTTGAAGATCGCCGCACGCCGCTGCGGATCGGCGTCGAAGCCCGGCATCGCGAAGCCGTCGCTGAACTCGACCCCGAACGCCCGCGCCAACGACGCCGCCGCGCCCGCCAGCGGCATATGGTCGGCGATCAGCCACAGCTTGCCGCCGCGCTGGACCCAACGCCGGGTCGCGCGGATCTCGGCGTCGCTGAAGGCCGACGGGGTGGGGCTGGGGTAGTCGTTCCAATCGGCATCGCTCGGCTGCGCATTGGCGATCACCACGATCGCGCACGGCGCCAGCGTCGCCGCCTCGAGCCTGCCGCGCAGCGGCCGCACCGAATGGCCGTCGCGGCGCAACAGCTCGCCGAACGACCAATAGCGGCCGTCGAGGGTGTGGAAGTTATGGTGGGCCTCGTCCAGGCACACCACCGGCCCGGTGCCTTTGGCGTAGGTCGGCGCCAGGATCGGCGCGCGGTAGTCGCGGTCGGGAATCTGTTGTGCGGCCAGGGGCAGGCTGGATCCCAGGATCAACCCCGCTATCGTCGGTACGGCAATCTTCAGTACGGCTTTGCTCACGCGCGCTTCTCCAGGATACGGCTGCGGTCGGGATATCTGGTCCAGGGGCGCGTGGCGTCGCTCCCTCCGGGCATGATCGCCGATCGGGCGCACACCGACGCGGGACCTGCGACACGCACGTACGAACGCTCGAGCGACACAGCGTCTCGCCGCCTCATCCGCCCCCGCCTATCGCTGCCATCGAAAACTTCGATCCCGCGGAGATTTCGCAGGCGGGGCGCCGGGTGTCATCCTATGCCCATGCCCGCAACCGCCAGCATCACCGACCGCGACGCCCCCTCCACCGCCGACACCGCCGTGGTCCTGGTCAATCTCGGCACGCCCGAGGCGCCGAACACGCGCGCGGTGCGCCGTTATCTGTCCGAGTTCCTGCACGACCGCCGCGTGGTCGACATGAGCCGCTGGCTGTGGTGCCCGCTGCTGCATTTCGCCATCCTGCCCCTGCGCAGTGGCAAGGTCGCCAACAAATACGCCAGCGTCTGGCTGCCGGAAGGCTCGCCGCTGGCCGTGCACACGCGCCGCCTCGCCCAGGCCGTTCAGCACGAGCTGCCCGAGGTGCGCGTGCTGCATGCGATGCGCTACGGCCAACCGTCGTGGAAGCAGTTGTTGCAACGGCTGCAGGCCGAGGGCGTGCGACGTGTGTTGGCCCTGCCGCTGTATCCGCAGTACTCGACCTCGACCACCGCCTCGGTCGGCGACGTGCTCGGCCGTGCCGAAGGCCTGGCGACGCGTCTGGTCGACGATTATCACGACGATCCGGACTGGGTCGCGGCGATCGCCGACTCGATCCATCGCCACCGCGCCAACGAGGGCGCCGGCGAGCACCTGCTGTTCTCGTTCCACGGCCTGCCGCAACGCTTCGTCGACGGCGGCGACCCTTATGCCCGCCAGTGCGAAGCCAGCGCGCGCGCCATCGCCCGGGCCCTGCACCTGCCCGATGCGGCCTGGACGCTCACTTACCAATCGCGCTTCGGCCGCGAACGCTGGCTGGAGCCATCCACCGCCGGCACCCTGGATGCGCTGGCGGCGCGCGGCATCAAGCGCGTCGACGTGGTCGCGCCCGGCTTCGCGGTCGACTGCCTGGAAACCCTGGAAGAGGTCGCGATGATGCTCGCCGAGGATTTCGCCGAACACGGCGGCGAGCTGCGCTATATCCCCTGTCTCAACGAGTCGCCGACGCATGCCGCGCTGCTGGCCGGCATCGCCCGGCGCGCGCTCGGAGCCTGGGAGCGATGACGGCGCTGCAGGAATTCGCCGTCGACAGCGTGTTCGGCCGCCTGGCCGGCCTGCGCAACGGCCAGATCGGCGCGCCGCGCCTGCTCGCCCTGCACGGTTGGCTCGACAACGCCGCCAGCTTCGTGCCGATCGCGCCCTGGTTCGAGGGCTTCGACCTGGTCGCCCCGGACTTGCCGGGCCACGGCGCCAGCGCGCATCTGCCGCCGGCCGCCGACTACACCTTGATCACCGCCGCGCGCGCCGCGCTCGCAGTCGCCGACGCCTTGGGCTGGGATCGCTTCCATGTGCTCGGCCATTCGCTCGGCGGCGCCACCGCCAGCGTCGTCGCCGCGGCCACGCCGCAGCGGGTCGACCGACTGTTGCTGATCGAAGCCCTGGGCTCGCTGGCCGAACCCGAAGACCGCGTCGCCGCGCGCCTGCGCGAGGCCTTCGCCGGCCAGGCCGCGCTGGTCGGCAAACAGTTGCGCGTGTTCGGCGACATCGCCACCGCGGTGCGCGCGCGCATGACCGCCAACAGCCTCAGCGAACCGGTCGCGCGCCTGCTGGTCGAACGCGGCGTGGCGCCGGTACGCAGCGACGAAAGCCAGGGCGGTTTCGTCTGGCGCAGCGATCCCCGCCTGACCCTGACCACGGCGATGCGCATGAGCGAGGCGCAGATGCGCTCGCTGATCGCGGCGATCGAAAGCCCGACCTGCATGGTTTGGGCCGACCCGGCCCAGCCCTATATGCCCGACGAGCTGCGCCGCGAACGCGCGACCCTGCTGCCGCGCGGCGAGATGCACGTGTTGGCCGGAACCCATCACCTGCACATGGAGCAGCCGCGCGACGTCGGCGAACTGTTCCGCGCCTTCCTCGCCGGTTAAGCGCGCCGATCGGGCAGCCGGCTGAGCGCTGGTTTATGCGTCGGCAGCGATCAAGCGGCGCAGGCCGGCCTTGAGGCTGCGGCCGGAGGCGCGGAAATACTCGCGCTGATCGCGCCAATCGGGGCAGCGCGCCTCGACTTCGCGCCAAAACGCCCGCGAGTGGTCGGCGTGGATCAGATGGCAGAGCTCGTGCACCAGCACGTACTCGAACGCCGGCGGCGGCGCCAACACCAGCGACAGGTCCAAGGTCAGCGCGCCGTCGGGCGCGAGCGACCCCCATTGCGAGGACATCACCCGATAGCGCAACCGCGACGGCGCGCGCGGCAGGCCGGGCAGGTACTTCGGCAGCCAGCGGCCGACGTCGGCGCGGGCCTGGCCTTCGTAAAAATCGCGCAGCGCGCGCTGCAACGCGGCTGCGTTGACCGCCTCGGGCGCGGCGATGTCGAGCGTGTCTTCGTTGAGTTGCAGACGCAGGTAGCGCGCGACCTGCCAGCGCACCGGCAGGTCCGCGCCGCGCAGGGGGATGCTCGCGCTGACGTGCGGCTGCAGACGGGCCGCGTCGCTGTCGGCCTGGGCGATCTGGGCCAGCAGCCAGTCGCCGTGTTCGATCACGAAACGCTGGCCGGCGATCTCGCTGGCGCGCATCGGCAGGGTCAGGCGCGGGCCGCGTTCATCGACGCTGAGCTTGATCCGGCGCGCCCGCGGATCGCGCACCCGCAAGACCTCGACCACGCGGCCGTTGCCGAGGTCGATCGCGAGGGTTTCGCGCGAGACCGTGCGCGAGGCGGCTTGCGGCTTGCCGGTCAGCAGGCGCAGGAGGCTCGTCATGGGTGGGGGACCGCCATGGGCGAAGCATAACGCCACGGACGCTGCGACGATGCGGCGGCGCAGTGAAACTTCAATGACGACGTATCAGGACCTTCGAAGAGGCGGCTCGCTCGACCATCGAGTTCCTCGGAAACGCTTTGCGTGCGACTCGATGCCCTTACCCCCTCCCGCCAAGCGGGAGAGGGTTGTGGTGCGAAAGCCGGCGTGGATCAGGCCTCGACCTTGCTCAGCTTCAGGGCCGATTCCAGCACCCGGAACAGACGCTTCACTTCCGCGCTCATCAGCGCAAAACGCGCATCCAGTTCGGCGCGCAGGCCGTCGCCTTCGCTGTGTTCGAGCTGGTCCACGGCGCCGTCGAGCAGCTTGAACTTGCGCACCACCAGGTCCTCGCCGATCACGAACGACACATGATCGTCCAGGGTCAGCGCCAGACGGGTGACCTGCTTGCCGGTTTCCAGGTGCTTGGCGATCTCGTCGCTCTCCAGCTCCTGGCGTTGGCACTTGACCACCGCGCCCTGGTCGACCGGGTCGCGCAGCTCGCACTCGTCGCCCAGGCTGATGCCGTCGGGCAATTCCTCGCCGGCGACCCAGCCGGTCAGGATCGAACGCGGGGCGATCTCGGCGTTCAACGGCAGGGCCGGGAAGCTGCCGATGGCGCGGCGGATCTCGCTGATCACGTTCTCGCCGGTCTTGCGGCTGGAGGTGTCGACGATGACCAGGCCGTGTTCGAGATCGATCATCGCGTCGGTGCGGCTGGGCTTGATGAAGGCGCGCGGCATCAGGTCGACGATCAACTCGTCCTTGAGGCGCTTGCGGGTGCGGCCGCCGGGCTTGCGGCCTTCCTTCTGCTCGATTTCGGCGAGCTTCTTGGCCAGCATGTCGTTGATCACCGAACCCGGCAGCAGACGGTCTTCGCCGCCCGAGGTCAGCCAGATCGCGTCGCCGATGCGGTTGCTCATCATCGCGTCCTCGGCGTCGCGGCCGAACGGCGAGATGAAACCGCGCGAGGACAGTTCGAGCGGACCGACCGGCTTGAGCCTGCACTCTTCCAGGCCTTTATCCAGTTCGTCGAGTTTGTGGGTGGTGGGAAAGCGGAAGAAGGTCAGATTGCGAAAGAACATCGAAGGACCGAATTGGAGAGGAATGGAGTCGAATGCTCTGGCTCGTCATTCCCGCAAAAGCGGGAATCCGGAAACTTCAGAGTCATATCGCGATGAAGCCCCTGAGGCGGGGCCGAAGAAACGACGCCTCATCCAGTCTGCGCGTCGTTGGTATCAATCGTTGCGTCCAGCCACACCGGCGCGTCGGCGGCCGGCACGCCGCCGGCCTGTCCCAGGCCGAGGAAATCGAACAATTTCGGATCGCTCAACTGCGAGGGGCGGATGTCGCCGAGCGCGCGCGAGATGGTCTCGATGCGGCCGGGCGTCTCGCGTTCCCAGGCGTCCATCATCCGCTTGACCTGCTTGCGCTGCAGGTTCTCCTGCGAGCCGCACAGGTTGCAGGGAATGATCGGGAAGCCCTTGATCGCGGCGTAGTCGACGATGTCGTCCTCGCGCACGTAGGCCAGCGGCCGGATCACCACGTGCTTGCCGTCGTCGGACAGCAGCTTGGGCGGCATGCCGCTGAGCTTGGCGTGGAAGAACAGGTTGAGGAAGAAGGTCGCCACCAGGTCGTCGCGGTGGTGGCCCAGGGCGATCTTGGTGAAGCCCTGTTCCTCGGCATAGGTGTAGAGCGCGCCGCGCCGCAGGCGCGAGCACAGCGAACACATGGTCTTGCCCTCGGGCACGACCCGGGTCACCACCGAATAGGTGTCCTGCTCGAGGATCTTGTAGGGCACCCCGATCGATTCGAGGTAGGCCGGCAGCACGTGCTCGGGAAAGTCGGGCTGCTTCTGGTCCAGGTTCACCGCGACCAGCTCGAACTTCACCGGCGCCTTCTTCTGCAACTGCAGCAGAACGTCGAGCAGGGTGTAGCTGTCCTTGCCGCCGGACAGACAGACCATGACCTTGTCGCCCTCTTCGATCATGCCGAAATCGGCGATCGCCCGGCCGACCTGATGGCGTAGGCGGGTGGCGAGGCGTTCGCCGTCGCTGCCGCGGCGGGTCTCGGCGCGGACGGGACGGGTCGGTTCGGCGAGGGGCAGGACGATGCTCATGAGGGCGCCAATTCTACGCTACGGGTCGGTGAACACCGCCCGCGCGCCGATCGAGGGGGCCGATGACGTTGGTCGTGGCGGCGCGCTAAGCTGATGCGCATGACCGGAAGCGCCGATCCCGCCGAGACCGCCCGCCAGCTCGCCGAGCTGCGCCTGGAACATCGCGATCTGAACGCGGCCATCGACCGCCTGGGCCTGGACCCGCAGGCCGACGAACTTACGGTCAAGCGCCTGAAGAAGCGCAAGCTCTGGCTCAAGGACTGTATCGCCCGCCTCGAAAGCGCCCTGATTCCCGACGAACCGGCCTGAGCCGCAAGCGCGGCCCGGCGTCGCGCGGCCGCCGCATCCGGTATTGAGATTTCCGCGCGCGGCGCGGCCTTCACGCTGTGATAGGGTGCCGCCACTCGATCGGCAGACAGCGGCATGGCGAACAAGGACGAACTGGTCCAGACGGCACGCAACCCCTGGTGGCAGGGCGCTGCGGCGGTGGCGCTCGTCGCCGTCGTCGCCACCGCCGCACTCGGCGGCTTCGGCCAGGCCAAGAGCAAGCCCTTGCCGGAGTACAAGGCCGGCCATCGCTACCAGGGCGGCGCCCTCGCGGTGACGCCGCTGCGGGCCTGGGTCGCGCGCTACAAGCCCGGCGGCCGCATCGATGCCTTCAACCCGAAGTCCTACCTGGTGCTGCAGGTCGAGGTCGAAAACCGCACGCCGCGCAGCTTCAGCGCGTTCGGCTATCCGCAGCAGGACCTGATCCTGGTGTCGAGCAAGCGCGAACCGATCCAGTCCGACCTGCTGATGAGGTCCGACGACCACTCCGTCGCCGGCGACCTGCATCCGCGCCTCAAGCAACGCATCGACCTGGTCTGGACCTTGCCGAAGAATTACGTCTACACGCCGCAAGCGACCTTCGGCGTATTCGCTCGCGCCTACAAGGCCAAGGCCTATCTCAACGACGAAGGCGCCTGGGTCCAGGGCAAGCCCGCCGCCAAGTACGCGATGGCCGTGCAGGACCTGCGCGACCGGGCGGTGGCGCCGTGAGCGCGCCCGCCGCCGCCCGCACCGCCTGGCGCCTGCCGCGCTGGCGCTGGCGCGACGCCCTGTGGATTCTCCTGGCTCTGATCGCGGTGGTCGCCTTGCGCAAGGGCGAGTCCAGCTACGAACAGCGCGACACGCCCTTGGTGCAGCACGCGCAAGGCCTGGGCCGGGTCGAAGGCCGCAACTTCGCCGTCGACGTCACCGGCTTCAAGGCCGCGCACGCCTATCTGCTCAAGGGCGACTACAGCCATCCCGAGGACTATCTGCTGCGCACCCCCGGGGTGTGGCTGTCGGTGGTCGCCAAAGTCGAAGCACGCGACCAGAGCGGCTACGTCGGCGCGCAACTGCTCACCCGCGACGGCCTGACCTATGTCGCCTCCAGCCAGGACCGGCCGAAACTCAAAGGCCTCAACCTGCGCGAGCGCGTGGTCGTCCCCGGCCTGCCGGAAAGCGGCGCCTGGTTCTTCGAAGTGCCGGCCGACCGTCTGCAGGGCGCCCATCTGCAGTTCTACTGGGGCAACGGCCTGCCGCGCGGCGGCGACAGCCTGGTCGACGTCGACCTGGGCATCGATGCGGCGCGCGCGCGCAAGCTGATGGCCGAAGCCAAGCCGGTACTGGACCTGCGCCCATGAGTTCCACGCCCATAAGTTCCGCGCCGATGACGCCCGAACCTTCCGAGCTCGACACCGCCCGCACGGCTCCGGCCGGTTGGTGGCGGCGCAACGCACTGTGGCTGCTGGGCACCCTGGTGTTCGGCGCCTGGGCGATCTATGCGCCCTACCGCGAGGCCTTGCAGGCCTACCAGAACCGTCATCCCTCGCACGCCATCGACGTGCCCAAGGGCGAGTGGGCGCAGTACGAAGGCGCGCGTTGGCGCCTGGTCTCGGCCGAAGCCCTGGCCCCGCGCGACCCTCGCATCGGCGGACCCTTGCGCAAGGACGCCGGAGTCTTGCTGCTGCAATTCGAAGTGATCGCCGATTCCGGCACCCAGGCCAAGGCCCTGGACCTGTGCAAGGGCCAGGTGTCCGATGCGCAGGGCCGCTTGTGGGACGCGAATCCGACCGGCCTGCCGCGGCTGAGCGGCGCCAAGCTGCCGAACACCTGCGGCAGCGGTTACGACGCGCAATACAAATCGATCATCGCCCTGCCGGGCCGCCCGTTCCGCTTCCAGCACGCCTATCTGTTGCCGCGTACGCAGCGGCTCGAAGGATTGCAGGCGCGGATCGACTTGCGTAATTCGCAGACGTCCAAGGGCCGGTATCTGCGCTTTGCGCTTTGATCGGCGCGGCCTCGCGCTGGATCCGCGCAAGCTCGTACCGACTCGCTCGGGCTCGCGCTCGGCTTCTGTAGGAGCGGCGTCCTACTGGATTTCCTTCGGTCATGAGCCGCAACCGCACCGCCCTCATCTCGCGCCGTCACTTCCCGCAGCTCGGGCTCCTGGGTAGGAGCGGCGCGAGCCGCGACCGCATACATTCCGCGCCCGTCGTCGGTCGCGATGGGCGCATACGCTTCAGCGGCGTTGCCGTTGCCGTTGCCGTTGCCGTTGCCGTTGCCGTTGCCGTTGCCGTTGCCG
>NZ_JMTZ01000009.1 GCF_000731095.1 Lysobacter antibioticus | reverse complement strand
CAAAAGAAAGTAACCCGCCGCTTTAGTGGCGGAAGCTCTTGGCGTTTGATCTGGATGTGGATCTGGATCTTGCTTGAACGAAACCTTGCAAGCCCGTCGCAGCGCGATCGCCCTGCAGACAGGGCGTTGCGCACGGCGGTCCAAACACGCGGCACTAAGTCGTCAAGATGCGATTAGGTAGCAACTGTAACGACATGCAGCCGGCCGCATCGGCGGCCGGCTGCATGCGAGTAATCCGGCGCATGGCCGGACGATGCGATCAGATCGGACGCGCTTCGACGATGCTCAGGCCGGATGCGGTCGGCAGGACGCGCTCCAAGGCGAAGCCCGACGCGGCGAACAGCGTCTTGAACTCGTCGGCGGTGCGTTCCTGGGCGCCGAGCAGGACCAGCATGTGCAGGTCGAGCCACTTGCCGAAGAAGGGTTCCTCGCCTTCGGGCAGCACCAGCTCGACGATCAGCAGCTTGCCGTGCGCCGGCATCGCGCGCCGGCAATTGCGCAGGATCTCGATGCTGCGCTCGTCGTCCCAATCGTGCAGCAGCAGCGACAGGATGTAGACGTCGCCGTCCGCGGGCACTTCGACGAAGAAGTCGCCGCCGACCGTGCCGCAGCGATCGCCGACGCCGGCTTCGGCCAGGCGCTTGCCGGCGGCTTCGGCCACGTGCGGTTGATCGAACAGGATGCCGCGGGCCTCGGGCTGGCTGCGCAGGATCGCCGACAGCAGCGGGCCGTAGCCGGCGCCGATGTCGATGACGGTCTTGAACGGAGAGAAGTCGTAAGCGTCGACGACGGCGTGAGCGACCTGCTTGGTGTAGCCGGCCTGGGCTTCGTTGAAGACGCGGTCGGCCTCCGGATGCTTGGCCAGATAGCCGAAGTAGCTGGTGCCGAACTCCTTTTCGAACGCGGTCTCGCCGGTCTGCACGTTGTGCAGCACGTCGGCCCAGGCGCGGTACTGCTCCTCGCCGTGCATGATCGCCTGCGGGCGCATCGAGTCCGGGGTGCCGCTGCGCAGCAACGCGGCCAGCGGAGTGATGCCGAAGATGCCCGGCTGGGTTTCGGTGAACACGCCGATGCTGGCGATGGTGCGCAGCACGCGCTTGAGCAGCGGCGCCTTGGCGCCGGTCTTCGCCGCCAGCTCTTCGATGGTCTTCGGCGCATCGGCGACCAGGTCGGCGATGCCGAGCTTGGCGGCGACGTAGAGCGATTGAGTCACCCAATAGCCGGTGATCATCTGCAGCAGGATCGACGACAAGGGTACGGCGCCGGCACGGTTATTCTCAGTCATATGCACTCCTGGAGTGGTTATGCGCAAACAAGCGCGGATGGCACTGGCGAAGGGCGAATCGCCCAGCCGGGATGGGATAGTCGATGCGACGCACGCGGAACCGCTCAGCCGTTGATTGAAACGCTGCAACAAGTCCGATGTATGACCGCCCCCCTGCGAACATCGGATTCGTTTATGAGACTTTGCGGACGCTATCAAGGCGCGGTCCGGACAACGTCGGTGCGTTGATCAAAATAAAAAACCGATAACGCTCACACTAAATCGGAAACTGCGATGAAGTGCCGTACATACCGCGCGATGAGTCTGCCCGGCGGCTGCAAATCTACATCGATCGCATCGACGTCGGTTACGTACTTTCTACGGTTAAACCCTCATTTTCCATCTGATAATTTGCCTTCACTGCTGGAAGTCGCGAGCTGTATTCGAGCGGGGAAAGACGCGGTTCGAGCAGCGGGGTTTGTGGCATTCCCATCGACACGGATGGGGCGACGGATTCGGCGCGCACTCGATATACGGCGCGTCGCAATCGGCGCCATGGCGTGCAGCGCCAGATACAGAAGCTCGCATGCAGGGATCGACGCGAACTGATCGCGTGCCGGCACTCAAACCTAGTGGGGAGATGAATCCATGTTTCGACCGTTGAGCGTAGTCAGAAACGAGGACGATTGGTCGCCGCAGACCTGGCAACAGCGTCCGGCGCAGCAGCAACCCCAGTACGCGGCGGATGGGGAACTGACCAAGGCGACCGACCGGCTGGCGCGATTGCCGCCGCTGGTGACCTCGCTGGAAGTGCTGAAGTTGAAAAGGGCGCTGGCCGAAGCGCAGGAAGGGCGCCGCTTCCTGCTGCACGGAGGCGATTGCGCCGAGAGCTTCGTCGACTGCACCAGCGAGATCATCGCCAACCGCCTCAAGGTGCTGTTGCAGATGAGCATCGTCCTGGCGCACGGCCTGAAGCAGCCGGTGATCCGGGTCGGCCGTTTCGCAGGCCAATATGCCAAGCCGCGATCCAGCGACGAGGAAACGCGCGACGGCGTGTCGCTGCCGAGCTTCCGCGGCGACATCGTCAACGGCGCCGATTTCGACGAGGCCTCTCGCCGCCCCGACCCGAACCGCATGTTCGAGGCTTATGCCCACTCGGCGCTGACCCTGAATTTTACTCGCGCCATGGTCGATGGCGGCTTCGGCGACATCCATCATCCGGAGTACTGGAAACTCGATTGGGTCGAGCACTCGCCGCGCGCCATCGAATACAAGCGGGTGGTCGAGGAAATCGCCGACTCGCTGCGCTTCATGAAAACCGTCGGCGGGCAGTTCGTCGACAGCCGCATGCATACCGGCTTCTACACCTCGCACGAAGCCTTGCTGCTGCACTACGAGGCCGCGTTGACCCGGCGCGTGCCGCAACGCGGCGGTTGGTTCAATCTGTCGACGCATTTGCCCTGGATCGGCATGCGCACCGCCGCGCTGGACGGCGCCCACGTCGAGCTGTTCCGCGGCATCGGCAACCCGATCGCGGTGAAAATCGGCCCGACCACCAAGCCCGACGAGTTGCTGCGCCTGATCGACGTGCTCAATCCCTACGAAGAACCGGGTCGTTTGACCCTGATCACGCGCATGGGCAAGAGCCGCATCGCCGATGCCTTGCCGGGCCTGCTCAAGGCGGTGCGGCAGGCCGGTCGCCGGGTGCTGTGGGTCGCCGATCCGATGCACGGCAACACCGAGAGTGTGGGCAACGGCTACAAGACCCGCCGTTTCGACAATATCCGCGGCGAGCTGGACTTGGCCTTCGATATCCACGCCGCCGAAGGCACGCGTCTGGGCGGTGTGCATCTGGAGCTGACCGGCGAGGACGTGACCGAATGCCTGGGCGGCGCACGCGACCTGGCCGAGGCCGACCTTAGCCGCGCCTACAAGACAGCGGTCGATCCACGCCTGAACTACGAACAGTCCCTGGAGCTGTCGATGCTGATCGTCTCCGCCAGCCGCGCCACGCCGTCGGCGCGGCCGATCGCGCCGCGCTTGCAGGCGATGGGCGGTTCGCTGTGAGCGCGAGGGGCGGTCGCGTCCGCGCGACCGCCCCTCGCAGCAGCTAGCACGCGCTGCCCAACCCGAACGCCGCGAACGACCGCCGTGTCTTCGCGTACCGCGCCTGCGCGCCGTCGGCGGCGGCTGCGCGCGGGCTACGAATCCCAAGCTGCGGCAGCGCTCGCTCCGCCGCGGCAACCGCCACGAAGGGTGTTACGCCCGAGACGATGGAAGCAACCATGACCGGTATTCCCAAGATCCAGCCTTATGCGATGCCGACCTCCGCCCAGCTTCCCGCCAACATCGCGAGCTGGAAGATCGATCCCGATCGCGCGGTGCTGCTGGTGCACGACATGCAACGTTATTTCCTGCGTCCGATCCCGTCCGAAGGGCTGGGCTCGGTGCTGGTCAAGAATGCCGCTTCGATCCGCAGGCGCTGCCAGGCGCTCGGCATTCCGGTGGCCTATACCGCGCAGCCGGGCGGCATGACCGCCGAAGAGCGCGGACTGCTCAAAGACTTCTGGGGCAGCGGCATGCAAGTCGACCCGGTCGACCGCAACGTGGTCGACGAGCTCAGCCCGATCGAGGGCGACTGGTCGCTGACCAAGTGGCGCTACAGCGCGTTCTGGAAGTCGAACCTGCTCAAGCGCATGCGCGAAGCCGGCCGCGACCAGCTGATCATCTGCGGCGTCTACGCCCACATCGGCGTGCTGATGACCGCGGTCGAAGCTTTCTCCAACGATATCGAAACCTTCGTGGTCGGCGACGCCGTCGCCGATTTCTCTCTGGAACGTCACCTGATGGCGCTCGAGTACGCCGCGCGCTGCTGCGCCGTCGTGGTGACCTCGGAACAGGTGGCCGCATGACTACCCCATTGCTGCGCGACATCGTCGCGGGTAATACCGGCAAAGCCGCGTTCGCGCTGCTGTTCCGTCCGCAGTCGGACGTCCAGGACATGCTGGACGTGTTCGCCGGCGAGATGGGCCAGTTCGATACGCTCGAATCGATTCCGCTGGCCGACGCGGGAACCGTCGGCGAGGAAGTGTTGGTACTGATTCCCTACGGACAATTGCGCGAGCGCGGTTTCGCGTCCGTCGACGATGGCCAGCGTCTGCAAGTCATGACGATCCATCAGCGTGAGCGCGTTTCCGTCGAAGAAGCCCTGAAGACCATCGCCGCCGCCCCGATCGAGCTGGCCGGCGGCGAGTTCGACATCGACGACGAGGCCTACGCCGACAAGGTGCGGCGGATCGTCGCCGACGAGATCGGCCGCGGCGAGGGCTCCAACTTCGTGCTCAAGCGGACTTTCATCGCCGACATCAGCGGCTATTCGCTGCGGGTCGCGCTGGCTGCGTTCCGCCGCCTGGTGCAGGAGGAAGTCGGCGCCTACTGGACCTTCATCGTCCACACCGGCGAGCGCACCTTCATCGGCGCCAGCCCGGAGCGCCAGGTCAGCCTGCGCGACGGCGTGGCGACGATGAACCCGATCAGCGGCACCTACCGCTATCCGCCATCGGGGCCGTCGTTGTCGGGCGTGATGGGTTTCCTCGCCGACGCCAAGGAGAAAGACGAGCTGTACATGGTGGTCGACGAGGAGCTGAAGATGATGGCCCACTTCTGCCCGCAAGGCGGCAAGGTGGTCGGTCCTTATCTGAAGGAGATGTCGCGGCTCGCCCACACCGAGTATTTCATCGAAGGGCGTACGACCAGCGACCCGCGCACGATTCTGCGCCACACCTTGCTCGCGCCGACCGTCACCGGCAGCCCGATCGAGAACGCCTGCCGGATCATCGCCCGTCACGAGCCGGAAGGCCGCGGTTACTACGGCGGCGTGGCCGCGCTGATCGGTCGCGACGCGAACGGCCAGGCGATGATGGACTCGGCGATCCTGATCCGCACCGCCGACATCGATGCCGGCGGGCGCATGCGCATCGGCGTCGGCGCGACCATCGTGCGCCATTCCGACCCGGCTTCGGAGGCCGCGGAAACCCGCGCCAAGGCCAAGGCCTTGCTGGCCGCGCTCGGCCACGGCCGCAAGTCCAGCTTCGGGCTCGACCCGGACGTGCAGGCGGCGCTGAAGCAGCGCAACGGCGGCATCGCCGATTTCTGGCTGTCCGATGCCGACGACCGCATTCGCATCGACCCGGCGTTGAGCGGGCGCAAGGTGTTGATGGTCGACGCCGAGGACGCGTTCACCGCGATGCTGGCGCAACAGCTCAAGTCGATCGGCCTGGACGTCACCATGTGCCGCTTCGACGAACCGGCGCTGTTCAAGGGCGACTGGGACCTGGCGGTGATGGGCCCCGGCCCGGGCGACCCGCGCAATATGGACGACCCGCGCATCGCCAGCATCCGCCGCGCGATGAGCCACCTGCTCGCCGAGAAGAAATCGTTCCTGGCGGTGTGTCTGAGCCACCAGATCCTGTGCCTGGAACTGGGTCTGGAGCTGATCCAGCGCGCCTCGCCGAACCAGGGCGTGCAGCGCGAGATCGATTTCTTCGGCAGCCCCGAATTGGTGGGCTTCTACAACACCTATGTCGCCAAGTGCGATAGCAGCCAGTTCGCCCGCGGCGACCACAGCCTGATCGAGGTCAGCCGCGATGCCGAGTCGAACGAAGTGCACGCATTGCGCGGCGCCAGCTTCGCCTCGATCCAGTTCCATGCCGAGTCCCTGCTGACCCACCGCGGCGTGGACATCATCGCTTCGAGCGTAAAGAGAGTGTTGACCACATGAAAACGACGATCAGTTGGTGGAACCTGGACAAATCGAGCCAGACCATAGAGTCGATGCGCGACTATCTGAGGGAGGAGGGCGTTGCGCCCTGGGAAGACGTGCGCGGCATGCATTCCAAGTTCTGGATCTCCGACCCGGCCAACAACCTGTGGGGCGCGGTGGTGGTGTGGGAGTCGAGCGACGCGATGAGCCAGCCGCTGCCGCCGAACCGCGCGACCGAGCTGATCGGCTATCCGCCGAGCATGCGCACGACCTTCGACATGGAGGTGTTGATCGAGAACGGCCGCGCCGGCCCCTGGCTGGTCGGCGACGCGCTGGAGGAAGAGCACGCCTGAAACATCGCTTCAAAGCGCATGGCCGGGCGTTCGGCCACCGGCGCAGCCGGGCAGCGCGCAGGGTTCGTCGGTGCAGGCGACGGACCGGTACGCGCGCCCGGCTGCGCCGGAACCGGCGCCGGCGTATCGGAGCCGGCGCCGGCTGCGCCGGCAACAAAACGAGCAATCGCCACGCCTGGCGTTCGGTGCGGGCATCGACGGCCATCGGCAGAGCGATCAGCGATGCGGACCCCGATGCGAACACGCAAGCCCCCATTCAACGGACGAACCGACATGAGTCAACTCAACCACACACAAGCCGAGGCGATGGAGATTTCCATCTTCGACGTTCCACCCGAGCTACCGATCCCGCTGCTGCGCGAATGGTTCAACCAGGCCATCGACAATCGTGTGCGCGATCCCGGCACCTTGGCCCTGGCGACCACCGGCATCGACGGCCGCGCCTCCAACCGCATGGTCCATCTGCTCGAGATCACCGGCGATTCGCTGGTGTTCACCACCCATGCGAAAAGCCAGAAAGGCCGCGAAATCGCCTTCAACGGCTGGGCCTCGGGCGTGTTGTATTGGCGCGAGACCAAGCAGCAGATCGTGTTGTCAGGCCCGATCGGGCCGCTGTCGGGCGCGGAGTCGGACCTGCTGTGGACCAAGCGGCCGCCCGAGGCCAATTCCATGTCGACCGTGTCGCGCCAGAGCGCCTTGCTGGAAGACGAGAAGGCGCTGCGTCTGCAGGCCCAGCGCCTGACCCGCTCGGCGATTCCGCTGGTGCGGCCGGAGGGCTGGCACGGCTATGCCCTGCGTCCGACCATCGTCGAGTTCTGGCAGGCCTCCGACGACCGGCTGCACAGCCGTTTGCGCTACGACGCCGCGCCGTCGGGCTGGACCCATCGCAGGCTTCAACCATAAGGATGTGCTGATCATGACGGCAGGCAAGTATGTAGTGGCCGATGTATTCACCGACCGGCCGCTGGAAGGCAACCCGGTCGCGGTGTTCACCAACGCGTTCGGCCTGGAAGCGGCGGACATGCAACGCATCGCGCGGGAGATGAATCTTTCCGAGACCACGTTCGTGTTCCCGCCCGGCGCCGACGGCGATTTCCACGTGCGCATCTTCACCCCGGTCAACGAGCTTCCGTTCGCCGGCCACCCGACGCTCGGTACCGCCATCGTGCTCGGCGAGCAATGCGATGCCGCCGGGTTCGGCCTGGAAACCGCGATGGGCACGGTGCCTTTCACCTTCCAGCGCAGCGACGACGGCAGCATCCTCACTGCGAGCATGCAGCAGCCGATTCCGGCCTGGGAACCGTACGAACTCGCCGATGTATTGCTCGAAGGCCTCGGCCTGGCCTCGTCGACCTTGCCGGTGGAGATCTACCGCAACGGGCCGCGCCATGTCTTCGTGGGTTTGCCGAGCATCCCGGCGCTGTCGGCGGTGAAACCCGACCTGCGCATCCTCGCCACCTTGCCCGACATGGCCGCGAACTGCTTCGCCGGCTCGGGCTCGCAATGGCGCATGCGCATGTTCTCGCCGGCTTACGGCGTGGCCGAGGACGCCGCGACCGGTTCGGCGGCGGGGCCGCTGGCCTTGCACCTGATCCGTCACGGCCAACTCGGTTTCGGCCAGCCGATCGAGATTTGCCAGGGCGTCGAGATGGGCCGCCGCTCGGTCATGCACGCGGTGGTCGAAGGTTCGCTGGCGCAGATCGGGCCGATCCGCGTCTCCGGCAGCGCGACCGTGGTCGCGCGCGGCGAACTTACGCGCTGGAAAGTCTGAGGCCCGGCGGCATCCGGCCGGCAAGCAGTTTGTACCGATCGACTCATGCCATACACAGAGGACGGCATCATGATTGAACATGCATTCAAGACTTCCGAGGCCAGCAGCGACGACGATCTGCGTCGCAGGCACCGGGCGGTGGTCGAGGACTATATGAGCCGCAAGGGCGAGACGCGACTGACCCGCTATCTGTTGTTCACGCCCGACGGCAGCGGCGGCCTGTGGACCAACGACACCGGCGAGCCCATCGTTTCGCGCGGCCACGAAGGCCTGAAGGCGCACGGCGCCTGGTCGCTGAAGTGCTTCCCGGATTGGGAATGGAAGAACGTGCAGATCTTCGAGACCCAGGACCCGAACCGTTTCTGGGTCGAGTGCGACGGCGAAGGGCAGATCCTGTTCCCCGGTTATCCGCCGGGCTACTACAGCAACCACTTCATCCATTCCTTCCTGCTGGAGAATGGAAAGATCAAGCAGAACCGCGAGTTCATGAACCCCTACCAGCAGATGCGCGCGCTCGGCATTCCGATTCCGGCGATCAAGCGCGAAGGCATTCCGGCTTGAGGTTGTTCGTTCCAGGGCGCCGTACGACGTAGCAACACCCAGCACCATGCAAGATCGCGGTCGCCGTGACCGGGTTGAAGAAGTGGGCAGAGGCCCGCGTGAACGGCGGCAAGGGGAGAGCGGTTATACCGGGGGACTGCTTCGGCCGTTGCTGCGAGGAGCCAACCCCCCATCCCCCAATTTTCCAAATGGGGGGCGACGGCAGCATCGTGGCCTCCAGCGAACCGGCTCGCCCCTCTCCAACGGGAGGGGCGGCCCAGGGGTCCTTGCACTGTGCGAACAAGATTTGGAGGCACACGTTATTTCGCCCCCTTTGACAAAGGGGGCAGGCGCCCACGTATATCGAGGCCGGGATAGAGCAACTGCGCCGGGGGATTTGTTTTGGCCGTTGTCGGCGAAGGCTTTGGAGGTCAAGGCGACAGCGTTTCTAGCGCCGGTTCCGCCGCCAGCACTTGCGATTTAGGCTTCAACCACAGCAGGCCTGCACCGCGCATGCCGGTGCTGGCGGTCATGCTGTCGCGATGGTTGCGGCTGCAATCGGCGGCCACCACACCGTGCGGCATCAGGCTGTGCAATTCCATCTGGGTCACGCGGTCGCCGCTGCGCTGCGCTTTCGCGTGCAGCGCCGAGGCCAAGGCCGTCGCGCGTTGCTTATCGTCGCCGGCCAAGGCGGCGACGATGTCGAGCAAGTCCAGGCGGCTGGTCAAGGGCCAGGCATCGGCGGGTATCTTGCTGCGCGCATCGGCGACTAGGCGGCGGCTGGCGGCCCAATCGCCGCGTGCGGCGGCGTTCTCGGCCAGGCCGGTCTCGGCGCTGGCGACCAACCACTGGTATTGCGCCGTGCGCATCAAGGGCAGGGCGCGTTGGTAGAGACGATCGGATTCGGCTAGGGCGCCGGTGCGCGTCAACAGCGTGGCGATCTCGATCGCCGCTTCCGAGCCCTCGGGCGAATCGCCCAGCTTCGCCAGCTCGGTTTGCGCATGTCGCAGCAGTTCTGTCGCGGCTTGCTCGTCGCCACCGAGCCATTCGGTGCGGGCACGGCCGACCAGGGGCGAGACCTGGTTGGATTGCTGCTCGGAGGCGCCGCAGCGCAACCAGTCGCTGCGCGCCGCTTGCAGATCGCCCAGCGGCAGGCGGGCCTCGGCGCGCAGGCAAGCGATGCGGGCGCGCAATTCGCCGGCGCCGCCGTCCGGCAGCTTGGCCAGCTCGCGCTCGGCACCGTCCAGCACCGCGACGGCATAGGCGTAGCGGCCGTGGATCGAGCTCAGCGCCGCTTCGAAATGCGCCAGATCGACGACCCAGCGGCCCTGCAAGCCGGCCTTGCGCAACTGGCGCAAGCGCTCGGCGGCGCTGTCGAAGCGGGCGCCGACGATGTCCTCGACGAGCAGGGCCATCGCGAGCCGGTTGCCGATCAGCACGTCGCCGGAATCGTGGGTGACCATCAAGGCTTCTTCGAGCAGTTTGCGATAACCGGGCCAGTCGCCCGCCTTGTAGTGCTGGCCGGCGGCGCGCGCGAGGATATCGATCTCGAGACGGCGGTAGCCGCCTGCGCGGGCCTGCGCCAACAAGGTCTGCATGCGCGCGGCGGAGGCCGCGTCCGGCGCGGCGGTGGCTTCGGCGAGGAAGCGCGCGAACAGCGCCCGGGTGCGGTTGCCGGCCGCTTCCAATCGCTGGGCCGCCTGCTCGTACTGGCCGACGTCGGCGCGCTCCTTATATTGCATGGTGTCGGCCACCGCGATCATCAGCAGGGCGTTGCCGTGTTCCAGTTCCCAACCGGCGCCGGCCTCGCGGGTGATGCGCTCGGCGCTGCGCGCGTATTCGCGCATGCGCTCGGGATCGCCCATCAACTGGTGGATTTCGCTGATCTGCAGCAGACGGGCGATGCGCGTACCCATCGGCTTGCGTTCCCATTCGGGCGCCGACAGCATCTTCAAGGCCTGCCGCAGCTCGCCGGTTTGCGACAGCAAATGGGCGTATTGAAGGGCGTAGTTCGACTGCGCGGGATAACGCGCGACCAGTTTCGCGAACGCCTCGCGTGCCTGCTGATGGCGCCGCGGGTCCATCGCCAGGGCTTCGGCGCGCATCGATTCCTCGACTTCGGCCGGCACCGGCTTGGTCGACTCGATGGCGATCTGCATCTGCTCGATCGCCGCGGTGGCCTGGGCCAGGCGCGATTGCGCGCGCGCCAGCTGCATTCGCGCCAGACCGAAGCGGGGGGCCTGGCGGACGACTTCGTTGGAGATCGCCGCCGCGGCGATCCAGTCGCGCCGATCGATGGCTTCGACCGCATCGGCGTAGCGGCGCGCGGCCGGCGCAGCCAGGTTCAGCGCCGGCCAGCCGTCGGCGCGGCCCGGGACGAGCTTGGCCATCACCTGCTGCGACAGCGTGTCGACCATCGCCGGCACCTGCGAGATCGGTCCGGTGACTTCAAGTCGCTGTTCCTGGCCTTCGTCGTGGAAGCGGGCCCTGATGAGTATTTGCGAGGCATCGCCGCTGGCCACGCCGGACGACAGAAAGATCACCTTCGGCGAGCTCGTCTCGCCATCGGCGGCGAGGTCGGCCTCGGTCAGCAGCGTCACTTCCGGCAGGCTGCCGAGTTTCCAACGCAACCATTCGCGCAACAGCTTCACCGGCCAGCGCGCGGCATTGGCGCGGTCTTCCACTTCGATCAGGGCCACCGTCAACGGGAGCGTGCCAGCCGACGAGGGGGGCGACTTGGAGTCGCGCAACCACAGCAGCGAGCCGGCGATGGCGACGATGGCCAGTACCGCAGCGGCCCAGGCGAGCGGACGCGCCCAACGCTTCCAGCGCGGCACCGCCGACGTACTTCGGCGTACTGCCGGTTCCGACGTGGGTTCAGGTTCGAGCGCGGCGGCCGTCGCCGCTGCGCTCGGTTCCTCGGCCAGTCGCGCTTCGAGGGCCCCGGCCGATTCGACGGTGTCGCCGGTATCGGCCGACGCTGCGACAGCCGCTGCAGGTTCGGCCGGCGCCGGCAGTTCGGCGAACCATTCGACCGGTTCGGGAGGTTCGAATACGTAACCGCCCTTGGCCACCGTGCGGATCCAGGCCTTGCGCGGTTCGCCGAGCGCCTTGCGCAGCAGCCACATGTTCTGCGAGAGGTTGGCGTCTTCGACCACCAGGCCCGGCCACAGGCGTGCGAACAGCTCGGCGCGGCCATGCAGGGTGTGCGGCTCGGCCATCAGCAGCACCAGCAAGTCGAACAGACGCTGCGGCAGCTCGACCTCGACGCTGCCGCAACAGACCCGGCGGTAGCGCAGGTCGATCACGAGGTCGCCGGTTCGCAGATAGCGCGAATCGGGGGGCCAGGGCGGCGTGCGCGTGTCTGTCATCGGTAGCCTCAGCCGCTTTACGAAGTCGATGCTGGCGGTCGATCGCCAGGCCGCAACATCCTGCCGCATGCCTATCGCTGGGGGCAGGCGTCTCCGCGAGGGAGCGCCGCCCTATTAATGTGACAGTACTACCGTTTCAGAGCACAAATGAGAAAAAAGTGATCTCTCGTCAGAGGTCAAAGGGCATCTGAGCGCACTACACCTGGGACACCGGTCTCGCAGCGTCCGCCACCGACGAAGACCGGATTCAGCGAGTCCGTCCCAGGACTCGATATTCCGATAGCTCAGAGGGGATTCTTTAGATGTCCACTGTATCGAATAACGGCATTCGCATGAACGTATTGGCCACCGCCACGGTGTTGGCCCTGTCCGCACTGGCCGCTCCGGCATTCGCCGGGCAGGCGCACCTGGGAGGCCTCAAGCAGGGGGGCGAGTACGGCCAGTTCATCGTCAAGTATCGCGATGGCAGCGCGCCGCGCACCAGTACGACCGCCTTGAGTTCCTCGCTGAGCAAGGCCGTAGCCCGGATAGAGGCGAGCCGCGCCGGCGGCAAGAAGTTCGGCCTTCAGCATTTCCGTCGTATGGCGCTCGGCGCCGACGTCGTCCGTGCCGACCGCAAGCTGGGCCGGATCGAGGCGGAGGCGCTGATGCGCCAGATCGCGGCCGACCCTAATGTGGTCTCGATCGAGCCCGACCTGCCGATGCGGTTGCTGATGCAACCGAACGATACCCGCTACAACGAGCAGTGGCATTACGCCAACAGCGCCGTCGGCGCCAACGTGGCGGCCGCCTGGGACAGCAGCAACGGCAACGGTGTGGTCGTGGCGGTGGTCGACAGCGGCATCCTGGCGCACACCGATCTGAGCGCCAATATCCTGCCCGGCTACGACATGGTCACCTCGGCGGTGGGCTACAGCGCCGCCGAGTGCGCCACGGTCGGCGCGACCGCAGGCTGCGGTCGTTCCGACGACGGCGACGGCCGCGACGCCAATGCGACCGACTCCTCGAACATCAAGCATGGTACCCACGTCGCCGGCACCATCGCCGCGCTGACCAACAACGCCGCCGGCGTCGCCGGCGTGGCTTATGGCGCGAAGGTCGTGCCGATTCGTTCGATGGGCAAGGACGGCCTGGGCGCAACCTCGGACATCGTCGACGGCATCCTCTGGGCGGCAGGCATCGCGGTTCCGGGCGTGCCGGCCAATGCGAATCCCGCCGAAGTGATCAACCTTTCGCTCGGCGGAGACCAACCCTGCAGCGAGACCCCGAGCTACCAGGACGCGATCGATCGCGCCACCGCTGCCGGCGCGATCGTGGTCGCGGCTGCAGGCAACAGCAACATCAACGTCTCCGGCGCGACCCCGGCGAGCTGCAACAACGTGGTGACCGTCGCCGCCAGCGACCTCGGCGGCAATCGCGCCTTCTACTCGAGCTACGGCGCCGGCATCGACATCACCGCGCCGGGCGGCGAGACCTGTTCGCCCTTGGCCGAATTCCTGCCGCTGGGGCAAGCGCCCAGCTGCGCCCGGAGTCATGACAACCAGGGCGTCCTGTCGACAGTCAACGGCAACGGCTACGGCTTCATGCAGGGCACCTCGATGGCGACGCCGCACGTCGCCGGCGTGGTCGCGCTGATGCAGGCCGTGGCACCGGTGCCGAAGACCACCGCGCAAGTGCTTGCGATCCTCGGCCAGACCGCTCGCCCGATCACCGCAGCCAAGTGCCCCGGCGGCTGCGGTCCCGGCCTGATCGACGCCGCGGCCGCGGTGTTGGCGGCGCAGGGCGGGGTGGGCGGCAACGTCAAGCCGGTGGCGAACTTCAGCTCCGCCGTCAACGGCCTGACCGCGACCTTCACCGACAGCTCGACCGACAGCGACGGCAACATCGTCTCGCGTAGCTGGAACTTCGGCGACGGCACTGCGGCTTCGACCGCCACCAACCCCAGCCATGCGTATGCGGCGGCCGGTACCTATAACGTCAGCCTGACCGTCACCGACAACGCCGGCGGCACCCACACCAAGACCGCCTCGGTCACGGTGACCGCGCCGGGCGGCGGCGTGCAGACCTACAGCAACACCGCCGACTACGCGATCACCGACCTCAACACGACCGAAAGCCCGATCACGGTGTCGGGTCGCAGCGGCAATGCACCGAGCAACGCGACGGTGACGGTGGCGATCGAGCACAGCTTCCGCGGCGACGTGCGCGTCGACCTGGTCGCACCGGACGGCTCGACCTATCTGCTGAAGAACTACAACACCAGCGACAGCGCCAACGACATCCGCGGTACGGTGACCCTGAACCTGTCGACCGAGACTCTGAACGGCACCTGGAAATTGCGCGCACGCGACAACTACGCCAACGACACCGGCAAGATCGACAGCTGGAGCATCAAGTTCTGATCGATACAGCTCACCGATAGTCCGTAACGACGAAACAGCCCCGGCCCCGGCCGGGGCTGTTTTGTTCTCGGCGGCATGGGCTCCGGCCCCTGCCTCGGCTTCGGTTTTGTTTGCGGTTTCGGCCATTCCCCCCTTTGAAAAAGGGGGGCAGGGGGATTGGCTCCTGTCCGCGCAAGCCCCCGTCACGCGGCCCAAGCTTCGCCCGGCCCGTGGCGGCGGCCCGCTGCGCGCGCGTCCACGGCACGGCCCAAGGCCATTCATCCGCGCAAACCCACCGTCGCACGACAAATGAGGAAAAAGAGATATCTCCTTAGAAGCCGCGCGGGACTCGATCCCACTACACCTGAGACACCGGTCTCATGGCGTCGCCCGCCGACGAAGGCCGGACATCAGCGAGTCCTCCGGGACTCGATATTCCGTTAGCTCAGAGGGGTTCCAGATGTCCACTGCAACGAACAACGGCATTCGCAAGAACGCGCTGGCCGCCGCCACGGTATTGGCCTTGTCCGCCTTGGCCGCCCCGGCCTTTGCCGGCCAGGTTCATCTGGATGGCCTGCAGGCGCCGCAAGGCTACGACGGCTTCATCGTCAAGTATCGCAACGGCTCGCTACAGCGCCGAGACACCGCCAAGGTGGCGTCCTCCCTGCGCGAGGCCGTGCGCGCCAAGATCGCCGGCCGGCTGATCGCCATGAAGCACGTGCGACGCCTGGCGGTCGGTTCCGACCTGGTGCGCGCCGAAACCAAGCTCGACCGGGTCGACGCCGAGACGCTGATGCGGCAACTGGCCGCCGACCCGAACGTCGAGTCGGTGCAGGTCAACCGCGTGTGGAACCACACGATGGAGCCGAACGACACCCGTTACGGCGAGCAGTGGCACTACTCCGGCGTCGCCGGCGCGCGCATCAACACCGCCTGGGACCGTGCGCGCGGCGCCGGCACCGTCGTCGCGGTGATCGATACCGGCATCACCCCGCACGCCGAGCTCAGTGCAGCCAACAACCTGTTGCCCGGCTACGATTTCATCACCGACCCGGTACGTTCGCGCGACAACGACGGCCGGGACAATAATCCGAACGACGAGGGCGACTGGCTGGCGCTGGATCGCGAGTGCAATGCCCTGTCGAAAGCGAAGAACTCCAGCTGGCACGGCAGTCACGTCGCCGGCACCATCGGCGCGGCGACCAACAACGCCGCCGGCGTGGCCGGCGTAGCGCACGCCGCACGCGTGGTCCCGATCCGCGTGCTCGGCCGATGCGGCGGCACCACCGTGGACATCTCCGATGCAATCATGTGGGCCGCGGGCCTGCATGTCGATGGCGTGCCGGACAACCCGAATCCCGCCGAGATCATCAACCTGAGCCTGGGAGGCCCGTCAGCGCAATGCGACCCGGCCTATCAAGCCGCGATCGACCGCGCCGCCGACGCCGGCGCCACAGTCGTGGTCGCGGCCGGCAACAGCAACATCGACGTGTCCGGCTTCACTCCGGCCAACTGCAACCGCGTGATCGCGGTGGCGGCGACCGACCGCAACGGCGACCGCGCGTTCTACTCGAACTACGGCGGAACCATCGACGTCTCCGCCCCGGGCGGCGAAATCTGCAGCCCGAATTTGCGCTTCCTCGCGCTCGGTCGGGAACCTTACTGCGACGTCAATCATCTCGAGCAGGGGGTTCTGTCGCTCGGCAATACCGGTCTGCGAGCGCAGGGCGTCGCAGACTACAAGTTCAATCACGGCACTTCGATGGCCGCCCCGCACGTCGCCGGCATCGCGGCGCTGATGCAGTCGGCCGTCGCCGCCCCGCTGACCCCGGCGCAGGTGGAACAGGCCTTGAAGGACTCCAGCCGTGCGATTGCTCTGGCCGCTTGCCCCGGCGGTTGCGGCGCCGGCCTGGTCGACGCCAACGCGGCCATCGCCGAGGCGATCCGTATCGGCGGCGCGGCCGGCGGCAATCTCAATCCGGTGGCGAATTTCAACAGCCAGGTCAACGGTTTGACGGTGACCTTCACCGATGCCTCGACCGACAACGACGGCAACATCGTCTCGCGCAGCTGGAACTTCGGCGACGGCAGCGCGCTGTCGGCCGCGACCAATCCCAGTCGCACCTATGCCGCGGCCGGCACCTACAACGTCAGCCTGACCGTTACCGACAACGCCGGGGCTACCCACACCAAGACCGCTTCGGTCACGGTGGCCGCGCCTGCCGGCGTGCAGACCTACACCAACGACACCGACTTCGCGATCAAGGACGTCGCCACGCTGGAAAGCCCGGTCACGGTCGCCGGCCGCGCCGGCAAGGCGCCGAGCAATGCGACGGTGACGGTGGCGATCGACCACAGCTACCGCGGCGACCTGCGCATCGACCTGGTCGCGCCGGACGGTACGACTTACCTGGTGAAGAGCTATAACACCAGCGACAGCGCCGACGACGTCAGGCTCTCGCAGGCGCTGAATCTGTCGACCGAGGACTTGAACGGCACCTGGAAGCTGCGCGTGCGCGACAATTACGCCAGCGACACCGGTACGCTCGAAAGCTGGAGCATCAGGTTCTGATCGAGGTTTAGCCATCGTCAGCCCGTTAAAACGAACAGCCCCGGCTTTGGCCGGGGCTGTTTTTGCTTGTATTCGCGTTCCGGACAAGGCTGCAGGGTGTGCCCGTGATACTCGCCGTCCACTCAGTGCAGCGAGTCCACGATCTGTCTGGGGCCGACACCGAGCAAGCGCCGCATGCAACGGGCCATGTGGCTGGGATGGGCGAAGCCGGCTTCGAGCGCGATCTCGCTCATGCTCTTGCCGCCTTGCAGCAACAGCGTACGTGCGCGCTCGACGCGCCGCTCGAGCACGAAGCGGTGCACCGGCATGCCCACCGCCTGTTTGAACAGCGGCTTGAAATGGGACAGGCTGAAGCCGGCCACGCTCGCCAGCTCGGCCAGGCTCAGATCCTCGTCGAGGTGCGCCTCGATGTACTCGACCACGTGACGCAGGCGCCAGGCGGGCAGGGCGCGTCCGGGCTTGACTGTCGTCAGCGTCTTGCGCGATTGCAACGCCAGCAAGCGCGCCGCGAGCGCGGAGGCGAGACTGTCGCTGAACAGGCGGCCGCCCGGATACGCGTCGTTGTCTTCGGCCTGCATCATCCAGCCGATGCGTTCGACCTGCGGGTCGCGGATGTGGATCGACGGCGCGAGGTCGGCATCGTAGGCACCCAAACCCATCGCATCCGCGCTTTCGCGCAGCAACGACGGCGTCAGCCTAAGCAGCAGCGAACGCGCCGGCTTCGACACGATCCAGCGCGTGCTCGACCCGGCCGGTACCACGCAGAACTGGCCGTGGATGCGCACGCCCTGGCGCTCGTGGCCCTGGACGCGATAGGACACCGGCACAGGATGGCCTTCGTGCAGGCATAGCACGTGGCGGGTATCCAGCGGGGAATCGAACAGGCCCGACGGCACCGGTTTGCTGAGCACGTCGAGCAGCGGCGCGCGGCCGGGGCCGGCACTGGCGAGCAGCGCGGCCGAAGGGCCGGGATAGCAGGAGGGGCGGTCGGTCATGGGCGGATGCTTATACGCGCCTCGGCCGCGCAACAGTGCCGAAAATCATCCCTGCGTGCTGCGCGTCGGCCGTATGTGCGCGCGCGCCTGCGGCCGCGTCGCCAGCATGGCGCAACGACATCCGTCGCACGGAGACTTTGTAATGAAACGTAGACAGTTCATGGCGATGACCGCAGCCGTGGTCGCCGCCGGCGTGGCCGGGGCCTGCGCGCCGCTGGCATCGACTCGCCGCGCCGCCGCCGCGGCGAGGCCGGCCACCGGCGTCGTCGCGTTCGCCGCGGCGAGGCGCTACGCCGAACTCGGCTTCGGTCGCATCGCCTATGTCGAGCGCGGTTCCGGCGAGGCGGCCTTGTTCCTGCACGGAGCGCCGCTCAACGGCTACCAGTGGCGCGGCGCCATCGACCGGCTTTCGCCGTATCGGCGCTGCCTCGCACCCGACTTCATGGGCCTGGGGTATTCGCAGATTCCCGAGCATCAGTCGCTGGCCGCCGACGCCCAGGCCGAGATGCTGGCGTCCTTGCTCGACTCGCTGGCGATCGGCACGGTCGACATCGTCGCCAGCGACAGCGGTGGCGCGGTCGCGCAGTTGTTCCTGTTGCGCCATCCCGGGCGCGTACGCAGCCTGCTGTTGACCAATTGCGACGTCGAACCCGACAGCCCGCCGGCCAAGGTCAAGCCGATCGTCGAGATGGCGCGCGCCGGAACCCTCGACGAGATGACCGCGCAGTGGCTGACCGACAAGTCGCTGGCGCGTTCGACCTTCGGCGCGGCGGTGTTTCGCGACCCCGCCGGTTTCGCCGACGAGACCATCGAGTACTACATCGCACCCTTGCTGAGCACGCCGCTGCGCCGGGCCCAGTACAACGCCTTCCATGCCGCCTTCGAGCCGAATCCCCTGGCCGGCATCGAAGCCGAGCTCAGGCGCAGCACGGTGCCGCTGCGTGTGGTCTGGGGGGCGGCCGACGATATCTTCGCCCAGAGCGACGCCGAGTATCTCGACCGCGT
Organism: Lysobacter antibioticus; assembly: GCF_000731095.1. Taxonomy (GTDB): domain Bacteria; phylum Pseudomonadota; class Gammaproteobacteria; order Xanthomonadales; family Xanthomonadaceae; genus Lysobacter; species Lysobacter antibioticus_B. The sequence goes on along the minus strand of NZ_JMTZ01000009.1, from coordinate 124,176 downwards.
GTTTCCGAACTCGCGCGGCGTGCGCCGCGTGCCCGGGGCGAAGCTGTTCTTCCCGGAAGAATTCCCCGAGGTCATCGCCGAGGAGGCGCGGCGGTTGTGGAAGGTCTGAACCGAACGGCGGCGGGCGGAGCGCACGCCCGCCGCGCGCTGCGGCGGTTGTGGAAGGTCTGAACCGAACGGCGGCGGGCGGAGCGCACGCCCGCCGCGCGCTGGGCCATGCGGGGTAAGTCCAGCGCGGTCGTATCCACGGACATCGCGTGGATGCGATGAGGAAGAATGTGATGTTGCCGGCCTTCGCGCCCGGCGCATTCTCTATTGGGTCACATTCGTAATGCAGCCCAGGTAGTGGAAGCGGGCTGCGCAATCGCCCCGCGAATCGAGCATCGAACCGCGGCCGAATCGACACCGGCCGGCCGCTGACTCACGCATGCCCAATCCACGATGCTAATCACGTTTGCCTGCGATTCATGCTGATAGTTTCGCGCTGCGAACGCGGCTAGCCGCAGCGATATTCGAACACCTATCGATGTATCGATAAGCACCATCCGGGCGACGGCTGCGCATGGCCGTCGTTGCGCACAGCATCGCCCCCACCCCGTATCCAACCGGCTTGGCCTCGCACGATCCTGGGGCGTGCAAGCGCGCGCCCCTGTTCTCGAAAACATCGCCGATCGAAGCCTGGCCTGACGACGCGTCTTTGCATCGCTAGCGTTTGGGAGAAAGGAAGCATGAAGGCATCCAAGGCGGTTTCGTGGTCGTTGGCGGCGGTAGTGCTCGCCCTCACCCTCGCGGCCTGCTCGCGCGATGGCGACGGGCCCGGAGGAAAGGGATCGGCGAGGGCGGCAGGGGCGGGCGCTTGCGCGGCTCCGCAATACCAGGCCGGTACTAATTACCAAGCCGGCGAGGAGGTCACCAACCTGGGGCATCAGTACCAGTGTTGGAAGGACGAGGAAGCGCCGTTGGGGCCGGGCAGTTGGGCCTGGTGCGCGTTACAGGTCTATAACCCCGGTCTGCCGGCCGACAGCGGCGCGGTGAACTGGCCGGAGGCCTGGAAAGACCTCGGCCCCTGCGACGAGGGCGGGTTCGAGGGCAATCGCCTGACCGTGGAATTCGCCGAGCCGGAAAGCGACGACTCCAGGACCAGATCGGCCGGAAAGCACCCGGCGACGATGAGCGGCGTTCTGCGTTGCGGCAGCGAAGCCATACCGATCCGGGCGGTATGGGGCGAAAGCCTCAAGATCGACGAACTTAAACGCTGCGACTATGCGTTGATCATGGACGTCGCCGAAGGTTTCGCGCCGATGAACTCGCCGATGACGGTGTCGTTCGAGGCCGAAGAAGGCGAGCACCAGACGCGCGTCGTGCGTTACCGGCCGCGTGTGGACGTCGCCAAGCTGCGCCCCTTGCCCGGGGTCAAGATCGAGCTGTTCGCCGAGGGGATATCGCAGCCCAGGCAGATGGCGCTCGGCAACGGCGTACTCTACGTCGGCTCCGGTTGGGTAGGGGGCGTGTTTCCGCCGCCGATCTCCAAGCAGATCTACGCTTTGCCCTTGGACGGCGCTTCGGGAAAACCCACGAGTGTCCACGTCGTCGCATCGGGCCAGTTGGAGCCGCATGGCGTCGCCTATCGCGACGGCAGCTTGTTCTACTCCACCGCCGATGCGATCTATCGTGTTCCGGATGCGGACAACAGTTACGCAGAGGCAAAGCCGGAACTGCTGTTGAAGTTGCCGGGCGGCGACACGCCGTTTCCCTTGCCCCCCGTCGACGTCACGGTCGACTGGCTCTATTGGCATCAGAAGCACCCGTTGCGATTCAACCCGCACGATGCCAACGACAAGGGGCTGTACACCGCGGTCGGCATCCCCTGCAATCTGTGCATGGTGCCGGCGGACCCGCGCTACGGCACCATCCTGCGTTACGACCTGGCCACCAAGCAGGCGACTATCGTCGCTAAGGGCGTGCGCAACTCGCTGGGGTTCGATTGGAACCCGGCCAGCGGAGAGATCTGGTTCAGCGACAACAACCGCCAACTCTTCCCCAACTCGGAAGAAGTCAATCGCATCGGCAAGGACGACGAACACTTCGGCGTGCCGTACGTGTTCGGCCGGAGCACGCTCGGCTTCACCGCCGAGGAAGAGAAAAACCCCAGGTCGGCCAACGACGGTAAATGGCTGGAGGGCTTGCGGCTGTCGGACATCCCTTTGGGGCAGATCGATGTTTCGCGCTACACCCCGCCGGCCTTCGAAATCGCTTCCAACTCCGCGCCGCTGGGGGTCAAGTTCTGGAGCGGCTATCCACCGCCGGCCGGGACACAACGCTTGTTGGTGGCGACCCATGCCCTCGGCACCAGCGATGAGCCCGGCCTGCAGCTGCGCATGCTGACGATCAAGAACGGCAAGGTGATCCATGAAATCCCGTTGGTCGATGGTTGGCTGCAGGATCGCGCGAACGCGGACCCGAACTGCCTGCGGGGCGGCTGCATCGGCCGTCCGGTGGATTTCCTGGAACTGCCCGATCACAGCCTGCTGGTGTCCGATGACGTAGCCGGGGCGATCTACCGGATCCGCCCCTACGACCCGGCACTGGTGCCGGCCACGGCATTGACGCTCACGCCCGCTCCGGCGCCTTCGCCGGATATCGCCGACGAGCGGGTCAGGGGGCATCTGATCGATGCACTCGGCCACAAGCGCCTGTTCCATGCGGCCTGGGGCAGCGAATCCATGGCGATCGCCGGCTTGGCCTATGGCGATTACCAGGTGCGGCTCAACGACGTCGGTAACTGGATACCGATCAAGCGCACGAATCGTTTCACCCTCTCGGCCGGGCAACCGACTCACGCCATCGACCTGACGTATTGGGAGCGCCCCGAACACATCGAAGTGCCGATGACGATCCATGCGCCGGCCAAGCCCGGCGGGGCGGCCCGCGAACATTGGGTGGTCAAGTTGATCGATGCCAAGGAGGCGGTGCGCGAGGTATCGGTGCCCTGGGGCGGCCAGGTGGAGGTCATGCTCGACTACGGCAAGCACCGGGTGGTCTATCCCTATTACCCCACCTATCGCCCACAGCCGAGCATGCATGGCGTGGACGTCAACGAAGAGAGCGAGCGCATCGACCTGCCTGCGATGAGCTACGTCTATGAGGCCAACCTCGGCCTGGCCGTATTGGAGAGCAGTTGCAGCGGCTGTCACGACTCCAAATACTTCGACGATCCGAACAAGGCGCATAACTGGGACGAGGCCGGCCGCGTTGCCCTGGTCAAGAAGATCCAGAGCATGAACATCGAGGGACACTGCGACGGCGTCTGCGCCGGGTCGATCTCCGATTACCTGTTCGACACCGTGTGGAGCGTGTATCTGCGGCCGCAGACCCCGTTCGGCAAGCGCCAGATCCGCCAGTTGACGCCGAACGAATACGCCAACAGCGTGCGAGATCTGTTCGGGGTGACGATCAACCCGGCCAAACTGCCTGCCGACAAATCCGCCAAGCAATTCAAGTATCCCGGCGAAGCCGACCTCGGCGTCCTCCAGGCCGAAGACGTCAAGCGTTACTACGATGCCGCGCTGGAAGTGGCCGGGCAGGTCGAACCGCAGTCGCTGGGCTATCGCAAGACAGCCCAGGCCGCATCCTTCGTCGGCGAGCTGGGCCACAAGCTGTTCCGTCGCCCGATGACGGCGCAGGAAGTCGAGCGCTACACCGCCTTGCTCGATGCGCACGGCCTTCAGGACATGGTCGCGGGCATGTTGTTGTCGCCGCATTTCCTCTATCGCTCCGAGCTGGGCAACGACAGCTATGGCCGGATCAACGCCTACAAGCTCACCCCGAGCGAAGTGGCGACGGCGCTGTCGTTCACCTTCCTCGGCACCACGCCCAGCCTGGAATTGTTGCAGAAGGCCGAAGCGGGAGGGCTGTCGACGCCGGAGCAGATCGGCGCGGAGGCCGCGGCGATGATCGCGACCGACCGCGGGGTCGCGCAGTTCGTCCGTTTCATCCGTCACTACACCAAGACTGCCGGCGACCTGCAGGAAAAACCGGGCCTGAGCGACCCGGTGATCCAGGCCATGCGCGAAGAGCAGTCGGCGTTCGTGCGCCACGTGCTGTTGGACGGCGAAAGCACGATGACCGAGTTATTCGATCCGCGCTACACCTTCCTAAACCACACCCTGGCCCAGCACTACGGTATCGCCGGCGTCTCCGGCGAGGCGATGCGCAAGGTCGAGGTGGATGAGAAGCGCGGCGGCCTGCTGCATCACGGCCTGACCCAGGCGGCGACCTCGGACTATATGGCGACCTCGCTGGTGAAGCGCGGCATCATGATCCGTGAGCAGCTGCTGTGCCGCGAGTTCGGCGAGCCCGTCGAAGCCGACCCGGAAACGCCGACCTTCCCGAACCGCCCGATCACCACGCGCGAACGCTGGGACCTGGTCAATGGCGAGCATGCCTCCGGCGGCCGTTGCTGGCAGTGCCATCAGTTCATGAACGACACCGGCGCGTCGATGGAGCACTACGACGCCGCCGGGCGCTATCGGCTCAAGGAACGCGCCTACAACCACGAACTGTTCCCAGTGGACGTCGACATCAATGCCGCTGGCCCCTTCGTCGACAACGTCGGCCACGGCGAGTGGGCGCAGATCAAGGACGTGCGCGACATCGCCAGGTTCATACCCGGAAACTCGACCGCATTGACCTGCATGGCCGACAGCTATTTCCGCTATGCGTTCGGCAACCATTCCGACGCCTTGACCGCGGGCACCATCAAGGCGATGGGCGACGAGCTGAAGAGTTCCGGATCGCTGCGCAAGATGCTGCACGAACTGGCTACCTCGAACGCCACCCTCTACAAGAAAGAGCGGGATTGACCATGGACATTCTCAAGCATCGCCGTCGTTTCCTTGCCGGCCTGACCGCCGCCGGCGTGCTCGCGCCCTTGAGCCTGTACGGTCTGGCGCGCATGGCCGTTAGCGGCGAGACCCAAGCGCCGAACCTGAAGGTGGTGTTCTTCGTCACGCCCGACGGCCTGGCCGTGGATTCGTTCACCGGCGGCGGGTTCGGCGACGGCCGCGGTCTGTGGCATCCGGACGCGCAGGGCGACGATACCGGCGACTTCACCCTCGGCGAGGTCAGCCGCGAGCTGGAGGCCTACCGTCATCAATCGCTGTACCTGCGCGGCACCATCCTCGGGCCGGCCAACGTCGGCCACAGCGGCTGGAAATGGGTGCTGCGCGATTCCGCCGAGAGCAAGACCTCGATCGACAATCTGCTCGCCGCGGCGATGCCCGGCACCGACCCATCGCTCGGCGCGGTATTCGCGGGCCCTCATGCCGGCATCGACGGCACCCATTGGGACGTCTCGTGGATCGACAACCGCATGCGCATTCCGCAGAACGACCCCGGGCTGCTGTTCGAAAGCATTTTCCGCTCCGCCGCGAGGTCCGGCCGGGGCCAACAAGTCCGCAGCAAGGACGTGTTCGCTCCGGTGTTCGCCGACATCCAGGAATTGAACGCGCGACTGGCCGGTTCGCAACGCGAGAAGCTCGCCACCCACCTCGACGCGGTCAACAAAGTGGTCAAGGATCTCGAAGACACCCGGCCGCCGCTCGAATGCGATCCGCAGCGGCCGGAACACAACCCGATCAACTCGGCCGAGTTCCGCAACCAGGTCCAGGCCGCTCACCATCAGGTCGTCGCGACCGCGCTGGCCTGCGGCGTGGTGCGGGTGGCGACGATTCAAGTCGGCCGCTCGGCCGAGTCGTTGAACATCCTCGACGTCACCAACGACCGCAATCCGCACGATTGCGCCCATCGCTATACCGGCGAGGGTCCGTGGAAAGGCACGCGGCAGTGGTATACGCGCCAAGTCAAACTGTTCCTCGACGAGTTGGCCAAACACGCCGACCCGGACGTGCCGAGTGACAACCTGCTGCAACACACGTTGGTGATCTTCACCAGCGAGATGGCCGATGGGGCGCCGGAGCACATGCTCGACATGCCCTTGGTGATGCTGGGCGGGGCTTCGGGCCTGCTGAAGAGCGGCGACGGCCAAGGGCGCTATCTCAAGATTACCGGACAGGCCGATCGCGACCATCACACCGGCAACCCGGTGATCGGCAAGCGTTTCGTCGACATGCAACGGATCTGGGCGACCGTCGGCAAGGCCGCCGGTGTCGAGGTGCCGTACGCCGGCAATATCGCGCCGGTGACCGGCATCTTCAGCAACGTCGGCTGACCGCTCTGCCTCGATCAGCGCCGCAGTGGGTCGGCGCTGTGCGTGTGCGCGGCTGGCGGTTCTGCGCCGATAGCGTCTGCATCGCGACGCGCTCGCCTGGTTACCGGACGGGTGAGTATTCAACGGTGGATGGAACGACGCGTGCTCGCATCGGCGTTGAACGGTCGTGTTTGCAATGATTGCTGGCGAACGCGTCCGATCGACCGCCAAGTCCGCGCGGAATCGTGTCGAGTTCACGATTAAACGGCTCGTTATGCCGTTTTCGCAATGCGAGAAAAATAGCAAAATGCCATGCGTGCAAGCCGCAACGAAGAGGCCGGGTTCGATACGAAACGAATCTTGACGCGGACCACGGAACCGCACGATGCATCGTGATAACAAGTGCAACGTCGAAAGTCAGGGGGCATCGACCCACTCAGCGCATCGCTGGTGGTCAAATCTGAGGACTTCCCCATGTTGCAGCAACACGATCTCGTCCAGGATCCAAGTACGACTGCCGTGCCGTTCGCCGAGGAACTCTCGGACGACAATCTCGAAGCCTTGTTCGGTGGCAAACCCGTGGTATGCGGTTGCGGTTGGCTTTGTTCGTTCACTGGCGAGTGCGGCTGTTCCAACGGCCACTCGGTATGTGTCGGCCACTGCTGATCCGTTAACCGGAGCCGCCTGGCGGTAACGGGCGGCTCCTTTCAAGTACGGCCCTTACAGCGAATCCCGCAGCGGTGCTTCAGGCGTCGTGCGTCGGATTGTGCACGCATCGTCGGACGGGGCGCGAACACGCGCGTCGCGTATGCCGGCGGGCGCGTGCTGCCGATGCTTGCCCGAGCGTTGCCGGAATCCGCTTGCAAGGTCCGCTGCTTCCCAACATCGGGGCGTCTTGCCTGGACGGACAGCGCGTGAACAAGCCATCGCGGCGCGGTACCACGAAAACCAAGTTCGTCAGCCAGACCTCGGCCGCCGATTGCGGCCACGCCTGCATCTCGATGCTGCTGTCGGGCCTGGGCTTGCGCATGCCGATGCTGGCGCTGGCGGCGCGTTATCCGGTCAGCCAGCGCGGCATGTCGGCCAAGGAAATGCTCGACGTGTTGCGCATGTGCGGGGTCAAACCCAAGGCGCTGCGGGCCACAGACGGCACCGTGCAGGCGCTGCGGCACGCCGCCTTGCCGGCCATCGTGCATCTGCGCCACGAGCATTTCGTCGTGGTCGGCGCGGTCGACGACAAGACCGTGGCGGTGCTGGACCCGGCCACCGGCGAGAGCCGCATGGCCCACGCCGAATTCGAGGCGATGTGGAGCGGCGTATTCATCTGCGCCGAACGCGACGAAACCGCGCGCTCGCAGGTCTCGATATCGCCGCTGGGGCAGCTGTTCAAGGAATTCCTGGGCGAGAACTGGTCGCTGTGGCTGTTCCTGCTTAGCGTGATCGCGCTGACCGTGGCCACGACCATTTCTTTCCCCTGGTTGCTGAGCCGGGCGGTGACCTTCCTGGCCTACGGCGGCAGCGGCAGCGCGACCGGCCTCGGCATGGGCTTGCTGGTGTTGTCGCTCGCCTTCGTGGTCGCGCACTGGATGCGCGCGCGAGTGTCGTTGTTGATCCAGTTGCGTTTGGACAGATCGCTGATCACCCGGTTCGTCGACCGCCTGTTGAAGCTGCCGCTGCGGATCTTCTCGCTGTTGCCGGCTGGCGACCTGATCGCGCGCGTCAACTCGGTATCGGGCGTGCGCGATTTCCTGTCGGCGCGCATTACCGGCCTGATTCTCGACTCCGGTGTGCTGATGGCGACCCTGGCCGTGCTGGCCTTCCAGAGCGCGCCGGTGGCTTTGCTGTTCCTTGCCCTGACCCTGCTGTCGACGGTGGTGTTGATCCTGTGCTGGAAGCGCCTGCTGCGCCTCACCGGCGGCGAGGTGCTGGCGTATTCCGGCTATTACAGCACCCTGGCCGAAACCCTGACCATGGCGGTCGACGTCAAGGTCAACCGCAAGGAGCAGGTATTCGCCGACCGGCTGATGGACCGCTTCGGCGAGCACCAGAAGTGGTTGGAGGCGCGCGGCAAACTCAACGCCGTGTTCGAGGCCTTGTACGCCTATCAGGACAAGGTCGTGCCGATCGCGGCCTTGTTGCTGTTGTTCGTAGCCTTCCCGAGCATCGACCTGTCCGACCAGGCCGCGTTCTATTGCTACTTCCTGCTCGGTTGGACCGGACCGTCGGTACGTGCGATCCAGATGTTCTTCATGCAACTGGTGGTGGTGCGGATCAATGCCGACCGTATCGAGTCGATCCAGGGCCTGATGAGCCTCGACGATGCCACGCCCGCCGCCGATGCGCAGGCGCCGCCGTGGGCCGGGCCGAGCCAGGTCGCGGTCAGCGGCGTCGGCTTTTCCTATCTCGGCACCGGCACGCCGGTGCTGGAGGATGTGTCGGCGAACTTCGACGACCGCGGCCTCAACGTCATCGTCGGGCCTTCGGGCTGCGGCAAGAGCACCTTGCTCAAGTTGATCGGCGGTTTGCTTTTGCCCGATGCCGGCAGCATCCAGGTGCGCGTGCACGGCGAGCGCGGCGGCGGAACCGGGGCCGCCGCGGCCTCGGTGGCCTATCTCAACCAGCATCCGGCCTTGTTCGCCGGCACCGTTGCCGAGAACATCGCGATGTTCGACCCGCAGGCCGATATCGAGCGCATCGAACGCTGCGCGCGGGCGGCCTGTATCCACGACGAGATCGTCGCCTGGCCGCTGGCTTATCGCACGCCGGTGGTCGCGGTCGGGCAGAGCCTGTCGTCGGGGCAGTGCCAGCGCATCGCCCTGGCGCGCCTGCTGTACAGCCACGCACCGATCATGCTGCTGGACGAATTCACCAGCGATATCGACGCCGCCACCGAAGGCGCGATCCTGCGCCATCTGCGGCTCTGGCCGGGCATGAAGATCATCGTCACCCACCGTACCCAATGGATCCAGCCGGGCGATCGCGTCCACGACCTGGGCCAAATCGCGCAAGGAGGACAACGTCATGAACGTCCCGTCTATGCGTGAGCGGCGCCCGCGACGCCTCGCATTTGCTGTCGGCGCGGTGTCGGTGGGGGTGCTGGCGGTCGGCTTGTTGATGGTGCGCAACACGGTCGCCTCGGTGGCGCCGGTGGCGGTCGTGAAGCCGGCGTTGGACGCCTTGCCGACCACGATCTTCGCCGACGGCACCTTGTCGTATCGCAACGAGCTGGCGATGACCTCGGAAGTGCTCGGCGCGGTCGAGGAGATCTACGTGCGCCAGGGCGACGAGGTCAAGCGCGGGCAGCCGTTGATGAAGCTGCGTTCGCAGCAGTACCAGGCGCAGTTGGCCCAGCGCGAGGCCGGGCGCGACGGCGAGATGGCTTCGCTCGAAGTCAAGCGCGCCAGCCGCGAACTGGCCGCGGCCAAGCTGCGCAGGTTCACCGCGTTGCGCAAGCAGCAATTGGTCAGCGAGGAAGGCCTGGACGAGGCCGAGGCGGCGTACCGCCAGGCCGATGCGGCTTATCGCGAAGGCCATGCGCGCATCCAGAACCAGCGCGCCTTGGTCGACGAGGTGCAGGACAGCCTGCACAAATCCATCCTGCGTTCGCCGATCGACGGCACGGTGTTGTCGATCGACGTATCCGCCGGCGAAACCGCGGTGCCGAGCGCCTTGAGCTTCAGCGGCTCGACCGTCGCGCGTATCGCCGACACCAGCGTGCTGGTCGCCACCGCCAAGCTCGGCGAGTACGACGTCTGGAAGATCCGCCCCGGCGCCGTCGCCAACGTGGTGGTGCCGGCTTTCGACGAGACGCCCTTGCCGGGCACGGTGCGCTCGGTGTCGATGGCGCCGGCGCGTTCGACCACCGGCACCGGTGCGCCGGCAGCCGGTGCGGCGAGCTATGAGGTGCTGATCGAGATCCGCAACACCCGCCGCGCGAGCCTGCGTACCGGTATGACCTGCCGGGTCGAGTTTCCCAGCCGCAAGGCCGCGCCGGTGTTGACCGTGCCCATCGCCGCGCTGCGCGACGACCCGGCCGAACTGGGTGCCGAAGCCGGGCAGGGCGCCAGCGGCGCGGTGTTGGTGGTGCGCGACGGCGTCGCCAGCCTGCGCCGCGTGCGCCTGGGCGACGTCAACGAGACCCATCAGGAAATCCGTGGCGGGCTCGATGCCGACGACCTGGTCGTGGTGCCGGCGAGCGGCCAACCGTCCTTGAAACCGGGCACCCGGGTGCGGGTGATCTCGTATGAACGCGGTTGAGCTCAGCGGCATCCGCAAGAGTTATCGCCTCGGTGCGACCGAAGTGCCGGTGCTGCGCGGGGTCGACCTGCACGTGGCCCAACACGAGTACGTCGCGGTGATGGGCGCCTCGGGTTCGGGCAAGTCGACTTTGTTGAACATCATCGGCTTTCTCGATACCCCCGACGCCGGCGAGATCCGCATCCACGGCGCGCCGGTGCAGCGCCAGGACGACGCGGCCCTGTCGGGTTTCCGCAACCGCACCATCGGCTTCGTGTTCCAGAGTTTTCATCTGCTCGGCAATTGCTCGGCGCTTGAGAACGTGATGCTGCCGCTGCGTTATCGCGGCGAAGCGCGTGCCGCCGCCGGGCGCCGCGCCCTGGCTGCGCTGGAAGAAGTCGGCATGGCCCATCGCGGCGCGCACCGCCCCGACGAATTGTCCGGCGGCGAACGCCAGCGCGTGGCGATCGCCCGCGCCATCGTCGGCGAGCCCGAGATCATCCTGGCCGACGAGCCGACCGGGAACCTGGACTCGAAGACCTCCGACGAGGTGCTGGACGTATTCGCGCGCATCCATGCCAAGGGCCGAACCCTGATCGTGGTGACCCATGCGCCGCAAGTCGCCGAACGCTGCCAACGCACGATCCGGGTCTGCGACGGCCAGGTGATCGACGCCGCCGCGTCCGCGGCCGCCTGAGCACGACCGGCATGCGCCGCTGGCTGGCCAACCTGTGGGACGCCGCACGCTCGCTGGCGCGCAGTCCGCGCCAGACCCTGCTGTGCGCGAGCGCCATCGTGTTGGCGGTGATGGCGTATTCGACCGTGGTCAGCATCGCCGACGGCATGGTGCAGGTGCTCGGCCGCCGCTTCGAGAGCCTGGGCGACGACACCCTGGTGATCCGCGGCCAGTCCACCGCCAGCGGCGGCTTCGTGCCCGGCCGCGGCGATCTCGACGATATGCAGCGGATGCCGCAGTGGATCGCGCGCGCGGCGCTGGTGCAGGAGTTGTCGGGCGCGGCCACCTTGTTGGAAGGCGCGGGCACGCGCCAGGTCGCGCAGGTGTTGGCGGTGAGCGAGGACTACTTCGCCATCGACCGGGTCGCGATCGGGCAGGGCCAGGCGTTGAGCGGGCGCGGAGCCTCGGTCAAGCGGTGCGTGCTCGGCGCGCGCATCGCCGGCCGTTTGTTTCCCGGGCAAGCGCCGTTGGGCAAGTTCCTGCGCATCGGCGGGCAGTGGTATGCGGTCGGCGGCGTGCTCGCGGCGACCGACGAGCCGGGCAAGTTCGTCTCCAACGACGATGCGGTGTTCCTGCCCCTGGCCGGCGCCAGCGGCCTGGTCCGGCCCGGCGACGACGGCGGCCGCCTGGTGGTCAAGGCCGCGCCGGGCGTCGACATGGAGGCATTGCGAACGAAGCTGCAGGCGCTGCTGCTGCGCAAGTACGGCGGTCGCTACGACGCCGACGACTTCCGCATCGAAGCCAAGCAGGCGTTGTTGCAGAGTGCGCGCGCGGCGACCGAGAGCCAAGGCCGCACGGTGGCGTGGATCTCGCTGCTGGCCTCGCTGGTCGCGGCCCTGGGCGTGATGAACATGATGTTCCTCAGCGCCGACGAGCGTTCCGGCGAGATCGGCCTGCGCCGCGCGATCGGCGCGACCCGCGCCGACATCGCGGCGTTGTTCCTATGCGAGGCCTTGCTGCTGTGCCTGGCGTCGATTCCGTTGGGACTGGTGCTGGGCCGCATGGCCGCCGGTTTGCTCCAGGGCGTGTTGCGCTTGGACTCCGCGCCGGTGTTGAGCGGGCAGGCCTGCGCGCTGGTCGCGCTGGCGACCACCGCGCTGGTGCTGGTGTTTTCGCTGGCGCCGGCGTGGCAGGCCGCGCGCAAAGACCCGAAGCGGGTGTTGCGCGCCGAATGAACGCGACCACGCGCCCCGCTGACACGAGTTCGGTGCGCGCACCGCAGCGCGCTGCCGCATCGGCCGTGGAAGCGGCGCCGGGCGCGTGGTTCGTACTCAGCGAAGCCTTCCAGGCGGCCTTGCGCCAGTTGCGTAGCTTCCCGGTGCGCACTGCGGTGGCGATGCTCAGCGTGGCCTTGGGCGTGGCCGGCATCGTCTCGGTGGCGTCGTTGTCGGAGGGCCTGTCGCGCACCCTGGTGCGTTCGTTCGAATCGATGGGGCGGCAGGTGCTGATCGTGCGCTCCGATCCGTCTTACGAATCCTTGGTGCTCGGCCGCGCCAACCGTTTGTCCGAGCGCGACCTGCGCGTGGTCGCCACGGCCTTCGCCCAGCGGCCGGTGGCGCCGCTGCTGCGCTACGGCGCGTTCAACAACCCGGTGGCCCTGGGCGCGCGCAAGGGCAGCGCGGCGATCTACGGCACCACCGTCGAGTACTTCCGGCTCGGCGAGGTCGAACTGATCGCCGGCGCCTGGCCGTCGCGGCAGGACTGGCGTGGCAGCGGCCGGCAATGCCTGCTCGGGCGCAGCCTCGCCGAAGAACTGGGCGGCAGCGCTGTGGTGATCGGCCGCGACCTCAACCTAGCCGCACGCTCCTGCCGTGTCGTTGGCGTGGTCAAGGGCGCCGGCAGCGCGCTCGGTTTCGATGCCGAGCGATTGGTCGTCGCGCCGATCGGCCTGGTGCGGGCGATGGACGCCGACGGCAGCCTCAGCGATCTGGAGATCCACGCCGGTTTCTCCGAAGCGGACGACATCGAGGCCATCGGCCGGCGCTTGTCGTCGCAGTTGCGCAAGCAGCGCCATGTCGTCGGCGGCGAGGACGACTTCATCGTCGTTACCGCGCAACGCCTGCGCGGCTATCTCGACGACACCCTGGCCAGCGTGCGCGCCGGCCTGTTCCTGTTGATGGCGGTGGTGTTCGCGGTTGCCGCGTTGGGCATCGGCAACGTCATGGTGTCCGGCGTCAACGCGCGCCGCCGCGAGATCGCGATCAAGCGCGCCATCGGCGCCTCGCGCGCCAACGTCTTCCTCGAATTCCTGTTGGAGGCGGTGATCCTGACCGGCTTCGGCGGCGTGCTGGGCGTGATCTTGGGCGCCGCCGCGGCGCTGGCGATCACCTCCGGTTCCAGCTATTTCGGCGAGCCGACCGTTTCCTGGTCGGGTTGTCTGTTCGGGGTCGTCACCGCGCTGCTGGTCGGTTTGTCGACCGGGGTATGGCCGGCGGCGCGCGCGGCGCGCCTGGACCCCGTGGCCGGTTTGCATCATCACTGAGGTGAAGACATGAAGGGACCGTGGGTCTGGATAGGGGCATCGGCCCTGGTGGCGGTGCTCGCGGTATCACTGGGCTTCGTGCTGATGGCCGCGGGCCGTTCCGAGCCCTTGCAGGGGATGCAGGTCGACGACTTGCCGATGCTCGGTCGCGGCGATGCGCCGCACGAGATCGTCCTGGTCACCGATTACGGCTGCCCGGCGTGCAAGCGCTTCCATGCCGAGATGCTGCCGCGGCTGATGGCGCGCTTCGTCGACAACGGCGGCGCCAAGATCCGGGTGTTGGCGTTTCCGATCCGTGAAGGTTCGACCGAACTGGCGCATGCGGTGACCTGTTTGCAACAACGCCCCGGCAGCGATGTTCAGGCCTTGTACGACCGCGTCTACGGACAAGACCTCGCCGGCATCGTCGGCATGGAACTGGCTCAGCGCCTTGCGCCAGCGGCGGGGTTCGAAGCCGCCGAACTCAACGCCTGCATGCAACGCCCCGACATCGCCCGCCGGGTCGAGCAGCAACGCTATCGCGCCATCGTCCACGGCATTTCCTCGGTGCCGACCGTGGTCATCGACCGCGTCGCCCTGAGCGAACCCTGGACCTTCGCCCACTACGAGGCGGCGATGAACGCCGCCGCCACGGAAGCCCGATGACATGAGCAGCCTGGATTTCGATCGTTACTACATCGCCGCGATCTGCCGCGCGGAAGCCGAGGCCTTGCGCGGCGAGGTTGCCGCCTGCGTCGCCGCAAGCGGTTTGCCGACGGCGTTCCACACGCCGATCGCCGACGGCGCCAGCGACTATCTGATGCAACGGCTTTGCTGGATGTTCCAGAAGGTGTTCGTGTTCGAACTCAACCGCTACGCCGCGGCCGCGCCGAAGCACGACGGCGCAGCGGTGGCGCCGACCGCGGTCGGCGACCCGGTGTTCGTCGCCTTCGTGCAGGCCATCGCCGGCGGCGACGCGGCGCGCGAACTGCGCGAACGCTACGGGTTTCTGTATCAGCGTGCGCAGTGGTTCTGCGCCGGCTTCATCGACTTCTTCGGCGAGCACCTGGCTCATTTGACCGACGATCTTCCCGCCTTGGCGGCCTTCGGCTTGCACTCCGGCGACGCGCCCTTGCGGGTCGAATTCGGCCAGGGCGATCCGCATCGCAGCGCGCGTGCCACGGTCCGTTATCGCTTCGAGCGCATCGGCCTGTACTACAAACCGCGCGGGTTAGGCCTGGACCTGCTGTTCGCACGCTTGCAGCGCCTGGTCGACGAAGACATGGCGGTGTTGGCCTCGATCGACCGAGGCCATTACGGCTGGCAACTCGGCGTGCGTGGCGGCGGCGCCCAGGGCAGGGCGGCGGCCGAACGCTTCTACCGTTCGCTCGGCGTCTGCACCGCGGTTGCGCATGCGCTGTGCGGCTCGGACCTTCACTTCGAGAACATCGTCACCGACGCGCAGGGGCAGCCGTTCTTCGTCGACGTTGAAGCCTTGTTCACCAACACCGCGCGCATCGACCGGCAGCCACCGTCGGGCGTGCCCCTGCTCGATGCCGAGCGCGAGCTCGACCGGCGCCTCGGCGAGTCGGTGCTGTCGGTCGGCGTGGTGTCATTGCGCCGCACCCGCGAAGGCGTGTTCTCCGGCGCTGCGCAAGGCGACAAGGTCGCCGCGCCGGTGTCGCGCGAGGTCGCGGTGGACGCCAAGACCGCGACCATGCGCCTGTCGCGGGTGCAGGAAGCGATCCAGATCGACAGCCCGGTGCCGCGCGTGGATGGTGAGCCGGCCGCATTCGCCGCGCATTTCGACGGCTTCAGCGACGGCTATCGCCGCGCCGCCGCGGCCATGGTCGAACATGCCGAGGAAATCGAAGCCCTGCTGCGCGACAACGCCGCACTGCGTTCGCGCCAGATCCTGCGCCACACCTATCTGTACGGCCTGTTCCTGGCCGAGACCACCCATCCGGCGCTGGCCGACCCGGCCAAGACCGACGCCTTGTTGCTCAAGCTGCGCCGCGAGGAAGCCAGCAAGCCGTTCCTGCGCCATCTCTACGCCAGTGAACGCGAACAGATGCTGCAGTTCGACATTCCGTACTTCGAAGCCCAGCTCGACAGCCGTGACCTGCTCAGCCCCTGCGGCAACGTCGAAGGCTTCTTCGAGCGCTCGGCGCTGGAGCAAGTGCGCGAACGCCTCGCGCGTTTCGCCGACGAACGCTGGATAGCGCGACAACTGAGCTATGTCGCCACCGCGCTCGGTTGCGAAGACGCCCCCCGCCTGCAACAGACCGACATCGCCGACGCCGTGGCCGCCCTGCTCGCCGAGCGTGCGGTGCCAGGGGAGGGCGACGGCAGCGTGCTGTGGACCTACAGCCCGCCGGTCGGCACGCCCGGCGGCGAGTTCGCGATCATGCCGATGGGCCCCGACCTCTACACCGGCCTCGCCGGCCTGCTGCTGTTCCTGTCGCGCCGCTGCGCGCACGGCGCCGACGCCAAAGAGCTAGCCCTGACCGAACGCCTGATCGCCACCGGCCGCCGCATCCTGGTCGAACGCAGCCCCATGCTCGGCAGCGGCGCCTACTCCGGCATGGAAGGACTGATCCTCAGCCTGAGCGAAGCCGCCGGCGACCGCGGCGACCACGAACTCGCATCGCTCGCGCTCGAAACCTTCCTCGCCCGCGAACCGCAATGGGACCCCGCGCGCCACGACATCATCGACGGCGCCGCCGGCATCGCCCTGGTGGCCCTGGCCCTGCATCGCCAGCACCCAGACCCACGCCTGCTCGACGTCGCCCGGCGACTCGCCGACCGTCTGACCGAAGCCGCCCGCGACACCGTCGACGGCCCAGAATGGTGGCTGCACGGCGTCGACCGCTGCGTCACCGGCTTCGCCCACGGCGGCAGCGGCATCGCCTTCGCCCTGGTCCACCTCGCGCGAGCGCTAGGCGACGCGAACATGCACCAACTCGCCTTGCGCACACTGCGACGCGAAGACCGATTGTTCAATCCCGAAATCGGCCTATGGCCGGACACCCGCATGGACGAACCGCAGTACTCGCTGGGCTGGTGCAATGGCGCTGCTGGGTTCTTGCTGGCGCGGGCTAAAGTTTGGGACGACCTAGAGGATTGGCAGCGCGAGCATGTGCACACGGCGTTCGCGCGCAGCGTCGAGTGGTTTGGGCGGCTAGAGGATGATTCGCTGTGCCATGGCACTGCGGGGGTTCGGCTTGCTTTGGCTAAGGTCACGGACAAACTGGGGTTCGTCTTGCCACAACTTGAGCCGGTCGCCGACAAAAATCACTATCGCGCCGGTTGGGGGCATGACAGCGGGAACCTGGGTTTGATGGTTGGCCTATCTGGCGCGATGTTGGTACCGTTGCAGGAGCAAGGTGTCCATAGCAGGACCGAGCGCTTGATCTGCCCGCTCACGCTGGTATAGCTCGGTTATTAGTGGTGAAAGTCTGGTCTCGACCCGAAGCGGACACTCGATCCTTCTCAGCGTTATCCAAGGCTGGATCGTCCTGCCCTAGTGACGACGAGATACCGCGATGCACTCTGCCTGGGTGAGGAGCACGCCAGTATTGGTCTCGGTGACTTGTACCGCGTCGATGCCTGTATTGAATCGCGGCAGCTGGTAACGCAGGTAACGTCACCTATGGCAGCCCCCGACGGCAAGATGATTGATGTTGTTGCTTCGGCAAAACACATGTCGTCTTGAACGTGTGAAATCCTGGTTGCACGCTAGGTAAGCCATCCTGTTGACGGGCGGCGATTTGGTCGATCTAGGCCTTCGGAAACCAGCGATCGAGTGTCGCTTCGGGCATGTCGGTGTATCACGTCCATGACCAACGCGGCCACGCTCGCGAAGTTGTCTTCGGTCATCAAGCGCGTCAACGCGAGAGACAAGTCGATGGCTTGGCCATTCAGCGCGGGCAGGCGTGCACCGAGGTGGGCGCTGGAAGCTTAGAGTGAATCGGTCAGGCTCAATGGTGCGGGCAATTTGGTGATTGAAATGGAGTCCTGGTGGCTCGGTGCATACAGGGGCTGACTATGGAGGTGAGTCCCGAGAAAATCTATTGTGAGTCGACTATGCGTTTGCGTGACAAGTGGTTGGATAGGTGCGAAGCGCTTTCAACATTGGCGAGATAACAATTCTCTATCGAAGTAGGAATGCTCGCCGCTGCTTGATCGATCAGACGCCGAGCAAACTCGATTCTTTTTGCGCTGAATGACCCTAGCTCAATTTGGCTTGGAGTTTCTACGGAAGCAGTAGCCGCCATGAAGATATCGTCTGTGCCAGCTCTGCACCCAACCATGTTGGTCGTCAGAGAAGCATAGGAGGGCAGGCTGGTATAAGCCGATAAGGATTCTCCATAGGGAGCGTGCACGAGCTGAACGGAAAGGTGTAATCGCATTTTAATTAAGGCATTGTCATCGGCATCTAGATCGGACTCGGTTCGTAAAGTAAGTTGATCCCCAAGGTGTCGCTGAAAGAGATGTTGAAGTTCGGGCAGCAAAGACCTCTTCAGATTGTCCTCGATAGATCTTTGTATGGATTTTTCCGATTCGAGCAAGGTTTGCTCGGAATCTTCCAAGATCTTATCAATGGTATTGTGTTCTCCCTCCTCAGGTGATTTGCTTGGCATCATTCCTCGCGTCGGCACTTCGTTCGCCGGGAAAACGTTCTCTATCTCAAGCGAGAAAGCCAGGATGTTGCGCGAAGCATCCTCCCTAATTTTTTGTTCTTCGCTGTTCCAGGCTAGTAACTCGATTTCGGCACCTGCAGCTTCAAGCGCAGTTCGGACATCCTCAAAGCTTCCAGCTCCACGCGATAATTGCGTTTGCCAAGACGGAAGCAAAATGCTTGCTTGATTCTTTGCTGTCGATGAGATTTCATCGAGAATGATTGAGAAATCAAACCCTTCACAGGATCTCATTTCTGGACTTTGCAAGCTAACTTTGATCTGGTTTAGCCAAGAGGCCCATGATGATGCAGATATGTCCCTATCTATTGGAGAGTTAATGAATCTAGTCGCCTGCTCGGCGGAGCTTTCACATGCCACTCTGTTCTCTTCAGTGCTTTTAATATAAGCAATTTCCTGTGAGGAAAATTTCCAGCCAATCAGCGCTATGATCGGCGCCAGAAGCGCAGTAGCCCATATGCCAAGATGGCGGGCTTGGAGCAAGCTATAAGATGAAGTGCGCGGCACTTTACCTTCGCTATGTCGCGTAATAAAAGATTGCAGGGTTTCTCGAATATTTAGTCCGCTTGCCATGAAGAATTGTCGGAATGGATGGTGATATTGAAATGCATGGCCCGTAGGGGTCCAGGTTGCGTCAAACGTCACCAAGTTGAAATCGTTCCCCGAACGAGGGAGACCTTTCGGCAGGACAAGACTTGTGCGCCGATCGAGATCTGCGTACGCGTTAGCTCGACGAGCGGGGCTTTGGACAACCAATACCACCTTCTCTGGCGAAACGATGCGAGCGATCTCCTCAAGTTCCCACCATGCCCCTGGGCTGATGCCCGCATGCCAAACTACAATTCCCGCGTTACGTAGTAGATCTTCAACCTGATGCTGCCAAGAGTCTTCAGTAAGGTACGCTCGTGCGGCACCTGCTGTCGGCACCAATTCCCCTGGCTTCCCGACAGCGATTACAGGTCCGAGGTGTCTTAATCCCGCGCAAATCTCCTGCTCAAGGGTCAAATTCTCTAACCCGAGGTATGCCTTGATTAGATATCGCGCTGAGCGCAAATACTGATGTTGAAATTGATTGGCGATAATTCCAAAATCATCGTCGTCAGCGAGATCGTTTTGTGTTCGCTCACGCCCATCCTCGTTGAATGGACGCAGATAGATTACTGGCGGCCGGGGATCTGCAGCTAGGACCGCTTGAGCGTCCGGTTGAGCGATGCAAAGACCCATTCTAATCAGGTACGGTCCAATTAGTCCGCCAGCAAGGACGACACCAAGGAGGGAAGCGACTAATAGCGCGGGACTCATGGTAAAGCTAGAGTTGTCAATAGCGAACGCGGCGCTAGCCAAAATAGCTGCTGGCAAAAGCATGCTTGTGCGACCAAGCATGACCAATGAAGCTCCTAGGAGCCATGATCGATATGGTGCGTAACTAATTTTCATTATGTTTTCTTGCAACAGTGCTCTTGCAGGCTAAAAATCAAGCTTCCTGTGTAGCGTGAACCGAAAGATAGGTAGTCCTACAGCGTAGGCAAGAAGAAAGCCAAAGAACAATGTCGGCAACACAATGAGAAAAACAGGGTATCGACCAGGGGGGAGCGCGTTGTAGACCGCAATCGCCATGGGGAGGGTAATAACGATACTGAGAGATGTAGCAAGCCAGAGCCAAATGGCCCCCCTGGCGGCGGGCGCTTGATTCTTCATAATTCCCCAGAACCATCTTGTGTAACCATGATGTCCTTGGCCGGCACGCCATTGATCGGCTAAGGCAAGGATGTCTTGCGCCGTTTGAGGCTCAAGTCCTTCATCGATCAATTGCTCTACGATGTCACTTCGATCTCTTCCTTGGCTTAGATTGTGACCAATTTCGGCAATCAGCTTTAGTATTTCGTGGTTCATTGTTCATCCCCTCTAGTAGATAACGGGAGTCCTGCAAAGAAACAGACGATCAACTGTTAAATCGACTAGTCGACAACTGTCCGATCGTGAGTTCGGAAGCCGTATGGAATGAAAGTCGCCACGCTATCGGGTCAAGAAGCATTTGACGCGGCGGATGGTGTTGTTAAGGAAGCTTAACCAACATCTTGCTGCGTGGACCGCCCCTACCTGGCGCCCCTAGCACCGCTACAATTAGTAGACGGGACTCGAAGTAAACATAGGCCAGGCAAATCGGCATGCTGCCCGGACGCTCGCATCTAGGCGATGAGGCGCCAAACTTTCGAGATATTTGATTTCGAATCCCAGACGGGGCGTCTCTGCACAACCCTCGCGGCACATCAGGCAGGCAATCAAAAATAGCTTCTGACCTTTCAGAAGACGGGAGTAGGGCGGATCGGGAATCGGCTTGTTCCCCTGGGTACGAGCCTTGAGGCACACGTAGGCGGCCGTCGCCGCCTGACTTCCTCTGCTGGTAGCGACGTATCTGAGCGAACAGCGTAAGACACGTCTGTCTGTTGCGCGCTGACCTTTTAGCTTAGGCGGCTGACTCGGGCTGATTAGCCCAGGCGCGTTGACCGGGGAATGCTCGCTTCTGGTCGTTAGTAGCCAAGAGGTCAGATGGTTAGATCGAGATGGTGCTAATGTCCGCTCTGATCAAGAACGGCGATCAAGCGGACTGAACGCGCCCATTACACTGCGATTCAACACGTGTGTGTAGATTCGCGGATTTGGCAAGAAGGTCTGATGGCCTTACGCGGGCATCTTAAGAATCCTCGCCACACCCGCTTCGGGATCTAATCGTAATTAGGTGCTTACTGTGAGACGTCGCTGACTGCCCTACTCGAAGCATAGCGCTCTCACCTCGCCCGCCTACCAAATTGCAATGGGTCGCAGGGGGAGTCGGAGGCATGCTCACTATTGTCCAGCGGGATTGCCCGACCAAGGGGCCAAGCAAGCAAGAACTTACTTGCTGCGCTTAAGCGAGCAGGAGTAGAAATCAAGGCAACAGCATTCGATTTCATTTCACTTCCTGAGGGGCAAGCCATCTCGTTTGATAGTGAGGAAAACCTGTTTCGCTGTTTGCCACAGGTGATATTCATCGACGTCAAGACTGCGACGCAAAAGCGCGTCAAACCAGGATTTTCAGGTTTCTTCTTTGCTTTCACTGAAAACGAAATATCCGCGGCCAATCAGCTTGGAAACCGCTACAAAATCGCTCTGTTCAACAAAATACGAAGGAACTATTGATTAGCTTGTTGCCGGAGGTCATGAAGCGAGCAGGATCGCCACATGGGAGGCCTCCATTCAACTTAGGCCGGCCGAGCAGTGAGTTACGCGCTTAAGAATTCATTCAAGCCGATGCCGCTTCGTGGTGCGGCTGAATCTAGGTGTGAGTGAGTGTTCGCTTTCGGCCGTGAGCGGTCATTCGAAATCTAATCAGCATCTGCAAGTTCTATTGGAGATGTCGCGGCAGACGGCAGTGGTGTCGGTCTGTCGGCGAAATCGCGCGACACAGCAATGTGGCAAACACTGCCCAAAACAAAACAGCGCGTCACACCGCAAGGCGTAACACGCTGTTCTGTCTGGATGATTTGGTGGAGCGGAGGAGGATCGAACTCCCGACCTTCGCATTGCGAACGCGACGCTCTCCCAGCTGAGCTACCGCCCCACTTCGGGGATCGAGTGTAGCGGGCCGGGCTGGGGGGCGCTAGTCCTTGCGCTCGGTTCCTCGGCTCAGTTCTGTTGGGCCAGCAAGGGGGCGAGGTCTGGCTCCAGCGCGGCGCGGCGCCAGCCGGACAGGGCGTCGGGCCAGTCGCCGTGGTCGAGCAGGGCTTCGAGCCAGCGGCGCGAGGCGAGCACGCCGTCGGGCAGGCCGAGGGCGGCGCTGCGGGTGGCCACGGCCTCCTGCAGCTGGCGCAGGCGCTGTTTGTCGCGGGTTTCGGCGACGCCGGCGTCGGGGGTCTGGTCTTCGTCGGCCAGCTCGGTGCTCAGTGCGGTCCAGATGGCGTCGCCGAGTTTGCGCGGGGCCTTGGGGTGGGCGTCGAGTTGGCGCTGCAGGGCGTCGCGGTCGGCCGGGACCTGGCGCGCGATCGAGACGGCGAGTTCGTTGTCGAGGATCCAACTGCGCGGGCGGTCGCTGTCGCGCGCATAGGCGTCGCGCCAGCGCAGCAGGCGCACCAGGCGGCGCTGCGCGGGCAGGTCGAGGAACTGGGCGCTGCGCATGGACAAATGCGGCCAGCGTTCCGGGGCTTCGTTCTCGGCGTTGAAGACGGTGCGGGCGGCGTCTTCGTCGAGCCAGGCGCGACGACCGAGCGGGGCGAGCAGGCCGTCGAGGGCGTCGAGCATGGCGAACAGGTGGCGCACGTCGTCGGCGGCGTATTCGAGCTGCGACGGCGAGAGCGGGCGGCGCATCCAGTCCGAGCGGGTCTCGCCCTTGGCCAGGGCCACGCCGGTCAGTTGTTCGACCAGCTTCTGATAGCCCAGGCCGCTGCCGATGCCGGCCAGGGCCGCGGCCTGCTGGGTGTCGAACAGCGGCTTGGGCACCACGCCGCAGGCGTGCTTGAAGGCGACCAGGTCCTCGCTCGGGCTGTGCACGATCTTGAGGATGGCCTCGTCGGCGAGGATCGGCGCCAGCGCTTCGGCGATGCCGGGGCGCAATGGATCCACTAGCAGGATCGTCGGTTCGTCCCCGTCGGCGCTTTCGATCGCGATCTGCACCAAGGCCAGTTGCGGCCAGTAGGTGCGTTCGCGGATGAATTCGGTGTCCAGCCCGATGCGTTCGGGCTTGACCTCGAAATGCGCTTGCAGCGCGGCGGGGGTGTTGATCCAGACGGGCATGTTTCGGTTCTTTCGCGTGGCCGGCGTCGAGGTTGCCGGGGCGGGCGACAATAGCCTACTTTTCGCGGCGACGCGTCGCGGCGGGTGCGCGGTGGCTTAGGCCGGGCAGAGCAGGCAAGCCATGGACAAGACGAAGCCCGGGACGAACCGCCCTCTGCAGGGTCACCACATTGCCTGAACATGGCGCCGCGGTCGAAGCGATATGCTGCGTCCCATCGATCGCCAAGACGGTTCCGGAGAGGTTGCAGGTTGCGCGCATTGATGTGGTCAGGCATCGCCGCGATAGGGCTGCTGGTCGGATGCACCGATCGGGGCGGTAAGGCGTCGTCGCAGGATGGCGGCGCGCGCGCGCCGATCGTGACGATCAGCGCCGACCAGGCGGTGTCGCCGGTGCCGCCGTGGCGGGCGCCGGTCATCGCGGTCACGGCCGAGAACCTGGACGACTTGAACAAGCGCGGCGAGGCGGCGCTGGCCGCCGGCCGGCTGCATGCCGACGCCGATTCGGCGATACCGATCTATCTGGCCCTGCGCGCCTACGCACCGGACGACCGCCGTTTCGCCAAGGGGCTGGATAAGGCCGTGGCGCTGTTGCTGGTCGAAGGCGACACGGCGTTGAAAGGCATCGACGACGAGCCCTTGTCCCTGCGCGGCGCCCACGAGGCGGCGGCGGTGGCGCGGGTGGCCGCGCCCGAGCACCGCAAGGTGGTGGCCTATCTGGAACGCGTCGACCGCGCCGACCAGGCCCAGGAGGCCAACCGCCTGGGCGAGGAAGACTTGAACGCCGGCCGCGTCGGCGAGAACGGCAAGGGCGGGGCGCTGGCGCGGTTCCGCGAGGCCTTGGAGCTGCGGCCGAACGATGCGCGCGCCTTGCAGGGCATCGCCGCGGCCGAGAGTGCGCTGATCCGGCGCGCCGAACTCGCCGCCGACCGCGACGATTACGCCGGCGCCGCGCGCTGGCTCGCGGCGGCGGCGCAGGTCCGGCCCAAGTTCGATACGGCGTCCACCGCCCAGGGGCGCATTGCGGCGCAGCGGCGGGCGCGGATCGGCGGCCTGCGCGACCAGGGCATCGCCGCGCTGCCGAAGTTCGGCGGCATCGACGTCGCCCGCGGGCATCTGGCGACCTTGCTGCGGATCGCCCCGGCCGGCGACCCGGCCGCGGCCGAGCTGCGCGAGCGCATCGAGCTGGCGACCCATTACGGCTTGTTCCGGCCCGGCCAGGTGTTCACCGATGCGATGAACCTGGGCGGGCGCGGGCCGGCGATGGTGGTGATCCCGCACGGCGCGTTCCGCATGGGCGCCGAGCCCAGCGAGGCCGGGTCCAGCGACGCCGAGCGGCCGACCCGCAACATCCGCTTCGAGCGCGGCGTGGCGATGTCGCGTTACGAGATCACCGTCGGCGAGTTCCGCCGCTTCATGAATTCGACCAAGCACCGGGCGCGCGCGGCGCGGCGCGGCTATTCCACCGCCTACGACGAACGCAGCGGCAACCTGGTGCGGCGCGGCGGGGTCGACTGGCGCTCCGACTACGCCGGCAACCCGGCCGCCGACAACCTGCCGGTGGTGCACGTCAGCGCCAAGGACGCGGTGGCCTATGTCGAATGGTTGTCGGCGATCACCGGCCAGCGTTATCGGCTGCCGAGTGAGGCCGAGTTCGAGTACGCGCTGCGCGCCGGCAGCCAGGGCGCCTATCCCTGGGGCGACGGCTCGCCGCCGGCGCGGGTCGGCAACCTCACCGGCAGCCTCGACGCGTCGCCGAGCCGGCGCCATTGGCGCAACGCCTTCCAGGGCTTCGGCGACGGCGCCTGGGGGCCGATGCCGGTCGGCAGCTATGCGCCCAATGCATTCGGCCTTCACGACATGGCCGGCAATGTCAGCGAGTGGGTGGCCGACTGCTGGCACGACAACTACCGGCGGGCACCGCGCGACGGCGCGGCCTGGTTCAATCCGGGCTGCCGCACGCGGGTGTTGCGCGGCGGTTCCTGGTCGAGCTCGCCGGCGCAGTCGCGCGCGGCATGGCGGCAGGGCACCAGCGCGGACACCACCAACGGGCGGCTCGGGTTCCGGATCGTGCGGGAAATTTGAGTCGGGTCGGTTCGAGTTGATCGGTTTGAGTTGATGGGTTTGAGTTGGGTGGGCGCGGACCCGCGACAGGGTTCATGATGGAATCGCGCCGCTCGCAGGAGGCAGGCGGGTACGGTGGTTGCGGCTTCGGCCGCGGCCGGCAATCAACGGATCGGGCCTGGGCCCGTGGCAGTGGGGAGTGTGGACATGAGGATCGATCCCATGGGTGGCGCGAGTCGTGCGCAAGGGCGGCGCGGCTTCGGCGGGTTCCGTTGGTGGATCCTGGTGCTGTTCGCGATCTACGCGGCGTGGTCGTGGTTCGGCAGCGCCCAGACCGACCCTTACACCGGCGAAAAGGCCCATTACGGCGCCAGCGCCGACGAAGAAATACAGCTCGGCGCGCAGGCGTTCCAGCAGGTGCTCGGCGATGCCAATGCGCAGCGCGCGTTGCTGCCGGACAACGCGCCGCAGAGCCAGGGCGTGCGCGAGATCGCCCAGCGCCTGATCAGCAAGGTGCCGCAGGTGACCGAGTCCTTGGCGGCGAGCAACGGCCAGGCCGCGCCGACCGACTACCGCAACTTCCAGTGGAACGTGGCGGTGATCAATTCGCAGGAGGCCAACGCCTTCTGCCTGCCCGGCGGCAAGATGGCGGTCTACACCGGTTTGTTCCCGGTGACCCAGAACAACGACGCCTTGGCGGTGGTGATGGGGCATGAGATCGCCCACGCGCTGTTGCGCCACGGCTCGCAACGCATGGCCCAGCAGAAGCTGGTGCAGATGGGCCAGATCGCCGCGGGCATGGCGGTCGGCGGCATGGACCCGCAACAGCAGCAGATGGTGATGGGCGCGCTCGGCGCCGGTGCGCAGTACGGGTTGGTGCTGCCGTACGGGCGTAATCACGAAACCCAAGCCGATCAGGTCGGCTTGATGCTGGCCGCGGCGGCCTGTTACGACCCGCGCCAGGCGATACCGTTGTGGGAGCGCATGGCGCAGCTCGGCGGCGGCCAGCGCCCCGCGGAGTTCGCCTCGACCCATCCGGATCCGGCCAACCGCATCCAGACCTTGCAGGCGTTGATGCCGAAGGCGCTGCAGTTCTATCAGGCCAATTGCGCTAGTCGGCCGTTGCGTTGAGGGACGAGCAACAGCAAATCCCCCCTGGCCCCCCTTTTACAAAGGGGGGAACAGCACGGGCGAAGAGGGGTTGTTTGCTGCGACTTCGCCAGCCATAAAAAAACCGCCGAGAGGCGGTTTTTTTGTTGCGGCGCCAGCTTCGGGTCTGCAGCCTTTCCCGACTCCCGACTCCCGACTCCCGACTCCCGACTCCCGACTCCCGACTCCCGACTCCCGGCCCCTCAGAAACTCATGAACAGCCCGCCGTTGACCGGGATGTTGGCGCCGGTGATGAAGCCGGCGTCGTCGGCGGTCAGGAACTCGACGGTGCGGGCGATTTCGCTGGGTTTGCCGAGGCGGCCGACCGGGACGCTGTCGACGATGCGGCTGCGGATGTCTTCGGGCACGGCCATGACCATCGCGGTTTCGCAGTAGCCGGGCGAGACCGAGTTGACGGTGACGCCTTTGCGCGCCACTTCGCGCGCCAGCGCCATGGTGAAGCCGTGCATGCCGGCCTTCGCCGCCGAGTAGTTGGTCTGGCCGAACTGGCCGGTCTGGCCGTTGACCGAACTGATGTTGACGATGCGGCCGAAGCCGCGCTCGGTCATGCCGTCGACGGCGTGACGGCACAGGTTGAACACGCCGTCGAGGTTGACCCCGAGCACGTCGTCCCAGGCGCGTTTGTCCATCTTGCGCAGGCTGCCGTCGCGGGTGATGCCGGCGGCGTTGACCAGGATGTCGATGCCGCCGTCGTCGCCGACGATGCGTTCGATGGCCGCGCCGCAGTCGTCGTAGTCGGCGACGTTGGCCGCTTCGAAGCGGATGTCGAGCTCGCGGGTGAGGTCGGCGAATTCGGCGATGCGTTCTTCGCGCGTGCCCAGGTCGAGGGCGACGACGCGGCGGCCGGCACGGGCCAGCGACAGGCAGATCTCGGTGCCGAGACCGCCGATGCCGCCACTGACGACGGCGATGCGTTTATTCATGGAGTTTTATCTCATGCGAAAGGCGCGGTGCATGCAC
Source organism: Lysobacter antibioticus (assembly GCF_000731095.1). Taxonomy (GTDB): domain Bacteria; phylum Pseudomonadota; class Gammaproteobacteria; order Xanthomonadales; family Xanthomonadaceae; genus Lysobacter; species Lysobacter antibioticus_B. The sequence continues at coordinate 96,874 of NZ_JMTZ01000009.1, read as the reverse complement.
GCGCCTGGGCCGTCCCCCGACGGCACGACAAGAAACCACGCGCCACCACCGCGACAGGCGGTCAGGCGGCGCGCAACAAAAAAGCGCGGCTCAACGCTCGCGCTTGTCGGTCTTCTGCTTCGGCGTCGTGGGCTGGCCTACGTTGCCGGACAGGTTCTGCTGGAACTCTTTCCACAAGGTCAGATTGCGTTCGGTGAGCTGGTTCATCATCGCCCAGGGCGTCTGCCCGAGCATGCCGCCCATCTGGTTGCGGAACTGTTGCTGCTGATCGAGGAACACCTGCATCGAGCGTTCCAGGTAGTTGCCCATAAAGCCCTGCAGCGAGTCGCCGTAGAACCGGATGATCTGGCTCAGCAACTGGGTGGAGAGCACCGGCTCGCCGTCTTGCTCGTGTTCGGAAATGATCTGCAGCAGGACCTGGCGGGTCAGGTCGTCGCCGGAGCGCGCATCGCGGACTTCGAATTCTTCGCCATCGACGATCAACTGCCGTACGTCTTCGATGGTGATGTAGCTGGAGATCTCCGTGTCGTACAGACGACGGTTCGGATACTTCTTGATAATTCGGGTCGAGGCCATGGAGCTTTGGCTCTAAAACGTGGTGCCTTGCAGCATGGCTCAGGGCGCAAGGGCTTGCAACAGGTACGGCGCTCCGGCGTCGACCGGCCGTCGCGAAGCCTGCGCGCGCGGGGTTTCGACGGCCTGGGCGCAGCCGCGGACGCCGGTTGCAGGGGCGGCGAAGGGTATCGGCTACGGCGAGTGCGCGGCGCGGCCGCGGCGGTGTTGCGTCGAAGCGGGCAGGCCGGGACGATCGCGCGCCGGAACCGGAGACCCTGAACAGGTCTCCGGTGCGGCGAAGGCTTTCACCAGCCCGGGTTTTACCAAGCCGGGCTGTTACCAACCCCGACTGTTATCAGCCCCTGGTTGTTACCAGCCCCTGGCTGTTACCAGCCCATGTACTGGCCGCCGTTGGCGGACAGGTTGGCGCCGGTGATCCAGCTGGCTTCGTCGGGGATGAAGAAGCTGACCGCGTAGGCGATTTCCTCCGGCGTGCCGAGGCGGCCGGTCGGGATCTGGGCGACGATCTTGTTGCGCACGTCCTCGGGCACGGCCATGACCATGTCGGTGCCGATGTAGCCCGGCGAGACCGTGTTGACGGTGATGCCGAACTTCGCGTTTTCCTGCGCCAGCGAAATCGTGAAACCGTGCATGCCGGCCTTGGCCGCGGCGTAGTTGGCCTGGCCGTACTGGCCCTTCTGGCCGTTGATCGAGCTGATCTGCACGATCCGGCCCCACTTGCGCTCGCGCATGCCCTCGATCACCGGGCGGGTGACGTTGAAGCAGGAGTTGAGGTTGGTGCCGATGACGTCGCTCCATTGCTGCGAGGTCATGCGGTGGAAGGTGGAGTCGCGGGTGATGCCGGCGTTGTTGACCAGGATGTCGACCGGGCCGATCTGGCGCTCGACGTCGCGGACCAGGGCCTCGGCCTGCTCGGGAGAGGACACGTCGCCGCTGGCGATCGCCACGTCGATGCCCAGTTCCTTCATCTGCGCCTGCCAGGCGCGCCCTTTGGCCTCGTCTCGAAAATTGGTCGCTACCTTGTGGCCCATCTTGGCGAGGCGTTGGACGATCGAGGTGCCGATGCCACCGGTACCGCCGGTGACGAGTGCAACGCGTGACTGCATCTGTACTCTCCTTGACCGCGACCGCGCGGTCTCGGACCGATTCTAGACAGCATTCGTCAAAGGATCGTTGTGCATCGCGGCGAGAGCCTTAGCACATTTCGGAATCTGTGCCGGACTAAACGAAACCTGTGCGCGTTCGAGCAGTTCCGTGACAGTCGCTACCGCGTCCAGGGCCTGCGGATCCTGGCCGAGGCTGCGCCAGGCGGCGCGCAGCGCGGGCAGGGGATCGGCCGCGTCGACCGGCTGGGCGGCATCGGACTTGGACAGTTTGCGGCCCTGCGCGTCGAGCAGCAGCGGCAAATGCGCATAGCGCGGCGTCGGCAGGCCGAGCGCGGCCTGCAGGAGGATCTGGCGCGGCGTCGAGTCGAGCAGGTCGGCGCCGCGCACGACGTCGCTGATGGCTTGCGCGGCGTCGTCGACCACGACCGCGAGTTGGTAGGCCCAGTAGCCGTCGGCGCGGCGCAGGACGAAGTCTCCGACGTCGCGGGCGACGTCCTGCGACTGCGCGCCGAGCAGGGCGTCGTCGAAGCCGGCGACGGCGCCGTCGGCGACGCGCAGGCGCACCGCCGGCTGCGGCGCGGCGCGGCCGTGGCGCGGTGCGTGGGCGACGCAGCGGCGATGGATGCCGTGGTTCGCCGCCAGGTCGCTGCGGCTGCAATGGCAGAAGAAGGCGCGGCCCTCGTCGAGCAGGCGGTCGAGCGCAGCTTGGTAGAGGGCGCCGCGCGCGCTCTGACGCACGATCGGCTCGTCGCTGTGCAGGCCGAACGCGGCCAAGGTGCGCAACTGCCGCTCGGCCGCGCCGGGAACTTCGCGCGGCGGGTCGAGGTCTTCGATACGGACCAGCCAGGTGCCGCGGTGATGGCGTGCGAGCAGCCAACTGCCGAACGCGGCCAGCAGCGAACCCGGATGCAGGTCGCCGGTCGGCGAGGGCGCGAAGCGGCCCCGGTACGGCGTCTGCATCCGCTCAGGCGAAGCGGTCGGTGAAGGATGTCCGGACAATGAACGAGCGCTCCGGCTGGGACGGGTTATGGCGGGATTCTCGTTGAATTAACGGTGGTTTCGCCACATTTGACCAGTGCGGCGATCGCGCCGCACACGAGGACAGGCGGCGACCACGCCGCATTGGACAGGGACGTCGACTGAAGCCGCGCACGGTGCGCGGCACGACAGAGCCGTACGACCATGTTCAAACGCATAGCCCTTTTCCTGGCCACCAACCTGGCCGTGCTGATCTTGCTCGGCATCGTCATGTCGGTGCTGCAGAACGTCTTCGGCATCCGCCTGGGCAACAACGGCGGCATCCTGGTGATGGCGGCCGTGTTCGGTTTTGGCGGCTCGCTGATCTCGCTGCTGATGTCGAAGTGGATCGCCAAACGCACCACCGGCGCCCAGGTGATCGAACAGCCACGCACCGAGACCGAGCAGTGGCTGGTCGCGACCGTGCGCCGCCAGGCCGAGGCGGCCGGCATCGGCATGCCCGAGGTGGCGGTCTACGACGCCCCGGAAATCAACGCCTTCGCCACCGGCGCCAACCGCAACGCAGCCTTGGTCGCGGTGTCGACCGGGCTGATACGGGCGATGAGCCGCGACGAAGCCGAAGCGGTGCTCGCCCACGAGGTCAGCCACGTCGCCAACGGCGACATGGTGACGATGGCCTTGATCCAGGGCGTGCTGAACACCTTCGTGCTGTTCGCCGCGCGCATCGTCGGCGGTTGGATCGACGCGATGCTCGGCGGCCAGCGCGAGTCGCGCGGCCCGGGCATCTTCTACTTCGTGGTGGTGATGGTGCTGGACGTGGTGTTCGGCCTGATCGCCAGCATGATCGCGATGGCGTTCTCGCGTTACCGCGAATTCCGCGCCGACGCCGGCGGCGCCCAGCTCGCCGGCCGCCACAAGATGATCGCGGCGCTGCAGCGTCTGTCGCAGACCTACGGCCAGAGCACTTTGCCGAACCAGGTGCAGGCCTTCGGCATCAGCGGTGTGGTGGGGCATGGATTGTCGCGTCTGATGCGCAGCCATCCGCCGCTGGAGGAACGCATCGAGGCGCTGCGCAATGCGCCGGAGCAGCGTCCGTCGGGTGTGGTGATGCGTTGAGGTCGGTGCGATAGGCCGCAATTGCGCGGCTGAGAGCAGAAGCAAATCCCCCCTGGCCCCCCTTTTTCAAAGGGGGGACGGCAAAGGCAGGGCGCTGTTGGCTGATGCCACCAACAAAAAACCGCCTTTCGGCGGTTTTTTGTTGCGGCGGAGAGGTCGGTTCTTCAGCCTTTCCCGATTCCCGATTCCCGATTCCCGATTCCCGATTCCCGATTCCCGATTCCCGATTCCCGGCCTTACTGGAAGTCGTAATCCATGTCCGGCCCGGCGGCGGCCAGGAAGTGGCCCTGGGCGTAGTCGATGCCGGCGCCGAACAGCAGGCTCATGCTGGCGGCGTCCTGGACGAACTCGGCGATGGTCTGCCGGCCCAGTTCGCGCGCCTTTTCGGCGATTTCGCGCACGCGTTGCTGGTGGTCGGGGTTGGAGGTGAGGTCGATCATGTAGCCGCGGTCGATCTTGAGGAAGGCGGCGTCGAAATGGTTGAGCAGCTGGAACGAGTTGAGGCCGGCGCCGAACTGCTCCAGGCCGACGCGTACGCCGTACTGGGAGATGCGCGACTGCAGTTCCTGCGCGGCGCGCAGGTTGGTGAAGACCTTGGACTCGGGCAATTGCAGCACGAGCAGCTTGCCGTCGGCGCCGTACTTGGCCAGTTGTTCGACCACGTGCTGGATCAGGCTTTCGTCCTGCAGCGAGGCCTGGGTGATCTTGACCAGCAAGGTGGTGCGGCGGCCCTGGCGCATGCGTTCGCCGATGACCTGGATGGCCTTGCCGACCACCCAACGGTCGATCTCCCACAGCAGGCCGTGTTCTTCGGCGATCTGCAGGAACGACAGCGGCTGCACCAGTTCGCCGCCGACTTCGCCCGAGGGGCTGTTCTGCATGCGCAGATAGGCCTCGTACATCTCCATCGGCTCGCCGTGCAGATTGATCAGCGGCTGGTAGTTCATGACGAAGCGGTCGGCGTCCAGGGCGTCGCGGATGCGTCCGACCCAGGCGGCGATGCGCTCTTCCTCGGCGCGGTCGGCTGCGCCCGGGTCGAACAACTCGGTGCGGTTGCCGCCGACGTCGCTGGCCGACTGCAGGCACTGGCTGGCCTTGCCGAGCACTGCGGTGATGCTGGCGATCTTCTCGCCGATCTGCACGCCGCCGACGCTGGCGGTGGCGCTCAGCGACAGGCTGTCGGTCTCCAGCACGTGGTCGGCGAACGCCGCGCGGATGCCTTCGGCCAGGTTGGAGGTGTGCATGTGGTCGCTGTGCCGGGTCAGCACCGCGAACTGGTGCTCGCCGAAACGCGCGGCGATGTCGTCCGGGCCGATCGCCGCGCGCAGGCGCTCGCCGCAGGCGGCGATGAGCTGGTCGGCCTGGTCCAGGCCGATTTCCTGCAGCAGCTGGTTGTAATGGTCGGGTTCGAGCAGCAGCAGGCCGTGGTGGGCCGAGTTCTGCGCCGCATCCGATACCGCGTCTTCGAGCGCGCGCAGGAAGGTGGCGCGGTTGAGCAGGCCGGTGACCTGGTCGCGCTGGCGCAGCGCTTCCACTTCGCGGGCGAGCTCGGGGTCGATCTCCTGGCGGCGCAGCACCACCTGCAGGCAATGTTCGCCCTCATAGGTGGCCGCGGTGAATTCCATGACCGCCGGGAAGGCGTTGCCGTCGAGCGCGCGGGCCTGGGTCTCGTAGCTCGGCGGCGGCGGTTCGCCCTTGCTGAGCTGCTTGAGCAATTGCTTGAAGCCGTCGACCTGGGAAGGCGCGACCAGGTCGAGCAGGGACATGCCTTCGATGTCGTCGAAGGACTCGAAACCGAAGATTTCCAGGTACGCGGCATTGGCACGGATGTGCATGCCTTCGTGGATGTAGGCGATCGGATCGCGCGAGGAGTCGATCAGCGCGTCGCAACGGCGTTCGGTCTCGCGCACCTGGGCCTCGAGGCGCCGCAGCGAGCGGCGCGCTTCCAGGTCGGCCCATTCGGCGCGCACCGCGTTCTGCACGTGGGCGACGTTCGAGCGCAGCACCACGCCGCGCGCACCAATCTCCAACGCGCCGAGCAGGGCGGCGTCGTCGATCGATTCCAACAGCACCAGCACCGGCAGGTCTTTGCCGCTGGCGTCGACGCTCTGCATCAACTTGGCCAGCGAGACGTTGCGCGAGTTGCGCGCCGCCAGCACCAGGTCCGGTGGATGTTGCAGGATCAGTGCGGCGACTTCCTGTTCGTTTTCCGGCCGTGTCGGCCGTACCGCGATGCCGCTGTTGCGTAGCCCGCTGACGATGGCCTCCGCCGCCTCGACGCTGTCGTCGACGATCAACAAGCGCAGCACCATGTCTTTGCCGAATTGCATTGACCACCTCCGTGGGCCGGTTTTATGACATGAAGCGCCGGCCTCGTCCATGCAAGGTCGAGAATCTGTGACCCGTTGAGGAGTTCGATCGCGCCGCGGACGTACGCCGCGGGCGCATCTGCGTCCGCGTACGGTTCCTCGGCGTTCCCCAATCAAACCCCAACCAGATTACAACCTTACAACGGACGCTTGCCCGGGTCGCCTGCCACTTCTCGCACCAACTTGGGCACCAGGTAGCCCGACAGGCGCGCGGCCAGCTGCCGGTGCAGGGCGCGGGCGCGCTCGTCGGCGACCTCGAAATGGGCCGAACCCTGCACCCGGTCGAGCTGGTGCAGGTAGTAGGGCAACACGCCGGCGGCGTAGCTGCGCTCGCTCAGCGCGGCCAGGGCCTCGACGCTGTCGTTGACGCCGCGCAGCAACACCGCCTGATTGAGCAAGGTCGCGCCGCTGGCTCGCAGGCGGCGCATGGCCGCCTCGACCTCGGCGTCGAATTCGTTGGCGTGGTTGGCGTGCAGCACCACCGCGACCGGCCACGGCAGGCGTTCGAGCCAGGCCTGCAGCGCCGCGTCGACGCGCTCGGGCAGGACCACCGGCAGACGGGTGTGGATGCGCAGGCGCTTGAGCTGGGGGACCTGGGCCAGGGCCTCGGTCAGTTCTTCGAGCTTCGGCGTGGCCAGCGACCAGGGGTCGCCCCCGGACAGGATGACCTCGTCGATGCCGGCGTCGGCGCCGATCGCGGCGAGCGCATCGCGCCAGCCCCCGGCCGCGGCGGTTTCCTCGGCATAGGGAAAGTGACGGCGGAAGCAGTAGCGGCAGTGGATCGCGCAACTGCCGGTGGCAATCAGCAGGGCGCGGCCGTTGTACTTGCGGATCACGCCATGCCCGGCCTTGGCCGCGCCGTCGCCGACCGCGTCGAGGCTGAAACCCGGCATCGGCCGCATTTCCTCGTCCAGCGGCAGGACCTGGCGCAGCAGGGGGTCGTTCGGGTCGCCGTGGCGCATGCGGGCGACGAAGCCGCGCGGCACCCGCAGCGGGAACTGCGCGGCGGCCTCGTCGGACAGCGCCAGGGCCGCATCGGACAGGCCGAGCAGGGCCAGCAGCTCGCGCGGGTCGCGCACGGCGTCGCGCCACAGCGCCTGCCAGCGCGCGCCGGCGGCCGGCGGCGTCGGGCCGACGGCTGCGGTCGCGAGCGAGGGGGCCTGCTGTAAGGAGGCTTGAGCAGCGGGTATCATGCGGGGCTAGCCTTCAGGGTTCCGATTACGGCGCCCGGGTCCCGCCGCCGCGGTGAATCGCAGCGGATGGGCCGGCGCAGCCCGACATTCTAGCCTTCCGCCGCCACAGGCAGGTCCCGGTTTCGCGGACCCCTGGGCCCGTCGCAGGCCGGCCCGGGATCGCGCCGGACGACGGCCGCGGCCACCGCCGACCCGCCCGGTGCGGGGGTGACCGGAACCCAATCGCAACGCCACACTCATTATTCGCAGGAGTTTCAGCATGGCCAGCTATGGCATGAACGACGTCAAGAACGGGATGAAGATCCTCGTCAACAACGAGCCTTGCGTCATCACCGATACCGAGTACGTCAAGCCGGGCAAGGGCCAGGCCTTCACCCGCGTGAAGTACCGCAACATCAAGACCGGCCGCGTGGTCGAAATGACCATGAAGGCGACCGACGACCTCGAAGCCGCCGACGTCATCGACACCGACATGCAGTACCTCTACAGCGACGGCGAGTACTGGCACTTCATGAACCAGGAAAGCTTCGAGCAGGTCCAGGCCGACAAGTCCGGCATGGGCGGCGCGGAAAAGTGGCTCAAGGGCGAGGAAGCCTGCGTGGTGACCTTGTGGAACGGTGTGCCGATCATGGTCCAGCCGCCGAACTTCGTCGAACTGAAGATCGTCGAGACCGACCCGGGCGTGCGCGGCGACACCTCGGGCGGCGGCGGCAAGCCGGCGACCCTGGAAACCGGCGCAGTGGTGCGCGTGCCGTTGTTCGTCAGCCAGGACGAGATCATCAAGGTCGACACGCGCTCGGGCGAGTATTTCAGCCGCGCGAAGTAAGCCTGTTGCGAACCGTGGCCGCTGCGGCGGCCGCGGTCTGGCCGCGGCGCCTTCCGGCGCCGGCCAGGCGCCGGGCCGGCCGCTTGCGGTCGTCATCGGCAAAGAAAGCATGATGTAACCCCGCCGGCCCACAATCGGTGCCGGTACAGCCGCAACCGCGGGCCGCGCAGCGACCCCGATCGGCGCCATGCCGCCGGCCTGGCGGCCACCACCGGAGCCTGCCGGGCCGGTGCCCACAGCCTCACGAGCGAGCGCATATGACCCACGAACATCCGCCCATCGCCTGCGACCTGTTGATCGAAGCGGGCTGGGTGGTGCCGGTCGAACCGCATGCGGTGGTGCTCGAAGACCATGCCGTGGCGATCAAGGACGGCGTCATCGTCGGCCTGCTGCCGAGCGCCGAAGCGCGTACGCGCTACGCCGCCGCGCAGACGGTGTCGCGGCCCGAGGCCGCGCTGATCCCGGGCCTGGTCAACGCCCATACCCACAACCCGATGACCCTGCTGCGCGGGATCGCCGACGATCTGCCGCTGATGGAATGGCTGCAGGGCCACATCTGGCCGGTCGAAGGCGCGGTGATCGGGCCGGAGTTCGTCGAGGACGGCATCACCCTGGCGATCGCCGAGATGCTGCGCGGCGGCACCACCTGCGCCAACGAAAACTATTTCTTCCCCGATGTGCAGGCCGCGGTCTACAAGCGCCACGGTTTCCGCGCCCGGGTCGGCCTGCCGGTGATCGATTTCCCGACCGCCTGGGCCAAGAGCTCCGACGAATATTTCGACCGCGCCGGCGAAGTGCACGACCTGTGGCGCGACGATGCGCTGGTCGCGACCACGTTCGCGCCGCATGCGCCGTACACGGTGAGCGACGCGAACTTCGAGCGCATTCGCATGCTCGCCGACCAGCTCGACCTGCCGATCCATCTGCACACCCACGAGACCGCGCAGGAAGTCGCCGACTCGATCAAGCTGCACGGCCAGCGCCCGTTGGCGCGCCTGGACCGGCTCGGCCTGGTCACCGACCGCCTGATCGCGGTGCACATGACCCAACTCACCGACGCCGAGATCGCCCTGTGCGCCGAGCGCGGCGTCAGCGTGGTGCATTGCCCGGAATCCAATCTCAAGCTGGCCTCGGGTTTCTGTCCGACGTGCAAGCTCGATCAGGCCGGGGTCAACCTGGCGATCGGTACCGACGGCTGCGCCAGCAATAACGACCTCGACATGTTCGGCGAGACCCGCACCGCGGCGTTCCTGGCCAAGGCCGTTGCCAACGACGCCTCGGCCCTGGACGCGTTCAAGTCGCTGCGCGCGGCCACCCTCGGCGGCGCCAAGGCGCTCGGCTTCGAAGCCAAGATCGGTTCGATCGAGATCGGCAAGCAGGCCGACCTGGTCTGCGTCGACCTCGGCCAGCTCGAAACCCAGCCGGTGCACCACGTGGTCTCGCAGTTGATCTATGCGACCGGCCGTCACCAGGTCAGCGACGTCTGGATCGCCGGGCGCAGCAAGCTGCGCCAGCGCGAGCTGATCGACATGGACACCGCGGCCCTGGTCGCGAACGCCCGGCAATGGCGCGAACGCATCGCGACGATCCGGCGCTGAGCGCGATCGCCGCGACGCGATCGCCATCCGGTGCTGTCGCTGTGCGCTTGCGCAGCCTCGACGGCGCATCGGCGGCGCTTGCTTCACACTATCGATCCACAGCCGCGGGCACGGCCCGCGCCACGCCGGACCGATCCTCCCGCGCTCTGCGCGAAGAGAACGCTCCGCAACGATCCGCAGCAATGACGGGCAGGAAGTCATGAGCGCAGCCAATTCGACCCCGCACACTCCCTCCGACACGTCCGAGGGCGCAAGCACCGCGGCCGAGCACGATAATTTCAGCCAGGCCGAACTCGACAAGTTCGGCGCCCTGGCCAATCGCTGGTGGGACCCGGAAGGCCCGCAAAAGGCCTTGCACGCACTCAACCCGGCGCGCCTGGGCTACGTCGCCCAGCGCGCGAATCTGCGCGATGCGCAGGTGCTCGACGTCGGTTGCGGCGGCGGTCTGCTGAGCGAAGCCCTGGCCGCGGCCGGCGCGCAGGTCACCGCGATCGATCTGGCGCCGGAACTAATCAAGGTCGCCAAGCTGCATCGCCTGGAGACCGGCGTCGCCATCGACTACCGCTTGCAGCCGGCCGAGAGCCTGGCCGAGGAAATGCCGGGCCGCTTCGATGCGATCACCTGCATGGAGATGCTCGAACACGTGCCCGATCCGGCCGCGGTCGTGCGCGCCTGCGCGCGCCTGCTCAAGCCCGGCGGACGCCTGTTCCTGTCGACCCTCAACCGCACCCCGGCGGCGTTCGCGCTGGCCATCGTCGGCGCCGAATACGTGGCGCGGGTGCTGCCCAAGGGCACCCACCAGTACCGCGACTTCATCAAGCCGTCCGAACTCGCCGCCTGGTTGCGCGAGGCCGGCCTGCGGATGGAGGACGTCAGCGGCCTGATGTACGAGCCCTGGCGCAACGCGGCGCGGGTGATCTCGCGTACCGACGTCAACTACCTGGCTTGTGCGCTGAAGCCGGAGCTCGACGCATGACCGCCGCTTCGCTCGGCCAGGCCGACGCACGCGCCTTTCCGAAGGCGGTGCTGTTCGATCTCGACGGCACCTTGCTCGACAGCGCGCCGGACATGCTGGCCGTCGCCAACCGCATGCGCGCCGATCGCGGTCGCGACCCGATCAGCCTCGACCTTTTGCGTCCGCACGTGTCGAAGGGTTCGCGGGCGATGATCGGCGCGGCCTTTCCCGACATCGACGCCGGCGAGCGCGATGGCTGGGTGCAGGAATTCCTCGACCTTTACGAAAGCGAGCTCGGCCTGCACGGCGCACCGTTCGAGGGCATCGAAGCGATGCTGGCGGCGCTGGAAGCGGCCGGCTGCGTCTGGGGCATCGTCACCAACAAACCCGAATACCTCGCGCGCAAGCTGATCCCGCTGCTGGGTTGGCAGACGCGCTGCGCGGTGCTGATCGGCGGCGACACCCTGGCGGTGCGCAAGCCCGATCCGCTGCCGTTGACCCATGCCGCCGAATTGATCGGCATGCGCCCCGGCGATTGCATCTACGTCGGCGACGACGAGCGCGACATCGTCGCCGCGCGCGCCGCCGGCATGGCCTCGGTGGTGGCGCTGTGGGGCTATCGCCTGGCCGAGGACGACCCGATCGCCTGGCAGGGCGACGTGCTGGTCGAGCTGCCTTCGAGTTTGAGCGAGCCAGGCGCATGGCCGGCGACGCGATGACCGCAGCGGCTGCCGCCGAACGCGACGACGCGCTGGAAGACTTCACCGGCAAGTGGCGCGCGCGCTGGCCGGAATGGTCGGTGGCCGAAGTGTTCGTGCCGCGCGCCCAGCGCGGCACCGCGGTGGCCTGGGCGAGCCTGCAGCAGGAACTGACCGACGCCGCCTGGGGCGGCAGCGATGCCGCGCCCGGCGAAGCCAAGCTCGGCTGGTGGATCGAAGAACTGCAGGGCTGGAGCCAGGGCCGTCGCCGGCACCCGCTCGGTTTGGCCCTGCAGCGGCAAGCGGCGCCGTGGAAGGCGCTGGCGGTGATGCTGCCGTCGCTGCGCGACAGCCGCGAACGCCCGGGCGACCGTAACGAGGCCTTCGAGGCCTTGACCCCGCTGGCCGAGGCCATCGGCGCCATCGACTTGGCCCTGTTCGGGCCGGTACCGGGGCAGTTGGCCGAAGCGGCGGTGGCACCGATCCTGTCCTCGCTGCTGGAAGCGCGACTGGTCCTGCAGGGCGACGCGGCGGTGCCGCTGAGCGTGGTCGCGCGCAGCATGGCGCGTCCGGGCGAGGGCGCGGCGGCCGAATGGAGCCGCGAACTGCTGGCCCAGTGGCCGGCCCGCGGCGGCTCGACCGTGCCGCGGCGCTTGTGGACGGCCCTGGCCCATACCCGCCTGCAACGTGGCGACGCGGCCCGGCCGCTGTCGCCGTGGACGGCCTTGCTGGCGGCCTGGCGCGGCGCCCGCAACTGACCGTTGCAGGGCCGGGCAGGGGGCGCCCGGCCCCCCTGCGGCTAGAATGACGGCGTTGCGTTCCCCCCACGCGCCCCCATGTCTGCCGTCGTGAATCCTCCCAAGACCCCCTCCGCACTCAAGCCCGTCCTGCCCGATGTCGCCTTCGACGCCGCCGCCGCGGCGCGACCGCTCGATTGGGTCGGGATGTCCAACATCGCCTTGCCGCTGCGGATCGCCGCGGCCGACGGCAGTTCGATCCAGGTCGCGGCCTCGGTCGACGTCTCGGTGAATCTGCGCGATGCCGACGCGCGCGGCATCCACATGTCGCGCATGTACCTGCATCTGCAGAACGCCTTCGCCAGCGAGACGGTGACCCCGGCCGGCCTGCGTCGCGTGCTGCAGAGCCTGGTCGACGGCCAGGGCGGCATTTCCAGCGCCGCGCGCCTGGTCCTGCGCTACGAGCAGTTGCTGCTGCGTCCGGCGCTCGCCAGCCACAACGCCGGCTGGAAGCGCTACCCGGTCGAGATCGACGCGCGCCTGCTCGACGGTCACTTGCACCTGGGCCTGCGTTTCGCGGTCGAGTACTCCAGCACCTGTCCGGCCTCGGCGGCGCTGTCGCGCCAGCTCAACGCCGAACGCTTCGCCGACGACTTCGCCGCCGCCCATCCGCTGTCGACCGCGGTGGTCAGCGATTGGCTGGCGTCCGAACGCGGCCTAGCGGCGACACCGCACGCCCAGCGCAGCCGCGCTGACGTCCGCGTCGAACTGCGTCCGGCTTTCGACGAAGTCCCGCTGGTGGCGCTGATCGACGCGATCGAACACGCCCTCGGCACGCCGGTGCAGACCGCGGTCAAGCGCGAGGACGAGCAAGCCTTCGCCCGTCTCAACGCCGAAAACCTGATGTTCTGCGAAGACGCCGCGCGCCGTGTCGCCGCCGCCTTGTCGCACGACAAGCGCATCGAACGTTTCGACGCGCAGATCGCCCACTTCGAAAGCCTACACGCGCACGACGCCGTCGCCCGGGTCACCGGGCAGGGCGCCCGCGACTGACGCTGCGACGCGGCGATGTCCTACGGATAGTCGGCATCGCGGCGACGTAACGGACGTGTAGCATCTCCTCCAGGCCGCGGCAGGATCGCTGCGGCAATGCATGGAGGCGTGTGCGAGTGCACAGATTCGAGGCCCAAACCGTGACGGCCCCCTCCCCCGGAGCGGGAGGCCCATGGGCTATGCTCGGTTCACCAGACTTGTGACCGGAAGGGGCATGGGGAAACCCTCGCGTCGAGCCTGGCAGACCCTGTTGGTGCTGCTGGGAATGTGGGTGGCGACGATCGTGTCGGCGCAATCCTTGGGCCTGGCTTCGCCGGGCCGCGCCTCCTATGCGTCGCCGTCGCTGAGTCTGTCCCGCCTGGGCCAGGACCCGGTGCCGGCGCGGATACTCGGGGGCGAATTCGATCGCGAGTTCGTAAGCATCGCCGGCAACCAGATTTCGGCGCCGCGGCGCCAGCCGGTGTGGTGGCGGGTGACGGCCGACCAGGACGTCGCCGAATCCGATGCGCCGCAGTTGGTGATCAGCCGGCCCTATCGCCGCGAGATCGAACTGTGGCGCCCGGGCGACGCGGTGCCGCTGCGGCGTTCGATCTACGGGCCCGACACCGACTTCAGCCATTCCACCCGCTTCATCGTCTTTCCCTTGCCGAAGGGCCTGCGCCGCGGCGACTCGCTGTACCTGCGCGTGCTGACGGTCGACGTGCTGCCGTCCAAGGTGACGATCCAGCCGCTGGCGAAGGTCCAGCGCGAGGACATGCTGCACGTGGGCCTGCGCAGCGTGGTGCTGACCGCGATGGGGGTGGCGGCGGTGCTCGCGTTCGGTTTCTGGGCCGGTCTGCGCGAGCGCGGCTATGCCTACCTCGGCCTGACCCTGGTCCTGCAGATCCTGACCCTGACCGCCGACGGCGGCGAGATGCGCGCAATTCCCTGGCTCGACGAGATCGCCCCGGACGGGCGCACCAACGTCGTGCTCAATACCGCGGCGGTGCTCGCCAGCATTCGCTTCTTGATCTTCTTCCTCGGCCTGCGCACGACCCAGCCGAAGGTCGCACGCATCCTCGATTACTGCAGCGTCTCGCTCGGCGCGCTGCTGCTGGTGTCCTTGTTCCGGACCTGGAAGCACAGCGCGCTGTTCGGCAATCTCAACCTGCTGTTGGTGATCGCGCTGGTGCTGTACTGCACCGTGGTGGCGATCTGGCGGCGCCAGCGCGAAGCGTATTTCCTGCTGCTGGCGTGGTCGCCGTTGATGGTGCTGCTGGTGGTCCTGGTCGGCGCCAATCACGAGTGGTGGCCGGAGTACGCCTGGCTGGAATATTCCTTCCCGGTCGGCCTGGCCTTCGGCGGGCTCGGCCTGTTGCTCGGCCTGACCTCGAAACTGCAGCAGCTGCGGCGCGACCGCGACACCGCCAATCGCCTGGCTACCTACGACAGCCTGACCGGGGCGATGACGCGCGCGGCGATCTCGCAAAGCCTGCGCGGCGCGGTCGAGAGCGCGCACCGTTCGCACCGGCCCTTGTCGGTGGTGTTCTTCGACATCGACCACTTCAAGCGCATCAACGACGAACACGGCCACCGCGTCGGCGACGAAACCCTGCGCATCGTTTCGCTGCGCACCCGCAATCGTTTGCGCGCCTACGACCTGTTCGGCCGTTACGGCGGCGACGAAGTGCTGGTGGTGTTGGCCGACACTTATCTGCGCGACGCGATCCGGGTCGCCGAGCATCTGCGCGAATCGGTCAGCGGCAGCCCGCTGTCGATCGACGGCCGCCTGTTGCCGGTCAGCCTGAGTCTCGGCGTGGCCGAGTTACGCACCGGCGAAACCCCGGAGCAGTTGCTCGAACGCGCCGACGCCGCCTTGTATGCGAGCAAGTCGGCCGGGCGCGACCGCGTCACCGGCCACAGCGTCGCGCCCGAACGCGAGGTCGTGTCATGAATCCGCCGGACGGCGCGAGCCCGGCCACGGTCTCGGCGGCGCAGTTGCGCACCGGCGACCTGCTGCTGATGCGCAACCGTAACGAGCTGGCGACGTTGACCACTTGGTTCGGGGACAGCGACTACGACCATGTGTTGTTGGTCGGCCGCGCCGGTTGCGTGATCGATTTCGGCGCCGGCGGCGTGGTCGAGCCGGCCCTGGACGAACGCCTGGGCGCAGCCGATGTGGTCGCGGTGGACGTGCGCCGCCCCTTGTCGGGGCAGGGCGAGGACTTGCAGGACAACGACCGCATCGCCGTGCTGGCGCATGCCTTGTCCTTGCGCCGGCCGAACTATGCCGGCGACCCTTTGCGCGCGCTCGGCGTGCTCGCGGCGGTGCGCGAGCGCGAGCTGCCGCCGCAACCGGCCTTGCGCCGGGTGCTGTACGAAGCCTTGCAGCGCGTCGCCCGCGCCGGCGCCGATGCGATGACCGCGAGCGAATTCGTCTATCGGTGCTTCGCCGAGAACCCGGTGCAGCCGCCTGGGCGCCTGGCGCCGCAGCTGACCCCGATGGCGGCGCGCGCTGCGCCGTTTCCGCAGATCGATTGGCCGGCGTTGTGGCTGCAGATCGCACCGTGGTTGCCCGAGGAACGCCGCCTGTTGCCGTCGTTCGACGGCGACGCGGGCGTCGACGACGGCGATTTCTACATCGCCACGACCGCGGCGCGTTCGCGGCTCGGTCTGATCTCGACCGGCGCCGGCCTGCTTGCGGCGGGGCCGCGCCAGCCGAATCCGAAGTGGCTGCGCTTGTGCGAGCTGGAACGCTCGCCTTCCTACGAGCCGCTCGGCCGCCTGTATTCGGCGCCCGGCGCCACTTGAGCGCCAGATAGCTCTTACGGCGTAGGCGCTTTCGCCGCCTGGGTCGCTTGCCCGCGTTCCAACACCAGCAGCGGGTCGACCCGCACGTCGAACCAGTTCATGCCCCAGTGCAGGTGTGGGCCGGTCGCGCGTCCGGTCGCGCCGACCGCGCCGAGGGTCTGGCCCTGGGCGACGCGGTCGCCGACTTTGACGTCGATGCGCGACAGGTGCAGGAAGTTCGAGCTGACGCCGTGGCCATGGTCGAGCAGCACGGTGCCGCCGGTCAGGTACAGGCCGGGCTTGGCGAAGGTGACTACGCCGGCGGCCGGTGCCGCGATCGCGGTGCCGGTCGGCGCGGCGATGTCCATGCCGGAATGGCCGGAACCTTTCTGGCCGTTGTAGACGCGCTGGTTGCCGAAACGGCCGCTGATGCGGCCGCGCACCGGCCAGACGAAGGGCTGGGCGAAATCGGCGCGGTCGTCGTCGCGCGCGCGCGCGGCGGTGACTTCGGCCTGCTCGCGCTCGATGCGCGCGGCGATCTCCGGCGGCGGGTTGACGGTCTTGGGCGGCACGCCCTGGATGTATTCGGTCGGGAAGTCGCGCGGCGTCACCGCGATGCGTACGGTTTCGGCGCGACCCGGCGCGGTCTCGACCTGCACGGCCACCGTCCCGCTGGCCTCGCGGCCGACGCCGAACACCACCGTGCCGTAGCCGGTCGTGCGCAGAACGCGCTCGCCGTAGCGCACGACGCTGCCGGCCGGGACCTTGCCGATCACCAGCGCGCCTTGCTGCACCGCCGGCGGAAACACGATGCGGGTGTCGGCCGGCGCGCGCGCCGGCGCCGCGACCTGCGCGGTTTGCGCACCGGCGAAGGCCACCGGGGCCAGCCACGCCGCGACCAGCATCGAGCCCGCGAGCACTGCCCTCATCGATTGAACGCCAGGCGCTGTCCGTTCGGTGCGCCGACCAGGGCGCTGCCGTCCCAGGCCAACACGCCATTGACCCAGGTCGAGGCGATGCGCGAATGGAAGGTGCGGCCCTCGAACGGCGACCAACCGCACTTGGACAGCACGTCCTCGCGCTGCACCGTGTAGGGCGTGTCGTCGATCAGCACCAGATCGGCGGCATAGCCCTCGCGCAGGAAGCCGCGCCGGTCGACGTCGAACAGCTTGGCCGGCGCGTGGGCGAATTTGTCGACCACCTGGGCGGTGGTCAAATGGCCTTCGTGGACCAGTTCCAGCGCGGCATTGAGCGCGAACTGCACCAAGGGCAGGCCGCTCGGCGCGCCGGTGTAGGGGCGGGCTTTTTCTTCCAGGGTGTGCGGGGCGTGGTCGGTGGCGAGCACGTCGATCACGTCGCCGGCGACCGCGCGGATCAGCGCCTCGCGGTCGGCCGGGTCCTTGATCGCCGGATTGCACTTGATCAGGTGGCCGAGCTTCTCGTAGTCGTCGCGGTCGAAGCGCAGGAAATGGATGCAGGTCTCGGCGGTGATGCGCTTGCCTTCGATCGGGCCGGCTTCGAACAGCGCCAGCTCGTCGGCGGTGCTGATGTGCAGCACGTGCAGGCGGGTGCCGTGCCGGCGCGCCAGCGAGATCGCCAGTTCGGTGGATTTCTTGCAGGCCTCGCGCGAGCGGATGTCGGGATGGAAGCGGGCCGGGATGTCGTCGCCGTACTGTGCCTTGTAGCGCGCCAGTTCGGCGTCGATCATCGGCGTGTCTTCGCAGTGGGTGATGATCGGCGTCGGCACGTCGCGGAAGATCGCGTCGAGGGTGACCGGATCGTCGACCAACATGTTGCCGGTCGAAGCGCCCATGAACACTTTCACACCGGGCGCCGTGCGCGGGTCCAGGGTCTGGATCGCGGCCAGGTTGTCGTTGCTGGCGCCCAGGTAGAAGCCGTAGTTGCCCCAGGCGCGGCCGGCGGCGCGGCGGTATTTGTCCTCCAGCGCCTGCGCATCCAGGGTCGGGGGATTGGTGTTGGGCATGTCCATGAACGTGGTCAGGCCGCCGGCGACCGCCGCGGCCGACTCGGTCGCCATGTCGGCCTTGTACTCCAGGCCCGGTTCACGGAAGTGAACCTGGTCGTCGATCATGCCCGGCAGCAGGCGCCGGCCCCGGGCGTCGACCACGGTTTCGTTGCCGCGCGCGGCCAGGCCGCTGCCGATCTGGGCGATGTGGCCGTCCTCGATGCGCAGGTCGCCGTCGTACTCGCGTCCTTCGTTGACCAGGCGGGCGTTGACGATCAGTGTCGATGACATGAGTGCTTTCCAGGTTCCAGGGGCGGCACCGGATCGTGCCCGCCGGGGTGCAGGGGATGGCAGCGCGCGATGCGCCGGACCGTGAGCCAGCTGCCCTTGAGCGCGCCGAAGCGCTCGATGGCCTGCATCGAGTACGACGAGCAACTGGGATAGAAACGGCAGCGCTGGCCTAACATCGGACTGATCCAACGTTTGTAGCCATGAAGCAGGGCGATGAGCAGGCGGTCGATCACGTTTCCTTCATGCCGGCAACGGTAGGGACTAAGGCAGGGCCGGGGCGCTGGATAGACCCGCGGGCACTGCGTTTGGCCGGGTATTTCGCGCGGTTGCCGCGGGTGCCGCAGCAGGGTATAACAGCGCGCTTTCCCCAAACAAGGCAAGTGCAAGACGAAGGTCCGTGCGGCGTGGAAGCGAAGCCGCCAAGTTTGCTCGGACCGGGCGAAAACCGGCGTAATGTCGGATTTCACTTGCGGTCGTCGAACGCATGTGCATTTGATGACCGGGTGGGTCATGCTTGGCCCGCGAAGCTCCTGGACGGCGTCCAGGGGCGCCCTCAGGGAATAGAAGGACAAGCCGCTCGTGGCAGTGAAAAAACCTGCGAAGAAGGCCGCCAAGGCCGCCAAGAAGACCGTCAAGCCGGCCGCTAAGAAGGTGGCCAAACCCGTGGCCAAGCCTGCGCCGAAGAAGGCGGTCGCCAAGAAGCCTGCGGTCAAGACGCCCGCGGCCAAGAAGCCTGCGAGCAAGCCCGCGGCGACCAAGACGGCAGCAGTCAAGAAAGCCACGCCGAGCAAACCGGCGGCCAAGAAGGCCGCGCCCGCGAAGAAGACGGCGCCTGCCAAGGCTCCGGCCGCGAAGAAGCCGGCCGCCAAGCCGGCGGTTCCGGCGAAGAAGGCGGTGCCCGCACCGGCCAATAAATCCGCGGCAAGCAAGGACAGCGGAGCAAAGAAGCCCGAGCTTAAGAAAACTGAAGTGAAAAAGCCCGAAGCTGTGAAGCCCGCAGCCAAGCCTGCCGACAAGCAGCCCGCGTCGCCGCCGTCCTCCAAGGTCGCCCCGGCGCAGGTCGTCAGCATCTCCGACCAAAGCAAGAACACAGTGACCCAGACAGCATCCAGCAAAACTCCCGCGGGCAAGCCTGCGACAACCGCCGCCGCTCCGGCTCCGCGCCCGGCCGGCAAGGTCGCCGTGGCCGTGACCGCCAAGAGCCAACAAACCCCCGCCCCGAAAACCAAGGTCAAGGTCGTGCCCTACAAGAACGACCCCGCCACCGGTCGTCCGCTCGTGCCGGAAGGCTACAAGCCGGCGTCGGACGAGGAATACATGAGCCCGCTGCAGCTGGAGTACTTCCGCCAGCGTCTGTTGCAGTGGCGCACCGACCTGGTCGAAGAGTCGAAGCAGACCATCGAGAACCTCAAGGACGAAGTGCGCGATGTCGGCGACGAGGCCGAGCGCGCCACCCGCGAGACCGAAAACTCGCTCGAGCTTCGCACCCGCGACCGTTACCGCAAGCTGATCAGCAAAATCGACAGCACCCTCAAGCGCGTGGATTCCGGCGACTACGGTTTCTGCGTCGACACCGGCGAAGAAATCGGCCTGGAGCGCCTGGAGGCGCGCCTGACCGCCGAGCGCACCATCGACGCCCAGGAGCGTTGGGAACATCTGCAGAAGCAGATGGGCGACTGAACCGTCGCTTCGTCCCGCATCACGAAAGGCCCCGCGAAAGCGGGGCTTTTCGTTTGCGGCCGCGCCGCTACGATGCAGGCCGGGCCGGGCACGCTGTGCCGGATCGACCCCGGTACGACGCACCCACCACGAGTTGCCCAGGAGCGATGCACGATGCGCCCCACCTCCGAGATCCGCCGCGACCTGCTCGCCTTCGGGCCGGTCGACGACACCAATGTGGCGCGCTTCGACGCCTTGATCGCCGAGGCGTATCGCGCCGAGGACGAGGCCTTGATCCCTGTCTTGCTCGGCCTGCTCGACGACGATTGCGAATTCCATGAGGTGATCTTCGGCGTCGTTCACGCCGTCGAAAGCTTTGCCTCGGACCGGTATTTCGCTGCGCTGGCGCAAAACCTGACGACGTTGCGGCAGCGGGCGCCGGAGTGGTGCGCCTTGTTGCACACCCGGATACTCAATTCGCCGCCGCACTTTGCCGGGTTGCTCGATGCGTTCGTTCCGCTGCAGGCAGAGGCGCGGGCGCAGGAGATCGCGATTCTCGACGAGATCGCCGCCGACCCGGACTACGCCGAGCGATGCCGGGCCGGCATCGGACGCCTGCGCGACATGTCGCCTGCGGCATCGCCGGCTTAGCCGCCGGCGGCTACCGGCACCCCATGCGGTGATACCGTGTCCGTACCCGCACAACCCAGCCACCCTTCATGGACGATTTGCTGTTACTGGCCGCACTGGTGCTGATCATCGGCCTCAACCTCGTGCTGTGGCGGCTGTCCTACCGCTTCGACCGCGTGGCCGGCCCGGCCTTGTTCGTGCTCAACCTGCTGGTCGGCTCGCCCCTGATCGGAGCGGGCGTATGGCAGTTGGCCAATCTCGATGCCGAGCCCAGCGCCGCCGGCAGCTATGGCGACGTGCTGGTGGCGGTCGCGGCGGTGGCCTTGAACGGCCTGATCGCCCTGGTCGCCGCGGTCGCGGCGGCCGTCCGCAAACCGGTGCCGCGCGCCGACGCGGCGGAACATTCGGAAGCGGAGCGTCGCCGGGTCAGGCTGCGCAGCGATTGATCCGGCCGCTGATCCGGCCGTGGCGCGGCCTCATTGCAGGTCGCGCAGGTCCAGCCGGCGCAGCTTCGGCGCCAGTTTCGCGGTCGCGCCGACCACCGCCAGGGTCATGCAGCCGCCGAAGATCACCGACGGCACCAGGCCCATCAGGCGCGCCGCCAGGCCCGATTCGAACGCGCCGAGCTCGTTCGACGAGCCGATGAAGATGCCGTTGATCGACGAGACCCGGCCGCGCATTTCGTCGGGCGTGGACAACTGCAGGATGGTCGAGCGCAGCACCACCGAAACGCCGTCGCACATGCCCGACAACATCAGCATCGCCGCCGACAGCCAGAACTGCCGCGACAGGGCGAAGCCGATGATGCACAGGCCGAACCCGGCCACCGCGTACAGCAGCAGGCGGCCGGCGTTCTTCTGCGGCGGATGTTTCGCCAGCCACAACCCGATCAGCACCGCGCCGGCGGCCGGCGCCGCGCGCAGCACGCCCAGGGCCTCCGGGCCGTAATGCAGGATGTCGTTGATGAAGGCCGGCAACAGCGCCACCGCGCCGCCGAACAACACCGAGAACATGTCCAGCGCCTGCGCGCCGAGCACCACCTGATTATTGAAGACGAAGCGCAGGCCTTCGCCGATGCTCTTGAACACCGGCGCGCGTTCGGCCGGCGCCGGCGGTTCGGTCACGCGCAGGGAAATGATCGCGACCGCCGCGGCCAGGGCGAAACCGGCCGCGACCAGATACGCGGAGGTCTTGCCGCCCCAAGCCACCAGCGCGCCGCCCATCGCCGGGCCGAGCACCAGCCCGGTCTGCATGACCACGCTGCTGACGCCGGCGCCGCGCGCGTAGTGCTCGCGCTTGAGCACGCGCGCGAACAACGACATGTAGACCGGCGCCAGGAAGGCGCGGACCACGCCGTTGATGGCGATCGCCGCATAGATGGTCAAAGTGCCGAAACCGAACGCGCCGGTCGGCAGATGGCCGCTGGCGACGCCGGCCAGCATCAGCGTCGTCAACAACAAGCCGAGGCATGCGAACAGGCCGAGCTTGCGCCGCGGCAGGTGATCGACCGCATAGCCTGCGAACAGGGCGAAGCAGAAGTAGGGGATGACCTCGGTCAGGCCGATCAGGCCGAGCGCGAGCGGGTCGTGGGTGATTTCGTAGACATGCCAGCCGACGGTGACCGCGACGATCTGGTACGACAGCATGCCCAGCAAGCGATACACCAGCAGGCCGACGAAGCCGGGGTTGCGCAGCAGTTGCGCGGCGCCTATCGCTGGAGCGGCGGAGGTTTGAATGGTAGTGGCAGCGTCGCGGGAGCCGGTGCCGACGGCAGCGGGGCGGTCGGCGTCGGTGCTCACAGCCGGCGTTGCGCCTGGTCGCGGACGAAGGCGAGCAAGGCCGCCAGGCCGTTGCTGCGGGTCGGCGAGAGGTGCTTGGCCAGGCCGATGTCGGCGATGTAGTCGGCCTGGGTGGCGACGATCTCGGTCGCGCTGCGACCCGAGTACACACGCAGGGCCAGGTAGATCAGGCCGGAGACGATGGCCGAGTCGCTGATCGCATGGAACACCAGCTTGTCGGCGTCGCCTTCGACCACGATCCAGACCATCGACTGGCAACCGAGCAGGCGATGCTGTTCGGTCTTCCACTCGTCCGGCAGGTCGGGCAGCTTGCGGCCGAGGTCGATCAGGTACTGGTAACGCTCGGACCAGTCGCCGAAGAAGGCGAATTCTTCGCGGATCGCGGCCTGCGCTTGCGCGGCGGTGGATTCGAGCGGGAAGGGACTGACTATCATCGATTCATCACGGTAGGCGGCCGTCCCTGGCGCGGTATTCGGGGCGTGCGCCGCGGCCGTTGCCGGCCGGGCGTGCACAAGCGCAGCGGTGGTCGCCGCGACCGGCCTCAGGCCGGCTGGGTGGCGCGCTTCCTGACCCAGCGCACGCCGGCCGGCGTGTCCTCGAGCAGGATGCCTTCGCCGGCGAGTTGGTCGCGGATCGCGTCGGCGCGGGCGAAATCGCGCGCTTTCTTGGCCGCGTTGCGCTCGTCGACCAGGTCCTGGATGCGGGCGTCGTCGTCGGCATCGACCGCGCCGACGAACCACGCCGCCGGGTCTTGCTGCAGCAGGCCCAGGGCCAGGCCGGCGCCGAGCAGGTCGCGCTTGAGCTGAGCCTGTTCGGCCGGGTCGGTGGCCTTGCGCGCTTCGCCGGCGATGCGCGCCAGTTCGGCCAGCGCCTGCGGGGTGTTGAGGTCGTCCTCGAGCGCGGC
Organism: Lysobacter antibioticus; assembly: GCF_000731095.1. GTDB lineage: Bacteria > Pseudomonadota > Gammaproteobacteria > Xanthomonadales > Xanthomonadaceae > Lysobacter > Lysobacter antibioticus_B. The sequence continues at coordinate 73,651 of NZ_JMTZ01000009.1, read as the reverse complement.
CTCGATGCTGGCCGGGATCGCAACGGCGCCGGCGTCGACCTCGGCCAGCTCGCGCAAGGTGCCGTACAGACGGTCCAGGGTGCGCGCGCTTTGTTCGATCAGGCCCGGCGACCATTCCAGCGGCTGGCGGTAGTGCGCCGACAGCAGGGCATAGCGCAGCGCTTCGGCCGGATGCTTGCCGAGCAGGTCGCGCACGGTCTCGATGTTGCCCTTCGACTTGGCCATCTTGCCGCCGTCGAAATTGAGCATGCCGTTGTGCAGCCAGAAGCGGGCGAAGGTCTTGCCGCCGTGGGCGCATTCGCTCTGGGCGATTTCGTTCTCGTGGTGCGGAAACACCAGGTCGACGCCGCCGGCGTGGATGTCGATGGTTTCGCCCAGGTGCGCGGCGGCCATCGCCGAGCACTCGATATGCCAGCCCGGGCGGCCGCGGCCCCAGGGCGAGTCCCAGCCCGGCAGGTCGCCGGTCGAGGGCTTCCACAGGACGAAGTCGCCGGCGTCGCGCTTGTACGGCGCGACCTCGATGCGGGCGCCGGCGCGCATGTCGTCGATGTCGCGGCGCGAGAGCTTGCCGTAGCCGTCGTAGGTCTCGATCGAGAACAGTACGTGGCCTTCGGCGGCGTAGGCGTGACCGTTTTCGATCAGGCGCTCGATCATCGTCACGATTTCGCCGATGTGCGCGGTCGCGGCCGGTTCCAGCTCCGGCAGGCGCACGCCGAGGCCGGACATGTCCTCGCGGTAGGCGGCGGCGAAGCGATCGGTGATGGTCGAGATCGGCACGCCCTGTTCGGCGGCCGCGGCGTTGATCTTGTCGTCGACGTCGGTGATGTTGCGCGCGTAGGCCAGCACGCCGTAGCGACGGCGCAGCAGGTCGGCGAGCACGCCGAACACGACCGGGCCGCGGGCGTTGCCGATATGCGCGAAGTTGTAGACCGTGGGGCCGCAGACGTACATCGTCGGGCGTGCCGGATCCAGCGGGACGAAGGCTTCGACCTGTCGCGACAGGCTGTTGTAGAGATGCAGGCTCATGGAGATACGGCTTGGGGTCGGTTCATTCTAACGGCCGATGACCCTCGCGGTGCGCGCCGCGACGATCCGGGCCGGCGATGCGGCCGATCCGCTTCGCGCTTCGCCGCGGCGGTGCCGGTGCGAACGGCGGGCAGGTGGGCAGGTGGGCAGGGGCAGGGCGAGGATTCGGGCGCGACGGCGCGGGCCCGGTGCGCAATCCGGCCGGCTTCCGGCCTCCGAAGCGGCGCCGGCACCGCGCCGAGAGCTCGCAGGCTCAAGGTCTAAAGGCGGGATTCAGGCCGTGAGCGGACACTGCTCTTACACTTTGTTTACGAATCCCACTCCGCGAGCCCGATGAACCGAACCGTCCTGCAGGCTTCGATCCTGGTGCTCGCCAGCGCCCTGGCTGGCCTGTGGACGATCCCGGCGGCGGCCCAGCACACGGTCATCCAGGCCGAAAACGTGCGATTCGACTACGCCCAGGTGCTGAAGGTGACGCCGGTCTACCAGACCCTGCGCGCCACCACGGTCGAGCAGCAGTGCGAGCCGGAGCCGCCCACCCCCGAGGATTCGCGCCTGTCGCGGGTAGTCGGCGCGGTCCGCGAAGCCCTCGGCCGCGAGCGCAATCCCAAGCCCAGCACCGGCGACAACTGCAAGCCGGTGCCGGTCGAGCGCGAGTTCCGCCGCCCGATCGCCTACGACGTCGACTACGTCTACAAGGGCAGCCGGTTCCGCTCGCGCCTGCCCGAAGACCCCGGCAACAAGCTGCGGATCCGGGTCGCGGTGACCCCGATCATCACCCCGATCAGCACCTCGCGCTGATCCCGACCGGCCTGGAGCGGGCCTGACCTGGCTTGGCCGGCTTGCGCCCCGGGCCTGCCCATGCGAGCATTCGCGGCCTCATGAACCCGAACTACGCCGACGCCGACATCCTGACCTCTGCCTACATGGCGGCGGGCATGACCTCGCGCGCGCGTCGACCGTTGCCCTGCCAATCAGCTGGGTGACGGCGCTCGCCGTCGTTCGTGTAACAAGCACCACACACGAAAAGCCCAGCCTTAGCGCTGGGCTTTTTTGTTTTTCGGGTCGGGAATCGGGAATGGGGAATCGGGAATGGCAGAGCAGTACGCCGTTATCCGTCTCCTCTCGCGACTGCCGGCCACAGCGCAACCGCTCTAACCGATTCCCCATTCCCGATTCCCCATTCTCGAGCTGACCAATGAAGCATTTCCTCAACACCCAGGACTGGTCGCGCGCCGACCTCGATGCGCTGCTGGCGCAGGCCGCCGCGTTCAAGCGCAGCAAGCTCGGCGACCACCTCAAGGGCAAGTCGATCGCGCTGGTGTTCTTCAATCCGTCGATGCGCACGCGCACCAGCTTCGAGCTCGGCGCGTTCCAGCTCGGAGGCCATGCCGTGGTCCTGCAGCCCGGCAAGGACGCTTGGCCGATCGAGTTCGAGCTGGGCACGGTGATGGACGGCGACACCGAGGAGCACATCGCCGAAGTGGCCAAGGTGCTCGGCCGCTACGTCGACCTGATCGGCGTGCGCGCGTTCCCGAAGTTCGTCGACTGGGCCAACGACCGCCAGGACAAGGTGTTGGCGAGCTTCGCCAAGTACTCGCCGGTGCCGGTCATCAACATGGAAACCATCACCCATCCCTGCCAGGAGCTCGCCCACGCGCTGGCCCTGCAGGAGCACTTCGGCACCAGCGACCTGCGCGGCAAGAAGTACGTGCTGACCTGGACCTATCACCCCAAGCCGCTCAACACCGCGGTCGCCAACTCCGCCCTGACCATCGCCACACGCATGGGCATGGACGTGACCCTGCTGTGCCCGACCCCGGAGTACGTGCTCGACGAGCGCTACATGGGTTGGGCCGAGCAGAACGTGGCCGAAAGCGGCGGTTCGCTGCAGGTCAGCCACGACATCGAAAGCGCCTACCGCGGCGCCGACGTGGTCTACGCCAAGAGCTGGGGCGCACTGCCGTACTTCGGCAACTGGGGCCCCGAAAAGCCCATCCGCGACCAGTACCAGCACTTCATCGTCGACGAAGCCAAGATGGCGCTGACCAACAACGGCGTCTTCAGCCACTGCCTGCCGCTGCGCCGCAACGTCAAGGCCACCGACGCGGTGATGGATTCGCCGCAGTGCATCGCCATCGACGAAGCCGAAAACCGCCTGCACGTGCAGAAGGCGATCATGGCCGCCCTGATCTAGGAGTGAGTGGAGAGGAGTGAGGAGTGAGCAGGGCTCCTGCTCGCTCGTCCTCCCTCCCGCGCTCCCGCCCTTGCTCACTCCTCACTCCTTTTCCTTTTCACTCACTTCTTTCCCCGGAAACCCCCATGACTGATCGCAATATCGTGCTGGCCTTCTCCGGCGGCCTCGACACCAGCTTCTGCGTGCCTTACCTGCAGGAGCGCGGCTGGGCCGTGCACACCGTGTTCGCCGACACCGGCGGCGTCGATGCCGAAGAGCGCGCTTTCATCGAGCAGCGCGCGGCCGAACTCGGCGTCGCCAGCCACGTCACCGTCGACGGCGGCCCGGCGATCTGGTCGGGCTTCGTCAAGCCCTTCGTCTGGGCCGGCGAGGGCTACCAGGGCCAGTACCCGCTGCTGGTGTCGGACCGTTACCTGATCGTCGAGGCCGCGCTCGCGCGCGCCGCCGAGCTGGGCTGCAAGGTCATCGCCCACGGTTGCACCGGCATGGGCAACGACCAGGTGCGTTTCGACCTGGCGGTGAAGGCGCTCGGCGATTACGAGATCGTCGCGCCGATCCGCGAAATCCAGAAAGAACACACCGAAGTGCGCGCCTACGAGCAGAAGTACCTGGAAGAGCGCGGCTTCGGCGTGCGCGCCAAGCAGAAGGCCTACACGATCAACGAGAACCTGCTCGGCCTGACCATGTCCGGCGGCGAGATCGACCGCTGGCAGGCGCCGGGCGAGGGCGCGGTGGGCTGGTGCAAGCCGCGTGCGGAATGGCCGGCGCAGTCGTTGAAGGTCACGCTGACGTTCGAGAACGGCGAAGCGGTGGCGCTGGATGGCGAGAAGATCGAAGGCCACAAGCTGCTGGCCAAGCTCAACGGTTTGTTCGCGCAGTACGGCGTGGGCCGCGGCCTGTATACCGGCGACACCACCATCGGCCTCAAGGGGCGGATCATTTTCGAAGCGCCGGGCCTGATCGCGCTGTTGACCGCGCATCGCGCGCTGGAAGAGGCGGTGCTGAGCAAGCAGCAGAACCGCTTCAAGCCGGACGTGGCGCGCAAGTGGGTCGAACTGGTCTATGAAGGCTTCTTCCACGACCCGCTGAAGACCGACCTCGAAGCCTTCCTGGCCAGCTCGCAGAGCACGGTCAACGGCGAAGTGGTGCTGGAAACCTCGGGCGGCGTGGTCAACGCGGTGGCGATCAACTCGACGCACATCCTCAACGCCAAGGGCGCGACTTACGCTCAGGCCGCCGACTGGGGCGTGGCCGAGGCCGAGGGCTTCATCAAGTTGTTCGGTATGAGCAGCACGCTGTGGGCGGAGATCAACCGCAAGGGCTGATGCTCTTGCCAGGAGTGAGTGGAGAGGAGTGAGGAGTGAGCGAAAGCGAACTTAACCTCTCCTCACTTCTCACTTCTCACTCCTCACTCCTCACTCCTCGTCCGCCACCCAAGCGAAAGACTCGAGCCCAACCATGCTCCCCGAAGTCCTGAAGCACCTGCATGCCCTGGTGTCCTTCGACACCCGCAATCCGCCGCGCGAGATCGGCACCGGCGGTATCTTCGATTACCTGCGCAGCCAGCTCGACGGCTTCCGCATCGAAGTCGTCGACCACGGCGCCGGGGCGGTGTCGATGCTGGCCGTGCGCGGGCAGCCGCGGCGGTTGTTCAACGTCCATCTCGACACGGTGCCGTCGTCGCAGGCCTGGAGCGCCGATCCGCATACCTTGCGCGTCACCGAGGACCGCGCGATCGGCCTGGGCGCCTGCGACATCAAGGGCGCGGCCGCCGGCCTGCTCGCCGCCGCCGCGACGACCAAGGGCGATGCCGCGTTCCTGTTCAGCACCGACGAAGAAGCCAACGACCCGCGCTGCATCGCCGGTTTCCTCGCCACCGATCACGGTTTCGACGAAGCCATCATCGCCGAGCCGACGATGTGCGAAGCCGTGCTCGCCCATCGCGGTATCAGCTCGGTACTGCTGAAGTTCCGCGGCGTCGCCGGCCACGCTTCCGGCGCGAACGCGATGCAGACCAGCGCCTTGCACCAGGCGATCCGCTGGGGCGGCAAGGCCCTGGACTTCGTCGAGTCGCAGTCGCACCAGCGCTTCGGCGGCCTGACCGGCCTGCGCTTCAACATCGGCCGGGTCGAAGGCGGCATCAAGGCCAATATGATCGCGCCGAGCGCCGAGCTGCGTTTCGGCTTCCGGCCGTTGCCTTCGCAATCGATCGACGGCCTGCACGAGGGCTTCCGCGGCATGGCCGACGCCAGCGCCATCGAGAGTTACGAAGAAACCTTCCGCGGCCCCTCGCTGCCGGCCGGCGACGTCGCCAGCGCCGAGCAACGGCGCCTGGAAGCGCGCGACCTTGCCGACGCGCTCGACCTGCCGATCGGCAACGCGGTGGATTTCTGGACCGAGGCCTCGCTGTTCTCGGCCGGCGGTCTGACCGCGATGGTGTACGGCCCCGGCGACATCGCCCAGGCCCACACCGCCGACGAGTGGGTCGCCCTGGAACAACTGCAGCGTTACGCCGACAGCGTCGCCCGCATCATGGACAACAACGCGCAATGAGCATTTCGATGGACGCCCACCTGCAAACGCGACAGACCATCGTGCGCCTGCTTTCGAGCATGGCCAGCGCGAAGGAGATCTCGCAGTACCTCAAACGTTTTTCCCAGCTCGACGCCAAGCGCTTCGCGGTGGTCAAGGTCGGCGGCGCGGTGTTGCGCGACGATCTCACCGCGCTGACCTCGTCGCTGGCCTTCCTGCAGGACGTCGGCCTGACCCCGATCGTGATCCACGGCGCCGGCCCGCAGCTCGACACCGAACTGGCCGCGGCCGGCATCGAGAAGCAGACCGTCAACGGCCTGCGCGTGACCTCGCCGGAAGCGCTGGCGATCGTGCGCCGCGTGTTCCAGGCGCAGAACCTCAAGCTGGTCGAAGCCTTGCAGACCGGCGATGCGCGCGCGACTTCGATCATCTCCGGCGTGTTCGAGGCGGACTACCTCGACCGCGACACCTATGGCCTGGTCGGCGAAGTGCGCGCGATCAACCTGGCGCCGATCGAGGCCAGCCTGCAGGCCGGCTCGATCCCGGTGATCGCCAGCCTCGGCGAAACCGCCGGCGGCCAGATCCTCAACGTCAACGCCGATTTCGCCGCCAACGAGCTGGTGCAGGTGCTGCAGCCGTACAAGATCGTGTTCCTGACCGGCACCGGCGGCCTGCTCGACGACAACGGCCGGGTCATCGACTCGATCAATCTGTCGACCGAGTACGAGCACCTGATCCAGCAGCCGTGGATCAACGGCGGCATGCGGGTCAAGATCGAGCAGATCAAGGATTTGCTGGACAAGTTGCCGCTGACTTCGTCGGTGTCGATCACCAAGCCGGCCGAACTGGCCAAGGAACTGTTCACCCACAAGGGCTCGGGCACCCTGGTGCGGCGCGGCGAACGCGTGCTGCAGGCCGAGCGTTGGGACCAGCTCGACCTGGGGCGGCTGCGCAGCCTGATCGAGTCCGCGTTCGGGCGCAAACTGGTCGGCGACTACTTCGACACCACCACGCTCAAGCGCGCCTACGTCAGCGAGAACTACCGCGCCGCGGTGATCCTGATCGATGGCGGTGGCCATACCTACCTGGACAAGTTCGCCGTGCTCGACGACGCCCAGGGCGAAGGCCTCGGCCGCGCTGTGTGGCAGGTCATGCGCGAGCAGAACCCGAGCCTGTTCTGGCGCTCGCGCCACGGCAACCCGGTCAATCCGTTCTATTACGCCGAGTCCGACGGCTGCTACAAGCAGGAGAAGTGGAAGGTGTTCTGGTACGGCATGAACGGTTTCGACGAGATCGCCGAATGCGTGGCGTTTTCTTCCCAGCGCGATCCGACCCTGCAGGACTGAACCGATGAGCGAGGACCACACCGCCGCCGCCTGGCATAGGCCGATCCGATTGAGCGGCGAGCACGTGACGCTCGAACCGCTGAGCTACGCGCATGCCGACGGCCTGCGCACGGCCCTGGCCGACGGCGAACTGGCGCGCGCCTGGTACACCAACGTGCCGGCGCCCGAAGCCGTCGAGGCCTATGTCGATGCGGCCCTGGCGATGCAGGGCAAGGGCACGGCCTGGGCCTATGCGGTGCTCGATGCGGCCGGCGAGGTGGTCGGCAGCACCCGTTACTACGACATGGACGCGAGCGTGCCGCGGGTGCAGATCGGCTACACCTTCTACGCGCCGCGCGTGCAGCGCACCGGCCTGAACACCGAAGCCAAGCTGTTATTGCTCGGGCATGCCTTCGAGTCGCTGGACTGTATCGCGGTCGGCTTCGAGACCAGTTGGTTCAACCTGGCCTCGCGCACCGCGATCGCCCGCCTCGGCGCCAAGCAGGACGGCGTGCTGCGCAATCACCGCCGCCATGCCGACGGCAGCCGCCGCGACACCGTCGCGTTCTCGATCATCGACAACGAGTGGCCGGCGGTGAAACGCAATCTGCGGTACAAGCTCGAACAGCATGCTTCCGGAGGCAAGACCCATGGCTAAGACCCTAGGCATCGTCGGCGCGCGCGGCCATGTCGGCGCCGACCTGATCCGGCTGATCGCCGCGCATCCGCAGTTCGAGCTGGCCTTCGTGTCCTCGCGCGAACTGGTCGGGCAGCCGGTCGCCGACCATATTCCCGAGTACGCCGCCAAAGGCGGCGACCTGCGCTACAGCTCGCCGAGCCATGAAGAGCTGCCGGGCCTGGGCGCCGACGCAATCGTGCTGGCCCTGCCGAACGGCAAGGCCGCGCAATGCGTCGCCGCCTTCGATGCGGTCGGCGCCGAGCCGGTGCTGATCGACCTGTCGGCGGACTACCGCTTCGACGACCACTGGTATTACGGCCTGCCGGAGCTGACCCGCGCCCAGTACCACGGCCAGCGCCGGATCAGCAATCCGGGCTGCTACGCCAGCGCGATGCAACTGGCGATCGCGCCGCTGCTCAACGTGCTCGAAGGCCCGGTGCAGTGCTTCGGCGTGTCGGGGTATTCCGGCGCCGGCACCTCGCCGTCGGACAAGAACGACCCCGACAAGCTGCGCGACAACCTGATGCCGTACGCGCTGACCGGGCATATGCACGAGCGCGAAGTCACCCGCCATCTGGGCCACCCGGTCGAGTTCATGCCGCACGTGGCCGCGCATTTCCGCGGCCTGACCATCACCTCGAACCTGCATCTGTCGCGCCGCTTCGAGCGCGAGGAACTGGTCGAGCACTATCACCGCCATTACGACGGCGAGCCGATGGTGCGGGTGCAGGAAGAGGCGCCGTGGGTCAGCGCGATCGCCGGCAAGCACCACGTCGACATCGGCGGCTTCAGCATGTCCGAGGACGGCCGCCGCGTGGTGGTGGTATCGACCCTGGACAACCTGCTCAAGGGCGCGGCGACGCAGGCTTTGCAGAACCTCAACCTGGCATTCGGTTTCGACGAGCTGGCCGGCATCGAAGTGGAGTCGCGACCGCAACCGTAACCCCAAGCCGTTCCCCCCTTTGGAAAAGGGGGGCAGGGGGGATTTGCTGTTGCCGTTGTTTTTGTCGTTGGTCGAGCAAGAGCAAGAGCAAATCCCCCCTAACCCCCCTTTTCCAAAGGGGGGGAGCGGGACGGTAAGTAGGTTGGTGGTCGGTGAGTCGTTCGAAACCCAGGAGTAGGTCGCCATGCGTCTGTCGCGTTACCTGTTGCCGACATTGAAGGAAAACCCCGCCGACGCGCAGATCGCTTCGCATCGCTTGATGCTGCGCGCAGGGCTGATCCGCCAGGAAGCCGCCGGCATCTATTCCTGGTTGCCGGCCGGTCTGCGGGTGTTGCGCAAGATCGAGGCCATCGTCCGCGACGAGATGAACCGCGCCGGTGCGCTCGAACTGCTGATGCCGACCCTGCAACTGGCCGACCTGTGGCGCGAGAGCGGCCGCTACGACGCCTACGGCCCGGAGATGCTGCGCATCAAGGACAGGCACGAGCGCGAGCTGCTGTACGGGCCGACCAACGAGGACATGATCACCGCGATCTTCCGCGCCAACGTGCGGTCCTACCGCGCGCTGCCGATGAACCTGTACCACGTGCAGTGGAAGTTCCGCGACGAGCAACGGCCGCGCTTCGGGGTCATGCGCGGGCGCGAGTTCCTGATGAAGGACGCCTATTCCTTCGACCTGGACGAAGCCGCGGCGCGCCGGTCGTACCGGCGCATGTTCGTCGCCTACCTGCGCATCTTCGCCCGCATGGGCATCCGCGCGATCCCGATGCGCGCCGAGACCGGCCCGATCGGCGGCGATCTCTCGCACGAGTTCCTGGTGCTGGCGCAGACCGGCGAGTCGGCGGTGTATTGCGATCGCGCCGTGCTCGATCTGCCGATTCCGGGCGACGACACCGACTACGAAGGCGACCTGGAACCGATCGTGCAGGCCTGGACCGCGCGTTACGCCGCCACCGAGGACGTCCACGACATCGACCGCTTCGAGCGCGAGGTGCCGGCCGAACAACGCGTGCAGACCCGCGGCATCGAAGTCGGGCAGGTGTTCTACTTCGGCACCAAATACTCGGCACCGATGAAGGCGCTGGTGACCACGCCCGAGGGCGACGAGCGGCCGATCCACGGCGGCTCCTACGGCATCGGCGTGTCGCGCCTACTCGGTGCGATCATCGAGGCCGGCCACGACGACAGCGGCATCGTCTGGCCCGATGCGGTCGCACCGTTCCGCGTCGGCCTGGTCAATCTCGACCCGGCCGATGCGCAAGTCGAGGCCGCCTGCGTCGAACTGCAAGCGCAGCTCGAAGCGCGCGGCATCGACGTATTGCACGACGACACCCCAGAACGCGCCGGGGTCAAGTTCGCGCGCATGGACCTGCTCGGCCTGCCTTGGCAGGTCGTGGTGGGCCGGCGCGGACTGGATCGCGGTATCGTCGAACTCAAGCGCCGCGCCAGCGGCGAACGCAGCGAACTGACGCCGGCCGACGTGCCGGCGCGGATCGAAGCGAGGAACGAGTGAAGAGGAGCGAGTAACGAGTAAAGCGTTGCTTGCAGTTCCCAGTTCCTGGTTCCTCGCTCCTCATTTCTCACTCCTCACTCCTCACCCCCACACCAACCTCCAGCCCCCCGCGAGCCGCCCCCATGTCCGATCTGCTTTGGCAAAAACCCGGCGTCAAGGTCGACGCGCGCATCCAGAACTTCCTCGCCGGCGCGGACGTGATCCTCGACCGCGAATTCTTCCTGTTCGACATCCAGGCCAGCGCCGCGCATGCGCAAGGCCTGCAGCAGATCGGCATCCTCAGCGCCGACGAGCTGGCCGGCCTGACTCGCGAGCTCGACGTGCTGGCCGAGGACTTCCGCGCCGGCCGCTTCGTCCTCGACGAACGTTTCGAGGACGGCCATTCGGCGATCGAAGGCCGTTTGATCGAACGCCTCGGCGATGCCGGCCGCAAGATCCACACCGGCCGCAGCCGCAACGACCAGATCCTGGTCGCGACCCGGCTCTGGCTCAAGGATCGCCTGTCGCATCTGTACGCGCTGTGCCGCGAGACCGCCGAGGTCGCCTTGGCCCGCGCCGAAGCCGAAGCGCAGTTGCCGTTGCCGGGCTATACCCATCTGCAGCGCGCGGTGGTGTCCTCGGCCGGTATGTGGTGGGGCGCCTGGGCCGAAGGCTTCATCGACAACGCCGTGCGCGCGCAGCAGACCCTCGATTGGGTCGACGCCAATCCGCTCGGCAGCGCCGCCGGTTACGGCGTCAACCTGCCGCTGGCGCGCGACCACACCACCACGGCGCTCGGTTTCGGCCGCCTGCAGGTGTCGGCGGCCTACGCCCAGCTGTCGCGCGGCAAGTTCGAGCTCGGCGCGATCGACGCCTTGTCGACCGCGGTGCTCGACCTGCGCCGCCTGGCCTGGGACCTGAGCCTGTTCACCACCGCCGAGTTCGCCTTCGTCGCGCTGCCGGCCGAGTACACCACCGGCAGCTCGATCATGCCGAACAAGCGCAACCCGGACGTGATCGAGTTGATGCGCGCGAGCTACGCGAGCGTCGCCGCCGCACGCTCGGAGATCGAGCATCTGCTGTCGTTGCCGTCCGGCTATCACCGCGACCTGCAGTTCTCCAAGGGCGCGATCTTCCACGCCTTCGGCCGCGGCCTGGCCGCGCTCGAACTGTTGCCGGACTTGCTGCGCAATCTGGAGTGGAAACCCGACAACCTGCGCGCCGCGCTCGACCCGTCGATGTACGCGACCGACCTCGCCGTGGACCTGGCTCGTCAAGGCGTGCCGTTCCGCGACGCCTACAAGCAGGCGGCCGATCCGGCGCGCTGGGCCGAAGGCGATCCCGAAGCCAGTCTGGCCGCGCGCGTTTCGCCCGGCGCATCCGCCGACCTGCGCCTCGACGTGCTGCGCAGACGCTTGCAGGCACTGACATGAGCGTCGCGGCAAAGGATTTCATCGCCCAGCCTTTGCCGAACTGGCGTCGCGCTGTGCTCAAGGTCGGCAGCAGTCTGCTGGCCGGTTTCGCCGATCAGGCCGGCGGCGGGCTCGACCCGCGCTATGCGGCCGGGCTGGCGCGCTTCATCGCCGAAGCGCGCGCGCAACAACGCGAAGTGGTGCTGGTGTCGTCCGGCGCGGTCGCCGCCGGGCGCAGCCGCATCGAGGCCGGCGGCAATGGCCTGGTGTTGCGGCAGGCCTTGGCCTCGCTGGGCCAGGCCTCGCTGATCGCGTTCTGGCAGGGCCTGTCGCCGGTGCCGGTGGCGCAGGTGTTGCTGACCCACGACGACCTGCGCAACCGCCGCCGCTATCTCAATGCGCGCGCTTCGTTGCGCGAGCTGCTGCGGCTCGGCGCCTTGCCGGTCATCAACGAGAACGACACCGTCGCCGTCGACGAATTGAAACTCGGCGACAACGACAACCTCGCTGCCGCCGTCGCCTCACTGGTCGACGCCGACCTGCTGCTGATCGCGACCGACATCGGCGGCCTCTACAGCGGCCATCCGCAGCGCGATCCGTCGGCGCGGCCGATTGCGCAGGTCGCCGTGGTCACGCCGGAACTGCTCGACGCCGCCAGCGGCGGTGCCGGCACGCTCGGCACCGGCGGCATGCGCACCAAGCTCGAAGCCGCGGCCAAGGCCGCCACCGCCGGCATCGCCACCGCCTTGTTCTGCGGCCGCGATGCCGAAGTGGTCGCCGCGCTCGGCGAAGGCCGCTTGCACGGCACCCTGGTGGCGGCGCGCAGCGACCGTTTGCGTGCGCGCAAGCAGTGGCTGCGGCATGCGCCGGCCAGCGGTTGCCTGCGCATCGACGCCGGCGCGGCGACGGCCCTGCACGATCGCGGCGCCTCGTTGTTGCCGGGCGGAGTGGTCGCGGCCGAAGGCGAGTTCCGCCGCGGCGACGTGGTCGAGCTGCGCAGCGTCGGCGATGCCGCCGCGGTGCTCGGGCGCGGCCTGGTCCAGTACAACGCCGGCGAGGTGCGCCGGATCGCCGGCCGCCACAGCCGCGATATCGAGGCGCTGATCGGTTTCCGCTACGGTGAATCGGTGGTGCATCGCGACGATCTGGTGCTGCTCGATCGCGCCAGCGCGCCGTCCCAGAGTTCCAATGGCGACGCCGGTCCCGGCGCCGTCACCGAGTTGCCCAAGGAAGTCTTGCCATGAGCGGTTATGTCCGGGCCCTGGCCCAACAGGCGCGCGACGCCTCCGTCGTCCTCGCCGCGCTCGACGGCGACGCGCGCCGCCGCCTGATCGAGGCGATGGCGGCGCAGCTGGATGCTTCCAGCGACAGCATTCTCAGCGCGAATGCCGAAGACCTCGGTCGCGGCGAAGCGGCCGGCCTGAGCGCAGCGATGCTCGACCGCCTGCGCCTCGACCCGTCGCGCCTGGCCGCGATCGCCGCGGCGCTGCGGGAAGTGGCGGCGCAGGCCGACCCGCTTGGCGAAGTCACTCGTCGCGAAACCCGGCCGAATGGCCTGGTGATCGAACGCCAGCGCGTGCCGCTGGGCTTGATCGCGATGATCTACGAGGCGCGCCCCAACGTCACCGCCGATGCCGCCGCGCTGTGCCTGAAAGCCGGCAACGCAGTGCTGCTGCGCGGCGGCTCGGAAGCGCGCGCCAGCAACGCCGCGATTGCCGCCTGCCTGCATGCGGCCTTGCGCGAGCAGGGCTTGCCTGCCGCGGCGGTGTCGCTGATCGAAGACCCGGCGCGCGAGCACGTGCTCGAACTGCTGCAACTGTCGGACCTGGTCGACCTGGCGATTCCGCGCGGCGGCGAGGGGCTGATCCGTTTCGTCGCCGAACACGCCCGGGTGCCGGTCATCAAGCACTACAAGGGCGTGTGCCATCTCTATGTCGACCGCGCCGCCGACCTCGACCTCGCGCTCGGCCTGCTGATCGACGGCAAGGCCTCGCGGCCGGGCGTGTGCAACGCGCTGGAAACCGTGCTGGTGCATCGCGACATCGCCGCCGATTTCGTCCCGCGCGCGCTCGTCGCGCTGGCCGGGCGCGGCGTGCAGGTGCGCGGCTGCGAGCGCACGCGCGCGCTCGCGGCGGACCTGCCGGCCGGCACGGTGCAGCCCGCCGATGAGGGCGACTACGCCGCCGAATACCTCGACCTGATCATCGCCGCGAAAGTGGTCGATGGGCTGGACGAAGCGCTCGCGCACATCGCCCGCTTCGGCTCCGACCACACCGAAGTCATCGCGACCGAAGACGCCGCCACCGCCGATGCGTTCGTCCGCGGCACCCGCAGTTCGGCGGTGATGGTCAACGCCTCCTCGCGCTTCAACGACGGCGGCCAGCTCGGCCTCGGCGCCGAGATCGGCATCTCGACCACGCGCCTGCACGCCTACGGCCCGATGGGCGTGGAGTCGCTGACCATCGAGCGTTTCGTCGTGCGCGGCGAAGGGCAGGTGCGGCACCCCGAGTCGCAGAACCGCTGACCCCGCGCGCGGCCGACTGGGCCCTGTAGGAGCGACGCAAGTCGCGACCGCAGGGGTTCCAGCTTGCGCCGCACGCCAGGATTCGCAGTCGCGGCTCGCGCCGCTCCTACAGGGAGCGATTCACCTGTATCCAAAAATACCGCAAAGCCGTCTGGGCCCCCTGTAGGAGCGACGCAAGTCGCGACCGCGGGGTTCCCAACTCGCGCCGCACGCCAAGATTCGCAGTCGCGGCTCGCGCCGCTCCTACAGGAAGCGATTCACCGGCAGTCCTATCTCCGCCGGCTTTGCATCCCAAAAAACCACGCAGCCGTCTGGGCCCCTTGTAGGAGCGACGCAAGTCGCGACCGCGGGGTTTCCAGTTCGCGCCGCACGCCTGGATTCGCGGTCGCGGCTCGCGCCGCTCCTACAGGAAGCGATTCACCGGCGGTCCTATCTCCGCCGGCTTTGCATCCGAAAAAAACCGCGCAGCCGTCTGGGCCCCCTGTAGGAGCGACGCAAGTCGCGACCGCGGGGTTTCAGCTTGCGCCGCACGCCGGGGTTCGCAGTCGCAGCTGACGCCGCTCCTACAGGAAGCGATTCGCCTACATCAGGCAGCGATCCACCGGCGTTCCTATCCCCGTCGCCAGTGCCGCTTCAACGTCCGGCGGATTTCCCGGAATCCCCACCCACCGTCATCGTCTCTTCGATCCAGCCTACGTAGTTCCCCAACCGCACGCCGTAACTGGTCTCGCCGTATCGCCCCGGGCGCAGTTCGGTGCCCTCCACCAGGCCACGCTTCCACGCCGTTACGCCTGCGACCTGCCATTGCTTGTCCACCGCGACCAGGATCGGCCCGCCGCTGTCCCCGCTACCGGCCGAGGCCTCCAGGGGCAGCGCCTTCGGCGGTGCGTCGAAGGTGTAGCCGATCCAGCGGGTTTCCTCGATGCCGATCCGGTTGTAGCCCTGGCGCAGGGCGGTCCGGTTCGGTCCATGCAGCGAATGGCCCTTCGAACCCGTCCCCGTGGCGCCGCGCCCCATGATCCGAATGACCTTGCCCAATGCCGAGCCGCGGTAGATGTCCGCGGGCGCGACATCGCGCACCGGCTCGGCAAGTTCGATCAAGGCGATGTCGTCGGAGGTGGCGGCGAACGCGAAGAAGGCCTCCCAATCGCCCGATTTCAACGCGGCGTCGATCATCGCCTGAGGCGGCTGCTTACAACCCGGATGGACGACGATGCGGCGTACCGCACGCGGCGTGCCGCCGACGACCACCTCATCGACAGCGTGCTGCCAGGCGACGGCGTGGGCGGCGGTAACGACCCACTGCGGCGCGATGAGCACCCCATGGCCCTCGCCAGGCATGTCCGCCAGCGCCGGGAACTCGGAGACCGCCATCCGATAGCGCAAATCCGGGACATCGTCGCGAACGACGATCGCGTCGGCACCGAACGATGCCAGGACAAGCAGCAGGGCGGCAGCACGCATGCGCAACATCCATTGTCGGAAAGCGCCATTGTCGGGCCCGCGGCGCGACCTTGGCTATATGCCCGTCCTGGGACATTCGGTCGCAGCCCGCCCCTATAGGCGCGGCGCAAGCCGCGACCGTGGGCTTTCCAGTGAGCGCCGCAAGCAGGGATCCCGGGTCGCGGCTCACGCCGCTCCTACAGCCAGCGAGCCGGCGTAATCGTGTATTCGTTCGCGGCGGTGTCGGTTATGCGACGATTCCGCCGCTGGCGCCATCCAGTCAGGGATACATGCACGCCTGGGAGGGCAAATGCTGCGATCGATCATCCTCATGTCGGCCATCGCCGCCGTCGGCCTGTGCGGTTCCGCTGCCCGCGCGGCCGAAACCGCCGCGTCCTACGCGCTGCCCGCCATCGTCGCCGACGATGCGAAGCGCCTGGACGCCGCCATGCCGTCGCTGGCCCGGCAACTGCTCGCCGACTATCGCGACCCCGATCGCAGCCGCGACCTCAACCAACGCTTCCGCCTGCAACTGGTGGCCGGCGACTACGCTGCGGCCGAACGCAGCCTCGACGAACTCGCCGCCACCGCCACCCAGGGCCCGGTGCCGGTGCGGCTCAACCTCGCCCAATACCGGTTGTACGCCCGCGCCAAGGCGCTGCAGGCGGGGCAGGGGTTGAGCTTCGAGCAGGCCCTGCCGCGCGCCTTCGCTGAATCGATCGCGACGATGGACGACCGCAGCGCCGCGGTGGCCATGCGCGTGCTCAACTTCGAGACCGCAGAGCAGCCGCGGCAGCAGCGCGCGATGGCCGATGCCTTGGCGCCGCTGCACAAACAGCCCACGCTGGACCGCAACGCCGCGCTGGCCTTGCTGCGCAGCTACCAGGTCGAACGCAGCTACGCGGCGTTGGCGCCGCAACTGCCGGCGTTGATCGCCGCGGACGACGCGCGCCGTTATCTGATCCAACGCGATGTCGCGGTGACCACGCCCGACGGCGCCACCGTCTGCGCGCTGATCGTGCGCCAACGCAGCGCGCCCGAGCGCTTGCCGACCCTGCTGAACTTCACCATCTACGCCGATCCGGTCCCCACCCTCAACGAAGCGCGCCGCTCGGCCTCGCACGGCTATGCCGGCGTGATCGGCAACAGCCGCGGCAAAGGCTGCAGCCCCGACCGCCCGACGCCCTACGAACACGACGGCGACGATGCCGCGGCGCTGATCGACTGGATCGCCGCGCAACCGTGGAGCGACGGCCGCGTCGGTATGTACGGCGGCAGCTACGAGGGCTTCACCCAATGGGCCACGGCCAAGCGCCGCCCCAAGGCCCTGAAAGCGCTGATGCCCTCGGTGACCGGCGCGCCCGGCCTCGACGTGCCGATGGAAGGCGGCATCTTCTACGGCTTCCAGTACTACTGGCCGTTCTACGTCACCAACAATCGTCAGGTCGACAACGCGCCCCTGCAGGATTACCCGCGCTGGAACCGCATGCACCGTCAGTGGTATCTCAGCGGGCGTCCGTATCGCGAACTGCCGCAGATCGACGGCACGCCCAATCCGCTCTACCTGCGCTGGCTCTCGCACCCGGACTACGACGCCTACTGGCAATCGATGATCCCCTACCGCGACGAATTCGCCGCGTTGGACCTGAAGGTGCTGACCACCACCGGCTACTACGACGGCGCCCAGATCGGCGCGCTGTACTACCTGCGCCAGCACCATCGTTACCGCCCGCAGGCCGAGCACTATCTGGTGATCGGCCCCTACAACCACGTCAGCGGCCAGCGCGGCACCGTCGCCACCGGCACCGAACTGCGCGGCTACACGCTCGACCCGCAAGCGCAGATCGACCTGGGCGAACTGCGCTACCAATGGTTCGATTACGTGTTCAAAGGCGCGCCCAAGCCCGCGCTGCTGGCCGACCGCATCAACTACCAAGTGATGGGCGCCAACGAATGGAAGCACGCGCCCTCGCTGGCGGCGATGGCGCAGCGGCGCCAGCGCTTCTACCTCGGCGCCGCCGGCAGCGACGGCCGCAATGCTTTCGCTGCGCTAGCGCCGGCGGCCGACAGCTATGCCGAACAGACCATCGACCTGCGCGACCGCCGCGACGCCGACCGCATCGTCCCCGGCGGCGGCATCGTCGACCGCGAACTCGACACCGCCGAAAGCCTGGTGTTCGTCAGCGAACCCTTCAAAGAGGCCGAGGAATTCAGCGGCCTGTTCTCCGGCCGGCTGGAAGTCGAAACCAACAAGCGCGACTTCGACTTCAACATCTCGCTGTACGAACAACTGCCCGACCAACGCTATTTCGAACTCTCGCGCTACCAATCGCGCGCCAGCTACGTCGGCGACGTCAGCCGCCGGCAACTGTTGCAACCCGACCATCGCACCGTGCTCGACTTCGAAGCCGGCCGCGCCACCAGCAAGCGCATGCAGCCCGGCAGCCGGCTGGTGGCGGTGGTGAGCGTGCTGCGCAACCCGCAGCAGGAGATCAACTACGGCAGCGGCAAGGCGGTGGCAGGGGAGAGCATCGCCGATGCCGGTGAACCGGTGCGGGTGCGCTGGTACGGCGGCAGTTATCTGGAGATTCCGCTGAGCCGTTGAACGCGACGCACAAGACAACGGACCGCTGTCGCGCGAGCTGGAGTTAGCGGCAGGCGCTTCGCTCGCCGCAACTCGCCGCAAGCGGCTCCGGCCGATGCGACGGCATGCGTCTGCTTTCGGTGATGAGCAGACACCTGCCAAGGCACAGGGCAGGGAGGCATAAGACGCATGGGCGGTCTGTTCGACCTGTCTGAGCCGTCAAACCGCTTGGCGATGCATGCGAGCTCGCGGTGAACCTCTAACGATCCCGGAAGGGCTGTCTAGATAAGCCCTTCGTCCGACAGCTGCGCAAAGAGGCGCGCCCGACAGACCTCCAGGATTTCGTCCGCCAGCGGCGCATCGTCGGGGCAGGACCTCGACAACACCACCGCGCCGATGGTCTGCGCCATCAGGGCGATTCGGCGCGCGCGCGTCTCGCTGTTCGCGTCGTCGACCGGCCGCCCTGTTTGGCGGGCCGGAGCCGCCAGCTGGCGCTCGATACCGGCGGCAAAGGCCGCCTTGACCGATTCCGGCTGACGCGCGGCATCCGCACATAGCGCGGCCAGCGTGCAGCCGTCGCCCGGCTTGTCGCGATGCTCTCGGGAGAGGTAAAGCTCGACGAAGTCCTTCAGATCGACGCCCGCCGCGACGTCCGCGGACTGCGCTAAACCGCAGCTCGCCGCTTCCGCCATCAGATCGGTCTTGGAGCCGAAATGCTTGTAGAAGCCGCCGTGGGTAAAGCCGGCGGCCGCCATCAGGTCCGCTACGCCCACGCCGTCGTAACCCCGTTCCCTGAACAGGGTGGACGCGGTTTCGACGATGCGCGCCCGGTTTGCCTGCGCTTGTGCCTTGGTGACCTTCATTGCCGTGTCTCTGGATGCCCTGCCTGCCAACGGCAGCGGCGCATTTTACCATATTGATGATGTTCATCATCAAACTATTGACATTAAAGATTACAGTCATCATCATTATGACCGTCGTCAGGCAGGGACCGGGAAACGAACGTCATTCCCGGCTCACCTGGCCCGATACGCCCCACCTCCCATGCCCCCCACCAAAATTCCAGAGAAGCGCACCATGACCACACGCCCTGCCGTCCTCATCACCGGTGCCTCCAGCGGCATCGGCGCCGTCTATGCCGAGCGCTTCGCACGGCGCGGCCACAACCTCGTGCTGGTCGCACGCGACAAGGCACGACTGGAAGCGCTGGCAGCTCGCCTGCGCCAGGAAACCGCCGTCGCGGTCGATGTACTGCCGGCCGATCTCACCCAGCACGATGAACTGGCCACCGTCGAAGCGCGCCTGCGCGACGACGCCCGCATCGGCATCCTCATCAACAACGCGGGCATCGCCCAGTCCGGCGGTTTCATCGATCAATCGGCCGACAGCATCGAACGACTGGTGACGTTGAACACGACCGCGCTGACCCGCCTGGCCGTCGCCGCCTCCGCCCGAATGGTCGCTGCAGGCGAAGGCGCGATCGTGAACATCGGCTCGGTAGTCGGCCTGGCGCCGGAGCTCGGCATGGCCGTATACGGCGCGACCAAGGCCTTCGTGCTGTTCCTGTCCCAAGGAATGAGCCTGGAGCTCGCGCCCAAGGGCGTCTACGTGCAAGCGGTTCTGCCTGCCGCCACGCGCACCGAGATATGGGAGCGCGCCGGCATCGACATCAACACGCTGCCCGAGGTGATGGACACGGGCGAACTGGTCGATGCGGCCCTGGTCGGCTTCGATCGCCGCGAGGCCGTCACCATTCCGCCACTGCATGTTGCCGCACGCTGGGACACCCTGGATGCCACGCGTCAGGCCCTGCTCACGGACATCCGGCAGGCACAGGCCGCGGAGCGCTATCGCACCGCCGTCTAAGGCGGTCGTACGGCAAACCGCACCTTGTGTGACCCGGCCAGACTCGACACACGCCCGGCGTCGGGCACGACCTGTCGGAACGCGCCCAACGGGTCGATCGACGTCGGCGGCCTGGCCGGACACCCCACCCAGAGACACGACATGAAAGCCTTCATCATCGACCGGTACAGCAAGCAAGAAACCGGCCGCATCGGCGACATGCCCGAGCCGGACCTGCGCGACGATGATGTCCTGATCCAGGTCCACGCCGCAGGCGTCAACCCGTTGGACTCCAAGATCAGGAGCGGCGAGTTCAAGCTGATTCTTCCCTATCGCTTCCCGCTGATTCTCGGCAACGAAGTCGCCGGTACGGTCGTGCGCGTTGGCGCGCGCGTGCACCAGTTCAAACCGGGCGACGAAGTGTATGCACGCCCCGACGATGATCGCATCGGCGGCTTCGCCGAGTTCATCGCCGTCAAGGCCTCATCGCTGGCGCTCAAGCCCGCCAACCTCAGCATGGTCGAGGCCGCCTCCCTTCCGCTGGTGGCCCTGACGTCCTGGCAGGTGCTGGTCCAAACCGCCAAGCTGAAAAGAGGGCAGAAGGTGCTGATTCACGCCGGTTCCGGCGGCGTGGGCAGCATTGCCATCCAGCTCGCCAAGCACCTGGGCGCCTTCGTCGCCACGACCACGAGTACGGCCAACATCGCCTGGGTGAAGGCCTTGGGCGCGGACGTCGTAATAGATTACAAGCAGCAGGATTTCGCCACCGTGCTTCATGACTACGACGTGGTGCTGAACAGTCTGGGCAACGACGAACTGAACAAATCCCTGCAGGTTCTCAAGCCCGGCGGGCATCTCATTTCCATTTCCGGGCCGCCCACGCCGGCGTTCGCCGCCGCGCGAGGACTGGCCTGGCCGATCAAGCTGGTGTCGCGCCTGTTAAGCCGTGGCATCCGCAACAAGGCCAAGCGGAAGAATGTCGAGTACACCTTCGTTTTCATGCGAGCCGACGGGGCGCAATTGGCTGAGATCGCGCATCTCGTCGAATCGGGCGCGATCCACCCCGTCGTCGACAGGGTGTTCCCGTTCGAAGATACGCACGAGGCTTTGGCCTACGCGGACGGCGGGCGCGCCAAGGGCAAGGTGCTGGTGAAAATCAGGTAGCTCGCGCGCAGATCGACGCGCAGACCTCGGTAGTGTCGGCACTGCCGCCGGATCGGTCAGGGGCTGGTTCCTGACGTCGACGGACCCTCGCTGCCGAGATCGCGATCGAGCAGGCAGTCGATGAACGCGCGGAGTGCGGGAAGAAGGTAACGTCTGCTGGAGTAGTAGAGGTACAAGCCGGGGACCGTCGGCGACCAGTCGCTAAGCACGCGCTTCAAGCGCCCGTCCTGCAGCGCCTGCGCAATGCCGTCGTCGTTGTAGGCATAGAGGATGCCCAGGCCCTGGAGCGCGGCGGGCACGACGATGTCCTGATGGTTGGAAGTCACGGTGCCTTCACCGAAAAATTCGACCGCTTTCCCCTTCTTCTTGAACGCCCACCCTGCAACCTTTCCGCTGCCCGGGAAACGCCAGTTGATGCAGGCGTGATGGCTCAGGTCGGCGGGTGTCTTGGGCTCGCCGCATCTGGCGAGATAGTCGGGCGAAGCCACGGCCAGCAGTTCGATGTCCGGGGTAAGTCGGACCGCGATCATGTCCTTCTGCAGGCGGCCGCCCACGCGGATGCCTGCATCGAATCCTTCGCCCGCGATATCGCTCAGCCCATCGTCGATCACGATGTCGAGCGCTACATCGGGATGCGCCTTGGCGAAACGACCCAGTCGCGGCGCGATCACCTTCTTCGCTGCCATGCTGAGAGTGTTGATCCGCAGGGTCCCCGCGGCACGCGCACTCGTACCCACGGCCTGCGCAACGGCCTCGTCCATGTCGCGGAGCATCGGGGCGATGCGCTCATGCAGTCGGCGGCCCGGCTCGGTCGGCGAGACGCTGCGCGTCGTCCGGTTCAGCAGGCGAACCCCCAAGCGCGATTCCAACTGGCGGACGATCTGGCTGAGGGCGGATCGGGACAGCCCCAAGTGATCGGCGGCCCGGGCGAAGCTGGCCCGGTCGACGACGGCCACGAAGGCCTTGAGTTCCGCAAATTCAGAGCCGCGCATTGTGCACTGATCTCTACATAGCCTGATCAGATAGTAGGTGATTCTCTTATCTATGAGAACGGCTCAACCTTTGCTCCGTGGACCCAACCGGAGCATTGCAATGAACGATCTGAACCTGCCCGAGCCGATCGCGGCCTACTTCCATGCCGACACCCAGGACGCGCAAGCGGTCGCCCGCTGCTTCACCACAGACGGGCTGGTGCGGGACGAGGGCAAGACCCACTCGGGCCTCGCTGCGATAGCAGCGTGGAAGACCGACTCGTCCGCCAAGTACACCTATACCGCCAAGCCCCACACGCTGGAGAAGCAGGAGCGCACCTACATCGTGACGGCACGCGTCGCCGGCAATTTCCCCGGCAGCCCGGTGGACCTGCGCTATGGCTTCACCCTGGAGCGCGGCAAGATCGCCACGCTGGAGATCGCGCCGTGAGCTTCGACCTGCAGTTGGCCGGCAAGCGCGTCCTGGTGACAGGCGGCTCGCGCGGTGTGGGCGCTGCCGTCGTCGAACGGTTGTCCCAGCTCGGCGCACAGATCGTGGCGACTGCGCGCTCGCAGCCGGAGCGGCCCATCGACGATGTGCACTATATGGCGGCCGATCTGGCCACGGCCGAAGGCGCTCGCCGAGCGGCGGAGGCGGCACTGCGCCATCTCGGTGGCGTGGATGCCCTGATCAACGTGGTAGGGGGATCGTCGGCGCCGGCGGGCGGTTTCGCCGCGCTGGACGATGCGGAGTGGGCGAAGGCGCTCGATCTGAATCTGATGTCGGCCGTGCGACTGGATCGCGCCTTGCTGCCCGCGATGATCGCGCAAGGATCGGGTGTGATCCTGCATGTCACCTCGATCCAGCGCACGCTGCCGCTGCCGGACGCCACGACCGCGTATGCCGCTGCCAAGGCGGCGTTGTCGACCTACAGCAAGGCGCTGTCCAAGGAAGTCACGCCGAAGGGCGTGCGCGTGGTTCGTGTCTCGCCGGGCTGGATCGAGACGGAGGCTTCGGTCGCGTTGGTCGAGCGCGTCGCGGCCCATGCGGGCACGGACTACGAAGGCGGCAAGCAGTTGGTCATGAAGGAGCTGGGCGGGATTCCGTTGGGGCGCCCGGCCAAGCCGGGTGAAGTGGCCGACCTTATCGCGTTCCTGGTCTCTCCCCGGGCCGCGTCGATCTCGGGGACGGAATACACGATCGACGGCGGAACCGTGCCGACGGTGTAGCCGCCCGGGCCGGCCGCATCGGTGACGTCCCGGTTCCCGGTTGTTTCGCGAGAGCACGCCTTGCCGCTGACTCGCCCCTCGATCCGGGCAGGTTCCCGTTCGCGGCTGATAAATACGTTCGGTCAAGTTATCAGGACGTTCGGTCACCGATGGCCCGGGCTCGCCCCGCAAAGTAGCCCTGCCGGCCAATGCCGCAGATCGAACTACCACCACCCACCGCCCACCGCCCGAGGCCACGTCCATGCTCAAGCTCATCCCCGCAGTGCTCGCCGCCGCTCTGGCGGCCACCATCTCCCCCGTTGCCCAAGCCCACGATGCCGCAGCCCCCGCAGCCCACGATGGGGCGCAGGTGAAGAATGTCGTTCTGGTGCACGGCGCCTTCGCCGATGGCTCAGGCTGGCGCCCGGTCTACGACGAGCTGACCGCGCGCGGCTATCGCGTGTCGATCGTGCAGAACCCGTTGACCTCGCTCGCCGATGACGTCAAGGCCACACAGCGGGTGCTCGACCGCCAGGACGGCCCCACCATTCTCGTTGGGCATTCCTGGGGCGGCACGGTCATCACCGAAGCCGGCGTCCACGACAAGGTGGCGGGCTTGGTCTATGTCTCCGCGCTCGCGCCGGATGCCGGCGAAACCACCGCGCAGCAATACGCCGGTTTCGCACCCACGCCGGAGTTCGTCATCGAAACCGGCAGCGACGGTTACGGCTTCATCAGCCCCGCCAAGTTCAAGGCAGGTTTCGCCCACGACACCAGCGATGCCGACGCGGCGTTTCTGCGCGACTCGCAGGTGCCGATCAACATGTCGGTGTTCGGGACCAAGCTGACGCAGGCCGCCTGGCGCACGAAGCCCAGCTGGGCCGTGATCGCCACCGATGACAAGGCGTTCGACCAGGCCATGCTCATCCATATGGCCGAGCGCATCGAAGCGCGCATCACCAAGGTCGCCGCCAGCCATGCGGTGTTCATGACCCAGCCCAAAGTGGTCGCCGACACGATCGAGCGCGCGGCAAAGGAAACGGCGCGTTCGACTAAGTAAGCGCCAGCGCAACATGCCCGGCGCCGACACACCGCGTCGCGGCCGGCAGATCGGCCGGACGTGCGGCGAGCACTAGAGGCGGACATCGTCTGGATGTCCGCTTCGGGCCGGAAGCGGACACCGCTTGCACCGCTGCGCCGGCTAATGCTGCATCCGCGGCCCACCCTGAGCCTGTCCGTCCATCCCCTGTGTCTGCTGCGCGCTTTCCCGCAGCGAGCGTTGCTCGGCCGCCTGAGTCTCGCGCATGGCCTGCGCCTGTTCGTAGCGCTCGGACGCAGGGACGGATAGAGCCTGAGCGACCGGCATATGCGCATAGTTGGCCGCCGGGTCGGGAGAGGCGCCGCGCCCGTCCCGGTACACGAACAGCACTTCGCCCGCCGCGTTCTGCGCGGTGGGGCGGTTCAGCGTGACCTTGACGTCGTCGCCAGGGCCGAACCGGTTGGCGACCGCCAGCGAAAGCGCGCTGGCGCTCATGCGCTCGCTCTGCTCGTCCCAGGGTTTGCCGATGCTCTGCTCCAGGCTTCGCACGCTGCCCCGGATCTTCTCCAACAGCGGGTGATCCGGATGGCTGGGGTCGTTGGCGTTGGGCGTGGCAGGGCGCTCCACAGGCGGCACCGGCTTATCCGGCGCGCGGCTGGTATCGATGAAGTCGGGCGGCACGACCACCTGCGCGCCGAGCGCCTGGGCATTGATCCTGATCTCAGGAAAGTCGCGCCCGGGATGCGCGGCCTGTGCGATGGCTTCCTGGCGGTAGATTTCGCTGAAGGCCCAGTCGATGTTGCGGGCGGGGTAGCCGCCGACTTTGTCGTAGAACACTTGTGCCATTGCTTCGACGCTTTTTTCAGCGTCCAACTGCAAATCGGGCTTGATGTGCAAGCCCTGATCCATGGCGTAAGGCGACGGCCCTTGGCTGTTGTTGTCGATGTAGTTGGATGCGCCGCCATCAGCTCGATACACGTCCTCCAACGTCGCCCCAGGTTCCTCGTGCTTTACCTGTGCTGCAATCGTGTTGAACCCCGCGATCTCCGCCCGAGCTTCCCTCTCGCGCGCCCCTTGGTTGTACTCCTTAACCGGACCGGTAAAGTCGTGCGGCGACGGGCCGTTTGCGATTGTTGCGACCTGCTCTCGAAAGCGCTGTTCCATCCGCAAACTCTCGTTGCGGGTTAGCGCGTGGTCTATCTCGTGACCGGCGGTGTAGCGAACGAAGTTGGTGGCTTCCTGAAATTCATCCGGCTGCTTATTCTCCGGAGTGGCGTCGTTCAATTGCTCAGCCGACAGGCGCAAGGTGCGGGTAGCACTGTCGTAACTGCCGTTGAATCTCGGGTCGGTTTCGGCTTCTATCGCGACCAGATGTTCTTTCTCAACGGCGAGCTGAAATTGCGCCCGGAGCCCCGGGGTGCTATCGAGAACGCTGCGAAAAATCTCGCCTGGGTTCGTGTCATTGGTTCGGGCTTGTCGCTCGAACTCAGCCAGCATCGCGTCGAGCTTTTGCCTGGCTTCCAAATCTCCCTGAAGTGTAGCCATGTTCAATCATCCATGAGGGGCGGCGCTTATGAAAACCCTGGTGACACACAATTGCTCGTCATAGAGCTTTGTCTTTCCACGCAGTTCAACGCGTACCGAGACTTTTTCAGTGCGGAAGAACCTGTATTCGGTGCCGAGCCGCGGCGGACGTTGCGACGCTTTAAATCCGGCTGCGGTGAGCGCGGACTGATAGTGCTCCAGACCGACGCACACGGGAGTCATATCGTCATGGTTGTCGCCACTGTGCCCCATGCTGAACAAGACGGAGTGGGGGCTCGTGCCGGGGGCAGGCTTCACCGAGGACAGCGAATAACGCCACGCTCCGGTCAACGCCCCGACGCCTCGGAAGCTGTTGGGGCCTTCCGTGTCTATCCTCATGCTAAGACCGGTGTGCTTCTCGATGTCCCGCACGGACAGGTCACGGGCGTCGTTCACGCTAAGAATCCAGGCCAGGAGCCTGTCGTGGAGTTGTTGCGCGCTAAGTGAGTCGTTGATAGCGGGCGATGCCGATTCCGTCATGGCGGCCTTCTCCTGTGCCGAAGTTGGGCCCGCGGTTGTGGTGGCGCACGCACAGGCAGCGAGCACGCAGACCAGCGGGGCCAGTCTTGTCGCTAGGAGGTGAGAGTCGAGCTTGGGCATTTACGTCTCCATGTGTGCCGCTGTTCCGTGTCCGAACCGCCAGC
The DNA here is from genome assembly GCF_000731095.1 of Lysobacter antibioticus. Classification (GTDB taxonomy): domain Bacteria; phylum Pseudomonadota; class Gammaproteobacteria; order Xanthomonadales; family Xanthomonadaceae; genus Lysobacter; species Lysobacter antibioticus_B. Next base: position 47,038 of record NZ_JMTZ01000009.1, on the reverse strand, counting down.
GCACTCGCGGGCTTATCCTGGAAGAGGGTTGATCAGGGGTCAAGGCGTCGAGCTCCTGCCTTGCTTCTAATTCGTCCTGCGGTACTGCGATGCCCGATCATGCTTGAGGGGCCGCAGCCGTGACGAACACCCTGTAAACACAAAGCTGCTCGTCGATGGGTGTTGTCTTTCCGTGAAGCTCAACGCGCACATAGACCATTCGGTTTCTGAAGATCCGGTATTCCGTGCCCGCCCGTCGAGGAATATCAGACGCTTTGAATCCGGCAGAGACGAGGGCGGATCGATAGTGCTCCAGGCCAACGCACACAGGCGTCATATCGACGTAGTCGTCGCCGGCACGCCCAATCTTGAACAAGACGGCGCGGAGTCTGTGCCCAGGGGTGTTATTAACCGAAGACAGCGAGTAGCGCCAGCCATCAGAGAGTGCCCCGACGCCGCGGAAAATATTGGGAGTTTCCGGATCAAGCCCCAGATGAAGACCAGTGCGCTTCTCGACCTTCCAGCCGGACAGGTCTCGGGCGTCGTTCACACTCAGAATCCAGGCCAGAATCCTGTCGTTGAGTTGTTGCGCGCTAAGCGAGTCGTTGATGGCGGGCGATGCCGATTCCGTCATGGCGGCCTTCCCTTGAACCGAAGTAGGGCCCTCAGCTGTGGCGGTGCACGCACAGCTAGCGAAGACACAGACCAGCGGGGCTAGTGTCGTCGCTAAGAGGTGAGAGTCGAGCTTCGGCATCTACGTCTCCATGTATGCCGCGGGTCAGCGTCCGAATTGCCGGCGCACTCGTGGCTAATCCTGGAAGAGTGGACGTCATGGGTCAAGCAGAAGCGGCGTCGAAGGCACTGAGATATGACCCGTATCTCAGGCGCGCCTTCGCTGAATTGGTTCGCAACCTGCATTACCGCAACTACGAGTATCGCATTTTGTCTGACGGTGGCATCGTCGACCGCGAACTCGACACGCTGATAACCTGGTCTTTGTCAGCGAACCCTTCAATGATGTCGAGTAATTCAGCGGCCTGTTCTTCATCGGCCTGGAAGTCGAAACGAACAAGCGCTACTTTTGGTTCAACATTTCGAACTACGAGAAACTGCCTGACCAGCGATAGTTCGAACTCTCACGTTACCAATCGCGCGCCAGCTACGTTGGCGACCTCAGCCACAGGCAACTGCTGCAACCCGACCGCCGCACCGTTCTGCACTTGGAAGCTGGCCGCACCACCAGTAAGCAGGTGCAGCCCGGCAGCTGGTTGGTGGGTGGTGAGCGTGCTGCATAATCCGCAGCAGGAGATCACCACGGCAGCGGAAAAGCGGTGGCGGGTGAGAGCATCGCGGATGCGGGCGAGGCGCCGCACGTGTGGTGGAATGGCGGCAGCTACCTGAAAATTCCCCTGAGAGGTTAAAACCGGCGAGCGCCGAGTATTGGCAGAGGGCTGAGTTCGGCGGTGCATTACAGCGCCTCAGTCACGGCCGATAGACGTCCGCTATCGGCCAGAAGCAGACATTGGCCCGCGTCCGATCGAACTCGTGAGTCATCTACATCTGACCCCTCTAATCGTTGTAGTACGGAATGAGATTCGTGCATCGGGGCTCGAGCCCGGCTTTCCTGTTGAAGTATGGGCATACAGGGTGCTTGGTCGATGCCTTGACGTTTGCACCGCTTGCTCGCACAGTTAAGGCACTCTGGCGATAGGAACCCCCTATCCTCTACTCGGTCACACGGTGATGCTGTTACTTGGCTATGGATTTCCTCATATGCCCTGTTGGTTATGTGTCCATGCGCTTGGCGCTAGGCATGCCAGAGTCGAGAGTAGAAGGAGATTACGATGAGAAAATTCATTCGTAAGACCCGCCTGGTCCACGCGTGCATGAACATGGTCGGCGGCATTTGCCGCCTGCTGGCTGCGCTCGTGGACATGGCATTTAACTACAGGTATCAACGTGACCAATAAGTGGACCCACCGATACGAGGTTAAACCCGGCCGGTGGGTCTTCGTTCCCTCTGAGGACGCCAGAAGATCCGGGAAAAGAATCAAGAAGTCGGTCGAGACGCACTGGACGCCTCCGGTCTTCTACTACCACCTGCGCCAAGGGGGGCATGTGGCCGCTCTCCGCTGTCACGAGGCGCGGGCTTTCTTTCTGCGAGTCGACCTTGACGACTTTTTCGGCCGAGTGAATCGGTCGCGTGTAACTCGTTGTCTGAAGGGTTGGTATTCATATGCTGAAGCTCGCGAGATGGCGAGCGAGAGCGTCGCTCGGAGGCCTTCGTCTTCCGAGTTCGTCCTGCCTTATGGCTTCGTGCAATCGCCGATTTTGGCGTCCCTGGCGCTAGACCGTAGCAAGCTTGGAGCTTACTTAAGGAAGGTGAGCGCTAATTCTTCTCTCGACGTAAGTCTCTACATGGACGACATCGTAATTTCTTCCGACGACGAAAAGCTTCTCGCGGTCGTTGCCGGTGAGCTAGAGGTGGCCTCAGTAGCGGCGAGATTTCCTCTCAGCACTAGCAAGAGACAGGGACCCGCCGCGTGCGTCAGTGCCTTCAATATCGAGATATCACACAGATCGATGCTGGTCACAAGCGATCGAATGAGCGCATTTCATATTGCATTCGCTTCAGGAAATAACGCTACAAAGGACGGAATCGTCAGCTACGTTGCATCCGTGAACCCGACACAAGTGACTTCCCTGTAGCGGAATCCGATAGTGGCTTAGCGCTTCGAACGGCAACGAATGCTGCGTTTGTGGCTCAGGACAAGGGAGCAGATGCGAACGACTGTAGGTCGGAAGCGGACTCTGGCTTATGCCAGTCGCCCCGTTCGGAGCCGCTCTTTGACGATTGTTACCGGAGTTCGAACCCTCTGAGGACGCAGCTGTATCCGGTGAATCAACTGCTTAAGAGTGGCTGATCATCTACCCATTTAACGACGCACTTGCGGGCGCTGGACGGGAAGAGACCACGAATCCGCCCTCTGAGGCAACTTTTTCTGTCCAACCTTGGCACTTGCCCAGTTCCGGGCGAATCATGACCTCATGGAAAGTACAGGGGGTGACGCATGCTCAGGAAGTTCGTCAAGATCAGTAATGTCGGTCTGTTACGGGACGGTGTGCCCACCACACCGGCCAGCTTTGATGCGGTGACTTTGATCTACGCCGAGAACGGGCGCGGAAAATCGACGATAGCCAATATTCTGCGCGCGGTCGCTCAAGGCGATGCGCAAGCGGTGATGGGCGGTAAGACAATCGACTCACCCGATGCGCCTCACGTCCACCTCCTTTGTGACGTAGGGGGTGGCAATGCGCCCGTAGTGCTCAAGGATGGAGAATGGTCAGGCGTGGCGCCACAAATTTTTGTGTTCGATCCGACATTCGTTGAGGACAACGTGTTTTCGGGACAGGAGATTCGGGCGGATCAACGCCAATCCCTGTTGCAATTCGCTTTAGGCACAGAGTCGGTGAAGCTCGAAAAAGAGCATGACGACCTGACGAGGCTTATTGCCGAGCAAACAAAGGCGATGACCAACGCGAGCAATCGCTTGCTTGCGCTCGGTAAGCAAATGCCGGTGGACCAGTTCATCGCATTGCAGGATGTGTCGGATGCCGAAGCCCAAATATCAGCACTGCGTAGCCGGCTGGAAGCCGCGAAGAACGCCGTGTCTTTCATGCAGCGGCAAGGGCCCGATGCCCTTCCGCAGATTGACTTTGATGCTGATGCATTCTTCAACATCCTCAGCTCTACGTTTCAAGGCATCCGCGAAGATGCTAAGGCTCTTGTCCAGACGCACTTTGAGCAACATGATGCTCCGGTCGGCATCGAAGAATGGGTAACAAAGGGACGACAGTTCGGATTGGAGCACGGCTGCCCGTACTGCGGGCAGAGTGTGGAAAATGCCGAGCTTATCGGGGCCTATGACGGGTACTTCAACAAAGCCTATGACGACTTCATGGCGAGAGTTTCTGTTCTTAGCCGCGGGGTAGAGGCGTGCTTCTCTGATGCAAAGATCGACACATACAAGGCGACGCTCGACGTAAACGAGGCCCGCATAACAGCATGGAACGATCAGCTAGACATTCAGCTCCCCGGATTAGACCTGGAGCAGGCCCGCCGGACGCTCTCTGGCGTTCGCGAGCTGGCTAGCGAGCTTGCACTACAGAAGCAAAGACGGCCGCTAGAGCCAATGGGGACCCCAGATCAAAAGGTCACGATTTTGCGTTTACTCGGTGAGATCTGGGAGCAAGTTGAAGAGCACAACGTTTCCGTGACGGATATTTCAGGGCGCATCGCAAAGTTCAATCGCGATCTGAGCGCTGAGCCCGCTGCGATCATTGGCTCTTCGATTTCTCGTCTTGAGACGGTCATCGCAAGGCGCACATCTGAGGCTGGTGAAGCGATAACGGAATACACGACGGCCAAGGCCAGGAAAGATGAGCTGACCAGTCAAAAGGCAGAGACGAAAAGTAAACTGGATGAGCTGCTGCCGACAATTCTGAGTCGGTACGAGGCGCAGATTAACGCGTTTCTTCAAAGGTTTAGTGCGTCATTCTCGATTGAGAAATTCACGACGAGTTCGCGTGGTGGGACCGTGCGGACGGAATACGGTCTGAAGCTGCGCGGCCACTCCGTGGGCCTAGGATCGCGAGAAGAAATGCACCAAAGCTTCCGCGGTGTTCTAAGCGAGGGCGACAAGCGCACCCTTGCGCTCGCATTCTTTTTTGCCCGTCTTCATGCACTCGGAGAGCAGATCAAGGGGAAGGTGGTTGTTCTCGATGACCCGGTGTGCAGTATGGATTCAAACCGGCGGACTAGAACTGTCCAGGCTATCGCCGACTTGGCCGCTGCGGGCGCCCAAATTATTGTTCTTTCCCATGATGCTTACTTCCTATTAGCTCAACGTGACGTGCTCGCTGGACCGAAGTACAGGACGCCGGCAACTGTGCATGAAATTCGCCGAGCAGCTAATGACTACTCCATCATTGATTCGTGTGATCTCGACTATCTCTGCCAAGAGCCCTACATCCAGAGATATGGAAAAGTGACGGCGTACCTGGAAGGCACATTTCAAGGGATGCTGGACGAAGTGGCGGATGACTTACGCCCTCTCGTTGAGGGGTTCTTCAAGAGGCGGTTTCCGGCCCCTCTGCTGCGCAGGGACATAAATCTTTCGCAGATTATCGGAGACATAGACAAAGCACTGGGCGATTCACCGCTCGTGTTTGCGAAGTCGGCATTGGAAAAGATGCGGGCCGTCAACGATTTTTCAACGAGATTCCATCACGACGACATGCAGCCGACGCCTGCATTGACGGACGTGGAGCTGAAGCAATACGCGAAGATGGCGTTAGAGCTGATACACGGCGATTCGGCGATTCATTAGCTCGCTATCGGCATCCAGCAATCACTCACTATCATTTCAGACCGTGAGGGCCAAATTGAATTAATAGGTCGGCTTAAACAAAACTGCTGGATGTGTGGCTCGAATAATCACAGCAAAGTTGGGGGTGGATCATCCATTAGCCGGGCTTTGAACTCATCTTTGATTGGAAGAACAGATTCGTATAGGCGATGGTAAGCATTGCCAACTGCGCCGCCAAACAACCTCAGCTTAGGGCGATTAGCTTCTGCTCCGACGGCAAGAATGTGAATTGATGAGATGCCTGTATACGGATCGACGTAGATGATTTCGGTAATGCCGAGCTGATACGCCTTCTTGGAGCAAAGCTCGCAAGGGCTTGCTGTAGTATATAACTGCCCACCAACGATTCCGCTATTGCCATGCTTGGCGAGCTGTAAAAATGCGTTCTCTTCAGCATGAAGGGCGCGGGTGTGTACTTGGTTGTCTTTCTTTGTTACAGCGTTGTATGCATCCTTAAAACAGTAGGGGCAATTCAATCCTGTCGACACCTTCATGGGGTTTGAGTTGGCGAACTCAGATGCAACATGTGTACGGAAAGCTTTGTCGGTTGATTCGTAATAGCTGAAGGCTACGTCATCGCGACTGTTGAGTAATGTATTTACGTCCCTAAGTAGGCAGGAGACTTGCCCGCGAGGAACATCGTTCCAGCCTACTGCCTTGATTGAGCATGATGAGTCCGTAATGGCCGCACCAACTTGCCGAGAAATGCAGCCACTATTGAGCTTTGCTACGAAAGCAAGTTGCATGCAGCGTTCATCAGCGGTCGGGGTGACTAAGCCTGGTCTAAGAATTAGAGCGACGTATCGGATTAGTTGTTGATGCAGTAGCGGCCTATTCAGTTCTATTTCATCCGGCTTTCCATTGTTGTGTATGAAAAGGTCAGACTTCTGAATGCATTCTTGAAGGTTCTGAGAAACGAAAGAATCATAGCTGCCAAGAGATTTCTTTGAGTATTCTCGCTTGTCGAGAATCTCGATATCCCGCTTCGCCATCCCTGATTCCGCAAGTCTAGACTGGCGATGGTCCTCATTTGCTGTCACTGCCAAGGCGAAGAAGGCTGCAAACTGATCCCGTAGATAGACGAGTTCAAGAGGGTTTCGTACCGCGTCGATGACGACTCTTGTGCTCCCGATACCAATGCGGCGATCGTGGCGCCACGCAGCTTTCGCGAGCCTTTTTACCCTTGTTATAAGTGTGAATACTTGTTCTGGGTCAACCGCGTCGCTTATTGCTGAGCCGCTCTTCCGAATGTTGTCGCCAAACGTTTGAAAGGTGGAGGCGTAAGTGGCTGAGCTTAATGCGGTGCGAAGCTCTGAGAAAGAAGCGCTGAGCGGGCCTGCATAGAACTGCCATGCGTCCGCCGCAAAGTGTTGATCGTGCTCTAGTCCAACAAGTTTTGAGAACGCTTCGTATAGGAGGTCATTTCTCAGTTTTTCAATATGATCGCAAATTGTCTCCACAGCTTGACTTGCTTTCTGCCCTTTAATTAGTGAATTTAAAAATTCCTTAACGTGATTTCTGTCTTCTTGCAATAAGAAGCTAAAGATAATTGTCGATATGGTGAGTGCCTTAAAAGGCACCCATCGATTTTTTGCGTAGCTTTTGCAGATTTCTAGCTTTCGAATCTCGATTTGGCTCAGGCCAGCCATTGTGACAGACAGGTCATCGATGTTCTTTGTGAGCGCGGTTGCAGTTGTTGTGCAGCCACTGCCCGTTCTTCCAGTAAGAGCGAGAACTAGTAAATCAGTGCGTTCCGTGTAGGCCTTCTCAATAGCCAGTGTTAGATCTCTTGGCATGGATCCCCCTGATCGAGCCTCGATAATATGTTCTATGCACCTAACGGGATTAGATGCTGAAGTGGATGTTGCCTGATTCTGAGCTGTTACCGCTTTTAAATGAGAGTTGGTCTGGTCAGGATTTAGTCTATTTTGGTCGTTGGTTTCAGGCTAGGCGCAGGCATTGGTGCCCGCAATAGCCTCTACTGCTTAACGTGATTTGGTGATCAACTCGGCCATGCCTGATTGACAGCCGTTAGCGAACTATGCAAAGTCGCGATCAGGAGCGTCGAAACTCCTCAAACAGCGGAACCCACCTCCGAAAATCGGTGGGTTTTTCATGCCCGAAGTCTGGGCATGGCCGACGCTGCGTCCTGCGTCGGGAGGGCGGCTAATACAACACCCGCAAGGGGAATACGCCCGCCGTCTGTTTGCGGTTTCGAACCTCCCGACATCCCGCCGGTTGCGTGTCGCACCGTGCGGGTTCCTCGCCTAAGGACAGGAGTACCGCATATGCCCCGCAAGCCCGAGTTCACGCCCCCGCAGGAAGGGGTGGTCATGCCCGTTGATGCGTTCGAAGCGCTTTCCGCTTTTCAGCAGGAGTTGCACGGGATCGTGCGGACTCTGCAGCCTGAGGTGTTGGTCGAGATCGGTTATCCCGCCGGGCAGAATCACCGGTTGTTGCGGGATGTGTTTCAGGCGTTGGCGCGGCGGCTGGACCCGGTGATGGCGGCTTGTGTTTCGGCGGCCGCGGAGGAGGGTGGCGTCGGGGTGGTGCCGTCGGGAAGCCTGCACTGATGTGGGGGTGGCTTGCGCTACGGCTCAGGCAAAGGCAAAGGCAAAAGGCAAAAGGCAAATCCCCCCAGCCCCCTTTTTCAAAGGGGGGAAGGGCAAGGGCAAGGGCAAGGGGAAGGGGAAGGGGAAGGGCCGGCCTCCCGCTCGCGGGAGATCGGCCGCTCAGCGATCCGGTTTGAACTCCACCGGCACGATCACCACCGCGGCCACTGCTTTGCCTTTGCGCATGGCGGGGGCGAAGCGCCAGCTGCGCACGGTGCGGACGGCGGCGCGGTCGAGTTCGCGGTTGCTGCTGCGTTTGCTGACGTCGACTTTGAGTGGGCGCCCATCGGCGGAGACTTGCACGCGCAGGGTCACCAGGCCGCCTTCGCCGCGGCGCAGTGCGTCGATGGGGTAAGGCGGTTTCGGGCTGCGCCCGGGCAAGGGGCGCGGTTTGGCGTTGGGCGCCAGGGCGCCGGTGTTGCCGCGCGGGCGCGCGGGGGCGGGACGTATTGCCTCGGCAGCTTGCAGTTGCCGTGCATCGCGCACCGCCGATTCGATGCCGGCCGCGGTGTGTTTGCCGATTGCGACCGGGTCCAGCGCGGGCTCGGGCTCTTCGGGCAGGTAGGCCGGGCGGTCCAAGCCCGGCGTGCCTTCGATGGTGCGCTTCGGCGCCACGCTCTGGATCTGCCGATAGCCGAACGAGACCACGGCCAACACGCCGACCACGATCGCGACCGAGATCGCCAGCGCGATCATCAAAATCCACGAGCCTTGCGGCGCCATGTCGCGGGCGAAGCGCGGCATCGGCGCCACCGGTGGGAAGGGTTGGCTGATCGCGGGCGGGGTCACCGCGGTCAGCGACAAGGGCACCGCGTGGTTCGGGTCCATGTGCAGGACGCTGATGCGGCCTTGGTTGAGTGCCTGTGCGACTTCGGCGCTGGCGCCAAGGTGGTCGGCGATTTCGTCCAGGCCGACGGTCGGCTGCGCCCCGCGGCGTTCGCCTTTGGCCGTGGCGAAACGCCAGCGGTTGTATTCGGCCCAGATCAGCAGCATCGCCACCACGACCGCCGCCGTCGCCGGCAGCACCAGCATCAGGAACGGGTCGACGCCGTGCTCGCGCAGATACAGTTCGGAGGCGGTGCGGCGGATGCCGAGCAGCCACATCACCAGGGTCGCCACCGGTATCCACAGGTACAGATAGGCCAGCCAGAAGGCGCCGGTCACCACGCCCCACAAGGTGCGCGGCCAGGCATCCTGCGCACCGGGTTTCTGGATCAGGCGCGAGTCGTGCTTGTGCGCGGCGCGCTTGCGTGCCGTGCGATGCGAGTCGGCGTGTTTCGGCGCCGCCGGAGAGAGTTGGGTGTTCATCGAATCCCCCGATCCGGGCTGACCCAGGTGGCGCGCGTGCCGCGGCGTTTCGACAAGGCCTTGGGCAGCGCGGCGACGGTGGTGGTGAAGCTGAGCAGCCAGTACGCCATCGGGTACCAGATCATCCAGTAGTAATTGCGCCCGACCCCGGTTTCGTACTGGCGGTCGATGACGATGCTGGCGGCGAACTGCAGCAGGCAGATCAGGGCGAGGATGACGCCGTGCCACGACGGCAGCAGGGTGGTGACACGCAGTTGTTCGGGCAGGTCGACGACCAGGCCCAGTGCCCACAGGCCGATGATGAAGGCCATGATGTGGGCCCAGGCCAGGCTCAACACGTACTCGCCGAGCACCGCCCACATCCGCCGGCGGCGCCACGAGAGCAGGTCGCGGCCATGCCGGATCAACACTTCCACGCCGCCCTGGGCCCAGCGCAGGCGCTGTTTCCACAGGCCGCCGAGGGTCTCGGGCATGAGGATGAAGCACATCGCATTGGGTTCGTAGCGGATGTCCCAGTGGTCCATCTGCAAACGCCAGCTGATGTCGATGTCTTCGGTGACCATGCTGTCGGACCAGTAGCCGATCCGGTGCAGGGCGCTGCGCTTGAAGGCGCAGATCACGCCCGAGACGGTGAAGATGCGGCCGTAGACGCGCTGGGCGCGCTTGATCATGCCGATGATCGAAGAGAACTCGCCCACCTGCAGGCGGCCGAGCAGGGTCGAGCGGTTGCGGATGCGCGGGTTGCCAGTGACCGCGCCGACGCGCGCGCCCGAGCACAGGTGCCAGATCATCCAATGCATCGCGTATTCGTCGAGCAGGGCGTCGCCGTCGATGCAGACCAGGTAGTCCGAACGCGCCGCCAGGGCGCCCATGCGCATCGCGTTGGCCTTGCCCAGGTTGCGGTCCAGGTGCACCACGCGCAGTTGCGGGTGCAGGGCGGCGAGGCGGTTGAGCTTATCGCCGGTGTCGTCGCGGCTGCCGTCGTTGATCGCGATCACTTCGAACTGCGGGTAGCGCTGGGCCAAGGCCGCGGCGATGGTTTCGTGGACGTGGTCGCCTTCGTTGTGACAGGGGATCAGGATCGACGCGAACGGCGCGTTCTCCAGCGGCGGCGGATCGGTGCGCACGCGCGCCTTCCGTTCGCGACGGAAGTAGTAGTACAGCCCGCCGGAGATCCAGAAGAACGACATCACGATCGGATAGAAGAACGCGAACTGGAACAGCGCGGTGAGCAGCGGATTAGTGACCTGGCTCATGTTGGACTCGATGGCAGCGCGTACAGGCTGGCCGGATGTCGATAGGCGGCGATTGGCGGTCGGGGCGGCGCTCAGCGCTCGATGTAGGGGAAGCCGCGCGCGGACATGATTTCGCGTGCGTCCTGGGTCGAGGGTTGGTCGTCGATGAAGTTGTCGGGGTACCAGGCCAGGTGGCGTGCGCCGCCGGCCTGCAAGCGGTGGGCCATCGCCTTCAGGCGCGCGGCCGGGATCGGCCGTTCGTTGCGCCAGTCGACGGTCTGCAACTCGAAGATCGTGTGCGACAGGCCGCGCGGCGAACGTTTCACGTCGGCCAGCAGTTGGTCCATCCACGCCTGCGGATCGCGGCTCTTTTCCATCCACGGCATCGCCATCACCGCGGTGTAGTCGTAGGCCTGGTTGAAGGCGGCCAGGTTCTGCGCGAACCAGGCTTCGCTGCGCGGCTCCAGCACCGGCGCGGCGAACAGGTTGCGCACGGTGATCAGCTTGGGACGCCATTTGCCGGCGGCGCGCGCCAGTTCGCGGGTGAAGTCGATCAGCGCCTGGGTGCGCGCGGCCGGGTCGGCCGGCGCCTGGCCGCGCAACTCGTCGTCGCGCAGCAGTGCGTCGTCGTGGAACAGCAGGCCTTCGGTGTAGCCGCTCACCGCGAGGTCTTCGTAGATATCGGCGACGATGCGCCGGGTCTGCGGCTCGAACGGATTGAGGCGGAAGGTTTCTTTCGGGTTGCTGGCCTGGATCTTCAGGCGCTGGTTCAAGGCCGCATCGGGCAGCTCGAAGCCGAGCACCGGCAGCCAGGCGAACACCTTGACGTTCGCGCGGGTCTTGAGCTGCCAGGCGACGCGGTTGTAGAGGTCGGTGCGCATCGGCAGGTGCCGGTTCGGGAAGTACAGCGCATCGGCCGAGCCGTTGCCGTCGGGGTCGGCGAAGGCCTGCAGGAACACGTGGCTCGGGCCGACTTGCTTGACCCGTTCGATCAGCTTGTCCAGGTTGCGCGCCTGCTGCGCCGGGTCGGCGTCGTAGACGTAATCCAGGTCGACCTGCAGCGCGCGCAGGCCGTCGAGTGCTTCGTCGTGGCGCAACTCATAGGCCAGGTCGTTGACGGTGGGGTTGTTGAACACCAGCAGGCGCGCCAGCCCGTGCAGGTCGGCGCCGATCTTCTGATGGCGGCCTTCCAGGTCGAAGGTGACCGCCATGCCGAGTTCGTCGGCGATCGCGTTGGTCTGGCTGTTGTAGGCCGCGTACGGCCAGATCACCGACTTCGGGCCGACGCCGAGTTCGCGCTTGATCTCGGCGGCACTGTCGCCCAGGTCCTTGCGGATGCGCGCCAGGTATTCGGTTTCGCTTTCGTAGCGCTGGGCCTTCTCGTCCCAGGCGCGGGTGATCGCCGCGGGCATGCTGTTGCCCTGCGGGTTGGAGGTCACGCCGCGGTGCAGGGCATGGCTGTGCGAGGCCACTTCGATCAGGCCCGAGGCCTGCATCTCGCGCAATTGCTCCCAGGTGACGAAGTCGTCGTGGGTGAACATGCGCGGGCCGTAATCGACTTTCTGTTCGCGCGGCAGGTCCACCCAGGAGGTGACCACCGCCATCAGCGCCGGGTACTTGTAGGCGCGCAACAACGGGAAGACGTGGGTATAGATGCTGCGCAGGCCGTCGTCGAAGGTCAGCAGCACCGCCTTGGGCGGCAGCGGCTTGCCGCCGCGCGAGGCGGCGATGACCTCGCTCAGTGCGACCGGGTGGTAGCCGTGGCCGGACAGCCAGTCCAGGTGGGCGGCGAAGTTCTGCGTGCTGACGGCGTAGGCATCGGGATCGCCTTTGCGAGCCACTTCATCGCGCACGTCGTGATAGCTCAGCACCAACAGTTCGTTGGCGCCGGCCGCGAGCGGAGCCAGCGCGGCCATGGCCAGCACGGCGAACGCGAGCGCCCGGTGGATCAACCCGCGCAGGGGGGCAGCAAGCGGCGCAGCGAAATACAGCATGTTCATTCCTCACCCCAGCGGAAGCTCAGATCGAAGGCGACGCGGTCTTCGCGCACGCCGTCGTAGACCGGACGCGACCAGTTGAGGCCGTAGTTGAGGGTGCGGCCGCTGCCGAACCGCCATTCGTGTTCGTAACGCAGTTGCGGCACCCAGGCGCTGCCGTAGCCCTGCTGCCAGTACGGCCCGGCGGTGGCGGTAAGGCGCTGCAGGAAGTGGCGGGTGTAACGGCGCCAGGTCATGTGATCCAGGCGCACGCCGAGATTCAGCGAAGCGTCGCGGCTGGGGTTGAAATAGGGCACGTCGGCGTCGCGGCGACTGGCGCGGCTGGCCGACAGATCGGCCAAGCCCGCGACCTGGAGATGCGGGCTGGTGTACAGGCGCTGATCCAGGTTCAGCGCGACGGCGCTGCGGCGGTTGTCGTCGCTGTAGCGCAGTTGCTGCGCGCTCGCGCCGAGCGAGGTGCGCTCGCTCGGCGTCCAGCGCAGGCCCAGGCTCAAGGCATCGGCATCGATGCCGGCGCCGCGCGCCTGCAACGAAGCGTCCGGGGTCTGCCGATACCAGGACGCATTAGCGCGCCAGGCATCGTTGAGGCGCCAACCGGCATCGAGGTAATAACCGGTGCGGTCGCCGCGATCGAGCCAGCGGTCGTTGGCGCGGTCGATGCCGAAGCCCAGGCTCAGGCGGTCGTAGGCATACAGCGCGCCGATGCCGGCGCGGCGATCGTGGACGCGGTCGCCGGGGTAATCGGCCCAGGCATCCTGCGCGTGCGCGGTGAGGCGCCAGCGGTCGTTGATCAGCGGGCTGCGCACCTCGAGGCGGTGCACGGCATCGCGGGTGCCGAGCGGCGAGGCGGTGGCGCCGCCGCCGCGCGCATCGCTGCGGCCGCTGGCGGTGCTGAACAACCATTGCCAGCCCAGGCGGCTGTCCCAGGACTCGCTCATCTGCCGCACTTGCACGTCGCGCGGGCGGTTGGCGATCAATTCGTCGTGGATCGGCCGCGCCAGGTCGACGCGGGCGTGCTCGAGATAGGCGCCGACCTGACCGACGCGCGCGCCGACGCCGGTCGGTTCCAGCGTGCTCGCCATCTGGAAGCGTTGCAGCGCGCGATCGGTCCAGCCGCGTTTTTGATAAGCGACGCCGAGATTGGTCTGCACGCCGGGGTTGTCCGGCCCGATCGCCGCCATCGCTTCGAGTCGCTGCTGCGCGCCGACGGTGTCTTCGCCGTACAGGCGGATCATGGTCTGGGTGCTGTCGGCGTCGTAATGGCGCCAGTTTTCGACGCTCTGCTTGGCGCCGTTGACGCGCACCCAGGCCGGTTCGGCGGCCTTGATCTTGTCGAGCTGGGCCAGGGCGTCGTCGAAACGCTCGCCTTCCGAATAGGCGTAGGCCAGCTGCAGTTGCGAGTCGTGGTCCTCGGGCCATTCGCGCACGACGCGCTCGAGCACGGTCGCGGCTTCTTCGGGGCGTTTGTCGGCCAGCAGGGACGCGCCGACCTTGGACAAGGCATACATCGGTATCTCGACGCCCTCGGCCTGCAGGGCGCGATAGCGTTCGACCACCTCGGCGTGGCGTTCCAGATGGTTGAGCAGCATCAATTCGTCGAAACGCGTGCGCAGGTCGGCCTGGCGTTGCTCCGGCGTCTGGGTGGCGCGGTACTGCTCGAAGGCGTCGCGCGCGCTGCGCATTTCATCGAGGCGGGTGGCTTCGTCTTCGGGGTAGAGGCTGCCCCAGACCGCAAGGCGAGCGAGGCGGCCGGAGTGCAGGCGCTTGCGTTCGGCGGCATCGAACAGGTCGGGGCGAGCTTGGTACAAGGTCCAGGCGCGATGCGCGCTGCCCAGGTCGGCCAGGGTCAGCACTTGCAGGCGATACAGGCGGTCGTCGCCGGGCGTTGCCGCTTGCGCACTTTCGATGCGGGACAGCGCAGCGAGCCATTGCCGGTCGGCGCGCAGGCGCTCGATCTCCGGCATCGCATTCGTTGCGGTCGTTTGACGCTCCGCAGCAAAAACTGACGTCAGGGGGCAGATTGCGCTCGCGGTCGCCAAGGCGATTGAGAGAGCAAGTCGGTGCGGAGTCGGCATGAGCGACAGGGTCCGTAAGGCAGGGGGGTGCAGATGCGATTTATTCCAAGATAAAAATGTGATGCAAATCACATTTACAGAGAGGGTGGTGCAAAAGGTGTGCCAAGGGGCCCCGTCCGCTGCTTGAACGATGCTGGAAGTGCTTGTCTGGATTGGATTTTTTGCTCCCAAGACGCTGCCGAGGATGCTGCGGCGCGGTTTGACAAGCTCGATTTAGATCGATTTAAATCGAGAAAGCAGGGGCCTGTGCCGGTCGGCACAGTGCGAATCGGAGGCAGTCGCCGTCCGGGCAATGGGAGCGGGAATGTCGGCAACGTGGAGAGCGCGCCGCGATGGCGCACGGGCAGCGGCGAAGCACACCTTGGCGCTGGCCTTGGCCGGGGCATTGATGCCGACGGCGATGGCCGGGCCCGCGCGCAGCTTCTGGACCTCGTTCGAGGCCGGTGAGCCGGCCGCGGCCGAACCCACGGCCGGACCCACGGCCACCGGGGCGGTGCCGCGCCTGAGTGCCGACGGCGGCCCGTCCCAGGCCGCCGCCCTGACCGCCAAGCCCGGCATGGGCTTCAGCGGTGTGCGCTCGCTGCGTTACCAGGGCGTGGGCAGCGGCGCCGCGCAAAGCGTTCAGGCCTTCGAGGTCGACATCGCCGTCGCCAAGGACACGCAGCTGTCGTATCGCCTGTTCCCGCTGTCGAGCGCGCACATCGCCGGCCAGCCGGCGCCGTCGAAACTCGATGCGCTGCGCAACGGTTCGACCTATGTCGCCATCGACCTGGTGTTCGACGACGGCAGCCGTCTGTCGCAACGCAAGCCGCTCGATCTGTACGGCAACGCCTTGACCGCGCGCGAGCAGGGCATGGCGCGGTTGCTCTATCCCGACCAGTGGAACGCGGTCAGCAGCCGCATCGGCGAGGTCGCGGCCGGTCGCCGCGTGCGCAAGATCCTGCTGGTCCACGACGGCGACACGGCGTTGCCGTACCAGGGCTATCTGGACGACCTGCGCATCGCCCCGGCGCCCGCGCTCGCCAAGGGCAAGCGCGCGGCGCTGCGCCCGAGCGACTACGTCGACACGCGCCGCGGCAGCAATTCCAACAGCCGCTTCTCGCGCGGCAACACCTTTCCGGCGGTGGCGGTGCCGCACGGCTTCAACTTCTGGACCCCGACCACGAACGCCGGTTCGCACTGGATCTACCAGTACCAGGAGCGCAACGGCGACGACAACCGTCCGCGCATCGAAGCCTTCGCGCTGTCGCACGAGCCCAGCCCGTGGATGGGCGACCGCCAGACCTTTCACGTGATGCCGGCGATCGGCGAGGGCCGGCTCGAGTTCGACCGCAGCAAGCGCGCGCTGAGTTTCGGCCACGACGAGGAAACCGCGCGCGCCGATTACTACCGGGTGCGCTTCGACAACGGCCTGGTCGCCGAGATGACCCCGACCGACCATGCCGCGGTGATGCGCTTCACCTTCCCGGCCGAGCCCGGCGAGACCCGCGCGCAGTTGCTGTTCGACCACCGCGACGAGCACGGCGACATCCGCCTGGACCGCGACGGCCGCGCGCTCAGCGGCTGGAGCGAGAGCATGAGCAAGCTCTCGACCGGCGCCTCGCGTTTGTTCTTCTACGCCCGGTTCGACCGCCCGATCCGCGACGGCGCCCGGCTCGATCGCGACAAGGCCGGGCGCGACCGCGTCTCGGCCTGGTACGGCTTCGACCTGAGCGGCGATCCCACCCGCCAGGTGACGATGCGCATCGCCACCTCGCTGATCAGCGTCGAACAGGCGCAGCGCAACCTGGAGCTGGAAATCGGCGCCGACGAAGGCTTCGACGCGGTGCGCGAACGCGCCCGCGCCGCCTGGGACGCCAAGCTCGGCATCGTCCGCGCCGAGGGCGCGCCGGTGCACGAACAAGCGGTGCTGTACTCCAATCTCTACCGTTTGTTTCTTTACCCCAACAGCGGCTACGAGAACACCGGCACCGCCGAGCGGCCGTTGTACAAATACGCGAGCCCGTTCTCGGCGCCGACCGGCAAGGACAGCGCCGGCGCCACCGGCGCGGCCGTCGTCGACGGCAAGGTCTACGTCAACAACGGCTTCTGGGACACCTACCGCACCAGCTGGCCGGCCTATGTATTGCTGACGCCGACGCATGCCGGCGAGATGATCGACGGCTTCGTCCAGCAGTATCGCGACGGCGGCTGGATCGCGCGCTGGTCCTCGCCGGGCTATGCCGACCTGATGGTCGGCACCAGTTCCGACGTCGCCTTCGCCGATGCCTGGCTCAAGGGCGTGCGCAATTTCGACGTGCGCTCGTTCTATCAGTCGGCGCTTCGCAACGCCTCCAGCGTCAGCCCGGTGCCGGGCGCGGGCCGCAAGGGCATCGAGCGCGCGATCTTCGCCGGCTACACCGACACCACGGTCGGCGAAGGCCTGTCGTGGTCGATGGACGGCTACATCAACGACTTCGCCATCGGCCGCCTGGCCGGCGCGCTGGCGCAGCAGGCCGGCGCCGACGATCCCTACCAGGGCAGCTATCGCGACGACGCGGCCTACTACCGCAATCGCGCGCTCGGCTACGCCAACCTGTTCCATCCGCAACTGGGCTTCTTCGTCGGCCGCCATCGCGACGGCCGCTGGCGCTACACCGCGACCGAGTTCGACCCGACCCGCTGGGGCGGCGACTACACCGAGACCAATGCCTGGAACATGGCCTTCCACGCGCCGCAGGACGGCGCCGGCCTGGCCGCCTTGCACGGCGGACGCACCGCCTTGGGCAACAAGCTCGATCTGTTCTTCGCCACGCCGGGCACCTTCGAGGTCGGCAGCTACGGCGGCGTCATCCACGAAATGCTCGAAGCGCGCGACGTGCGCATGGGCCAGTACGGCCACAGCAACCAGCCTTCGCACCACATTCCCTATATGTATGCCGCCGCCGGCCAACCCTGGCGTATCCAGGAGAAAGTGCGCGACATCCTCGACCGCCTCTACGTCGGCGGCGAGATCGGCCAGGGCTATGCCGGCGACGAGGACAACGGCGAAATGTCGGCGTGGTGGTTGTTCAGCGCCGCCGGTTTCTATCCGCTGCGCATGGGCTCGCCCGAGTACGTGATCGGCGCGCCGCGCTTCGAACGTATGAGCATCCGCCTGGAAAACGGCCGCGAACTGCAGATCAACGCGCCGAAGGTCAGCGCGCGCAATCGCTACGTGCAATCGCTGCGCGTCAACGGCGAAGCCTGGGACCGCTTGACCCTGCCGCATGAATTATTGGCGCAAGGCGCGGTGCTGGATTTCCGCATGGGGCCGTCGCCGTCGAACTGGGCGAGCAGCGCGCAGGCCTTGCCGGAATCGCTGAGCGCCGACGGCGAGACACCCAAGCCGCTGCGCGACCTGGGGCGGCGCGACAATGCGACGGTCGCCGGTGTCGCGGCCAAGCAAGCCGCGGCCTTGTTCGACGACGACGCGACCACTTCGACGCGCTTGAGCGGGCCGATGCCGCTGCTGAGCTGGAACTTCAAGGCGCCGGCGACGGTGCGCTTGTACACCCTGACCTCGGCGGCGCGACGCGGCGATCCGCAGGCCTGGGCCTTGCAGGGTTCCAACGACGGCGCGCAATGGACCACGCTCGACGAACGCAGCGGGCAGGTCTTCGCCTGGCGCAAGCAGACGCGTGCGTTCGCCATCGCCGAGGCCGCAGCGTACTCGCGTTATCGCTTGCGCCTGCTCGCCGACGGCGCCGGGCAGGGCGGCATCGAGCTGGCCGAAGTGGAGTTGCTCGGCGAGGCGAAGTAAGGCCGGCGTTGCCGCCTGCTTCGGCGCGCCCGCGCCGCGACAACGTCGAATGCGTTGTGCGGCGGTCGCGGCGACAGTAATACCGCAGCGCGTTCGAACAACGCGTTCAGACAGTTCAGGTCGCAGCGCACGCTTGCGGCCACGCCGCATTCGTCGCGCACCGTCGGTCGGCGCGCGCCACGTTAATCTGCCGGCGCTCGCATTGGCGCTGTGACGCGCTGTGCGCTTTAACGGAAACCTCATGCGTTCGCCTCGAACGCAGCGGTCCGATCGCGCGAATCGTTCCCGTTATGTCCCGATATCGCCCCGTGTTCTTCCTCGGAACGCGCGCTGAGGAGGGCTAAGTTCGGCGATGCAGTGCGATCGACCCATCCACGCGGAATGATTCCGCAACGAGGCTCATATGGAACTCATGGGACGTACCGGCTCCAGGCTGCGGCATCACGCCGCGGTGCTGGCAGCGGGCTTGATGCTCGCAGCACCCTGGGCGCAAGCCCAGAACTTCGAAACTCACTACGGCAACCAACCTTGGCGCGACGGCGGCGAGGACGTCAAGGCGGTGAATTATTGTCCGGGCCGCGGCTCGGTCACCGTCGGCACGCGTCGCTCCAGCGACGGCAATACCCAGGTGTTGGTGACCCGCGCCAACGACCTCGGCGTCACCGACGACAGCAGCATCAACACCTGGCAACAGGCCTACATGATCGCCGGCAGCAAACGCTCCGACGCTTACGGCATCGTCGAGTTGAGCGGCGAGCGCGGTTTCGCCGTGACCGGCGCGGTGCAGCTCGGCGAGGGCAGTTTCATCTACGTGCTGCAGATCGACTGCCGCGGGCGGCAGATCTGGACCACGTTGCTGGACAACGTCGCTACCAGTCACCGCGCGACCGGTTACGACTTGATCGAAACCGGATCGGTGATGCCGAGCAAGGCGCCGGCGCAGGGCGATCTGGTGGTGGTCGGCGAGGAAAACGACAAGGACGGCCGCACCCTCGGCCGCATCGCACGCCTGGATGCGGTCGGCAACGTGCTGTGGGATCACCGCTACGACGGCAGCGGCGATTGGCCGGGCCTGCGCTTCCGCGCGGTCACTGAAAACCTCGCCAGCAGCGGCGGCTTCACCGACATTGTCGTCGCCGGCACCGCGCTGACCACCGATGCCAAACGCGGCGGCCTGATGTTCCGCACCGACGCCAACGGCGGGCCGGTGTGCAGCAGCGTGTTGATCGACGGCCAGGACCATCGCGACTTCCATGGCCTGACCGCACTGTTGAACGCGAACTACACCGGCGAGACGGTCTCGGTCGGCGCCTCGACCGGGCTCGACGAGGGCAGCGCTTCGCAGGCCTATCTGGCTCGTTACGCGCGTTACAGCTGCAGACCGCTGGTGCAGGCGAGCTGGGTGGATCGCGACAAGGCCAGCTTCACCGCCTTCGACGTGGTCGAAGCGCGCGGCCTGGACGGCCGCGAGGGCGCGGTCGCGGTGGTCGGCACCATCGCCGGCACCCAGGGCTTCTTGTTCGCGGCCAATACCAGCGATCTGCTGCGTTACGGCGGCCTGTCGCCGCGCCGCTTCGGCGACAAGTTCCGCGAAAGCCTGTACGCGATCGACCGCAAGAGCGACCGCTTCATCCTCGCCGGCAACACCTTCAGCGACTGGCAGGGCGTGGGCGATATCCAGGACTTCTACTTCGTCCAGGTCGACCCCGGCCTCAACACCGGTTGCGCCGATCTGTGGGACCCCGGCGCGTTCCGGCCGCAACTGCCGTACAAGGAGTTCCTGCCGCACCTGGAACGCATTCCCAAGTTCCAGCGCGTCGACACGCCTAGCGTGGAGGCGAAGGACTGGGGCTACGTCTGCGCGGTCGATCCGCCGGAAGGCTGCCCGGGCCTGATCAACAACGGCATCATCCAGCTCGGCGTGGCGCCGACCGGTTATCTCAACATCGAGTGCCCGAACATCGACCTGTCGAGCGGCCGCTACGGCACCCGCCTGGTCGGCCTGCGCTACATGCCGACCAACGGCGAAGCCTCGGCACCGGGCGCGCCCTGCGAAGGCTGGGGCGTGGCCAATGCCGATCCGGCCGCACTGGTGACCGGCCGGACCTCGCGTTGCGCCGGCACCAGCAACGTCACGTTGGTCAGCTTCACTCCGACCACGAGCATGGCGACGTCGGTGGTGACGGTGGGCAGCACGTTCCGGGTGACCCATCAGTACACGCCGATCGCGGCGACGAGCTTCCTGTACCGCGTCGACGTCAAGATCGAGAACATCGGCCGCACCACGGTCAAGGATCTGCGTTACACCCGTGGCATCGACTACGACGTGCCGCCGAACACGTTCTCGGAGTACATCACCCTGGCCGGGGCCTCGCCGTTCCTGCTGGCCTGGAACAACAACGGCTTCAACTCGCTCGACCCGCTTGCGGCCAACTCCGGCTTGTCCGGGCCGATGACCGATAACGGCCCCGGCGACCTCGGGGCGCACATGGACTTCCGCTTCGGTTCGCTCGCACCGGGCGCGGCGCGCAGCTTCGTCACCTACTACGGTGCGGCGCCGACCCAGACCGCGGCGCTCAATGCGCTGTCGATCGTCGGTGCGGGGCTGTATTCGCTGGGCCAGACCAATTGGGACGGCATCGGCGGCGCCGGCAACACCAGCCCGAACCCGGGCACCGCAGGCGCGATCAACGGCGTGCCGGCGACCTTCATGTACGGCTTGAAGACGAACTGAGCGTCGAAAGCGACAAAGGCGTCAAGCTCCGGGGGCCGTCGGCCCCCGGAGCGTTTGCAAGACCGGTGCGCGCGCAAGCCGCAGACGCAGGTGCACGACACCGGCCAGCAAGGACAGCGCGATCAGCGCCATCAGCCACTGCGTCGTTGCGGCGAAGCGCAAGCGTTCGAGCAACAGCCCGGTCAACAAGGTCGCCAGCGGCATCGCGCCCATGGTTGCGGCCGAAAACCAGGTCATCTCGCGGCCCATGTGTTGCGCGGCGACGCTGCGCTGCAGCCACGACAGCGATTGGATGCCGTAGAAGTTGGAGGCGCCGGCGAGCAGGCAGAATGCGGCCAACACCGTCGCCAGGCTGGCGTTCCAGGCCAGCAGGCCATAGGCCAGCGCGGCGACCGCCCAACACGCCAGCAACTTGACGATCACCCCGGCCAAGCCCTTCGAGGCGCGGCCGGCGAAGGCCGCCGCCGCGGTGATGCCGGCGAACTGGGCGACATAGACCAGGAAGTAACGGGTGTCGCCGTGTTCGACCAGCAACACCGGCAGCAGGATCTGCACCGGCCCGAACACCAGCACCGTGCTGACCAACAGATACAGGTAATAGCTGCGCGGGATGATCGCGGGCGACGATGCAGGCGGCGATCCTGCGGCGACGTTAAGGCGCGCGTCGGCGGAGCTGTCTTGCGCCGGCCGCCGCACCGGCCCGCGCCGGCGCACCGCCGCGAGCAGCCACAGCGAGGCGGCGACGCTGAGCGCGTCGATCCAGAACGCGATGGCCAGGCCGTGACTGTCGCTGGAGGCCAGGATCAGGCTGCCGGCGAGCATCGGCAGCAGCATCATCGCCAGGCTGGAGGCCACCGCGAACAAGGCGTTGCCGGCCGGCAGCAGGCCCTTGCGGATGTACAGGCCGAAACTCGCGCGCCCGGCCGGATACGCGACCGCCCAGACCAGGCCGCCGAACAAGGCCAGTGCGTAGATGATCTCGATGGTCATCAGGCCGAACCAGATCAACAGGCCCATGCTGGCGTTGATCACGACGTAGAGCGCGCGGCAGATCCACAACACCCGGATCGGGTTGGCGCGGTCGAGGAAGCCGCCGAAGAAGAACAGGAACAACACGCTCGGCAAGGCTTCGATGGTGGCGGTCAGGCCGAGATCGAAGGCGCTGCCGGTCAGGCGCATCACCAGGAACGGCAGCGCGATCAGGGTGAAGCTGGCGCCGAAGGTGGTGATCAGGTTGTCGAGCAGCAGCCAGCCGAAACGCGGCTCGCGCCGGCCGATGCGCCACAGCCGCGCGGCCGTGGCGAAGCGGCGGCGCAGGCGAGGCGGTACCGGGGCGGGGCGCTCGCTCACGGCGGTCGCAGGCGACGGCGCGGCGAGCGGCGGGTCAGGGCTTGGTCGCGCCGGCGTTCGGCGTGCGGGCGCGGCGCAGGAAGAACAACTCGTCCTGGCGTTCGACCGCCAGGCCGTAAGCGCTGGCGATGGCGCGCAGCTTGCCGGCATCGAGCTGCCAGACCGGTTCGACGTCGTCGACACCGACATCCAGGGTCCACTGCATGCCGAGCCAGTGGGTCAGGATGAAACCCTCGGGCCGCAGCAGGCTCACCAGAGTCTCGAAATAGCGTTCGAGATGGCGCTGGCAGCAGGCGAAGCTGGCGAGGTTGTTGTCGAGGATGCAATCGAAGCTCGCCGGCTCGAACTGGCGGGCGAAGTCGTCGCTGTGTTTGTTGAGCAGATGCACCGAGTACTGCGGCAGCCCGAGCGAGTTGCCGTGCTGCCATTCGTTGTGGGCCACCGTCACCGAGACGATGCCGCGCACCTTGCCGGCGAGCAGGCGCGCCACCGACGAGTTGCCGGTGCCGACGTGCAGGAGGTCGCGATCGCGCAGGTCGGCAGCAGCCAGCCAACGGTTGATCGCGGCCTGGTCCTCGGTCGGTTCGCAGGCGGAATAGTCGAGCAGCGGCCAGGTGGCGAACTGGTCGGCGGCGTCGTGGGTAGCGACGTCGGGCTCGTGGCCGCAATCGATGCGTTGGGCGCCGATGTCGAAGCGCGGACGGAACATCGGGGCGGCCTGCGTGGGGGCGATCGTCGGGGGATTGTTCATCATGACCAAGGGATAAGACAGAACGGTTTCGATTCTTCATCGATCATCGATCGCATGTCGAGCGACGTCGACTACAACGATCGTGGAACTGCTTGCCGTCGTCACAGAATAAAACGCTTGCTGCTTTCATTCTCTATTGAGAAAACGCGACAACGCATTGCGTTTCGATCGATGGATAGATGCGGCACCGTTTCGCAAGCAACCATTAACCCCACCACGTCCTACCCTGAGTTCTGCAAGAGTAGTTCCCCCACAAGCACCAGGCGTGCGGGGCCGCGCACACGCGCGGCGACCCGTATCGACGCGTCCGGTCTGCCAATCAGACCCTGCGAACGCACTGCGCATCGACGATGCCGCGGTGGCGTATCGCGCTGCCGGATGCATCGCCTCATGTTCAGCCAGTTCGTCCTCACCGGCCTCGTCGGTTTCTCCACTTTCGTGCTGTTGTGCTGCCTGGTGTTCCTGGCCGGGTGGGCACTGTTCAAGGCGGTGCGCCGGCCGACCGCGCCGACGCTCGCCCACTATCCGTTCGTGTCGATCCTGGTGCCGTTCTACAACGAGCCCGAGGCGTCGTTCCTGATGACGCTCGATGCGATCGAGCACGCCGACTATCCGGGCCGCATCGAAGTGTTGTTGGTCGACGACGGTTCGACCAATTCCACGCCGGCCACGGTCGCGACCTGGCTGGCGCAGCCGCGCGACAAGACCTACCGATTGATCTCGCTGGAACGCAACGGCGGCGCCAAGGGTTTAGCGCTCGATGCGGCCTTGCCGCAGTTGTCGGCCGATTCCGACGTCGTCACCGTGATCGACAGCGACACCGTGATCATGCCGTGCTCGCTGCGCCGGGCGGTCGAGGCCTTGTACAGCTCGCCGCGTCACGCCGCCGCCTGCGGCCTTATCGTGCCGGCCGGGCGGCATAATTCCTGGCTGCACCGTCTGCAGTTCTACGAGCATGTCGGCGCGCTCGCCGCGATCCGTTACGTGCAGAGCAAGATCGGCGTGGTCAACGTCGTCGCCGGCGCCTTCTCGCTGCATCGCACCGAGGTGATCCGCGAACTCGGTGGGTGGGGCGAATGGCTGGTCGAGGACATCGCCTGGACCTGGCGCGCATTGGCCCACGGTTATTCCATCGCCTACGCGCCCGATGCGATCGCCTACACCATCTGTCCCTCGACCTTTTTCGGCCTGTTCCGCCAGCGCCGGCGTTGGGCGCGCGGGCGTCTGGAATCGTTCCGCGTCGCTTGGCGCATCTCCTGGCCGCGGACCATGAAGATGCTGCCGTGGTGGTTGCTGTGGGCGCAGTCGGCGCTGGTGCCGACCCTCTTGCTGCTGATCGCCGGTGCTTCGATCTATCGCAGCCCGACCCTGCTCGGCATCGCCGCCCTGAACTGGTGGCTGATGGCCCTGCTCAATTTCATCGCGGTGATGCAGGCGCGCACGCGCCTGCAACTCGGGCCGCTGGACCTGGTGCTGGTGTCGATCTGCAACACGGTGATCGACGTGCTGTTGCTGCCGGCCAACGTGATCGGCCTGATCGACGAACTGCGCGGCCATCGCAAGACCTGGCTGACGCGCTGAGGGCGGGGCAGGGTATGGACTATCACGACTTCCTCGCCGACCACCCGCGCACCTATCTCGGCCGCGGGTTGCCGGATAAACGCCGCTTGGCGCTGACCTTCGACGACGGCCCCGGCCGCGCCACGCCGGCCTTGTTGTCCTTGCTGGCCGAACTCGAAGTGGCCGCGACCTTCTTCTGCGTCGGCGAGGCCGCGCGCGCGCAGCCCGCCTTGATCGAACGCATCCTTCGCGAAGGCCACGAGATCGGCAACCATTCCTTGAGCCATGCCGATGCGCGCGGTTTCGGCGTGCAGGATTGGATCGACCGCGAAATCCATCCCGCCGCGGCGGCCCTGTGCGAAGCCGGGCTGAGCGAAATGCCACGATTGTTCCGCCCGGCCTACGGCGAAATCGCGCCAGGGCAGGTCGATGCGCTCGGGCGCCTCGGCTATACCGTGGTCGGCTGGTCGGTCGACCCGCGCGACTGGCTCGAACCCGAGGCGCCCGGGTACGTGTCCTGCGTGGTCGAGTCGGTGCTGGCACGCATCCACCCCGGCGCGATCGTGCTGTTGCACGACGGCGACGACGAGCTCGGCCGCGCCCGTCACGGCATCGTCGAGATCGTGCGTCGCCTGGTGCCGGCCTTGCGCGGGCAAGGCTATGGCTTCGCGCGGGTCGGCGAGTTCCTGCCTGCGCAGGCGGTGCAAGCGCGAGTCGAAGCTTGAAGCCATGCTTGAGGTGCAGACCGGACCGAAGGCCGGCGGCGTGCGCGTGCCGCCTCTGCGCTCAGGGCGCGGGACGATCCGGATCTTGTTGCGGAGCGGGGCGCGGCGGCAGCGGCGTGCGGTGCGGACGCAAGGTCGGCAATTCGGGCGGGCAGGGGACGAGGTAGATCGCGTTGAGCATCGGCACGACCGAAAACAACAACAGCAGCCGCACCACGCCCGGCGTGACCATGCCGATGCGGAACAACAAGCCGGCGACCAACAAGGCCAGCAGCCCCGAGCCCAGGCGCACCAGCAAGGCGAACCACGACGCCTGCACCAGCGAGGCCGAGACCAGCGCGAACACGAACGGGACCAGACCCATCAGCAGGCTGCCCGGCGACAGACGTACGCCGAACAGCGGCGCGGTGAGGACCCCGAAGATCGCGATCCAGTTCCAGATTTTTAAGTAATTGCCCATCGGCTTGCAGCTCCTTGCATGGCATGGGGTCGCGCATCGTGCGCGGCCGGTGGACAGGATAGAGCAGGCTCGGGGCGGCCGGAACCGCGATATGGCCGGCCTCGAATAGCCGCAGCGGCCGGCCGCCGAGGCGCGAGGGAGGCTGGGTTCGCGCGGCATCTTGCTGCCTGCGGCCGTTGCATCGCCGCCGGTCGAGGGGCATGCGGACAGTCGGAGTCAGGGCATGCGGTCTCGGATCATCGACGAGTACTTGGCGATGTTTTCGTCGATCCGGTCGATCGCGAAGCTCGCCGACTCGGCCTCCATCGCACCGGCTGCGGCGGCGACTGCGGCAGCCGCGCCCATCAGCACGTCGGTGGCCAACAGGCCCAGGGCGTCTTCCGCGGACTGTTGCACCGACTGCTCGGCCAGGTCCTGGGTCATCTGCTTCATCAAGACGCCTTGGCTGGCGAGCGCGATTTTGCTGATGCCGTCGAAATAGGCCGCGGCCGATTGCGCGACCTGGTTGGCGGCATCCCCGGACACCAGATGCAGCGAGGCGAGCGCCTGCTCGGCGGACTCGGTGATCGTCTTGATGTGGGCGTGGAGCTCGGCCTTGGCGGCCGGCGAGAGGTTGGCAATGTCGGTCATGAGTCTGTGCTCGGCTGGGTTGAGGATTTACCCAATGCCTAACGAGCCCGTCGCGCGGGACCGGCCACGCAGCCGCGCCTGCCGCGCACCGCGGCCTTCGGCGGCCCAAGCCTTGCCGCGGACGGTGCGCACGGTTCAGGGCCTGAGCGATAGCTCGCCTGGTTATCGTGCCCCGGCGCGGCTGGTGTATAACCCCGCCACCAGATCGGTTTACCGTCGATCTACAGGGGGCGAGCGCTACATGGACGTAGTACTGAGTTTCCTGGGGTATGCGCTTTGCGCAGTTATCGTGTTCGCGCTGGTTTTCATGCTTTGGGCCATTTTGCGCTACTCGATCGTCTCCCCTTGGATGACCCGCGATTCCATGGCCGCGCTCAGGCGGCCCGACCTGGACGGCACCGGACGACTCGTGGGGTTTGCGCTGCCGATCGAAGCCGGCGACTTCTATGACGCCGCGCCGTTTCTGCAGCGGCTCGAGTTCGTTCTGGTGGCGCCATCCGGCCAACGTTGGGAGATCGGCAGGTTCTACCCGCTCGTCCCTCGGCATGTCCGCGAAAATCGCAAGGTCCACGGCACCAAGAACCTCCCCATCGCTTCGGACCAGGGCAAAGGCGTATATGTTCTGCTTCCGGGCGGCGCTGTGGCCCATCAACCGCTCGGGTCGAGTTCACAGGTAACCCTGGTGTGTCGGTCGCTGCCCGAGCTGGCTCGCTTCCGTGTCGCGGGCAACGACTGACGATTCGTTCGAACCGAAGCCGCTGCGCGGCCCGGTCGATTCCAGCGTGGGGCGACAGCGGCGCAGTTCATGGCAAGGAGACGGAGATGTCCGATTTCACCAAGGTTCGATACACCCTGGCCGTACTCGACTTGGCCAAGTCCACGGATTACTACACGTCCGTTCTCGGCCTGAGCATCGACTTCACGGCGCCTGGCTGGACCTTTCTGTCCCGCGGAAGTTTTCGGGTGATGCTCGGCGAGTGTACGGACGCGCTTCCGCCCGCGGCGCTCGGCGACCATTCCTGGTACGGCTATGTGACGGTGGCGGACGCCGCCGCTTTATTCGCCGAGTATCGGACTGCGGGCGCGGTGTTCACTCAAACGCTATCGGACAAGCCCTGGGGCATGCGTGAGTTCGGTGTCCGCACGATCGACGGTCATCGGATCATGTTCGGGCAGGAACTTTAGCCAAGAGGGGAGATGCAGCCAGGCCGCGCGCAGCGGCTGGCGCCGGGCTGGGCTCGACCCCTGCAAGCCGAATCCGCAAGCCAGGCCGGGGTAAGGCTGGAGTCGCCGACATTGCGGGGTCCGGAGAGATCGGGCTGACCCAAGATGTCGTCCCGCTCCCCCTGCGACGGCGGGGCAGACGCCTGGGTTTCTGTTCCGGAAAGTGCGCGGCCCGCACCTGCATCGCGTCGTCTGTCGGCCCTCGATCCGGCCGGGTCAGGCCATGCGGGCGAGGGCGGGTGTCGCGCAGACACGAAAAAGCCGGCGCAAGGCCGGCTTAGTCAGAAACACTCTCAGCATTGGTCGGGGAGACAGGATTCGAACCTGCGACCTCTACGTCCCGAACGTAATTACAACCGCTTTCGACGCGCAGCTGCGTTCTTCCGATTGGACGCAGGCCAATGATTCACCGCTGCTCGAGGCGGATAGGGAAGCCTGGGCGACGTACCGAGCCGCGCTCCGGGTGCTGCCGCAGCAGGCGGGCTTCCCGGACGTCGAATGGCCGAGGGCGCCGAATCTGGCTGACGGTACGGCGGACCAGCCTGACCCCAGCACCAGGACTTCCCCGACCCGCGCATAGGGGGCGCGCCGACGCCGCCGACCAGGCCGCCGCGGCAATCTGTCCCCGCTGGCAGCGTGCGACCCTCCCCAGGTAGTTCCACCGCGCGGCACGGGGGCCTCAACGGAACGAGGCCCCGCCAGCCCCCGGCACTGAACAATTCAGCAGCCGTGACGACCGGTCGCGCCCCGCGAGATAGCCGGGGACAAAATGCGGCTCATGGTCACAGAACTTCCGCCCCAGGGTTCCCGGGAACTTACCCCCTACGATCGATCTGGCGTCCTTACCGGCGCTGCCGGCTGGCTTCGAATGGGCGCGGCCCAACTTCGGCAACAACTTCCCGACCCACGACTACGTCGAGATCCGCGCCTCAGACCAACGGGTAGCATCTGTCGCCCCCTCGCAACCCGCGAGGGCTGGCTGGCTCAAATCGGCTGCCATCGGGAAGGAAGGGTAGGCCGGCATCACATCTGGATCAGGACCTTCGGCCGGGGTGTCGACTACGTGGTCGGCTGGGTCCGACGATACGGCCCCGCCATTGCCCTTGAGGCCAAGGCCCAAGATGGAGCCCTCTTTGGTCGCAATATCCACCGGAGCCTTGCGGGCGGACCCGCTGAGGCTTCTTGACTGGCCGAGGACCCCGTGTCGGCCCGCGGCGGTGTCCGCATTCGTTAAATGGGCGCCGCCCACGGCAAAAAAACCGCCGGGGGCGGGGTGAGGCGGGCGTATGTGGTCGGCGGGCGCCTTTCGGCTACCTTGAAAGACCGTTCACGCGGCGGGCCTCGGGGCGATCTGAAGGTAGGCGACGCCGGTGGGCGATCCTGTAGTTGCTGGCTTCATCAGCAAGTGATTGATTTAGTTGACAGTATTTCGGTGTGGCCGGAAACGGCACCGAACCGCGTCAAAATGTGTCAACAACATCCGGTGAATGCACGTTCCAATTTCGGGAAAAGCTTCACACGTCAATACGTTAGCTTTGCTACTGTTCGCGCCGAAGCAGTACCTCCGGGGGGAGGCGTCCTATGTCACTTCAACAAAGCAACGCAAGCGCTCTTGCGGATATGTACGTCTTCGCCGCGGCTTGGCGAGACGATGCTGCGCGCGATGTGGAGCTGCTGAAGCGCATCAAGAAGACGATCAATGCGTTGAGGCAAATTACCGATAGCCTGCGCTCAAACTATGCACTTGCGGCTTCCTTCATTGATCTAATCAAGAGCTTTCCCTGCCAGGTTGATGAAACTAAGCTTTTCGAAGGCCTGGATCAGCTTCAAGGCGCGCTGGAACCACTTCGAGATGAGCTTGAGGCCAAGCTGGTTGCGGCAAAGAAAGATCGTGATCTATGCGAATCTGACGGTGTGGCAAGGGCCTATCGTGATGCACTGAATGCTGCGTGCGATCTTTATAGTGCAGCAGAGCAAATGCGATGGGCCGCGATGCACCGCAACGCAGAACTCGACCCCTCTGGCTCCAAGGATGGCCTTAGCACTTCCGAGGAGATAAGTCGCTTTCTTGCCGCCCTGTGACCTTCAAGATCACGGCGGTCGTCATCGATAAAGTTTCGTTCGTCAATGACGTCAAGAAGCTTCCGCCAGATGTCTTGGCGGATCTCGCAAACAGACTAGCGTTGTTGGTGGCTAATCCGACCGCAAAGAAACTTCGATTTCACGGATTGAATGGTTTTGATCCGAAGCTATACAAGATCGATCTTGAATCTGGCAAGGGGCAGCGTTACCAAGCCACCTTCATCATGGAAGGGTCAGTTGCGGTATTTCAGCGAGCGGGAACACATAAGCAAATGGACCGCTGTCCACACTGAAGCAAAAGCCCCGCACTGTGGGGCTTTTTGTTGGGCGGCTTATCGCTAATGTTCGTATAGGCGGAGGCGTCAAACTTTGCTGCCGGCGGCCGCGGTGGCGCTGGGCGTCGTAACTGCGGTGACGTAGGAGACGCTCTTACTGTCAATTGCCGGCCGGCATGTAGCCGTTCCGGCGTCGGAAGGAATGAAGCCAGAGCCACGAACGCTATCCGTCACGCGCATGAACTCGACCTCGACCTTCGCTGAGTTGATGAGAACCTGCGCGACGTTTGCAATTGCGATTGCGCGGTCTATCTCCATCGGATTGTCCGGGTCCGACAACCCTTCGATCACCGCGAACAAGTGATTACGTAGGTCTTCGATCTTGTTCTTCATGATTTCTCCGAGATTGCCTTCTTCAACTTGCCAAGCGCTCGCATGGCCATCCGGACTTCTTTTGGATATGAGCTGTACAACTCACTGGCTCGACGCGCGGCATCTGCAGCCGGCAGAAGAACGAGGTTCTTGATACTGACGTTAGTCTTATCGCCATCTCGAAATACGACGAAGTGTCCATCAGGAACTGGGCCATTGGCATCCTCCCAAACAAGCCGATGGACCTTCTGCCAATCGCGGACCGCGTTCCCGGTAGAGGTGATTTTTCGCATTAAATAACCGCGACTGGACATGAACTTCTCAGCACCGATGGCAGCGCCAGGACGTCGATTTAAGCCAGCTGGCCAAGTCAGCCTCATGCCCGAATGGAAGCGGCCACTATTCCTGCCCAAACCACTAGACTTATCAAGCTTCAGCTGTGTAGCTTTGTTGAAAACCGCGCACCGCGACCTCCCAAGCCAGTTAGCTAGCAGGCCTGTTTCCATTATTGGATAGTAGTCCCGTAGTTGCGTGATTTCCTGGGGGCTCCAAGGAACCCGCCGATGCCTACCTAAAGCAATCCCTAAGCGCTTTGCCTTGCAACGAACTGACGCGATCGTGCGGCTAGTGCGATCTGCAACGAATCGCGCGCCGTGTCTTGGGTAGTAGCGACGTAGTATTCGGATCTCGCTGCGGTTCCAAGCCGCGCAGTCACGGCCCATGCCATATCCAATATTCTAGTACGTCCATTGGGAACGTCGCCTTGAGGAAGGCGACCAGTAGAACGCACGCTTCGGCCCGAATCTGCGACTTGGTAAGCGGCCTTCTAGCCGGCAAAGGATCGCGGGCTACATTCGACTCTGCCGCTCGCAGGCTTAAGCGGCTGGGCCGGCACACCCGCGCCGAACTGGCTAGCGCCGCCTCAGGGGAAACTGCCTTCACTTCTCCGGTTTGAAACCGGAGAAGTGACCGACACTTGGTTGCTTCCTAAATCGGAACAGCCCCAAACACGGGGCTACCCCGTAGTTGGGATAGCCGGAATCCCGGCTATCGGCGCATTGACTCAACTTTGAGTTGGTGAAGCTGCGGTCTCAAGCGGGACCTTCGAAGCAGGAATTCCTGCCATGGCACAACCCTCAACGGGGGGGGGGCGCGCGTTAGCGTGATTCCGCTATCGGCCTCGGGCGCTATGAGTTATCCACGACCGGCGTAAGGGCATTGGTCCCCTTGACCAAGTTGATGGCGTGCTGACAGTCGGCTTTGTTCACATAATCCTCGCCTGAAGCGATGATCTTGTTGTTGCCGTCGGACCAAAGCCGCCACCTGTACTGACCCTTCGTTCCGAGCCCGGCCAATGCGTTGCCGAGCAGACCACCACCTTCACGATAGATTTCAAATCTCATGCCGATCCCTCCCTGTGGTCTAAGGGAAAACGGAATGACGGGCAGGCATCGGCCAGCGCTGAGTCTCCGCTCTTGCGACAGTCGCGACATAGCCTCGCACCATGCCGATATCAGACAAGATCCCGTGGCAGGAACTAGCGCTCAACGCGACCGAGTGCGGCGAGCTCTGGGGAATCACCCCGGAGCACTTCCTGGCGACGATCGCCTGCCGGCCGGGCTTCCCGGTCCGACTGACCCGTAAGCCGGCGACCTGGAAGGCCGGGGAAGTCGTCGAGTGGCGCGATCAGAACCGCGCTGGAAGCCGACCCAAGAAGGAGCCTGGTCGGCGGCCGCCCCGAGAATAATTTGCAGACTTTTTGCAGACGCGAAAAAGCCGGCGCAAGGCCGGCTTAGTCGATAACTCTCAGCATTGGTCGGGGAGACAGGATTCGAACCTGCGACCTCTACGTCCCGAACGTAGCGCTCTACCAGACTGAGCTACACCCCGACTGCTGAGCCGCAAATTCTAGCGACTCACCCCCGGCCGGCGCAAGGGGTCTGTTGATCGGACGAGCAGGGAGCGGGGGCGGCCGTTAAACTGTGGCGCTTTCCAACCCCCACAGCTCGTTGTCGGCGCGGCCGACGTATTGGAGTTCCGCTTGATCAAGCCTCGTACCCCGCCGGGAGTCATGGAGCTGCTGCCCCGCGACCAGATCGCCTTCCAGCGCATGCTGGACACGATCCGGCGCAATTTCGAGCGCTTCGGCTTCCTGCCCGTGGAAACCCCGGTCATGGAGCTGTCGGAGGTGCTGCTGACCAAGTCAGGCGGCGAAACCGAGCGCCAGGTCTATTTCGCCCAGTCCACCGGCTCGCTGGAGAAAAGCGCGCAGTCGGGCGAGCGCGGGGTGCCGGAGATGGCCCTGCGCTTCGACCTGACCGTGCCGCTGGCGCGCTATGTGGCCGAGCACGAGCACGAGCTGGCCTTCCCGTTCCGCCGCTACCAGATGCAGCGCGTGTACCGCGGCGAGCGCCAGCAGCGCGGCCGCTTCCGCGAGTTCTACCAGTGCGATATCGACGTGATCGGCAAAGACAGCCTCAGCGTGCGCTACGACGCCGAGCTGCCGGCGGCCATCTATGCGGTGTTCTCCGAGCTCGACATCGGTCCGTTCACGATCCAGCTCAACAACCGCAAGCTGCTGCGCGGCTTCTTCGAGGCCCAGGGCGTCGCCGACGGCGGGCTGCAGGCGCTGGTGCTGCGCGAGGTCGACAAGCTCGACAAGCGCGGCCCCGACTATGTGCGCGAGACCTTGACCGGGCCCGAGTTCGGCCTGGCCGCGGACGCGGTCGCGACCATCCTGGACTTCGTCGCGGTGCGTTCGAGCTCGCACGCCGACGCGCTGGCCAAGCTGGCCGCGCTGGGAGAGGGCAACGAGGCCTTGCGCGAAGGCGTGGCCGAGCTGCGCGAGGTGTTGGAACTGATCCGCGCGCTGGGCGTGCCGGAAAAGAACTACGCCCTCAATTTCTCGATCGCGCGCGGCCTGGACTACTACACCGGCACCGTCTACGAGACCACGCTCGACGACTTTCCGCAGATCGGCTCGATCTGCTCGGGCGGGCGCTATGAGGACCTGGCCAGCCACTACACCAAGTCCAAGCTGCCCGGCGTCGGCATTTCGATCGGCCTGACCCGTTTGTTCTGGCAGTTGCAGGAAGCCGGCCTGGTCAGCACCGCCGACAGCAGCGTGCAGGTACTGGTCACGCAAATGGACGATGCGCACCTGCCGCATTGCCTGGCGGTGGCCAACGAGTTGCGCCACGGCGGCCTCAACACCGAAGTGGTCATGGAGACCTCCAAGCTCGGCAAGCAGTTCAAGTACGCCGACCGCGCCGGCATCCGTTTCGTGGTGGTGCTGGGCGAGGACGAAATCGCCAAAGGCACGGCCACGGTCAAGGACCTGCGCCGCGAAGACCAGTTCGAGGTGTCGCGCGCCGAGCTGGCGCGCACACTGCGGGTCGAACTGGAGCAGTCGCGGGTCATGAAGTGATCCCGGCCCGTGCAGGCCGTGCCGGCGTGGCGGATCTCGCGATCCGCATGCCGGCCGTCTGTGCGGCGGGTCTGCGGCGGCGGGCGCGTGGGTTCGCGTGCGCGGCCGATTCCCTGGTTCGTCCCGCACCGGATCGCGATCCGGCGCGGATGCGGGCCGACTCCATGCCGCGGCGCAATGACGCCGCCGCGGTTCCCATCGTTTCATTGACGCACCGACTCCCGAGTACGCTCGGCCGGGCTGCGCCGTTCGCGGCGTAAGCGCGGCCGTTCAGATGATCGCCAGGGTGCGAGGCGAGGTTACAACTTGAACAAGATCCAACTCGATGGCCGTTCGCTGACGCGTTCGCAACTCGTGGCCGTGGCTTACGGCGCCCAGGTCGAACTGGCCGCGGCGCAGTTGCCCGCGGTGGCCCGCGCGGCCGACTTCCTGGCCGAACAGGTGCGCCGCGAAGAACCGATCTACGGCGTTTCCACCGGTTTCGGCAGCAATGCCGACCGCCTGCTCGGCGCGCACCACCTGCGCGATCAGTTGCCGGGCGCCAAGCGCAATCAAGAGACCCTGCACGAAGAACTGCAGCGCAACCTGATCGTCACCCATGCGGTCTGCGTCGGCGATCCGTTCGCGCCGGAGATCGTGCGCGCGATGCTATGCATCCGCATCAACACCCTGATGCGCGGCCACTCCGGCATCCGCGTGCAGACCCTGCAGGCGCTCGCGGCGATGCTCAACGCCGGCATCGTGCCGGTGGTGCCGCAGCTCGGCTCGGTCGGCGCCAGCGGCGATCTGGCGCCGTTGTCGCACCTGGCCATCGTGTTGCTCGGCGGCGGCGAAGCCTTTTACGACGGCAGGCGCATGCCGGGCGCGGAAGCGCTGCAGCTCGCCGGCCTGACCCCGGTCAAGCTGTCCTACAAGGAAGGCCTGGCGCTCAACAACGGCACCGCGCAGATGCTCGCCTGCGGCGTGCTCGCGCTGGCCCGCCTCGAAGACTTGCTCGACACCGCCGACCTCGCCGCGGCGATGACCATCGACGCCTTCGCCGGCCGCCTCGGCGCCTTCGCCGAGGAAGTGCACGACCTGCGTCCACACCCGGGCCAGGTCGAAGTGGCCGCGAACCTGCGCCGCTTGCTCGAAGGCTCGACCCTCGCCGACATTCCCTATCACCTGGTGCCGCGCTTCCGCCCCTGGCTGCCGCAGAGCTGGGACACCGAACAGGCGCAGCAGCTCAGCTTCGACATCGGCTGGGACTGGGTGCCTTTCAGCCAGCGCCACGGCCGCGAGAAGTTCTACACCCGCTTCCGCCCGTTCCGCGGCGGCAAGAAGCACCAGCCGCAGGACAGCTATTCGCTGCGCTGCATCCCGCAGGTGCACGGCGCGGTGCGCGACGCCATCGCCCAGGCCGCGCGCGTGCTCGAAGTCGAGCTCAATTCGCTGACCGATAATCCGATCGTGTTCCCGGATGCGCAGGCCGAGCACGTCGAGCAGCAGGTGATCTCGGCCGGCCATTTCCACGGCATGCCGCTGGCCCTGGTGATGAGCTACGTCAAGGCCGCGATCCCGGTGCTCGCCAGCATTTCCGAGCGCCGCCTCAACAAGCTGGTCGACCCGGCCACCAACGACGGCCTGCCGGGCTTTTTGATCGGCAACGAGGACGCGACCGAATCCGGCCACATGATCGTGCAGTACACCGCCGCGGCCATCGTCAACGATCTCGCCAGCCGTGCGCATCCGGCCTCGGTGTATTCGATCCCGACCAGCGCCAACGCCGAAGACCACGTTTCGATGGGCGCCAACGAAGCCCGTCACGTGCTGTCGATGACCGAAGACCTCGGCAAGGTGCTCGCGTTGGAGTTGTACACCGCCGCCCAGGCGCTGGACCTGCGACGCGACATGATCAACGCCGCCCGCGACCTGGCCGACCGCGCCGACGCCAAGACGCTCGCGAGCAAGGTCTCGGGTGGTCCGGTCGGCGACAGTGCCGATCACGCCGGCTTTCTCGCCGAGGTCGAAGGCCTGCGCGCCGAACTGGCCGCGGCCGAGGAGTTCCGTCCGGGCAAGGCGGTCGCCGCGGCGCACGCCAAACTGCGCGAAGCCATCGCCTTCCTCGACCGCGACCGCGCGCTCGACGGCGAAGTCGCCACCGCCGTGCAACTGGTCCACGAAGGCACCCTGATCGCCGCGGCGCGCGCTGCGGTGCAAAGCTAAGCGGCACGTGCGTCAAAGCCCCTCTCCCGCCAGCGGGAGAGGGGTTGGGGTGAAGGGCCGCTCGGCCCCAAGCACCGAATCACTCACCGCATCGTTCTTCCCCGGCAGGAGCCCAGGATGCAGACGATCTTCCACAACGACCGCGTCTTCAGCATCGAAGGCTTGCTCACTGCGTCCGAGTGCCAGCAACTGGTCGCACTCGCCGAAGGCCAGGGCTTCGAGTCCGCAGGCGTGCGCACCCCGTCGGGCGAGCAGAAAAGCCTGCAGCACGTGCGCAACAACGAGCGCGTGGTGTTCGAGTCGCCGGCCTGGGTCGAACGCTTATGGCAGCGCTTGTGCACGCTTAATTTGCCCATACTCGACGGCGAACGCGCGGTCGGCCTACCGCGGGCGCTGCGCTTCTACAAATACTCGCCGGGCCAGCGTTTCCGCATGCACAAGGACGGCCCCTGGAGCGAAGACGGCCGGTCGAGCAGGCTGACCCTGCTGGTCTATCTCAACGACGAGTTCGTCGGCGGCGACACCGACTTCCGCCAGTTCAAGGTGGTGCCGAAGACCGGCGCCGGCCTGCTGTTCGTGCACGACACCTGGCACGAAGGCGCGGCGGTGCTCGAAGGCGTCAAGTACGCGCTGCGCTCGGACGTGATGTACGCGCCGGGCTGAGCCCGCGCTGCGCGAGTCGCGCAGTGGTTCAAGCCTGCACGGCCGCCCCCCACACCCGCACGCAATCGCGGCCCTCGGCCTTGGCCAGGTACAGGGCCTGGTCGGCGAACTGCAGCGCCGCTTCCACGCCCATGTCCGAGTCCGGGGTGATCTCGTACACGCCGATGCTGGCGGTGACCGGGATGTCGTGGCTGCGGCTGGGGCAGGGCTGCGAGCTCAGGCGCAGGCGCAAGGCCTCGGCGACGCGGGCGCCGGCATCGAGGTCGTGGTCGGGCAGCACGGCGACGAATTCTTCGCCGCCGAAACGGGCCAGCAGGGCGTGCTGCGGGATCAGGATCTGCGCGATCAGGCCCGCCGCCCAACGCAGGCACTCGTCGCCGACCAGATGGCCGTGGTGGTCGTTGATCTGCTTGAAGTGATCCAGGTCGATCATCATCAGCACCAGCGGCCGGTGCTGGCGCCGCGAGCGGTGCAGCAAGGCCTCGAAGGCCTCGCGGAAATGACTGCGGTTGTGCAGGCCGGTCAGGCCGTCGCGTTGGCTGGTTTCGCGCAGGCGCGCATGGGCATCCTCGAGCAGGGCCAGGGTGCTGCGCAGCTCGGTGGTGCGCTGCTCGACCTTGTGTTCGAGCTGCTCCTTGGCTTCGCGCACGATGCGTTCGTTCTCGTTGCGCAGCGAGGCGTAGCGATAGCCCAGGGCGACCGACAGCAGCAGCATTTCCAGCGCCGAGCCGATCTGCACGCCGTACTCGGTGATGAACATCTTCGGCAGCAGGTCGAAGGCGATCGCCGCGAACATGCCGGTGCCGAGCAGGAACGCCGACCAGGCCAGCAGGAACAGCCGCGCCGGCTTGTAGCCGCGGCGCATCACCACGATGCCTTCGACCGCGATCCAGGCGATGCTGACGAACACCGCCGCCGAAGCGATCGGCGTGGCGATGCGATAGGGCAGCTGGGTCGCGGCGATGCCGAGCAGGACGAAGAACGCGATCATGCCCAGGCCGACGTAATCGCCCAGGCGCCAGCGTCGGTGCAGGCTGAGGAAGTTGCGC
Organism: Lysobacter antibioticus; assembly: GCF_000731095.1. Classification (GTDB taxonomy): domain Bacteria; phylum Pseudomonadota; class Gammaproteobacteria; order Xanthomonadales; family Xanthomonadaceae; genus Lysobacter; species Lysobacter antibioticus_B. Next base: position 9,115 of record NZ_JMTZ01000009.1, on the reverse strand, counting down.
GCGAATTGCTGCATGCCGATCTGGGCCAGGCAGATCGACAAGGGCACCGAGTGGTCGGCGAGCCAGGGCGAACGCGGCCACAGGTACTCGAAACCCAGGCCGTTGAGGGTCAGCAGCACCAGGCCGAACGCGCAGATATGGAACAGGTACCAGAAGTAGCTGGAGTCGCGCAGGCTCAGCCACAGCACCAGGTTGTAGAAGAACAACGCGACCAGGATGCCGTAGTAGATGCCGATGCCGAACTGGGCGTCGCGCGCGAGCTCGGTGAAGGCGCTCGGCGTGTACAGGGTCAGCGGCACTTGCATCGAGCTGTCGCTGCGCACGCGCACGAAGATGTCGACGGGTTGGTCGGCCGGCAGGTCGATCCAGAAATTCGGATGGCGGTAGCGGATCGCGCGCGAGGCGAACAACTGGCTGTCGCCGCCCACCTGGTGGGTCGAAGCGCCGTTGCGCGCGCGGGTGTAGACATCGAGACGGTCGCTGAGCGCGAACTGCTGCACCAACAGCCAGCGCGGCACCTCGGCGTTGCGGTTCACCGCGGCGATGTGGAACCAGTAGGCGCCGGGCTGGAAGCCGAACGAGCCGTTGCCGTTCGGCAGCGGCCGATAACGCTTCTCAGCGAGCGCGCGCCGCGCGCCGTCGAGATCGAGGCGGCCGCCGGTGTCGTGGTAGTAGGCGGTGAACGGCGCGAGTTCGACCTCGCGGGTGCTGCGTTCGAGGTTCAGCACGGTGTGCGCGGACGCCGGTGCGAGCAACGCCGCGGCGAGCAGGCAGAGCAGGGCCCACCCGGCCCAGCGGCGCTGGGGCGAGGCGGGGCGACTCGGTACGGCAGCGAGGGCAGGGTTCGTATTCATCTTCCGTGGCGGTGGCGGACACAGGCCTTTGCGTCGCGGTGGCGGGGCGTCGGGGGAGCGGTCGCGGCGCCTCGACCCCGGTCAGGGGCGTGGGATCGGGCGCATCTGAGTCTTAACGCAATTCCTTACTGCGACAGGCCGGCTTGACGGCGGCCGGCTCGATCGATAATGTATTAACGCGTTAGTGCATTAACGCGTTCGATGATCCGCGCCTGGGTTCGATCCCCAGGCGTTGGATTCCCGGGCGTCGAACCCCGCCTGCCCTGCGGGGCAACCGATTCAGCGACCTTGCTACCACGCCGACATGAGTTCTCCGCAATGAAGCGCCGCGCCAACGACACCGAGCAGACCGAAGATGCGATCGCCGACCTGGCGGTGGCCTTGGCCGGCCTGCGCAGCGCCGAACAGGTGCGGGCCTTTCTCGAAGACTTGTGCACCCCGGCCGAACTGGAGGCGATGAGCGACCGCTGGCGCGTCGTGCCCCTGCTCAACGAAGGCGTGCCGTATCGCGAAATCCACGACCGCACCCAGGTCAGCGTGACCACGATCGGGCGCGTCGCCCGCGTGCTCGAACGCGGCACCGGCGGTTACGGCGCGGCCCTGCACCGGCGCGCCGCGCGACACCGCTGAATTCCTGAAAGACCGCGCAAGTCCGCGCCTCTCTCGGCACACCCCGTCATCGGACTGCCGCCTCGTCCCCGCATCGACCGCCCCCCATCCGAGACCCGTTCATGAGCCCTCCCGCCAGCGCCGCCGCGCGTGACCGCTTGCGCATCGCGATCCAGAAATCCGGCCGTCTCGCCGAGCCGGCGCGTGCGCTGTTGGCCGCCTGCGGCCTGAGCTGGCGCGAGAGCCGCGACCGTTTGTTCTGCTACGGCGAAACCTTGCCGGTCGACCTGCTGCTGGTGCGCGACGACGACATCCCCGGCCTGATCGCCGACGGCGTCTGCGACCTCGGCGTGGTCGGGCGCAATGTCCTGCTCGAACAGGACGGCGACCGCCGCAGCAACGGCCGCGAATCGGCATTCCGCGAATGGCGCGCGCTCGGTTTCGGCGGCTGCCGCCTGGCGCTGGCCGTGCCCGAGGCCTGGCACTGGGAAGGCCCACAGCAATTGGCCGGCAAGCGCATCGCCACCAGCTATCCGGCGCTACTGTCGCAGTGGCTGGCCGGCGAGGGCGTCGACGCCCAGGTCGTGCTGCTGTCGGGTTCGGTCGAAATCGCCCCGCGCCTGGGCCAGGCCGAGGCGATCTGCGACCTGGTGTCGAGCGGCGCGACCTTGTCGGCCAACCAGCTCAAGCCGGTGCAGACCCTGATCGAAAGCGAAGCGGTGCTGGCCGGCCCGGCCGGCGGCTTCGACGACGTGCGCGGCGAACTGGCCGACCTGCTGCTGCGCCGTCTCGACGGCGCGCTGCGCGTGCGCAACAGCAAGCTGCTGATGTTCCAGGCGCCGCGCAACCTGCTCGACGAATTGCTGCCGCTGTTGCCCGACGCCGAGCCGCCGACGGTGATGAGCCTGGACAACGGCGACGGCGTGGCCCTGCAGGCGCTGTGCCACGGCGCGGTGACCTGGCAGCGGCTGGAAGAACTCAAGCGCGCCGGCGCGCGCGGACTGATGGTGGTGCCGGTCGAGGGCATGCTGGCATGAGCGCGAAGATGCAACGCCTCGACTGGAACGCACTCGACGAAGGCGCGCGCGAACAGGCGCTGCGCCGTCCGGCGCAACAGACCCGGGCCTCGACCGCGGCCGCGGTCGCCGAGATCGTCGAAGCGGTGCGGCGCGACGGCGATGCCGCATTGCGCCTGTATGCCGAACGTTTCGACGGTGGCGCGCCCGAGCGCTTCGCTGTCGACGCCGCCGAGTTCGACGCCGCCGAAGCCTCGCTGACGCCGGCCTTGCGCGCGGCGATCGACGAGGCCGCCGAGCGCATCGCGGTGTTCCACGACGCCGGCATGAGCGAGCCGTATGCGATCGACACCGCCGACGGCGTGCGCTGCGAACGCATCCTGCGGCCGATCCGCCGGGTCGGCCTGTACGTGCCGGCCGGCTCGGCGCCGCTGCCCTCGACCGCGCTGATGTTGGCGGTGCCGGCGGATCTGGCCGGTTGCCGCGAGATCGCCTTGTGCACGCCGCCGCGCCGCGACGGCAGCGCCGATCCGGCGGTGCTCTACGCTGCGAGCCGTTGTGGGGTGACCCGGGTGTTCAAGGTCGGCGGCGCCCAGGCGATCGCGGCGATGGCCTTCGGCACCGAAAGCATCGGCAAGTGCGACAAATTGTTCGGGCCCGGCAATGCCTACGTCACCGAAGCCAAGCGCCAGGTCGCGCTGCTCGAAGGCGGGGCGGCGATCGATCTGCCGGCCGGCCCCTCGGAAGTGCTGGTGATCGCCGATGCCGGCGCGCGAGCCGATTTCGTCGCCGCCGACCTGCTGTCGCAGGCCGAACACGGGCCGGATTCGCAGGTGCTGCTGGTGAGCGACGACGAGGCATTGCTGGATGCGGTCGATGTCGAACTCGAAGCGCAGCTGGCCCGGCTGTCGCGCGCCGACACCGCGCGTGCGGCGTTGCAGTGCTCGCGTTCGATCCGGGTCGATTCGATCGAACGCGCGCTGGAAGTCAGCAACCGTTATGCGCCCGAGCACCTGATCCTGGCCCTGCGCGATGCGCGCGAGTGGTTGCCGGAAGTCGAGGCGGCCGGTTCGGTGTTCCTCGGCGATTGGGCACCGGAAGCGCTGGGCGACTACTGCAGCGGCACCAACCACGTCCTGCCGACCAGCGGCGCGGCGCGGTACGCCAGCGGCGTCAACGTGGCCAGCTTCCAGGTCGCGATCACGGTGCAGGAAGTGCAGCCGCGCGGCTTGCTGGCGATCGGCCCCTGCGCGGTCGAGCTGGCGACGGCCGAAGGCCTGGATGCGCACCGCGAGGCGGTGGCCTTGCGTTTGCGGGCGGCAGCGGCATGAGTGCTGAGAACGAATCGAGTCCGATCGAAATGAACGACGACAACCCCCTGAACCTGTTGCGCGAGGACCTGCGCGATTTCGCCGGCTACAGCTCGGCGCGCAGCGAGAAGCGCAGCGGCCGAGTCTGGCTTAACGCCAACGAAGCGGCCTGGCCGAGCGTGGCCGACGGCGAAGGCTCGGTGCGCCGTTATCCGGACCCGCAGCCGCAGCGCCTGCGCGAAACGCTGGCCGGGCTGTACGGCTGCGAGCCGCAGCAACTGCTGGCCGGCCGCGGCAGCGACGAGGCGATCGATCTGCTGGTGCGCGCGCTGTGCCGTCCCGGCGGCGACGCCATCGTGATCACGCCGCCGACCTTCGGCATGTACGCGGTCAACGCACGCCTGCACGGCACTCGCACGGTCGAAGTCGCCTTGCGCGACACGCCTGCCGGTTTCGCCTGCGATTTCGCCGCGGTCGCGCAGGCGGTCGAGCGCGAGAACGCCAAGCTGGTGTTCCTGTGCTCGCCGGGCAACCCCTCCGGCACCTTGTTGCCGTTGGCCGAGATCGATGCGCTGGCCCTGCGTCTGCGCGGCCGCGCCCTGGTCGTGGTCGACGAGGCTTATCTCGAATTCGCCGACGGCGCCTCGGCAGTGAGCCTGCTCGCTGCCCGTCGCAATATCGCGGTGCTGCGGACCTTGTCGAAGGCGCACGCACTGGCCGCGGCGCGCATCGGCAGTGTGATCGCCGACGCCGAGCTGATCGCCGCGTTGCAGCGTTGCCAGGCGCCGTACCCGTTGCCCACGCCCTGCGTGAACCTGGCCCTGCGCGCGCTGGCCGAGGTGCCGCACAACACCACCAAGGCGCGCGTGGTCACCGCGATCGGCGAGCGCGAGCGATTGTTCGCCGCGCTGCAGGCCTTGCCCGGCGTGCTGCAGGTCTATCCCTCGCAGGCGAATTTCCTGCTCGCCCGTTTCGACGACGCGCAGGCCGCGTTCGACGGCCTGCTCGATGCCGGCGTGGTGGTGCGCGACATGCGCGCCGCGCCGCAGCTCGGCAATGCGCTGCGCATCAGCCTGGGCACGCCGGAGCAGAACGCGGCGGTGATCGAAGTGCTGACGCGCAATGCGCAGACGCGCGGAGTAGCGGCATGAGCGCCTCGACGCCGATCCTGTTCGTCGATCGCGACGGCACCCTGATCGAGGAGCCGGCGGATTTCCAGATCGACAGCTATGCCAAGCTGCGGTTCGTGCGCGGGGTGATCCCGGCGATGCTGAAACTGCGCGACGCCGGCTATCAGTTCGTCATGGTCACCAACCAGGACGGCCTCGGCACCGAGGCGTATCCGCGCTGGAGTTTCGACGGCCCGCACCAGTTGATGATGCAGGTGTTCGAAAGCCAGGGCATCGTCTTCCGCGAGGTGCTCATCGACACCAGTTTTCCGGCCGAGAACCTGCCCACGCGCAAGCCCGGCATCGGCCTGGCGCTGCCTTTGCTGAAAGACCGCGGCATCGACTGGTCGCGCTCGGCGATGGTCGGCGACCGCGAGACCGACAACGGTTTCGCCGCCAACCTCGGCATCCGCGCGTTCCAGTTGCGCACCGAGCAATTCGGCGGCGAGTGGGATTGGGCCGGCATCGCCCACACTCTGGCCGATTGCCCGCGCACCGCGCGCGTGCAGCGCAACACCCGCGAGACCCGGATCGAAGTCGCGGTCGACCTGGATCGCGTTGCCGAGCCGAAGGTCCACACCGGCCTGGGCTTCTTCGACCACATGCTCGAACAGATCGGCAAGCACGGCGGTTTCGCCCTGGAGCTGCGTTGCGAAGGCGACCTGCACATCGACGAGCACCACACCATCGAAGACAGCGCGCTGGCGCTGGGGCAGGCCCTGCGCGAGGCGCTCGGCGACAAGCGCGGCATCGGCCGCTACGGCTTCGATGCGGTGGCCGCGGATGGCACCGAAAGCGCAGTCGAAGAAAGCACACTTCAGGAAGCGGTACCCGAAAAAAGCACACTTCAAGAAAGCACACTTCAGGAAAGCACATTAGGTAGACACGCTGTCGTATTGCCGATGGACGAAACTCTGGCGCGCGCGGCGCTGGATTTCTCCGGCCGCCCGTATTTCGTCTTCTCCGGCACGTTCGCGCGCGAGCGGGTGGGCGATTTCCCGACCGAACTGGTCGCGCATTTCTTCCGTTCGTTGTGCGAAACCGCCGGGCTGAACCTGAATCTGAACGTGGAAGGTGATAACGATCACCACAAAGTTGAGGCTTGCTTCAAATCCGTGGCGCGCGCGCTGCGCCAGGCGATCCGCCGCGAAGGTCGCGAATTGCCGAGTACCAAAGGGGTCTTGTGATGTCTTGGGTTGTAGTCGTCGATTCGGGTGGGGGGAACATCGGCTCGGTGCGTTATGCATTGGAGCGGCTGGGTGCGCGTTCGATCCTGAGCGCCGACCCCGCAACGATCGCCTCCGCCGATCGCGTGATCCTGCCGGGCGTGGGCGCAGCTGCCCCCGCGATGGCGCGGTTGCGGGAACGGGGCCTGGTCGATCCGATCCGCCGCTTGCAGCAGCCGTTGCTCGGGATCTGCCTGGGCATGCAGCTGCTGTACGAGTCCTCGGAGGAGGGCGAGGTCGAGTGCCTCGGACTCCTTCCGGGCCGGATCACCAGGCTGCAACCAGGACCAGGAGTACGTGTGCCTCATATGGGCTGGAATTTCCTCGACAAATGCGAAACGCCCACCGGCGCCCCGGGATTGTTGACCGGCATCGGCGAGCGCGACCAAGCCTATTTCGTTCACAGCTACGCCGCGCCGCTGACCTCGGACACCTTGGCCAGCACCAGTTACGGCCGCAGTTTCACCGCGGTCGCCGGGCGCGGGCGCTGCTACGGTGCCCAGTTCCATCCGGAACGCTCGGCGGCCGTCGGCTCGCGCCTGCTCGCCAACTTCCTGGCGCTGGAGGCGTGAACATGGGCAACAGCACGCTTTATCCCGCGATCGACGTTCGCGACGGTCGGGTCGTCCGCCTGCACCAGGGCGACTACGCCCAGGAAACCCGCTACGAAACCGAGCCCCTGGCCCTGGCCACGCGTTACGCCGAGGCCGGCGCCAAATGGCTGCACCTGATCGACCTCGACGCCGCGCGCTACGGCGGCTACACCCTGGCGCCGTTGCTGCGCGCGATCACCACCTCCAGCTGGATGCGCGTGCAGACCGGCGGCGGGGTGCGCAGCGAGGCCGATGTCGAGGCCATCCTCGACGCCGGCGCCGACCGCGTCGTGGTCGGGTCGCTGGCGATCAAGGAACCCGATCTGGTCATCGGCTGGCTCAAGCGCTTCGGCGCCGACCGCATCACCATCGCCCTGGACGTGCGCCAGAACAGCGAAGGCGACTGGGAGCTGCCGGTGGCCGGCTGGACCGAGGACAGCGGCATGCGCCTGGAGCCCTTGCTCGAACGCTACGCCCAGGCCGGCCTGCGCCACCTGCTGTGCACCGACGTCTCGCGCGACGGCACCCTGGCCGGGCCGAATCTGGACCTGTACCGGCACATCCACGAGGTCGCCCCGCACGTTCAGCTGCAGGCCTCGGGCGGCATCCGCGACATCGCCGACATCGTCGCCGCCGATGGCGTCGGCTGCGCCGGTGCGGTGCTCGGCAAGGCCCTGATCGAAGGCCGTTTCGAACTGACGGACGCGCTGCGTCAGGTGCGCCGATGCTGAACGGGCTGAGCCGGCGCATTGTGCCCTGCCTGGACGTGCGCGACGGGCGCGTGGTCAAGGGCGTGCGTTTCCGCGACCACGTCGACATGGGCGACATCGTCGAGCTGGCTCTGCGCTATCGCGACGAGGGCGCCGACGAGCTGGTGTTCTACGACATCACCGCCAGCCCGCAGGGGCGCAGCGTCGACCGCGACTGGGTCGAACGCGTCTCGCGCGCCATCGACATCCCATTCTGCGTCGCCGGCGGCATCCGCTCGGTCGCCGACGCGCGCGGGGTGCTCAACGCCGGCGCCGACAAGATCTCGATCAACACCCCGGCGCTGGAGCGTCCCGAGCTGATCGGCGAGATCGCCGAGGAGTTCGGCGTGCAATGCGTGGTGGTCGGCATCGACAGCCTGCGCGACCCCGACGGCGAATGGCGCGTGCGCCAGTACACCGGCGACCCTTCGCGCACCCAGGCCCTGGCCCGGCGTACCCTGGACTGGGTGGTCGAGGCGCAGCAGCGCGGCGCCGGCGAGATCGTGCTGAACTGCATGGGCAGCGACGGCGTGCGCAGCGGCTACGATCTCGAACAGCTGGCCGCGGTACGCGCGATCTGCGAGGTGCCGTTAGTGGCCTCCGGCGGCGCCGGCGCGATCGAGCATTTCGGTGCGGTGTTCCTGCAGGCCGACGTCGACGCGGCCCTGGCCGCGAGCGTGTTCCATTCCGGCAGCATCCGCATTCCGGCCTTGAAAGCAGCATTGCGAGAGCAGGGTGTCCCAGTCCGACAGCTCCACTAATTCCTCCACCGCAGCGTCCGCGACGCTGAGCGCGGAGCAGATCGACGCCCTGGCCTGGGACAAGCAGGACGGCCTGCTGCCGGCAGTGATCCAGGACGCGGTCAACCTGCGCGTGTTGATGCTCGGCTACATGGACCGTGCCGCCCTGCAGCTCACCCTCGACAGCGGCCATGTCACCTTTTTCAGCCGCAGCAAGCAGCGCTTGTGGACCAAGGGCGAAAGCTCGGGGCACTACCTCGACCTGGTCTCGATCGAGACCGATTGCGACCGCGACACCTTGCTGGTGCGCGCGCGTCCGCATGGGCCGACCTGCCACCTCGGTCGCGACAGCTGCTTCCCGAGCGCGTCGGGAGACGAGCTGGCGTTTCTTGGCGAGCTCGATGGACTGATCGCCGAGCGCGAACGCGAGCGTCCCGCCGGCAGCTACACCACCAAGCTGTTCGAGAAAGGCGTGCGCTCGATCGCGCAGAAAGTCGGCGAAGAAGGCGTCGAGACCGCGCTGGCCGCGGTCGCCCAGGACGATGCCGCCTTGTGCGGCGAAGCCGCCGACCTGTTGTTCCACCTGCAGGTGCTGTTGCGCGCGCGCGGGCTGTCGCTGGGCGACGCGGTGGCGGTGTTGCGCGAGCGGCATGGCAAGCCGCATCGGGGTTCGCAGGGCGATTAGGGGGTTGGTCTCGGCCTCGGGCGGTCTGCTCCTGGGGTAGGAGCGGCGCGAGCCGCGACCACGCAACTGGCGGTCACTGCGTTTCTTACCGCAGTGCGGTGAAGCAACATCTAAAGCTTCCGTCCGCTGACGCGGCCGGGTTACTTTCTTTTGCTAAGCCCAAA
>NZ_JMTZ01000008.1 GCF_000731095.1 Lysobacter antibioticus | reverse complement strand
CGGGCCTGTGATTCAAAGAGAAAGCGTTTTTCTTTGGTTACTTTCTTTTGTCGCTTTTGACAAAAGAAAGTAACCCGCCGCTTTAGTGGCGGAAACTTTTGGCGTTTGATCTTGATCTTGCTTGAGCGAAACGCCGCAAAGCCGTTGCAGCGCGATCGCGGCTCGCGCCGCTCCTACCCCTGCGGAAGCACGCCGCTTCGATGCGTGGCATCGGCGCAGTTGCTTCTGCGCGTCCCGCGGTCGCGGCTCACGCCGCTCCTACAGGAGAGCACCTACGGCGGTTCGGAGCTTCGATTGATGGCTGTGACGACTGCGCGTCCCTCGCCTCACTCGTCCCCGATCGCCACCGGCCGCTGCGGATCCTCGATCCAACCGCTCCAGGAACCGGTATACAACGCCGCCCCGTCGAAACCGGCATGCGCCATCGCCAGCAGATGGTGGCAGGCGGTCACGCCAGAGCCGCACATCACCGCGGTCTGCGCCGGCGCGCGGCCCGCGAGCAAGGGCGCGAATTCGCCGGCGAGCGTTTCGCTCGACTTGAAGCGGCCATCGGCGAGGTTGTTCGCATACGGGCGGTTGCGCGCACCGGGCACGTGGCCGGCGACGCGGTCGAGCGGTTCGACTTCGCCGCGGAAGCGCTCGCCGGCGCGCGCGTCGATCAGCAGGCCGCCGGAATCGAGCAAGGAACGCACGTCCTGCGCATCCAGCACGCGACGCGCGTCATAGCTGGCTTCGTAGCGGGTCGCTGCCGGCGCCGGCACGAGGTCGTCGCTCGGCAGGCCGAGCGCGGTCCAACGCTGCCAGCCGCCGTCGAGCACGGCGACGCGCTGGTGGCCGAGCACGCGCAGCAGGAACCACAGGCGCGCCGCGGCCAGGGCGCCGTCGCCGTTGTCGTAGACCACGACCTGGTGCTGCGGGGTGATGCCCCAGCGCCCGAGCGCGGCGGTGAAATCGTCGGCCTCGGGCCAGGGATGACGGCCGCCGCCGGATTTGCGGTGATCGGACAGGTCGCGGTCGAGATGCGCGTAACGCGCGCCTGGCACATGCGCCTGGCGATAAGCGGCTTCGCCCGCGGCCTTGTCGTTGAGAGCGAAGCGCGCGTCGACGACGATCAGATCGTCGCGGCCCAATGCCGCAGCGAGGTCCTCGGCCGATACGAGGGTGGTCCAGTCGCTCATCGGGTCGTCTCCAATCGCTGCCGCAGGTTCAACAGCATCGATGCGGTCGCGCCCCAGATGCGTTGGCTCGGATAGCGGTATTCGAGCACGTGGCGGGCGCGGCCCTTGTACTCGAGGGTGCGCGTGGTGAGGTTGTCGGGGTCGAGCAGGAAGGCCAGCGGCACTTCGAACACCTCGGCGACTTCGTTCGGGTCGGGCCGCGCGACGTAGGCCGGGTCGATCACCGCGACCAGCGGCAACACGCGAAAGCCGGTAATCGTCACCAGCGGGTCGAGGAAACCGAGCGGCGCGATCAACGCGGCCGGCACGCCGATTTCCTCTTCGGTCTCGCGCAAGGCGGCCGCGACCGCATCGGCATCGCCGGGTTCGATGCGGCCGCCGGGAAAGCTCACCTGGCCGCCGTGCTGGCGCAGGCCATCGGTGCGGCGCGTGAGCAACACCTGCACGCCCTCGGCGCGCAGCACCAGGCCGACCAGCACCGCGGCCTGCGCATGCAAGGCGTCGTCGGGCAACAGCCCGGTCAGGTCGTCGAGGTTCCAGCCGTCGCTTTCGGGCGCGGCATCGAGCGGATGCAGTGCCGCCAGCAGGCGGGTGCGTTCGCGCGAATCGCCGTCGAGGAAGTCGGCGCCCATGAAGGCCGGTGTTGGCGCAGGCGCGGTCACCGCAGCTTCGACTCGCGCTGTGGCAACACTACTTCCATCAGGCGCAGGCGCTCATCGTCGTTCATCTGCGACCAACGGGCGATTTCGGCCGTGGTGCGGTGGCAGCCCGAACACAGGCCGTCGTCGCCGAGTTGGCAGACACCGATGCACGGACTCAGCACCGCGCGGAATGTCGTCATATCGTCCACCGAGGCCATGCCGCCATTGTGCCTGGCGGGGCGACCTCGTAAAGCCCGACCGAGCGATCGGCAGGCCGTGCGAAACATCGGGCACCGCGCATCGAGTCCTGATATCGCTCGACCCGCCGCCCCGCTCCAGAAACGACTTGCGCCGGGCTAGCCGGCGCAAGTCTGTGACGCTTGTCTGATCTTACTTGACGCTGACCAGCTTGATTTCGAACTGCACGGCGACGTTCGGCGGGTACGGCGTGCGCGGGTCGGCGCCGTAGGCCTTGTCGGCCGGCAGGGTCACTTCCCACTTCGAACCGCTCGGCATCTGCAGCAGCACTTCGCGCATCGCCGCCATTTCGATTTCGCTGACCTTGATCGACGGAATCGAGTTGGCCGGACGCGCCTGCTCGGGACGCTGGCCCCACGGGAACGGACCGGCGACTTCCAGGGCGACGGTGCTGGCCTGGGTCGGCTTGGCGCCGGTACCGGTGTCGATGATGCGGTACTGCACGCCGCTCGGCAGCGTCTTCACGCCGGCCTTGGCCTTGTTGCCGTTGATGAAGGTGTCGCTCTTGCCCTTGTTTTCGGCAGCGGCCTTGTCCCACTCGGCCTTGGCCTTGTCCTGCTGGCGCTTCTGCATGTTCTGCACGGCAGTGCGCAGCTGGTCGACCGGCACCGACGGCTGCTTCTTGGCATAGCCGTCCTGCAGACCCTTGACGATCGTGTTGACATCGACCTGCTCACCGCTTTCGACGGCATTGCGGCCGAGGTCGTAACCGAGCGCATAGCTCAGCTTGCCCTTCTCGGAAGAAGTGTCCTGCGCGACGGCGTTGCCGGCGGTCAGTGCCAGGGCCGCAACGGCGGCAGCAATCAAACGCAACTTCATTCGGTGGAATCTCCGGTAATGGCACGGGGCGACTGCGTCGCCCCGATCGGCTAGGGGCATAGTCCAATCATGCCCCGATGTAGAAGCCCTGGGTCGGTCGTAAGTGCCCGACAGGACGAGTTAGGATACCGGCGGCAGCGCTTAACCGCCACTGACGACCGGAGATCTGACCGCGACGCAGGGCCGGAGTTCCCTGCCTGCCGCTCCCCATCCCCCCGGAATCCTACGGCCATCACATGACCGAATCGCCCCTGCTGATCGCCGATCGCGGCGCCGTGCGCCAGATCACCGTCAACCGTCCCGACAAGCTGAACGCGCTCAATGCCGCGACCCTGGACGCCCTGCTGGCCGCCTTCGAAGCCGCCGCCGCCGACCCGGCCGTGCGCGCCGTGGTCCTGACCGGCGCCGGCCCCAAGGCCTTCGTCGCCGGCGCCGACATCTCGGAAATGAACACCCTGACCCCGGTCCAGGGCCGCGACTTCTCCCAGCGCGGGCAGAAACTGATGCGCCGGATCGAGAAGATGCCCAAGCCCGTCATCGGCATGATCAACGGCTTTGCCCTCGGCGGCGGCCTGGAACTGGCGATGGGCTGCCACCTGCGCATCGCCTCCGACAACGCCAAGATCGGCCAGCCCGAGATCAACCTCGGCCTGATCCCGGGCTTCGGCGGCACCCAGCGCCTGCTGCGCCTGGCCGGCCGCGCCGCCACCCTGGAGCTGTGCCTGGTCGGCGCCCCGATCGACGCCGCGCGTGCGCGCGAGCTGGGCATCGTCAATCGCGTGGTGCCGGCGGCCGAACTCGAGGCCGAGACCTTCAAGCTCGCCGAACAGCTCGCCGCGGCCGCGCCGCTGGCGCTGCGCGGCGTGCTCGACTGCATCGCGGTCGGCGGCGAATGCGGGATCGAAGAAGGTTTGGAATACGAAACCGCGCAGTTCGGCCTGATGTTCGCGACCGACGACATGCGCGAAGGCACCACCGCCTTCCTCGAACGGCGCAAGCCCGCCTTCGCCGGAACGTGAGCGAGCGCACGTCCGCGCCCTGCCGCTGCGGCTGCGCCGATGCGCGCGGCGCGGCGGCGCACGCGATCGTCGCGGCGCTGGCGCAGGACGACCTGGATGCCGCGATCGCGCTCGGTTTGTTGAGCGCGAATTTCGACGACGGCGACGGCATCGTCTGTCGCCAGTGCACCGGCGCCTGCACCCAGGCGCTGCGCAGCGCGCGCGAGGCGCGCGTGCGCGCCCTGGCGGCGCGCGAACGTTACCGCGCACGCAACCTTCGTCTGCAGCGACGCGCCGACGAACGCGCCGCACAACGCGCGGCGACGCCTGCGCCCACGAGCGCGGCCGATAATTCAGTTGGCGACACCATTGCCGACACCTCTCCCCCCGCCACGCAGCGCCCGGCCCTGCCTTCGGCCGCCGCGGCCGCCTTGGCCCGCGCCAAGGCCAAGGCCGCGCAGCGCGGACCGACCTGAGACCGACCCTCCGCATGGCCAAGACCTCCCCGCCCGCCGCCAAGCCCGCCAGGAACGCCGCCAGCAAGACGCTCAAGCAGGCGACCAAAAAAGTCGCCAAGAAAGCCGTCGCAAAACCTGCTGCGAAATCCCCGGCCAAGCGCGCCGCAAGCAAACCCGCCACGACCAAGCCGGCGGCAAAAAAGACCGCGAAACCGGCCGAAAAACGCGTCGCCCGTCTCGCTCCGGCCGAGATCGAGGAGATGTTCTCGCGCCTGCAGGCGTTGAACCCGAAGCCGACCACCGAACTCGAATACAGCACGCCGTTCGAGTTGCTGGTCGCCGTGGTGCTGTCCGCGCAGGCCACCGACGTCGGCGTCAACAAGGCCATGCGCAAGTTGTTTCCGGTCGCCAACACGCCGCAGGCGATCACCGCGCTCGGCGTCGACGGGCTCAAGCCCTACATCGCCACGATCGGCCTGTTCAACACCAAGGCCGCGAACGTGATCGCCTTGTCGCAACAGCTCATCGACCTGCATGGCGGCGAGGTGCCGCACGACCGCGCCGCGCTCGAAGCCCTGCCCGGGGTCGGCCGCAAGACCGCCAACGTCGTGCTCAACACGGCCTTCGGCGAACCGACCATGGCGGTGGACACCCATATCTTCCGCGTCTCCAACCGCACCGGCCTGGCGCCCGGCAAGGACGTGCGCGCGGTCGAGGACGGCCTGCTCAAGGCGGTGCCCGCGCACTATCTGCACGACGCGCATCACTGGTTGATCCTGCACGGACGTTACGTTTGCAAGGCACGCAAGCCCGATTGCCCGCACTGCGCGATCCGTGATCTGTGCCGCTTCACAGACAAAACGCCCGGCGAACCCGAGCCCATAGCGGCTTGATTTAAAAAGAAAATCCAACCGGTGCACCGTGCTTGCGCGAGCGTCATCGCAGCGTCATGCCTGCGAAATAAGTCAGATCTGTCACATTTACGCAACTTTCACACTCTAGCCTGCGCGCCATCACTCCACGCCTCAGGGCTAGACCATGAAACTCTCCCGCAACACCCTTGCCGTCGCGTTGTTCGCCGCTCTCGCAGCGCCCGCCGCGCACGCCGAAATCGCACTCGACGTCATCGGCGACTCGGAAGTCACCTTCGAAGGTCTGCTGCAGGCGGATTACAACGATTTCAACAGCGACGTCCTCAACCTCAACGCCGACGTGCCGGACGGCAAAGACAACGACAACGAACTGCGCCGCGCCGAGCTGGTGCTGAAGGGCAAGGGCCCGGGCAACATCGAGTGGGTCGCCGGTTACGACGCCAAGGCCGACAAGTTCCTCGACGTCAATCTGAAGTACAAGCTCGGCGGCAACGCCAACCACTACATCCAGGTCGGCCAGTACAAGCAGCCGAACAGCCTGGAAGAGCTGTCCTCGACCAAGAACAATGACTTCATCTCCAAGGCGATGGTGACCAACACCTTCGGCGTGGCGCGCCGTCTCGGCGCCGCCTACAGCTACGGCACCAACGACTGGAGCCTGACCGCGAGCTACTTCGGCCGCGAGCTGACCCGTAACCTCGCCCACGGCTCGGGCTACGGCCTGCGCGGCACCTTCGCGCCGATCAACGAGAAGGGCAACATCCTCCACTTCGGCCTGTCCTACGTCAACCTCGACACCGACGCCGACACCGTGCGCATCCGCACTCGTCCGCAGGTCGACCTCGCGGCCGGCCGCCTGGTCGACACCGGTAACCTGCTCAACGTCGACCGCCAGAACACCATCGGCGCCGAGGCGATGTGGGTGCACGGCCCGGTCAAGGTCCAGGCCGAGTACATGCGTTCGGAATTCGACCGCTACGCCACCCGCTCCATCGCCCAGCCGGGCAAGAAGTTCAGCGGCGACAGCTTCTACGTCAGCGGCGTGTGGAACATCACCGGCGAGACCTGGGGCTACAAGGGCGGCGTGCCGACCACCCCGCTGCCCGACGAGCCCGCCAGCGGCATGTGGCAGGTCGGCCTGCGCTACGACAAGATCGACCTCAACGACGGCTCGCTGCGCCCGGGCGCGACCCCGACCGCCGCTCCGATCGTCGACGGCGTGCTCGGCGGCGAAATGGACGCCTGGACGGTCGGCGTGAACTGGTACTGGCGCTCGAACTTCAAGTTCATGCTCGACTACTCGATCGTCGACAGCTCGCGCTACATCGGCAAGACCAGCGCCACCTACTCGCAGACCGCGGCCTACAACAACCGCACCTTCAACCGCGTCGTCGACGACAGCCCGAACGTGATCTCGGCGCGCGTGCAGTTCTACTGGTAAGCCGCGGCTTACCGCTCCGATCGGACATCTCTCCCCCTCGATCGGCAACGATCGTTACGGGCGCGGCCTAGGCCGCGCCCTTCTTTTGCGCGCACCGTGCGTCGGAAAGAAAGGGATGTCACGTCTCTGTCATGTTTTCGCCTCGTGACTGTCATCGAACCGTTATGAAATTCGCCGCAACGGATTCGTGCCAGCCGTCTCTCTTCAGGAGCTCACCGTGTTCAAGTCTCTGTCCTTCCGCCTGACCGCACTCGCCCTCGCGACCGCGTTCGCCGTCAACGCCCAGGCCGCCGACGTCACCGGCGCGGGCGCGTCGTTCGTGTATCCCGTGATGTCGAAGTGGTCGGCCGACTACGCCAAGTCGACCAGCAAGAAAGTGAACTACCAGTCGATCGGCTCCGGCGGCGGCATTGCCCAGATCAAGGCCGCGACGGTCGACTTCGGTTCCTCCGACGCCCCGCTCAAGCCCGAAGAGCTCGCCAAGTTCGGCCTAGCCCAGTTCCCGTCGGTGATCGGCGGCGTGGTGCCGGTGATCAACGTGCCGGGCGTGGCCTCGGGCGCGATGAAGCTCGACGGCGCGACCCTCGCCGGCATCTTCCTCGGCAAGATCAGCATGTGGAACGACCCGGCGATCGTCGCCCTCAACGGCGGCCTGAAGCTGCCGGCGAAGAAGATCACCGTCGTCCACCGTTCCGACGGTTCGGGCACGACCTTCAACTTCGTCAACTACCTGTCCAAGGTCAGCGGCGATTGGAAGAGCTCGGTCGGCGAAGGCACCGCGGTCAAGTGGCCGACCGGCATCGGCGGCAAGGGCAACGAAGGCGTGGCCGCCTACGTCAAGCAGATCCAGGGCGGCATCGGCTATGTCGAGCTGTCGTACGCGCTGCAGAACAAGATGGCGTACTCGCGCCTGAAGAACGCCGACGGCAATTTCGTGCTGCCGACCGACGAGACCTTCTCGGCCGCCGCCGCCAGCGCCAACTGGGCCGACGCCAAGGACTTCTACCTGGTCATGACCAATGCGCCGGGCGAGAACTCTTGGCCGATCACCGCGACCAACTTCATCCTGATGTACAAGCAGCCCAAGAACGCCGCCGGCGCCAAGAACGCCAAGGAATTCTTCCGCTGGGTCTACGCCAACGGCGACCAGCAGGCCAAGACGCTCGACTACGTGCCGCTGCCGGACGCGCTGGTCAAGCAGATCGAGACCTACTGGACGGCGAACATGAACTACTGATCCGACCGATCGTCGGATCCGGGGGGATCCTTCAGATTGGGGAGATCGGACGAAACGGGCCTTCGGGCCCGTTTTGTTTTGGGCGCGGGATCGGGATCGGGAATCGGGAATCGGGAGTGGGGAGTGGGGAGTCGAGAATTGGGAGCCGGGAGCCGGGAGACTTCAGCATCCGGCCTGGATGAAACCCCGGGTACTCGGCTCCGCCGAAGTTCAGCGGAGCCCGCCTTCGCGGGAACGGCGGTAGCTGGGTGAGAGGACTCTGCCCCGCCATCGTCCCGACGACGACGCTAGGGACGCGCACCAGCCCCTGGCCCGACGCCCCAAATCGCCCGTGCCGCAGTCGAATCGGAAACCGTGCCTGGGGCGGTTTGTTACCGCCAAACAGCAGCTCCAGCCCCGCAAACCGCGACTTTCAACACCCCTCCCGCCCTTTCGCTACAGATTCATTACGAATCCATGTCATAGCCGTGTAACAAAAAGATCATCAAATGGCGCCATCCGAGCCGGCGCCCTCGCCGGCCTTCTTTCATGGAGCTGTACATGAAATCGTCGCCGGCCCGCATCGCCGTCCTCTCTATCGCCATTACCCTGGCCGCCGCCGCGTGCTCGGGCAGCCAGACGCCGGCCCCGGCCGCCGACGGCAAGACCGAGGCCGCTACGCCCGCGGGCGACCAGGTCGCCGCGCAGATCACCGGCGCCGGCGCGACCTTCATCTTCCCGCTGCTGTCGAAGTGGTCGGACGACTACAACAAGGCCACCGGCGCCAAGGTCAACTACCAGTCGATCGGTTCCGGCGGCGGCATCGCCCAGATCAAGGCCGGCACGGTCGATTTCGGCTCCTCCGACAAGCCGCTGCCGAGCGAAGAGCTCGCCGCCGCCGGCCTCGGCCAGTTCCCCTCGGCGATCGGCGGTGTGGTGCCGGTGGTCAACGTCGAAGGCATCGAAGCCGGCAAGCTGCGCCTGACCGGCCCGCTGCTCGCCGACATCTTCCTCGGCAACGTCGGCAAGTGGAACGACGCGGCGATCGCCGCGGTCAACCCGGGCGTCGCCCTGCCCGACCTGAAGATCAACATCGTCCACCGCTCCGACGGTTCGGGCACCACCTTCAACTTCTCCAACTACCTGTCCAAGGTCAGCCCGGCCTGGCAGAGCAAGGTCGGCGAAGGCACCTCGGTGCAGTGGCCCGGCGGCGTGGGCGGCAAGGGCAACGAAGGCGTGGCTTCGTACGTGAAGCAGATCAAGGGTTCGATCGGCTACGTCGAACTGGCCTATGCGCTGCAGAACAAGATGGCGCACACGCAGTTGCAGAACGCCGCGGGCAACTTCGTCCAGCCGAGCGCCGAGGCCTTCCAGGCCGCGGCCTCGACCGCCGACTGGGCCAGCGCGAAAGACTTCAACCTGGTCATCACCAATGCCGGCGGCGCGCAATCCTGGCCGATCACCGCGACCAATTTCATCCTGATGTACAAGCAGCCCAAGGACGCCAAGCGCAGCGCCGACACCCGCGCGTTCTTCAAGTGGGCCTTCGAGAACGGCCAGTCGCAGGCGCAGGGCCTGGACTACGTGCCGCTGCCGCCGGAACTGGTCAAGCAGATCGAAGCCTACTGGGCTGCCGAGTTCAAGTGACCCATTAGCCCGCGTCCGCATAGCGAGCGCGGCATTGCCTATGGGTCATCTCCGCGAAGGCGGGGTTCCAGAGACCTCAGGCGTTCTCGCACGAAAGTCCGGTGGATCCCCGCCTGCGCGGGGATGACGAGCAGGAAAGGTCGCAGCCACCGAAGCTGCGATCCCATCGCACCCGCACTACCGCATATATCTACATCTCTATCGCAACGGCTACTGCAGCACCCGCACCACGCCCGATCAGCACCCCGCATCCGCCACAGCCCCGCACGCTCCCGATGCAACGCACTGCCACGACGGACCTCCCTTCGCAATGAACGCGACCGCCCTACCCGCCCGATCCGGTATTTCCAGCCGCGATGGCAAAGATGCGCGCAACGACCGTCTGTTTCGTTATGTGCTCACCGCCACCGTCATCTTCGTTCTGTTCGCTCTCGCCAGCGCCGCCTTGTCGATGCTCTGGGGCGGCCGCCACGTGCTGGCCAAGGAAGGTCTCGATTTCTTCATCACCGCCGAATGGAACCCGGTCGAGGACCAATACGGCGCGCTCGTTCCGATCTACGGCACCATCGTCACCGCGCTGATCGCGATGGTGATCGCCGTGCCGGTGAGCTTCGGCATCGCCTTCTTTCTGACCGAAGTCGCGCCGCGCTGGGCGCGCGGCCCGATCGGCACCGCCATCGAGCTGCTCGCCGGCATTCCCTCGATCATCTACGGCATGTGGGGCCTGTTCGTGTTGGTGCCGGTGATGACCGAACACGTCACGCCCTGGCTCAACGACAACGTCGGCACCTGGCCGGTGATCGGCAAGCTGTTCCAGGGCCCACCGCTCGGCATCGGCATGCTCACCGCCGGCATCGTCCTGGCGATCATGGTGATCCCGTTCATTTCCTCGGTGATGCGCGAAGTGTTCCTGACCGTGCCGACCCGTCTCAAGGAGTCGGCCTACGCGCTGGGCTCGACCAAGTGGGAAGTCAGCTGGGACATCGTCCTGCCCTACACCCGCTCGGCGGTGATCGGCGGCGTCTTCCTCGGCCTCGGCCGCGCCCTCGGCGAAACCATGGCGGTCGCCTTCGTGATCGGCAACTCGGTCAACTTCTCGGCTTCGTTGCTCGAACCCGGCACGACCATCGCCGCGCTGATCGCCAACGACTTCGGCGAAGCCACCGAGACCTATCGCTCGGCCCTGCTGCTGCTCGGCTTCGTGCTGTTCATCGTGACCTTCTTCGTGCTCGCCGCCGCACGGCTGATGCTGATGCAACTCTCGCGCAAGGAGGGCAACTGATGAACGCGACTCCCGCTCCCATCGACGCCGAACTGCAGCGCCGCCACCGCGTCGCCGATTCGCTGTACGGCCGGCGCCGCGTGTTCAACGCGATCGCCGTGATCATGGCCTGCGCGGCCGCCGCGTTCGGCCTGTTCTTCCTCGGCTGGATTCTCTACACCCTGCTCGCCAAGGGCCTGGGCGGCATCAACCTCGCGCTGTTCACCCAGAACACGCCGCCGCCGATGCAGGAAGGCGGCCTGCTTAACGCGTTCTTCGGCAGCGCGGTGATGTGCCTGATCGCGATCGTGCTCGGCACGCCGCTCGGCATCGCCGCCGGCACCTGGCTGGCCGAGTACGGCGCCGGCCGCAAGATCGGTACCGTGGTGCGCTTCGTCAACGACATTCTGTTGTCGGCGCCGTCGATCGTGCTCGGCCTGTTCGTCTACACCTTAGTGGTAATGCAGAGCGGCGGCAATTTCTCGGCCTTGGCCGGTGCGATCTCGCTGGCCTTCATCGTGCTGCCGGTGGTGGTGCGCACCACCGACGAAATGCTGCGCCTGGTGCCTTCGCAGATGCGCGAGGCCGCGCTGTCGCTCGGCGTGCCGCAGTGGAAGGTGATCGTGCAAGTGCTGTACCGCAGCGCCTCGGCCGGCATCGTCACCGGCGTCCTGCTCGCCCTGGCGCGTATTTCCGGCGAGACCGCGCCGCTGCTGTTCACCGCTTTCGGCAACCAGTACTGGAGCCACAACGTGCTGCAGCCGATGGCCAGCGTGCCGGTGGTGATGAACCAGTTCGCCGGCAGCCCCTACGAAACCTGGCAGACCCTCGCCTGGGCCGGCGCCCTGGTGCTCACCTTCTTCGTCCTGATCGTCAGCCTGCTCGCCCGCGCCCTCGTGTTGCGCAATCGGATCTCCAATGACTGATCTCTCGAACCAACCCGTTGCCCGGACCCCGGCCATGAACGATGCACGCCTTTCCGTCGCCACCCCGGACCGCGCCGCGGCCGTGGTAGGCGCTTCGCCGGTCAAGCTCGCCGCGCGCGGCCTGGACTTCTACTACGACAAGTTCCACGCGCTGAAGTCGATCCACCTGGAGATCCCCGAGAAGCAGGTCACCGCGCTGATCGGCCCATCGGGTTGCGGCAAGTCGACCCTGCTGCGCATCTTCAACCGCATCTACGCGCTGTACCCGAAGCTGGAAGCGCACGGCGAAGTGCTGCTCGACGGCGAGAACATCCTCGACCCGAAGTACCCGATGAACCGCCTGCGCAGCAAGGTCGGCATGGTGTTCCAGAAGCCGGTGCCGTTCCCGATGACGATCTTCGAGAACGTGGCCTACGGCATCCGCCACCACGAGAAGTTGTCGAAGTCGGAAATGAACGACCGCGTCGAGCAGGCCCTGCGCCAGGGCGCGCTGTGGGACGAGGTCAAGGACAAGCTGGGCCAGAGCGCCCTGGGCCTGTCCGGCGGCCAGCAGCAGCGCCTGTGCATCGCCCGCGCGGTGGCGTTGAAGCCGTCGGTGCTGCTGCTCGACGAACCGACCTCGGCGCTCGACCCGATCTCGACCAGCCGCATCGAGCAGCTCGTCGAAGAGCTCAAGAAGGACTACACGATCGCGATCGTGACCCACAACATGCAGCAGGCCGCGCGCGTGTCCGATTTCACCGCCTTCATGTACCTGGGCGACCTGATCGAACACGGCCCGACCGAACAGATTTTCTCCAAGCCGACGAAGCAGCAGACCGAGGATTACATCACGGGCCGCT
Organism: Lysobacter antibioticus; assembly: GCF_000731095.1. Classification (GTDB taxonomy): domain Bacteria; phylum Pseudomonadota; class Gammaproteobacteria; order Xanthomonadales; family Xanthomonadaceae; genus Lysobacter; species Lysobacter antibioticus_B. Next base: position 57,370 of record NZ_JMTZ01000008.1, on the reverse strand, counting down.
TTGGGTAAGGCGCCGCGCTCAGCCTGTGCCCTATCGGCACAGGCTGCGGCGCCGAACGCCCGGCCATGGATGGCCGGGCCGGACCGTCCGGAGATGCGCTGTCCCGCCAGGGATGGCATCGTCGGCCCAGCAACAACACGAGCGAGACTCGGACACACCTAAATGAGCACCCAAATGCACGACCACATCGTCAAGAGCTACGACGACGAGCAGCGCCGCCTGCTCGACGAAACCCTGCGCATGGGCGAGATGGCCGCGTCCCAGCTCGAAGCCGCGCTCGACGTGGTCCAGCGCCGCGACGACAAGGCCGCCGAGCGGATCATCGCCAACGACGAGGCGATCGACGCGCTCGAACAGGAAATCAGCCACGACGTCATGAAGCTGGCCCTGCGCGGGCCGATGGCGCGCGACCTGCGCGAAATCCTGGCGGCGATCCGCATCGCCTCGGACATCGAGCGCGTCGGCGACTACGCCGCCAACGTCGCCAAGCGTTCGACCGCGCTGAATCTGTCGCCGCCGCTGCCGCACGTGGCCGGCCTGCACGCGCTGGGCACCCTCGCGGTCAAGCAACTGCGCGACGTGCTGTCGGCCTATCGCGACAACGACATCGAACTGGCGCAGAGCGTGCGCGCCCGCGACGCCGAGGTCGACACCGCCTACACCGGCCTGTTCCGCGAGCTGCTGACCTACATGATGGAAGACGCGCGCAGCATCACCGCCTGCACCCATTTGCTGTTCATGGCCAAGAACATCGAGCGTATCGGCGACCACGCCACCAACATCGCCGAGAACGTCTGGTTCCTGGTCAAGGGCGAAGAGCAGTTGCCGCCGCGCGAGAAGCGCGACGACACCAACACTACCGGCGCGGTCTGACCCGGCCCCACCCGCTCCGGCAGGCTCCGGAGCGGGGATCGCGCAGACGCGTCGCGCTGCGTTGCAGCAAAACCGCGGCCGCCGCCATCGGCCGATGAGCGGCCCCACGCACCGCCCCGCTGCCACTGCCGCGGTCCGCATTCGGAATGCCCGCATCCGCTCGGCTTCTGCAAACGGTTACAGCCGTTCCAGACTGAATCCGATCTAAACGAATCCGCCAACGGCGTCGCAATCGCGAACCGATCGGCCCCTCTCCAAACTCTTGGTACATGCCCGCAGCGCCCTGCCGCGGTGTATTTTGCGTACCTCGGAGGAGACCCGGGCATGACCTTGCTGATAGCGAACGGGGATTTGGCGGCCGCCCGATCGGGCGATCGCGCCGCGCTGGAGCGCGTGCTGACGCACTCGCGCCAGGATCTGCGCCGCTACGCCGAGTACCACTGCGTCATCAACGACATCGAGGATGCGGTCCAGGAAAGCCTGATCACCGTCTCGCGCAAGTTGCGCGACCTGCGCGTGCTCGAATGCTTCGTTTCTTGGACCTTCCGCATCGTCAAGCGCGAGTGCAACCGTCTCAAGCGCGGTCGGCGTATGCTCAGCGGCGACGTCATCACCGATGAAATCCTGCCGGTGGCCACTCCCGAGCCCTGCGAATGGCGCCACGATGTCGCCGCCGCACTCGAATCCCTGCCTGCGCACTACCGCGAAATCGTCCTGTTGCGCGACCTGGAGGGCCTGACCATCGCCGAGATCGGCGATCAGCTCGGGCTCAGCCGCGAAGCGGTGAAATCGCGCCTGCATCGGGCTCGCGTCCTGGCCCGTGAGTATCTCGCTCCGTGACGCATCCCTGCCTCGCTTCCACCCGTATCGCCAAGCCGCCCCCGGATTCGTAACCGCTCACTTCGATACCGTTGCACATCGCATCCAGACGGAACCCGGCACACTGGGCCGTTCATCCCGCCGGCGGGCCTCCCGCCGTCATCGCCACGTAGGAGTCATCCATGTCCAAGCAAATCAAGAAGCCCATCGCCCTCGCTATCGGCGCCACCCTGCTCGGCGGCCTGAGCCTGTCGGCTTCCGCGTTCGCCATGAGCGATCTCTCCCAGGGCTATCTGCTCGGCGCCCAGCAGGCTCCGCCGGCCGCCGAGAAGGCCGCCGACGCCAAGGCCGCCGCCGATATGACCAAGCACGCCGAAGGTACCTGCGGCGCCGACAAGAAGGCGAAGGAAGGCAGCTGCGGCGGCGACAAGAAGCACGCCGAAGGCAAGTGTGGCGAAGGCAAGTGCGGCGCCGACAAGAAGAAGGCCGGCGAAGGCAAGTGCGGTGAAGGCAAGTGCGGCGCCGACAAGAAGAAGGCCGGTGAGGGCAAGTGCGGCGAAGGCAAGTGCGGCGGTTCGATCTGATCGCTGCGCATCGATGACGATGGACGGCTCGCGTCCCCTGAAACCGGATGCCGTCGGCCTCGGCCTGCGGCGGGCCCTGCTGGGCCCGCTGCAGTCCGCCGCGGCCGGTGATTTCGATTTCCTCGAATGCGCACCGGAGAACTGGATCGGCATCGGCGGCCGCTACGGCGAAGCGCTGCGCGAGTTGAGTTCGCGCCACGCGCTGGTCTGCCACGGCTTGTCGCTGTCGCTGGGCGGCACCGAGCCGCTCGACGAAACATTCCTGATCCGCGTCCGCCGTTTTCTCGACGAACACCGCGTCGCCTGCTACAGCGAGCACCTGAGCTATTGCAGCGACGACGGCCATCTCTACGACCTGCTGCCGATCCCGTTCACCGAGGAAGCCGTGCACCACGTCGCCGCACGCATCCGCCGCACCCAGGACATCGTCGGCCGCCGCATCGCGGTCGAGAACGCCTCCTACTACGGCGCGCCGCACCAGGAAATGAGCGAGATCGAGTTCACCCGCGCGGTGCTCGCCGAAGCCGATTGCGAGCTGCTGCTCGACGTCAACAACATCTACGTCAATTCGATCAACCATCGCTACGACGCGCGCGAATTCCTCGCCGCGATGCCGGGCGAACGCATCGCCTACCTGCACGTCGCCGGCCATTACGACGAGGCCGAAGACCTCAAGGTCGACACCCATGGCGCCCCGGTCAAGCACGAAGTCTGGTCGCTGCTCGGCGACGCCTACCGTTTGTTCGGCGCGCGCCCGACCCTGCTCGAACGCGATTTCAATTTCCCGCCGTACGAAGAACTCGTCGGCGAGCTCGACATCGTCCGCCAGGTGCTGCGCGAAGCCGCGCCGCAAACCGCCGCGCCCCGTGCTCGCGCCCAAGCCGCACGATGAGCGACGACGCAAGCATGAGCGACGCCCCTTCGCGACTGCGCGCGCAGCAGTTCGAGCTGACCCGCCACCTGCGCGACCCGGCAACCAGCCCGGCGCCCGCCGGCATCGAAGACCGCCGCCTCGGGATCTATCGCGACCTGCTGTTCAACAATATCGAAGGCCTGTTGGCGAGCAATTTCCCGGTCATCCGCAAGCTGCTCGGCGAGCGACGCTGGACCGCGCTGGTGCGCGATTTCTACCGCGACCATCGCTGCCACACCCCGCTGTTCGCCGAGATCGCCCGCGAATTCCTGCGCTACCTGCCCGAACGCGACGACGGCGATCCGCCCTTCCTGGCGGAGCTGGCGCATTACGAATGGGTCGAACTCGCGCTGCAGCTCAGCGAAGCGCAGGCACCGCAGGACGACGCCGGCATCGGCGACGCCGACCTGCTCGAACACGCGCCGCAGTTGTCGCCGCTGGCCTGGCCGCTGGCCTACGCCTGGCCGGTGCACCGCCTCGGCCCGGACCATCAGCCCGAACAGCCGCCGCCGGCCCCGACCTTGTTGCTGCTGCGCCGCGAGGCCGACGGCGAGGTGCGTTTCTCCGAGTTGAGCCCGCTCGCCTTCCGCCTGATCGAACGCATCGGCGAAGCGCCGGAACTCAGCGCGCGCGAACAATTGCAGGCGCTGGCGCAGGAAGCCGGCAGCGACGACCTCACCGCCTTTCTCGAATCGGGCCAGGGACTGTTGCGGCAGATGCGCGCCAGCGGCGTGATCTTTTTTACCGCGGCGGCGAATCCTTCCGCCTGAGCGCCGCCTCTTTAGTGGAAAGCGCCGGCCGATCGGCGCAGGTCCCCACTGGAGCAGCTCATGGCCCGTCCCCGTATCGCAACCTGCCTCGCCCTGCGCGATCGTCTCACCGGCGTGAGCGCCTGGCTCTCGCCGCTCGGCCTGCGCCTGGTGCTGGCCTGGGAGTTCTACGAATCCGGGCGCGAAAAGCTGCACGGCGAAAACTGGTTCGGCGCGGTCATGGCGAATTTCCCGTTTCCGTTCGACCGTGTGCCCGCGGACCTGAGTTGGGGCATGGCGACCTGGTTCGAGCTGCTCGGCGGTGTGGCCCTGTTGCTCGGCCTGGGCACGCGCCTGGTCGCCGCCTCGCTGTTCGTGCTGACCGTGGTCGCCATCGCCGCCGTGCATTGGCCGCAGGACTGGATGGGCCTGTCCCAGCTCGTCCAGGGCTATGCCATCACCGATAACGGCGCCGGCAACTACAAACTGCCGTTGCTGTTCCTGGTGATGCTGTGGCCGCTGATCCTCGACGGCGCCGGCCGCCTCAGCATCGACGCCCTGCTCGCGCGCGTGGCCGCCCTGTGCCCACCGACGCCGCGCGACGACCCGACCGGCTGGGGCCTGGTCCTGCTGCCGGTCGGCCTGGTCGTGGCGATGCTGCTGCCGGCGCCGGGCCTGGCTCTGGCCGGGCTCGGTGCGGCTCTGCTGCTGTTTGCGGCGGCCCGTTCGCGCCGCATCGAAGGGTAGGTGCGGCGTCGCACAGGGATTTCCTTCGGTCACAAGCCGCGACCGCGACATCGCAACGACGACGCTCCTGCCCAAGGCAGGTTCTGCGTCCCCGGAACGACCGATTCGCGACAACCTGCTAGGCTTTCGCGATGATCGAAACCGGCCCCACTCCGTCCACCGCCCCCGCGGCCCCCACCCTCGCCAACCGTTTCCGTGGCTACTTGCCGGTCGTCGTCGATGTCGAAACCGGCGGCTTCGATTGGAACAAGCACGCCCTGCTCGAGATCGCGGTACAGCCGCTCGAACTCGATGCCGACGGCCGCCTGGTCCCGGGCCCGATGAGCAGCGCCCATGTCGTGCCCGCGCCCGGCACCTTGATCGACCCCAAGTCGCTCGAAGTGACCGGCATCGACATCGACCACCCGTTCCGCGACGCCAAACCCGAGCGCCAGGCCCTGGAGAGCGTGTTCGCGCCGGTGCGCGAAGCGCTCAAACGCCAAGGCTGCCAGCGCGCGATCCTGGTCGGCCACAACGCCCACTTCGATCTGAACTTCCTCAACGCCGCGGTCGCCCGCAGCGGCCACAAACGCAATCCCTTCCACCCCTTCAGCGTGTTCGACACCGTCACCCTCGCCGGCGTCGCCTACGGCCAGACCGTGCTCGCGCGCGCGCTGCAGGCCGCCGAGCTGGAATGGAACGCCCAGGACGCGCATTCGGCCGTCTACGACACCGAACGCACCGCGCAATTGTTCTGCAAGATCGTCAACGCCTGGCCGCAGCGCGGCATTGCCACGCCCTAGCGGTTCGAGCCCGAACCGCTGCGCTTCGACAAGGAGTCGGCCCGTGCGCACATCACCGAACAACTCATCCCCCTACGTCTGGCTGCCCGGCCAGGGCCCCAATGCAGGCGCCTTACAGCGCCTGCGTGAACGCGCCTTTTTGCCCAAGCAAGCGATGGGCGAAGCCTGGTTCATGGGCCAGGAGCGGCGCATGTACACGGCGCTGATGCACGAAGATCCGCAACAGTGGCCGCGCAGTGAGCTGGATTCGGCGCTGTACGAACTGAGCTCGGGCCCCGCTTCGTTCGGGCCGATGCACGAATGGAGTCTGTGGTTCGCGTTCCTGTTGCCGCGTGCACTCGAACTGGTCGGGCGATTCCGAGCCGATGCCTTTATCGATCGACAACTCTGCGCGGCGCTCGTTACCGCGACGTTCGTCCACTTTCCCGACCCGGAACAGTTGCCGGCGGGCGTACGCCGCGACCTGCTCGACACGCTGGGCCGCGCGATGTTCGCGCCTTCGCACTGGAGCGCCTCCGGATTGGCTGTGAACGCGTTCTGCTCGCCGATGCAACGCCTGCCCGGCCTCCACCCCGGCGAGTCGCTTTATCCCGCCGATGCGTTCTCGGCCTCGTGCACGCTGATTGCCAAGTACCTGGAACCCGAGTGCATCGAGGGCTGGCTGGCGTCCGCACTGGCCATCGAGGATCCGTACTGGCGCGCGGGCTGGGTGGCCTGGCTCGCTGGCGCAGCGCCGATGCTGCTCGACGGCGCCTATCCGGATGCGCTGCCTTTCCATAGCGAACATCCGACTGCCTGGTCAAACAGCCATCTGCTGCAAGCGCCGTCGGCATTGGTCGTGACCGGCGCTCCCGCGGCCTCATTCCTCGGCTCAGAATCCCGTCATGCCCTGACAGCGGCATTGCGAAGGCAGTTAAACCGCGAACGGCTGCAGCGATGGGGCACGCGCCTGAGCGAGGCCGGCGCGCAACCCCCGGACTTCGAATACTTTCTCGTGCAATACCGCAACGCGGCCAGACTCGTCCTAGACCGCTACCAGTTGGACTGAACCTGCTTGCGTCGGCGATGTTGCAACCAAGCAACACGTCGAATCTGGCCGCCCGGCGCCGAACGCCGCGTTGAATGGACTGCGAGCGGCATGGCGCCGCCACGACCGGCAGGACGCGCGGCCGCTTTCGCGCGCACATGCCGTTGCGCATGCAGGGAGGACAGGATGTTCGCTTTCGACGACGAGCAGTTTCTAGACGGTTACCGCCGGCGCTTCGGGCCGCTGCGCGACGAACTCGCGCAGGCCGTGCGTTTCCTGATCGGACGCATCGAACAGGACGCCAGCTTCAACCAGAACCCAGTGCATCGCCACCAGATCGCCTATTGCCTGGCGACGTTCAAGTGGGAAACCGCGCATACGTTGCGCCCCATCGATGAGTTCGGCGACGACGCGCGTTTCGAACGCCTGTACGGGCCGGGTACGCGTATCGGCAAGATGCTCGGCAATACCCGCGCCGGCGACGGCGCGCGCTACCACGGCCGCGGTTACGTGCAACTCACCGGCCGCGCCAACTACGAGCGCGCCGGCAAGATCCTCGGCATCGATCTGATCAAGCATCCCGACGAGGCCAAGAAGCCCGAAGTCGCCTATGCGATCGCGATGGAAGGCATGAAGAAGGGCTGGTTCACCGGCAAGAAGCTCGACAACTACTTCAAGCCCGGACAGCTGCCGAACTACGAGGACGCGCGACGGATCATCAACGGCCAGGACAAGGCGCAGACGATCGCCGACATCGCACGCCGGTTCGACGAATTGCTGGTCAATTCGCTGCACTGATCGCTGTGCGGCGTGGGTGCGCGCAGCGACGTACACCGGCGCGACAGGACGTCGCGCCGGTGCACGGGCAATACTGCGGTGCGGACGCTGCGGTGCGGAACTCAGGCCAGCTTCAAGCCGACCAGGCCGGCGACGATCAACAGCACGCTGGCGACGCGCATCGTGTTGAGCGGCTCGTTGAACAACACGATGCCAAGAATGACCGTGCCGACCGCACCGACGCCGACCCAGACCGCATAAGCGGTGCCGACCGGCAGCGACTTCATCGCCACGCCCAGCAGGCCGAGACTGATCGCCATCGCGGCGATGGTGCCGACCGACGGCCACAAACGGGTGAAACCTTCGGTGTATTTGAGGCCGATGGCCCAGCCGACTTCGAACAGGCCGGCGAAGAACAGCAGAATCCAAGGCATGACGATGCTCCCATGATGATGGGGCCGTCCCCGGATGAAGTAATGCGAACGGGGTCGTCCCCGTTCGCGAGCCATTATAACGGGCCCGATTCGTCGGGGCCGGCCGCTGCGTATGCGGGGTCAGCGGGGGGTTACAAAGCGCTCGCGCGCTGCCGCTCATGGGGCTTTCGCTATGCCTGCAGTACCCGCGAGCCGGCTAACGACGACGCTGCGGCGATGCCGCGCGCAGGACGGTGGACGCGCTCTGCTCCCTCGGGGACGAGCGCGTCCTGCGCGCATCAACCGCGCTGACGCACCGCCTCGAACAAGGTCACGCCGGCGGCGACCGAAACGTTGAGGCTTTCGACGCCGCCCGCGGCGTCGCCGCCCGGCATCGGAATCTTGACCAGCTGATCGCAGGTATCGCGGGTGAGACGACGCAGGCCATCGGCTTCGCCGCCCAGCACCAAGGCGACGTTGCCTCGCAGATCGATCGAGTACAGCGAGGCGTCGGCCTCGCCGGCCAGGCCATAGATCCACACGCCGAGCTGCTGCAGATCGCGCAGCGCGCGCGCCAGGTTGGTCACCGGGATCACCGCCACGCTGTCGGCGGCACCGGCCGAGGTCTTGCGCACGGTCGCGTTGACCTGCACCGACTTGTCCTTCGGGATGATCACCGCGGTCACACCGGCCGCCGCGGCGCTGCGCAGGCAGGCGCCGAGGTTGTGCGGGTCTTGCACGCCGTCGAGCACCAACACCAGCGCACGGCCCTCGGCGGCCTGGATCAGGCCTTCGAGTTCGTTTTCGTTCCAGGTTTTGGCCGCTGCATAACGCGCGACCACGCCCTGGTGACGCAGATTGCCGACCACGCCGTCCAGCGCCTGGGTCGCGACCCGGCGCACGTCGATGTCGGCGCGGCGGGCGGCGGTCTCGATCTCGGTCAGGCGCGGGTTCTTGGCGCCGGCCTCGATGAGGACTTCACGCACGTTCTGCGCGTCGTGTTCGATCGAGGCGGAGACGGCGTTGATGCCGGCGATCCATTGTTTCTGGCTCATGGGGATTCCGTGGGGCTGGGGCGCCGCGCGGCGGCCTTGGCGGCGGCGCGGTCGGGGGCGGACGGCAATTCTAAGCTACCGGGCCCGGGGTGGCCGGCGCCGGGCCGATCCAGTGGCTCGCCGCCTGCTTGCCGGAGCCTGTTCGATGCATGGGGGCCTCACCTTTTGCTCCCTCCAGGGCATTCCCCCTTTGCGTAGGGGGCCAGGGGGCATTTCGCTTTGGCTTCGGCCTCGACGGCCTCGCCCGGCCGAAAGCGAATCTCCCCGCGCTGGAGCACGATCCGAAACGAATCAACGCCAAGCGCTCGCCCCCTTTGCCAAAGGGGGCTATGGGCCTGCTAAGCAAGCAGGGACGGCCCCCGGTGCCCGTGCCTCAATACTTCTGCTTGGTCCGCTTCGCCGGCTGTCCGCGCGGCGGCAACGGTTTGGCGCCGCGCTCCTCGACCAGGCGGAAGTCGATCTTGCGGTCTTCGACGCTGGCCTTGAGCACGACGATGCTGACCCGGTCGCCGAGGCGGAACTCGCGCGCGGTGCGTTCGCCCTTCAGCGTTTTGCGGATCGGGTCGAAGTGGTAGTAGTCGTGCGGCAGCTGGGTCACGTGGACCAGGCCGTTGACCTTGGATTCGTCGAGTTCGATGAACAAGCCGAAGCTGGTCACGCCGCTGATCGTGCCCTCGAACTCGCCGCCGACGTGCTGCTCCATCCACGCGGCGCGATAACGCTCGTCGACCTCGCGCTCGGCCTCGTCGGCACGGCGCTCGCGTTCGGAGCATTGCAGCGCCAGCGCGGTCATCTGCCGCGGCGAATACACGAAGGTCGCCGGCTGCGCGCCGCCGAGCGCGTGCTTGATCGCGCGATGCACCAGCAGGTCCGGATAACGGCGGATCGGCGAGGTGAAGTGGGCATAGGCCGTCAAGGCCAGGCCGAAGTGACCGACGTTCTCCGGCGCGTACACCGCCAGGCTCTGGCTGCGCAGCAACACCGATTCGATCAGGGCCGCATCGGGGCGTTCGCGGATCTTCTTCAGCAACTGGGTGAAATCGCGCGGCTCGACCTGCTTCCAGGCCGGCATGCGCAGCGCGAATTCCTTGAGGAACTCCTGCAGGTCGGCGTACTTCTGTTCCGGCGGGCGGTCGTGGATGCGGAACGGCGCCGGCACCTGCTGCGCGATCAGGAATTTCGCTGCCTCGACGTTGGCGGCGATCATGCATTCCTCGATCAGCTTGTGCGCGTCGTTGCGCTGAAGCATGCCGGCCTGCACCACTTCGCCGCTCTTGCCGAGGACGAAACGCACTTCGCTGGATTCGAACTCGATCGCGCCGCGCTTCTGCCGCGCTTTCAGCAGCACCTGGAACAATTGGTGCAGGCGCTCGATATGCGGCAGCAGCGAGCCGATCTGCTCGCGCGCTTCGTTCTGCGCTTCCTCGGGGACGTCGCCGACCGCATTCCAGACCTGGGTATAGGTCAGGCGCGCATGCGAGTTCATCACCGCTTCGTAGAACTTCGACTGGGTCACTTCGCCGTCGCGGCCGATCTGCATGTCGCAGACGAAACACAGACGATCGACCTTCGGGTTGAGCGAGCAGATGCCGTTCGACAAGGTCTCCGGCAGCATCGGCACGACGAAGCCGGGGAAATACACCGAGGTCGCGCGCTTCTGCGCTTCGTCGTCGAGCGGCGTACCGGGACGCACGTAATGCGAGACGTCGGCGATGGCGACCACAAGGCGGAAGCCGTCGCGATTGCTTTCGCAATACACCGCGTCGTCGAAGTCCTTGGCGTCCTCGCCGTCGATGGTGACCAGCGGCATCGCGCGCAGGTCGACGCGCTGCGCGGCGACGGAGGCCTCGACGGTCAGCGGTACCGCCGCGGCTTCGTCGAGGGTTTCCTGCGGGAACACATCGGGAATCTCGTGGCCGTGGATCGCCGCCTGCACCGCCAGCGAGGCGGTGAGCTTGTCGCCGAGCACCGCGAGCACGCGGCCGATCGGCGGGCGCTTCGGGTCCGGCGCCTGCAGCAGTTCGCAGACCACGAGTTGGCCGTTCTGCGCCTCCATGCGCGCGTCCGGCGGAATCTGCACGTTGCGCTGGATGCGGCGGTCGTCGGGCACGACGTAGCTGATGCCCGACTCGACGGTGAAGCGTCCGATCAGGCGGTTGATGCGGCGTTCGAGCACTTCGACGATAGCGCCTTCGCGGCGGCCGCGGCGGTCGACGCCGGTGACGCTGACCAGCACGCGGTCGCCGTGCATGGCCTTGCGCATCTCGAACGGCGGCAGGAACAGGTCGTCGCCGCCGGCCTCCGGGCGCAGGAAGCCGAAGCCGTCGGGATTGGCGATCACCACGCCGGGAATCAGGTCCATCTGCGCCGCCGGGGCGAACTCGCCCTTGCGGTTCTGTATCAACTGGCCGTCGCGCAGCATCGCGCCCAGGCGCTTGCCGAGCGCATCCACGCGGTCGGGCTCGGTCAGTTGCAGGCGCTCGGCCAGCGCTTCGGCGCGCATCGGCCCATCGGCGGCGACCAGGGTCTGCAGGATCAATTCGCGGCTCGCGATCGGCTGCGCGTAACGCGATGCTTCGCGGTCGGCGTAGGGATCGTGATAGGCGGGAACACGGGCCGGACCGGAAGCGGGCTTGGCGTGCGGGCCTTTGGGCGGGCCGTGCTGGAGATTCTCGGGCAGCCAGGCCGGGCGTGGCGCGGCGCTCTTGCGGCTGCGGGGGCCGGCGCTCTGGGCGGCGCCGCCAGGGGTCTTGCGGGAGGGGGTTTTGCCACCGGTCGGACCGGTCTTGTTGCTTTTCGTCTTTTTTGTCATGCCGGTATGGTCTCACATCGCCATGAACGGGGCGTCTGCCGCGCCCGGGAGGCAGCGGGCTCCCGACGTGCGGTCGCTCGCTTCCCGCCCGCTCGCAGGCCGCCGCGCGACGCAGGCAGGCCTGCGCTACGCGCCGCATGCACGAGCGTCGGGGCGGCGAAGCTCGGCTGCGGCGCGCGCCGCACGCGCCGCAGCTGAACGAGAAAACCGCTGTTTTCATGCTGCTTCGCACACCGACACGGGCCCGCGTCACGTTCCGGCTAGCGTCGAGTTGCAACGCAGCGCACAAATAATCCGCGCGTTCGCAAAGCCCGCGCCTTGTACTTCAAGCGCTTCGGCGAAGCCGGAAAGACCGCACAAAACCGCATTCCGGGCAGCCGTAGGGTCCGGGCGTCCCCGCTGCGGCGGCGGACCGGCGGCACCGCCGTCCCCTCCCTATGGCACTCAAGGAATCGCACGATGATCCGCAAGAACGCGCTTTGCCTGGCGCTCGTCGCCGGGCTGTCCAGTTTCTCGATGCATGCCGCTACCGGTTCCAATACCGCCGAGATGGATTCGGCGCCGGTCACCGAAGCGCCGTCGGCCGGCGCGATGGGCGCGGCCGAGTTCGCCGTCGCCGCCAAGGCTTCGACGCCGCGCTTGTTCAGCCTGGGCCGCCCGACCAGCCTGGATGTTTCGGCGCTGAAAGACCGCCGCGTCCGTCAGGACAAGAACGGCGAACCGCTCGAAATAGGTTTTGCCCGCAACATCGCCCGCAGCACGGTCGATCTGAACACCCTCGCCTGGCAGCCGCTCGCCGACGGCTCGCGCGCCGCGCGCTTCGAGGTGTCCTCCAACGGCGCGGTCGCATTGCGTGCCGGACTGTCGCTGCGCGGCGCCGGTGCGGCCTCGGCGACCCTGCATTTCGCCGGCAACGACGGCCGCGTATTCGAGCAGCGCGGCGCCGATTTCGCCGGCAACGCACTGGGTTGGTCGCCGGTGGTCGCCGGCGACACCCTCGTGGTCGAACTGGTCCTGCCCAAGGGCGTGCGCACGAAGGCGCTGAGCCTGAAGATCCCGCAGCTCTCGCACCTGGACGTCAGCCCGGTCGCGAGCGAGCGCGAGTTCCAGGCCAAGATCGGCGAAAGCGACTACTGCGAGAAGGACATCGTCTGCCGCACCAGCCCGCCGTCGGGCTTCCTCTCCGCCACCAAGTCGGTCGCGCGCATGACCTTCACCAGCGGCGGCGGCACGTATCTGTGCACCGGCACCCTGCTCAACAACAACCACTCGCCGAAAAAGCGCCTGTTCTGGACCGCGGCGCATTGCATCGGCAGCCAGACCGTCGCCAATTCGCTGCAGACCTATTGGTTCTACAACGTCACTACCTGCAACGGTTCGACCGTCAACCCGGCCTACACCACGCTCAGCGGCGGCGCTTACCTGCGCCATGCCAACAACACCCGCGACACCGCCCTGCTCGAACTCAAGACCGCGCCGCCGTCGGGCGCGGTGTACGCGGGCTGGTCGAGTGCGGCGATCGGCGCCACCGGCACCGCGATCGAAGGCATCCACCACCCGGCCGGCGACGTCAAGAAGTACTCGCTGGGTTCGGTGACCGGCCTGTCGACCTCGATCGACGGCAAGTCGCCGCTGTATCGCGTGGTCTGGAACACCGGCGTCACCGAAGGCGGTTCGTCGGGCTCGGGCCTGTTCACCGTGACCGGCACCGGCGGCTACCAACTGCGTGGCGGCCTGTACGGCGGTTATTCCTACTGCAGCGCACCGCGCGACCCGGATTATTACTCGCGTTTCTCGGACATCTATTCGAGCGTGTCGAGCTATTTCAATCCCTGAGTGCGGTAACGATCGCGATCCGGAATTCCTGATCGCATCGCAAACAAACGGCCGCTGCGTGGGCAGCGGCCGTTTTTGTGTTCGCGAGGCGCTCTGGCTCCTGGGCAGGAGCGACGTCCCACAAGGATTTCCTTCGGTCACGAGTCGCGACCGCGCAGCTTCGGGCGAGGACGTGGTCGCGGCTTGCGCCGCTCCTACCCTTAAAGCTAAGCGGACGATTCGAGAACGGCGCCTTGGCTTCTGGGTAGGAGCGACGTCCCACAGGGATTTTCTACGGTCACGAGTCGCGACCGCGCGACTTCGGGCGAGGACGTGGTCGCGGCTTAAGCCGCTCCTACCCTTAAAGCTGAGCGGACGATCCGAGAACGGCGCCTGGGCTTCTGGGTAGGAGCGACGTCCCACAGGGATTTCCTACGGTCACGAGTCGCGACCGCGCAGCTTCGGGCGAGGACGTGGTCGCGGCTTACGCCGCTCCTACCCTTAAAGCTGAGCGGACGATCCGAGAACGGCGCCTGTGCTTCTGGGTAGGAGCGACGCGAGTCGCGACCGCTCAGCTTCGGGCGAGGACGCGGTCGCGGCTTATGACCGCAGGAAATCCCTGTGGGACGCCGCTCCTACCCTCAAAGCCGAAGCCGGTGCATCGCTCAGCAAGGCAACGCCATCAATCAATGCCAAGGCATCTCGCCCTTGGCGACCTTCGCGCTGATCTCCAACGACAGGTCGCCGCCCAGGTCGGGATAGCGCTTTTTCATCGCCGCGATCAAGGCCTTCGAGTCGGCCGCCTTCGCGGCTTCTTCGTCGAAGGCGCGGATGTAGCCGGCGCTGAAACGCACCGCTTCGAGGTTCTGCGCCGCAGCTTCGGCAAAATGCCCGGGAATCACCACATCGGGCTTGAGGTCCTCGATGCTCTTGAGCGTGGCCAGCCAGGCCTGGTGCGATTGCGGGGTCTGGGTGTCGGCCATGAACAGGTGTTCGCCTGCCACCACCGGCACGCCGCCGGCGACGGTGCGGATCGACGGAATCCAGACGTAGCTGCGGTCCGGCGTAGCGCCGTCGAGACCGACGATCTGCAGCGACTGGCCCTCCAGTTCGATGCGATCGCCTTCGAGCGGCTGCGGCACCACGATGCGCTTGGGCGCGTTCGCGCCGAGCTTCGGGCCCCAGTAGGCGAACTTGCCTTCCTGGGTGCTGCGGATGTGTTCGACCGTCTGCGGCGTGGCGAGGATCTTGGCCTCGGGGAACGCGTCCTGCAGCGTGTCCAGGCCGAAATAGAAATCCGGATCGCCGTGGCTGATGTAGATCGTGGTCAGGCGCTTGCCCGAGGCCTTGACCAGATCGACCAGCTTGCGCGCGTCGGCCGCGGCGAACTGGGCGTCGATCAACACCGCATCGCGCTCGCCGCTAACCAACACCGAGCTGACTTCGAAGATGCCCTGCTTGCCCGGGTTGTAGACCTCGGTCTTGAGCGGTGCCGCGGCCGGCGTCGACGGAACGGCCGCCGTGGGCGCTGCCGACGATTCGGCCGGCGCGGATTCGTGGCGGCCGCAGGCGGCCAGCGCCAGGCTCAGGCAAGCCGCCGAGATGGCCAGGAACAGGCGGTGGTTGTAGACGGGGTGCTTGGACATGGAGGCTTCCTCAAGGGGAGATCTGAACGACGACGGCGACGGATTCCGGCCCGGCGGCCAGGGTGCGGCGCACCGGGCGCAGAGCGCGTGATGGCTCGGCCAGGCGGCCCAGGCCGCACCAGCGCGATAGCGACAGAATAGTTGCCTGAAACAGCGCGAAAAACCGCGTATAAGTCGACTGTCTTTTGCATATTCCGAGCTAATCGAATGGACCGGATGACCGCCATCGCTGTCTTTGTCGAGATCGCCGAACGCGGCAGCCTGACCGCCGCGGCCGAGGCCCTGGACATGTCGAGGGCCATGGTCACGCGCTATCTGGCCGAGCTGGAGCGCTGGCTGGGCGTGCGCGTGTTGCACCGGACCACGCGGCGGATCGGCCTGACCGGCGCCGGCGAGACCGCCCTCGCCCGCTTCCGGCAGATGCTCGAGATCGGCGACGACTTACGCCTCGCCCTGGCCGCCGCCGACACCGAACCGCACGGGCAGATCCGCATCACCGCCTCGATGTCGTTCGGCGCGAGTCATCTCGCTGCCGCGGTCGCCGACTACGTCGCGCGCCATCCGCAGACGCGCATCGACATGGTGCTGGGCGAGCGCGCGGTCAATCTGGTCGAGGAGCGCATCGACCTGGCGATCCGCATCGCGCGCGAACTCGACCCCAACCTGATCGCACGCCGGCTCAGCGTCTGCCGCTCGGTGCTGTGCGCCGCGCCGGCCTATCTGGCGCAACGCGGGCGGCCGCAACGCATCGAAGATTTGAGCGCGCACAACTGCCTGACCCATCACCACGTCGGCCGCAGCCTGTGGGAGTTCCGTCATCGCGGCGAGCCGTGCAGCGTCGCAGTCGGCGGCACCATCAGCGCCAACGAAGCCACGGTGCTGGTCGCCGCGGCCCGCGCCGGCGCCGGCATCGCGCCGCTGCCGACCTATCAGGCCCTGGAATGGGTACGTACGGGCGAGCTCGAGATCGTCCTGCCGGACTACGAGCTGCCGCCGATGGGCATCCACGGCGTCTATGCCTCGCGTCGGCAGATGCCGGCGCTGGTGCGCAGCTTCCTGGACTTCCTGGTCGAACGCTTCGGCGACGAGCCCTATTGGGATCGCGCCTGAGCCGCTCGTCAGAACCTTTCAAATCAATATTGAAGGTTAGACGGAATCGGCCTAGTCTCGTGGCGAACCGCAAGGACCCCGCATGCGCCTCGAACACCACGCCTTCCAGCCCGCCGATCTGGTCGGCGGCGACCCCGCACTCGACCTGGTCAATACCGTCACCGCGCGCGACAGCGAGCCGCGCGATTGGCTCGACGATTACGCTGCGTTGCTACGTTGGGCGCGGCAGACCTCGTGCTTCTCGCGCGCCGATCTCAATGCGCTCGAAGCACTGGAACGCGAAGCGCCGACCAAGGCCGCGACCGCGTTGGCGCGCTGCAAGGCCTTGCGCGAAGCCTTGTGCAACGCGCTGTACGCCCTGGCCGACGGCAAGGCGCCCGGCAGCGCCGACCTCGACGTCATCGACCAAGCCCGCCTGGCCGCATCGAAAGCCGCGCGCCTGGTGTCGCGGCGCTCGCGCCTGCAAACCGAATGGTCGCCGGAGCGCTCCGGGCTCGACCTGATCGCGCACGTGATCACCGCCTATGCCATCGAACTGCTCAAGGACGCCCGCCTCGACCGCCTGCGCGTCTGCGACGGCCACGATTGCGGCTGGGTGTTCGTCGATACCTCCAAGAACGGCCGCCGCCGCTGGTGCGACATGGCCACCTGCGGCAACGTCGCCAAGGCACGGCGCTTTCAGCAGCGCGTCCGCGACGGCGATTGAGCGCAAACCGAACCCGACCGCCCACCGCGCGAGCACAGCCAAGGCCATGCACCGAGCGTCGTCCGTTCCGCCCCTGTTGCGTTCGCTCGCGCCCTGCTTGCTATCGATCGCCGGCTGCGCCGATGCGGGCGCGCCGAACCCGACCGGCGCGGCATTGCGCTGGACGCCGCCGGCCATCGCCAGCGATCAATACGAATCCTCGCCGACCTTCTCGCCCGACGGCGGCGAGCTGTATTTCATGCGCAGCGATCGCCAGTTCGGCAACTGGCGGATCCTGCATTCGCGTTGCGGCCGCGACGGTTGGTCGACGCCGCAGGCGCCGTCGTTCGCCGCCGCGTCCGGCGCCGATGCCGATCCCTTCCTGAGCGCCGACGGCCGGCGCCTGTACTTCGTCTCGACCCGCCACGATCCCACCGGCGAGGACCTCGACATCTATTACGTCGAGCGTGGCGCCGACAGCGCCTGGGGCGCGCCGCAGCGCCTGCCCGAGCCGGTCAACTCCAAGGCCTCGGAACTGCTGCCGCGTGCGACTGCCGACGGCCGGCTGTACTTCGGCTCCAGCCGCGACGGCGGGCACGGCAAGAACGACCTCTACCTGGCCACGCCGCAGGCCGACGGCAGTTGGCGCGTGCACAACCTCGGCGCGCCGCTGAGCACGGCCGCCGACGAGTACGAAGCCGACGTCGCCCGCGACGGCCGCAGCCTGGTCGCGGTGATCGATCGCGGCGACCGCTCGCATCTGTACCGGTTCGAGCGAGGCGAAGACGGCTGGCACGAAAACGGCCGCATTCCAGCCCGCACCGACGCATTCCAGGTCGGCCCCTTGTTATCGCCGCGCGGCGACCGGCTGTTGTTCGCGCAGGCCGATGGCGAGCGCTCGGGCGAGTTGTTCCTGATCGATCTCGTCGCCAAGCCCGACCTGAGTTGGCCGCCGCGGTGTCCGTGAGCGGTTGGAGCTAGCTCTTAAGTTACTGGGAACTGGGAATCAGTAAGAGGCGAGAAGTGAGGTCAGCAGGACGCTTACGCGCTGCTGGCACTGTCTTCGACCGCCGGCTCGACGGTTTTCGCGCCAGTACGCGGCTTCGGCGTGACCAACGGGGTCTGCTGCATGTTGCCGTACAGCAGCGATACTCCAGCGCCGACGCCGCCGACCAGTTCCAGCTCGAAGCGCTCGGCGTCGCGATGGCGGATCTCGGCCACGACTTCGGCCGCTTCGTCCTGCGGCACGCCGAGTTCGACCAGGGCCGCTTCGCCGAAGCGCATCGCCGACTCGAAGGTCTCGCGCACCTGCAGATCGACGCCGGCATGCACCAGCTCCAATGCGTGTTCGCGGTCGAAGCTGCGCGCCAGCAGCCGCGCCTGCGGGAATTCGTGACGGATCAATTGGGCAGTGACCGTAGCCGCGGCGCGGTCGTCGATGCAGATCGCGATCAACTGGGCGGTGTCCGCGCCCGAGGCGTGCAGCACGTCGAGGCGGGTGCCGTCGCCGTAATACACTTTGAAACCGAAAGTCTGCGCACTTTGGATCATCTCCACGTCGGTATCGATGATCGACACCTCGACGCCGCGCGCGAGCAAGGATTGGCAGACCACCTGGCCGAAGCGGCCGAAGCCGATCAACAACACGCTGCCGCCCAGACCGTTGGGCTCGTCGATGCCTTCCAGCGACAGCGCGGTCTTCGGCGCCAGCCGGCGCAAGGCGATGATGGCGATCGGCGTCAGCGCCATCGACAGCACCACGATCGCGGTCAGGTTGGCGCCGACGGTGGCGTCGATCAGGCCGGCGCTGGCGGCGGCGGAGAACAGCACGAAGGCGAATTCGCCGCCCTGCGCCATCAGCACCGCGCGGTCCAGGGCTTCGGTGTGGCAGGCCTTGAGCAGCCGCGCGACGATGTAGATGCACGCCGCCTTGACGATCATCAGCGCGACCACGCCGCCGACGATCAGCGGCCAGTTCGCCGCGACCACGATCAGGTCCAGCGACATGCCGACGCTGAGGAAGAACAGGCCCAGCAGGATGCCGCGGAAAGGCTCGACATCGGCTTCGAGCTGGTGGCGGAAGGTCGATTCCGACAACAGTACGCCGGCCAGGAACGCGCCCATCGCCATCGACAGGCCGCCGACCTGCATCAGCAGCGCCGCGCCCAGCACGACCAACAAGGCCGCCGCGGTCATGACCTCGCGCGCCTTGGCCGCGGCGAGCACGCGGAACAGCGGGTTCAACAACCAGATGCCGGCCGCCAGCAGGGCCGCCAGCGAGGCCAGGGCGATGCCGATGTCGAGCCAGCGCGAACGCGCGGCGCCGTCGGCGGCCAGATCGGCCGGCGCCATCAAGGCTACCAGGGCCAGCAAGGGCACGATCAGCAGGTCTTCGAACAACAGGATCGAGACGATGCGCTGCCCGCGCGGCAAGGCCAGGTCGCCGCGTTCGCCGAGGATCTGCATCACGATCGCGGTCGATGTCAGCACGAAGCCCATCGCGCCGATGAAGGCGACCACCGGCGGGAAGCCGAACAACAGGCCGACCCCGGTCATCGCCGCCGAACACAGCAGGATCTGCGCGGTGCCCAGGCCGAAGATCTCGCGGCGCAGGCTCCACAGATGCGAAGGCCGCATCTCCAGGCCGATCAGGAACAGGAACATGACCACGCCGAGTTCGGCGACGTGCAGGATCGCCTGCGAGTCGGCGAAGAAGCCGAGCCCGAACGGACCGATCGCGAGGCCCGCGGCCAGATAGCCGAGCACCGAGCCCAGGCCGATGCGCTTGAAGATCGGCACCGCGATCACGCCCGCTGCCAGCAGCACCACCACCTTGACCAATTCGCTGCCCTGCGCTTCGGCTGCCATCGCGCGTCTCCCCTTCTCGACTCACTTCGTATTCGGATGCACGGCCGCCGCTTCGGGCCGGCTTGGGCACAGCCTAGCAGGCGCGCCGCGCGTGGCTTGCGGGCAGGCGCCCGCGGCGTTGCTATGATCGCGCCTCGCAACTCCCCTCTAAGGACCGGACCATGCTTCGCCGTGCGGCTGCGCTCGCCCTAGTTCTTTGCTGCAGCATGCTCTGCGGCGGTACGGCCCAGGCATTGAGCCCGAGTACCGGCACTGATACGGGTACGGGTACGACCAGCCTCGACGGTCTGCGTATCGTGCTGAGCTGGAACGCGACCGAAGCCGACCTCGACTCGCACCTCAGCTATCCGGACCATCACGTCTATTTCGAGCGCAAGACCAGCGACGATGCGCGCCTGGACGTAGACGACGGCGCCCGCAAGAGCCCGGAAACCATGACCCTGCTGCGCAAGCAGGCCGGTTACGGCTACACCTATGCGGTGCACGATTTCGGCAACCGCAGCCGCCCCGAGGCCAATGCGCTCTCGCGCAGCGGCGCCCGGGTCTCGCTGTATCTGGGCGAGCAATTGCTGCGCAGCTACCCGGTGCCGCAGAACCGTCCCGGCAACCTGTGGCGGGTGTTCCGCATCGACGGCGAAGGCCGCTTTCAGGACATCGACCGGATCGATGCCAGCACCGCGCAGGCCGAACGCATAGACACCGAACTCGACCGGCTCGACGGCGCCGGCGACGATGCCGGCGGCGACGAGATCGAGGCCGGTCTGGCCGGCCCGGCCGCCCATGCCAACCAACGCGGCGAAGCGGCGTACCGCGCGGGCAATCTCGAAGGCGCAGTCGCGCTGTACCAGCAGTCGATCGAGCTCGACCCCGATTACGCCGTGGCCTACAGCAATCTGGGCCTGGCCTACGTCAAACTCGGCCGCAGCGCCGAGGCGATCTGGGCCTCGCGCAAGGCCATCGCCCTGGCCCGCGGCGCCAACGCCACCACGATCCGTGCCGGCGCCTACTACAACATCGGCAAACTGTTCGAGGAAGCCGGCCGCTACGACGAAGCCATGTCGAACTATCTCTCGGCCAAGCGCGAGCAAACCCACCCGACCTACGACAAGGCGATCGAACGGGTGCGCGGGCTTTGATGCGCTCCCTCGCCGCCACGAGCCAGCCGATGAAGTCCCCGCTTAAATCGCCGCTTCGATCACTATTGGTCTGGATCTTATTGGCTTGGAGCGCGCTGTGTATCGCACCGATGGCCCAGGCGGCCGGACCGTCCGCGGTCGCCAGCGCCGATCGCGCCACCTGGCCGCAGGCCTTGAACACACCAGCCGCGTTCGACCGCGCCTCGCGCGCCGAGATCCTCGCCTTCGCCCATGAGCTGGCGGCCAGCGAAACTCTCGACGAGGCCGCCCTGCTCGCCCGCCTCAAGCTCAAGCAGATCGATCGCGCCTCGCTCGACAAGATCCGTGCGCGCTTCTGGCAGCGGCTGAGCGCGAACTATCGGCTGGCCTCGCGCTCGTGCGCGCCGCGCGAAGCCTTCTGCACCGCAGCCGACGACGCCGCGGCCTTGCGCCGCCTCGCCGAGGCCTTCGACGCCGCACCCGACCGCAGCTACGCCGCCTGGCGCGCCGATGCCGCGCGCTTCCATCGCATCTACCTCGACGAGACCCTGCGCCTGGCGGCCTTGTTTCCGCGGGTCAGCAGCGAGATCGTCACCTATTCCGCTGCCGAACTCGACGGCAACGAGTTGCGCGACCGCCAGTTCCTGTTGAGCTTCGACGACGGCCCGACCGCGGCCGGCGGCAACACCGACCGTCTGTTGGCGACCTTGCGCCAAGCCGGGCTCGACGCGACCTTCTTCGTCGTCGGCGAATCGCTGCAACGGCGGCTGGGCGCCGCCCGGGCGCGACCGACCGATCTGTACGCCGGCATGTGCGTCGCCTCGCACGGCTGGGAACACCAGTCGCATGCGCGTTGGCCGCAGTGGCAGGACTCGGTGATCCGCAGCGATGCCTTGGTGCGGGCCGCGGCCGGTTCGGCCTACGTGCCGCTGTTCCGGCCGCCGTACGGCCAACGCCGCGCCGACAGCGGACCGTTCTTCGCCCAGCAAGGCCTGCGCGTGGCCTTGTGGAGCATCGACTCGCAGGACTGGAACGCCAAGGTCTCGGCCATGGAGGTGCAAGGCCGCTTGCTCAGCCTGATGCTGCTGTGGCGCCACGGCACGATCCTGTTCCACGACGTCCACGACAAGGCGCGCGTCGCTCTGCCCGGGCTGCTGCAACAGACCCGCGGCGCCGGCCTGCATTGGCTCGACTGCAAGGACTATCCGGGCCGCGGCTGAGTCCGGCGCGTGCGCTTCGTCCGCGCCCGACGGGGTTTCGTCGGGCCATGGCGGCCTTCGTCGCAAATCCGTCCACGGCCGGTTAACGCCGCAAACCGCCTGTGCCACATTCTCGCCCCGGCGCCGCCCGTCGCGGCGCCGTCCGCACAGTCGCGGCCTGCGCGCAGCGCATGTTATCGGGGGGGACATGTCCCGGAGAACAGGTCCGTGCAGAGCCGGCTGGCGGGCTCTTACTCAACGTCATCCAAGGAAGATTCGACAATGTTCAAGACTCATCGGATTCCGGCGCTCGCCGCCGGCTTGCTCTCGCTCGCCCTGCCTTTGACCGCACTCGCGTCCGACCCGCCGAGCATCTCGGAAAACCAGTCCGCCTGCGCCGGCAAATACTCGGCCAAGCTCAAGCTGGTGTTCGACCACAGCGGCAGCGCCGCCAGCGCGCACGCCGAAGCCAGCCTGGTGCGCAATCCCTTCGCCCAGGGCTCGGTGCCGTATCCGAACTATTTCGTCGCCCAGAGCGTGGTGATGAGCCGCAATTCGGCCAACCCCAACTGGGTCAGCGACGTGCAGGACACCGAGATCACCGGCGCTTACTCCACCACCCCGGTGACCAGCGGCACCACCGTGTTCAAGGCCCCGGGCTGCGAACTGGTCGCGGCCGCGACGGTCAACGTGCAATGCCCGAACGGCACCTGGGAATACAAAAACCTCGAACGCCGTTGGCCGGGTTGCGGGCAGTAACGCAGTCGCAGTCGCCGAAGCCGATCGCCAGGAGTGGCGATCGTCTTGATCGCAAGCGATGAACTCCTGCCGGGCCTCATCACGCGAGGCCCGGCACCGCCGGCGGTTCGATCGCCCCCCCGGCCGACCTCGCTCAGCCGGCGCCGCTCAGACCAACGCCGCCTGATGCACGCCGGCCACCGCGCGACCCGACGGATCGGCCGCGTTCGCGAACGAAGCGTCCCAGGCGATCGCCGCCGGCGACGAACAGGCGATCGACTTGCCGCCCGGCACGGTCTCGGCGCAGGCCGCGCCCGGGAAATGACGCTCGAACAGGCCGCGATAGAAATACGCCTCCTTGGTCTGCGGGGTGTTGATCGGGAAACGCCCCACCGCCGTGGCCATGTCGCGGTCGCTGACCTGCGCTTCGGCGTGGGCCTTGAGGCCGTCGATCCAACCGTAGCCGACGCCGTCGCTGAACTGCTCCTTCTGCCGCCACAGGATCGAATCGGGCAGATAACCCTCGAAGGCCTCGCGCAGCACCGCCTTCTCGATGCCGCGCTTGCCGCCCGCGGCCTTGTCGACCATCTTCGCCTGCGCGTCCATGCGCATCGCCACGTCGAGGAACTCGACGTCGAGGAAAGGCACGCGCGGCTCCACGCCCCAGGCCATCATCGACTTGTTCGCACGCAGGCAATCGAAGCTGTGCAGCGCATCGAGTTTGCGCACCAATTCCTCGTGGAATTCGCGCGCGTTCGGCGCCTTGTGAAAATACAGATAGCCGCCGAAGATTTCGTCCGAGCCTTCGCCCGACAACACCATCTTCACGCCCATCGCCTTGATCCGTCGCGCCAGCAGGAACATCGGCGTCGACGCGCGGATCGTGGTCACGTCGTAGGTCTCGATGTGCTGGATCACGTCGGGCAATACGTCCAACCCTTCCTCGAAGGTGTAGGTGAAGCCGTGATGCACGGTGCCGAGCGCCTGCGCGGCGATCTCGGCCGCGGCCAGGTCGGGCGAGCCCTCCAGGCCGATCGCGAACGAATGCAGGCGCGGCCACCAGGCCTCGGCCTGATCGTCCTCCTCGACACGGCGGCGGGCGAAACGCGCCGCGCAGGCCGCAACCAGCGACGAGTCCAATCCGCCCGAGAGCAGCACGCCGTAGGGCACGTCGCTCATCATCTGCCGGTGCACGGCGCGCTCGAAGGCCTCGCGCAGTTCCTGCTTGGACACTTCGACGCCTTGGGTGGCGTCGTAGTCGCGCCACGGCCGCTGGTAGTACTTCACCGGCGCACCGACCTCGCTGTCGTAGTAGTGCCCGGCCGGGAACGGGCTGACGTCGTCGCACAAGCGCGCCAGCGCCTTCATCTCCGAAGCCACCCACAAGCGGCCGTCTGCATCGTGGCCCCAGTACAGCGGGCATACGCCGATAGGATCGCGCGCGATCACGTAGCGGCCGCGCGCCGCATCCCACAAGGCGAAGGCGAAGATGCCGTTGAGGCGGTTGAGCAGGTCGCCGAGGTCGCCGCCTTCGCGGTACAGGGCGTTGATGACTTCGCAGTCGGACTTGGTCTGGAACTCGTAGGGCTGGACGAGTTGCTGTTCGAGTTCGCGGTGGTTGTAGATCTCGCCGTTGACCGCCAGCGCGAGTTCGCTGTCGCTGGAACGCAGCGGTTGCGAGCCGCCGGTCGGGTCGACGATGGCGAGCCGCTCATGCACCAGGATCGCGCGCGGCTCGACGCTGACGCCGGACCAGTCGGGGCCGCGATGACGCTGGCGTGCGGACAGGGACAGGGCCAGCGGCCGCAGCGGGCGCAGGTCGGCGCCGGGGCGCAGGTCGAACAGACCGAGGATCGAGCACATCTGAGCATCTCCTGGAGGGTTTGCAGCGGTTCGGGACGGAAGGGGCGGAAGGGACGGCAGAACAACCGGGGGCCCAAAACGCAGAAAGCCCGCACTTCGCAGTGCGGGCTTCCTGAGCGATTGAGCGTGTGTTGCGCGCGCTAATCGCCGGCCCGCGGGAGGCTGGCGTTATTGCGATTATTGTTGTTGACCCGCACGTCGGCCGCGGCCGGACGCGCACGACCGCACAGGGCGGCGTTGCGGCGGCAGGCGGTGGCGAGGACGGCGGTCATGGTCCGATCCTGCTTGAGGATCGCGCCGGATGCAAGCGCCGGGTTCGCAACATGCTGGGGGCGGCGCGACCGCGGTCGCGATTCGGGCGTCCAGCACCCCTGCGAGACCGGGCCGGTGCCGGCGCCAGTCGATGCGACACGGCCACGGCGCGGTCGCGGACTTCGGCTAAGCTCGGCGGTGGAGGAAATCATGGCCAAATGGATCAAGCGCGGCCTGCTCGCGCTGCTTTGCCTGTCGTTGCTCGGCGCCGTCGCGGCCTGGTGGCTGTTGCGCGGCAGCCTGCCCCGCCTGGACGGCGAACTCGCCCTGCCCGGCCTGTCGGCCCCGGTGACGATCCAGCGCGACGCGCTCGGCGTGGTCACCGTCGATGCCGCCAACCAGACCGATGCGATGCGCGCACTGGGCTACGTCCACGGCCAGGAACGCTATTTCGAGATGGACCTGCTACGACGCACGGCCGCCGGCGAACTGTCGGCGCTGTTCGGCGCTCGCGCCCTCGATTACGACCGCCGTCACCGCGTGCACCGCCTGCGCGGCCGGGTCGAAGCGCAACTCGCGTCGTTCGCCGGCGACAAGACCGCCTTGCTGCAGGCCTATGCCGACGGTATCAACGCCGGCCTCGGCGGCTTGTCGCGCAAGCCCTGGCCCTATCTGTTGCTCCGCGCCGAACCCGAACCGTGGAAGTTGTCGGATTCGGCCCTGGTCGGTTATGCCATGTACTTCGACCTGCAGGACGCGAGCAACGCCCGCGATCTCGCCTATTGGCGCATGCGTCCGCACCTGCCGCCGGCCTTGTACGCCTTGATCACTCACAACGGCAGCCGTTGGGACGCGCCGCTGTTCGGTGCGCCGTTCGGCGACGCCGAACTGCCGGGCGCCGACCAGGTCGATCTGCGCAAGCTGCCGACGCCCTCGTCTGGCGGAGTGATGCAACTGCCGTTCCCCGACGAGATCGGCAGCAACAACTTCGCCGTCGCCGGCAGCCTGACCGCCGACCGTCGCGCAATCGTCGCCGACGACATGCACCTGGGCCTGCGTGCGCCCAACCTGTGGTTCCGTGCGCGCCTGCGCTACGCCGACCCGCGCGTGCCCGGCGGCCGCATCGACGCCAGCGGCTTCACCCTGCCCGGCCTGCCGGCGCTGGTGGTCGGCAGCAACGGCCATGTCGCCTGGGCCTTCACCAACAGCTACGGCGACTGGGCCGACTGGTCGCGCGAACCCGGCTGCGCCGGCGACGCCAAGGCCGCGACCTGCGCGGGCCTGCGCATCCACGAGGAACTCATCGCGGTCAAAGGCGCGCCGTCGAGCAAACTGACGGTGCGCGAGACCGCCTGGGGCCCGCTGCTGCACGACAACGCCGACGGCAGTGCCCTCGCCCTGCGCTGGGCCGCACACCTGCCGGGTTCGCTCAACATGGGCTTGGCCGACCTGAGCCGTGCGCAATCGGTCGACGAAGCGATGCAACTCGCCCGCGGCGTCGCCATGCCGGTGCAGAACCTGGTGCTCGGCGACCGCCAGGGCAAGATCGCCTGGCGTCTGCTCGGGCCGATTCCGGAACGCGACGAAGAATGCTCCACCGCGACCCTGGTCGAGAACGACCTCGTCGACGGCAAGCAACGCAGCGTCACCGACTGCCCACCCTGGAGCCTGCAAACGCAGGACGCGCCGCAGCTGGTCGCGCCGCCGTCGGGCCGCTTGTGGACCGCCAACACGCGCACGCTCGACGGCCTCGAATACGAGCGCATCGGCGACGGCAACTACGTGCTCGGCGCGCGCGCCGGACAGATCCGCGACGGCCTGTTCGCCAAGCAGCGCTTCAACGAACGCGACTTGCTCGCTATCCAGCTCGACGACCGCGCGTTGTTCCTGCAGCGCTGGTGGAAGCTGCTGCAGGACCAGGCCGCCCGCGTCGACAAAGCCGGCAATGCCAGCCCCGCGCTGGCGACCCTGGCCGAAGCGGCACGTCGTTGGGAAGGCCGCGCCGTGCCCGATTCGGCGAGTTACCGCATCGTCCGCAACTGGCGCCGCGCCATGCACACGCGCGTCGCCAACGGCCTGACCGCGCCGGTACGCGCCGCGCTCGGCGAACGCTTCGAAATGCCCGAGCTGAAACAACTCGAAGGCGTGGTGTGGCCGCTGCTGACGCAACGGCCGGATCACCTGCTGCCGCGCAGCGAACGCTCCTGGGACGAGTTGCTGGAGCACTCGGCCGAGGACGTGCTCAAGGAATTCGCGGTAACGCCCGGCCCGGACGCAGCGGCGCGATTGGCCCAGCAGCGCTGGGGCGAACACAACACCGCCTCGATCTGCCACCCGCTCGCATCGGCCCTGCCCGGCTTCGCCAAGCGCGCCCTGTGCATGCCTTTCGACGAACTGCCCGGCGACTCGGCGATGCCGCGCGTGCAGCGCCCGGATTTCGGCGCCTCCGAACGCATGGTGGTGTCGCCTGGCCACGAAGCCGACGGCATCATCCACATGCCCGGCGGCCAGAGCGGCCACCCGCTGTCGCCATTCTGGGGCGCGGGCCACGACGATTGGGTGCATGGACGGCCGACGCCGTTCCTGCCGGGGCCGGCGCGGCATACCTTGACGATGAAGCCGTTGCGATGATTGCCGGGGGCACGGCGATCTGACGTCACGCGGTCGCGGCTTGCGCCGCTCCTACCCAGGAGCGACGTTGCAAAGGGTAGGAGCGGCGCAAGCCGCGACCGCGAACCGCAACGGCGTGGCAACAGCCGTTAGCCGACGACGCACGCAAGCGCCGCGGCTTCGTGCCCGATCAGACCAACAAACGCTCGATCAACGCCCGATACAGATCCGGCAGCGCCTCCAGGTCGGCGACCAGGACGTTCTCGTCGACCTTGTGGATGCTGGCGTTGACCGGGCCGATCTCGATGCACTGCGCGCCCAGCGGCGCGATGAAACGCGCATCCGAGGTGCCGCCGCCGGTGCTTTCCTCGGGCACGGCGCCGGAGAACTGCGCCAGCACTTCGCGCGCCGCCGCGCGCAGCGGGCCTTCCGGGGTGTAGAACGGTTCGCCGCCGCGGAACCAGCGCAATTCGTATTCCAAGCCATGCGCGCGCAGCACTGCTTCGCACTGCTGCTCCAGGCGTTCGGCATTCCAGCTCGGGTTGTAGCGCAGGTTGAACAACACCTGCAGTTCGCCCGGGATCACGTTGTTGGCGCCGGTGCCGGCGTGGATATTGCTGATCTGCAGCGAGGTCGGCGGGAAGGTTTCGTAACCCTCGTCCCAGCGCCGCGCAGCGAGTTCGGACAAGGCCGGCATGGCCTGGTGGATCGGGTTGCGCGCCTTGTCCGGATAGGCGACATGGCCCTGCACGCCGATCACCTTCAAAGTCGCCGACAAGGTGCCGCGACGGCCGACGCGCAACAGATCGCCGAGCTTGGCGGTCGACGAGGGCTCGCCGGTCACGCACCAGTCGATGCGCTCGCCGCGCTCGCGGAAGGCCTCGGCGACGCGGCGCACGCCATCGATCGCATCGCCTTCTTCGTCCGAGGTCAGCAACAGGGCGACACGCCCGCGATGCCGCGGATGCGCGGCGACGAAGTCCTCCAGCGCGACCACGAACGCGGCCACGCTGCCTTTCATGTCGGCGGCGCCGCGGCCGTACAGCACGCCGTCGCGGATCTCCGGCAGATAGGGATCGCTGGCCCAGGCATCGACCGGGCCCGAAGGCACCACGTCGGTATGGCCGAGCAGGACCAGGGTCGGGCCTTCGCCGTCGCCATGCACCGCCCACAGATTGTCGACCTCGCCGTAGCGCAGGTGCTCGCAGACGAAACCGGCGCGGCGCAGGCGTTCGGCGATCAGCGCCTGGCAACCGAGGTCGTCGGGCGTGACCGAGGGCCGTGCGATCAGCGCCAGAGTCAGATCGAGCACGGCACTCGACGAGGCCCCGCTCGACGAGGCAGCGCTCACGAACCGACCCCGAAGCGCTGCTTGAAGCCGTTGTCGCTGAAGCCCTGGCTGACCTTGCCGTCGTCGGTCACCACCAGCGGACGGCGGATCAGTTGCGGGTATTCCTTCAGCAGCAACTTCCACTCCGCATCCGAGGCCGGCTCCTTGCGGTTCGGCGCCAAGGTGCGCCAGGTGGTCGACGACTTGTTGATCAGCGACTCCCAGCCGCCGACCTGGTTCTTCCACTCGACCAACGTCTCCGGCGCCTGCCGGTTATCGCGATAGTCGACGAAGGTGTGGGCGACGCCGAAGCGGTCCAGCCACTTGCGGGCCTTCTTGCAGGTGTCGCAGTTGTTGAGTCCGTAAAGCGTGGTCATGCAGTGAACCTCGATTCGATGTCGGATCAATTCGTACGAAGACGCTTGACGCGCTCGGCCAGTTCGGCGCCCAGCGGGTGCTTGAAGAAAGGCACCAGCACCAGGCCTTTCGGAATGAAGACGATCTCCTTGCCCAGCTTCCCGGGCACGCGCAGTTTCAGGGTGAGGCGCGGAGGATTGTCGTTGCGGGTGATATGGACATCATCGATGTCTTCCAGGGCGATGCGTTGTTTCACCAGGCCTCTCCTGACCAGCAAGAAGCTTCCGCCGTCGAGCACTTTGTCGGCCAAGGTGGAGACATAGCGCTTCATCAGGAGATAGCCGCCCAACAGCATCAGCGTGGGCGCCAGCACCGCCAGGGGCTCGGTCTTCCAAGACTCGGCCGCGAGCGCTCTGGCGATGATGTAACCCAGCGCTCCGTACCAGATGACCGGAAAAATTTTCTTGAGGAAGAAGGTCTGTCCCGACGAAATCTCTCTCATGGCCATCGTTCTCAGGTCTCGTTCCGTGACAGATTGACTCGACGCTCGAGGTCGAACGCCACTTCGTTGCGTCCAAGAGAATTGGGCCGGGGCATGAATACAATCCGCTGTCCCAACGGCCCCGAAGACTTCAGATGCAAGGTCACGCGGCGAGGCTTGAGGTTGTGACTGTCTTCGACGTAGGCGATGTCGGCGAACTTGAGTTGCAGCTCCAATTTTCGACGCCGTACCAGCAGGTAGTCGCCGTAATCGGCGACACAATCGGCGAAGGAGCTCGTCACCACGCAATAAGCGGCGAGTGCCGCGACCAATGCCAACCAGATCGCGACGTGCTCGGCAGAGACGCCGGTCCGACCGCCGAACAAGTACGTCGCAGGAGCAAGCAAGACGACGCCCAACAATAGCCGCGACCATAGTTTGCGCACCACAGTAGTCGGCGACGCGAGCTGATCCCCTTCTATCATTGGGCAAACCCTATCGATGCACGATCCCATGCAGCGGGCCCTGGATGCTGATCCTTAACCGAGCGGAACCGTATCGTCATCGCTTCGACGGCCGCGCGATGGGGCCTGCACCCACGCGCTGCTGCAGATCGGCCAGGATCGCGTTCTTGCCCGAGTCCAACCAGGGATTGGCCTGCGGCAGGAAAACGATATGCCGGCCCAAGGCGCTCGGCTCGCGCAGCTCCAGCATAAGCTGGCCCCGCTGCAGCCAGCCGGCCGGGCGCACTTCCTGCACCTCCGCCAGCGCTACCCGGGCCTCGACGCTGCCGCGCCGCACACGCAACACGTCTCCGGCCTGCTCGACCTCATCGGCCAAGCCCCAGTTGAGCGGCAGGAACGCCGCCGATACGGCCGCGTAGGTGCCGAATACCGCGACCGCCCACATCACTGGAAACCCCACGCCGTAGGTCGCCGCGCATGCGACCGGCAGGCACAGCAGCGGCAGCAACGGGCCCCACTTGTGCCATGCCGTCCAGCGCGACGAGATCCGGCCCATCCGCGCTGCCTCAGTCGGCCAGGCCGCGCAGCAAATCGTTGATGCTGGTCTTCGAACGCGTCTTGGCGTCGACCTGCTTGACGATGACCGCGCAGTACAGCGAATGCGATCCGTCCTTGGCTGGCAACTGTCCCGACACGACCACGCTGTACGGCGGCACGTGGCCGTAGCTGATCTCGCCGGTGGCGCGGTTGTAGACGCGGGTGCTCTGGCCGAGGAACACGCCCATGCCGATCACGCTGTGGTGGCCGACGACGAAGCCCTCGACCACTTCCGAACGCGCGCCGATGAAGCAGTGGTCTTCGATGATGGTCGGCGAGGCCTGCAGCGGTTCGAGCACGCCGCCGATGCCGGCGCCACCGGACAGGTGGCAGTGCTTGCCGATCTGGGCGCAGGAACCGACCGTGGCCCAGGTGTCGACCATGGTGCCTTCGCCGACGTGCGCGCCGATGTTGACGAAGCTCGGCATCAACACCACGTCCTTGCCGATGTAGGCGCCGCGGCGGGCGATCGCGCCGGGCACGACGCGCGCGCCGAGCTTGCGGAAATCGGCTTCGCCGTAGCCTTCGAAGCGCGCCGGCACCTTGTCCCAGAACGGCGCCGGGTCGGCTTCGACGACCTGCATGTCGTTGACGCGGAAGTACAGCAGCACCGCCTTCTTCAGCCACTCATTGACGGTCCAGCCGCCCTTGCCGTCGGGTTCGGCGACGCGGAACTCGCCCTGCTCCAGACCGGCGATGACGCGCTCGACGGTGGGCCGGGTCGAGCCTTCGATCTCGTCGGGCGTGAGCATGCTGCGGCGCTCGAAAGCGCTGTCGATCATGAACTTCAGCTCGTCGATGCCCGGCACTTCGTTGCTCTTCTTGCGTGCGGTCTTCTTGGCGGTCTTCTTGGCGGGGCTCATCGACTGTCTCCTTCGAGGCAGGCCAGCAGCGCGTCGCGCAGGGCCTGCTGTTGCGTTTCGTCGAGCGCGCGATCGCGCCCGTCGGTGATCTGGAATACGTCCTCGGCGCGTTCGCCGAAGGTGGCGATGCGCGCGTCGTACACGCGCAGCCGCTGTTTTCGCAAAGTCTGGGCGACGTCGGCCAGCAGGCCGGGGCGGTCGGTGCAGACCAGGCTCAAGGTGGTGCGCGCGCTCGCCGCTTCGTCCTTGTTGAACGAGGCGAACACGATCTGCGGCACGATGCGGAAATGGCGCAGATGCCGCGGTTGCGCCCGGCGTGCCGGCTTGATGCGTTCGAGCGGGCCGGCCAGGGTCGACTCCAGGCGCCGTTCGACATCTTCGGCGCTCGGCGGCTGGCGCGGATCGGTCGGCACCACTTCGAAGGTGTCGAAAATCGCGCCTTGCGGGCCGTCGAGCACACGCGCCTGCTGGATCGCCAGACCGAGCCGGTCGAGCGTGGCGACGATCGCAGCGAACAAGCCGTCGCGATCGGGCGAATGCACGAACACTTCGAGCGCGCCGGCATGGGCGCCGCCGTGGGCGCTGACCGGCCGCGCACGCACGCGGGTGTCGCCGAGCGCAATGCCGCGCAGCGAGGCCGCCTGCCAGGCGATCTGGTCGGGCCGGCCGCGTTGGAAGGCGATCTCGGGCATGCGCGCGAACAAGGCGGCGATCTCGTCATCGCGCGCGCCGAACGCGGCCAGCATGGCCTGCGCGGCTTCGCGGGTTTCGGCGGCGCGCTCGGCGCCCGCGACCGGATGTTCGAGCCCACGCCGCAAGGCCAGGCGGGTGGCGGTGTAAAGGTCGGCGAGCAGCCGGTCTTTCCACGCGTTCCACAGCTTCGGCGAGGTGCCGGCGATGTCGGCGCAGGTCAACAGATACAGATGATCGAGGTGCTCGCGATCGGCCACCTTGGTGGCGAAGCGATGGATCACGTCGGGGTCGGCGATGTCCTGCTTCTGCGCAGTCACCGACATCAACAGATGTTGGCGCACCAGCCATTCGACCAGTGCGGTGTCGGCCTCGCTCAGGCCCATGGTCGAGCAGAACACACGCGCGTCGTCGCCGCCGAGTTCGGAGTGGTCGCCGCCGCGGCCCTTGGCGATGTCGTGGAACAGGCCGGCAAGCAGCAACAGCTCCGGCTTGCGCAGGCGCGGCCAGACTTCGTGGGCGATGCTGAAGCGTTCGTCGGCTACGCCGGAGGCGAAGCGGGCGAGATTGCGCAGCACCGCCAGGGTGTGCTGGTCGACCGTGTAGACGTGGAACAGGTCGAACTGCATGCGCCCGGAGACTTTCGAGAACGCCGGAATCCAGCGCCCCAGCACGCCCAGGCGCGCCATGCGTTCGAGCGCGTGCACCGGATGCGGGCCGCGCAGGATCTTGATGAAGCGTTCGCGCAACGCCGGCTCGGCCTGGACGAAGCTCGGCACCTGCGACAACGCCTCGGCCAGCGCGCGCGCAGTCTGCGAATGCAGGCCGCGGATCTCGTCGTGCGCGGCCCAAGCCGCGAACAGGGCGAACACCTCGGAGGCGTCGCGCGGCCACTCGGCGTCGCGGGCGGCACCCGCTGTCCGAGCAGCGATGTAGTCGCGGCGCAACTCGAAGGCTTCGAACACGCCGTCCAGCGGCACCGGCACGGCCTCGCCTTCGATCTGTTCCTCGAAACGTTGCAGCAGGCGCTCGCCGATGCGCAGCACCAGGGCGGCGCTGCGATAGAAGCCCTGCATCATCTGCTCGACGGCGAGGTTGTCGGCGTTGTCGACATGCCCCAGGCGTTCGGCGAGCAGTTTCTGGTAATCGAAACGCAGCCGCTCTTCGCGTTTGCGCGCGACCAGATGCAGCCCGAAACGCAAGCGCGACAAGGTGCGGCGCTCGCGCTCCAGCGTGGTCAGTTCGTCCGGCCCCAGTTGGCCGATCGACACCAGCGATTCCAGATCGGAGGTACCGATGATGCGCAGCGCCATCCAGTGCAGGGTCTGCACGTCGCGCATGCCGCCCGGGCCTTCCTTGAGGTTGGGCTCGAGGTTGTCGGCGGTGTCGCCGTAGCGGGCATGGCGCAAGCGCAGCTCTTCGCGCTTGGCGATGAAGAATTCGCGTGCCGGCCACACCTGCGACGGCGAGATCGCCGCCTGCAGCGCCATCTGCGCGACCGCGCCAGCGGCGAGCGGGCGCGCTTCCAGCATCGCGGTCAGCACGCTGAGGTCGGCCGCGGCTTCGGTGCATTGCTCGGCAGAGCGCACGGCGTGACCGACCGGCAGGCCGGCGTCCCACAGCGAGGCGAAGAAACAGCCGAGTTGTTCGGCCTGGGCGGTCTGCGCTTCGGAGTCGGCGAGCACCAGCAGGTCGATGTCCGACTGCGGAAACAACTCGCCGCGGCCGTAACCGCCGACCGCGAACAGGGCCAGTGGCGCGGCCTCGTCGATGCAGGCCTGCCAGGCCGCACGCACCTGCGCATCGACCGCGTCGGTGCGCGCGCGCAGCAGGCGGTCGATGTCGGCATTGGGGTCGCTGTCGAAACGCTGCGCCAGGGCGGCGTCGACCGCGCTCAAGGCTGCGCGGATCGCCGCCGGGCTGCCGGCCGCGGGCGTCGCCGCATCGGGCGCCGCCGACCGATCGGCCAATCGTTCGTCAGGCCGATCGCCGGCGACGGGGCCGGTCATAGGTCGTTGTCGTCGCCCGGCACGCGGGTCAGGATTTCGACGCCGTCCTCGGTCACCGCGACGGTGTGCTCCCACTGTGCCGACAACTTGCGGTCCTTGGTCACCACGGTCCAGCCGTCCGGCAGGGTCTTATGGCGGTAGGTACCTTCGTTGATCATCGGTTCGATGGTGAAGGTCATGCCGGGCACGAGCTTCACGCCTTCGCCCGGACGGCCGTGGTGCAGCACCTGCGGGTCTTCGTGATACACGCGGCCGATGCCGTGGCCGCAGTAGTCGCGCACCACGCTGAAGCGCTCGGCTTCGGCATAGGTCTGGATGGCGTGGCCGATGTCGCCGAGGGTGATGCCGGGCTTGACCAGGCGGATGCCGCGGAACATCGCTTCGCGGGTCACGTCGACCAGGCGCTTGGCCATGACCGAGGGCGTGCCGACGTAATACATGCGGCTGGTGTCGCCGTGCCAGCCGTCCTTGATCACGGTGACGTCGATGTTGACGATGTCGCCGTCCTTGAGGATCTTGCTGTCGCTCGGGATGCCGTGGCAGATCACGTTGTTGACCGAGGTGCACACGGTCTTCGGAAAGCCCTTGTAGCCGACGTTGGCCGGAATCGCTTTCTGCACGTTGACGATGTGCTCGTTGCAGATGCGGTCCAGCTCGCCGGTGCTGACGCCCGGCTTCACGTACGGAGCGACGATCTGCAGCACCTCGGCGGCCAGGCGGCCGGCGACGCGCATCTTCTCGATGTCTTCGGGTGTCTTGATGGAAATAGCCATGCCGGCATTATCGCTTAATCGGGGCCGCCCTTCACGCGTCGCGGGCCTTGTCGACGCGACGCTGCGTGCCATCGCCGGCGCGGTCGGCGCGTACGTCCCGAAGGTGGACCGCGCGGCACAGGGCAGCCGGCGAACGCTGGAGCTGCCCCCGCGTGCAGGGCGCGAAGGCCAGGCGCCCGCGCAAGCCGAATCGCCGCCCGGGCAGCCGCTCAATCGGCCCGGCCGGCCCCTGGCGAGTGGATTTCTCAGTTCGAGCTGAGATGGTGAGCCTCAAGGCCGGCAGCCACGCAATTCGGGCGGCTCCAGGGCGCCCCTGGGTGCCTCCTGGCCGCCCCGCCCCTCGTCCGACCCGGCTTCCAGCCCCCTCAACTTGCCCCAAGCCCCCGTCCCCGTTACACTTCCGCGGCTCTGCGACCGGACCGACCTGCTTCACCGGACCGAATCGCACCGCCCACGTCGGGCGTCACCGACGAATACACACCTGCCGCCACAGCCCGTGCCGGGGTGCCTGAGGGACCGATCGCAAGCTCGGCTCCGCAGGTTCGGACACGGAAGCGACAGGGAGGCCCAACCCCGGAACCCTTCGCCACGGACCTGCGTCCGCGGCGAGCCGCCATCACTCAACCGGCGGTCGGTTCCCTTGCCTTCGGAGTTATCGCAATGCCTCAGATCACCATGCGTCAGATGCTGGAAGCCGGCGTCCATTTCGGCCACCAGACGCGCTACTGGAATCCCAAGATGGGCCCGTACATCTTCGGCGCCCGCGGCAAGATCCACATCATCAACCTCGAGAAGACCGTTCCGCTGTTCAACGACGCGATGAACTTCATCTCGGGCATCGCGCAGAAGCGCGGCACCATCCTGTTCATCGGCACCAAGCGTTCGGCGCGCGATTCGATCAAGGAAGAAGCGCAGCGCTGCAACATGCCGTACATGACCCAGCGCTGGCTGGGCGGCACGCTGACCAACTTCCGCACCGTCAAGCAGTCGGTCTCGCGCCTGAAGGAACTGGAAGCCGGCGAAACCGACGGCACCTTCCAGAAGATGGTCAAGCACGAAGTGCTGGGCCTGCGCCGCGAGCGCGACAAGCTGGAAGCCTCGCTGGGCGGCATCAAGGACATGAACCGTCTGCCCGACGCTCTGTTCGTGATCGACATCGGCCATGAAGACATCGCGATCAAGGAAGCCAAGAAGCTCGGCATCCCGGTCATCGCCGTTGTCGACACCAACTACGACCCGGCCCTGGTCGACTACGCGATCCCGGGCAACGACGACGCCATCCGCGCCGTGCAGCTGTATGCCCGCGCCGCCGCCGACGCCGTGCTCGAAGGCAAGGCCGCCGCTCCGCAGGTCGGCAGCGTCCGCGAGGAAGAGTTCGCCGAAGCCGCCGAAGACGGCGCCGCCAAGGACGACCGCAAGTCCGCTCCGCGCGGCCGCGCACCGGCCAAGAAGGGCCCGGCTCCGGCTGCCGCCCCGGCCGCCAAGAAGGCCGACGGCGAAGCTCCGGCTGCCGAGTAAGCGTCATGTAATGCAGCCGCGCGACACTGCGCGGCTGCACTTGCCCGTATCCGCTCCGGGTAGCAGCGGCGTAAGCCGCGATGCATCGCCGTACCGAGCGATGAAACGCGGCTTACGCCGCTCCTGCCCGGACTTTATCGAACACCCGAGGTAACCCCATGGCTGAAATTTCCGCTTCCCTGGTCAAGGAACTCCGCGAGCGCACCGGCGCCGGCATGATGGAGTGCAAGAAGGCGCTCGTCGAAAACAACGGCGACATCGACGCCGCTGCCGAATGGCTGCGCAAGTCGGGCCTGGCCAAGGCCGACAAGAAGGCCGGCCGCGTCGCTGCCGAAGGCCGCATCGCGGTCGCCCAGGACGGCGGCAAGGCCGTGCTGGTCGAGATCAACTCCGAGACCGACTTCGTCGCCAAGGACGCCAACTTCCTGTCCTTCACCGAGACCGTGGCCCAGGCCGCGCTGAGCTCGGGCGCCGTCGACGCCGAGGCGCTGAAGGCCGTCAAGCTGGCTTCCGGCGAAACCGTCGAGGAAACCCGCGCCGCGGTCATCGCCAAGGTCGGCGAGAACCTGCAGGTGCGTCGCCTGATCCAGATCGACAGCGCCAACAACGTCGCGGCCTACGTCCACGGCGGCCGCATCGGCGTGCTGATCGAGCTCAAGGGCGGCGATGCCGACCTGGCCCGCGGCCTGGCCATGCACGTTGCCGCGATGAACCCGCCGCACATCAAGGCCAGCGACGTCCCGGCCGAGTTCGTGGCGAAGGAAAAGGAAATCGAACTGGCCAAGATGTCCGACAAGGACAAGTCCAAGCCGGCCGACATCCTGGAGAAGATCATCGGCGGCAAGATCGCCAAGATCGTCAACGAAGTCACCCTGTACGGCCAGCCCTACGTGCTGAACACCGATCAGACCGTCGAGCAGGTGGTCAAGGCCGCCGGCGCCGACGTGGTCAGCATGCAGCGCATCGCCGTCGGCGAAGGCATCGAGAAGCAGGTCGACGACTTCGCTGCCGAAGTCATGAAGCAGGCCGGCCTGGCGTAAGCCACCGTCGCTTCGAGGCAGTACGAGAAAGGCCGCGGATTCCGCGGCCTTTTTCTTTGTTCGGGATTCGGGATTCGGGATTCGGGATTCGGGAATCGGGAATCGGGAATCGGGAACAGCGTAATCATCACCCGTCGTTCCCGCGAAGGCGGGAACCCAGGGCTTTCGGGCGAGAACGCTTGAAGTCGCTGGGTGTTCGGCTTCGCCGAAGTGAAGCGTGCCCCACCTTCGCGGCAACGACGGGGATGGTTACGCTGTTCGATTCCCGACTCCCCGCCTCATTCGATCGGCGGGCAAGACTCGGCGTAGTGCGAACTCTGCGAGATCACCACCCACTGACCGCCGGTGTAGCGGTACTTGGTCAGCACGATCTCGTAGGCCCAGCCCTGGTATTCGCAGGTGGTCTCGGTGCGGAACGAGCCTTCGGCCGGATCGGCCTGGGCCACCGGCAGGAACAGCAACAGGCCCGACAGGCCCAACGCGCACACGGTATTCCGAAACGTCATGGCAACCCCTCCTGGGTTAGGCGAACCGATTCGCCGAACCGATCATAGTCCGGCCGCGTCCGCGTCCCTGCGACACCTGTCAGATTCCCCCACCCCGACGCAACACGGCCGCGATCTCTCGCGGCCGTGCGCTTGCGGACCAGATCATGGCGGTCGCGGCAGCGGGAACGCTGCCGCGGCGGCTCAGCCGGCCTGCTGGAAATACACCTCTTCGTACGGCTGCACGACGACCCAGCCGGTGCCGGCGAACTTGAGCTGCACGCTCTCGCCCGAGCCGCGCCCGAACAGGGTGCCCAGGGAGATGTCGGTGACGATGTCGGGGCTGAGGCCGCCGGACCAGGCGACGGTCGCGTTCGGGTCGGTGAACACCGGCTGGTCCGGGGTCACCGCCAGGGTCAGCGGTTCGTAATGCGAGGTGATCGCGACCACGCCGCTGCCGCTGAGTTTGATGTTGAACAGGCCGCCGGACATCATGCCCGAGACCTTGCGCATCATCTTGATGTCGGCCGAAATGCCGTCCTCGTAGGCCAGCACGTCGTTGCCGTTGACGAAGATGGACTCGCCGCCCAGGCGCAGCAGGGTGATCTTCTTGCCGGCATCGGCGATGTAGACCCGGCCCTTGCCTTCCATCTTCATCAGCTGCGTGCCTTCGCCGCTGATCGCCTTCTTCAGCAGGTTGCTCAGGCCCTGCTCGAGCACGCCCTGGCGCACGAACTTGACGCCGCCGCGGTACGCCACCATCGAGCCGGCCTTGGCCCAGACCCGGCCGTCGAGCTTGACTTCGAGCAGGTGCGAGCTTTCCAGCTCGAACACTTCCTGACTGAGGTCCTTCTGCTTCGAGGCTTCGACGAATTCGTTGAGGTTCTTGATCGACACTTCCATCTCCTTGGGTGGTGCGCGGCGCGTGCCGGGACGGCACGGGCGCGATACGGCGGTTCCAATCTGGACCGGCGGCGGGATCATAAGGGATCGCCGTGCCGGAACGAGGGCGGCGGCACCGACAATCGCAGCCGCGGACACGGCCGACATGGCCTTCGCGGCCGCCGGAGGCCCGTTTGCGCACGACCAGGGGTGGGCGCTTGAGCTACAATTCGGCCGCTGCCCGCCTCCCCGAGAATGCCCCATGTCCCAGCTCGCCTATCGCCGTGTCCTGTTGAAACTTTCCGGCGAGGCGTTGATGGGGGACGAGGACTACGGCATCGATCCCAAGGTGATCGGCCGCCTCGCCCGCGAAGTCATCGAAGTCCAGCAGGCCGGCGCGGAAATCGCGCTGGTGATCGGCGGCGGCAACATCTTCCGCGGCGCCGGCCTCGCCGCCAGCGGCATGGACCGGGTCACCGGCGACCAGATGGGCATGCTCGCCACCGTCATCAACGCCCTGGCGATGCAGGATTCGCTCGAGAAGCTCGGCGCCAAGGTGCGGGTGATGAGCGCGATCAAGATCAACGACGTCTGCGAGGACTACATCCGCCGTCGCGCGATTCGTCATTTGGAAAAAGGCCGCCTGGCGATCTTCGCCGCCGGCGTCGGCAGCCCGTTCTTCACCACCGACTCGGGCGCCGCCCTGCGCGCGATCGAGATCGGCGCCGACCTGTTGCTGAAGGCGACCAAGGTCGACGGCGTGTACGACAAGGACCCGAAGAAGCACAGCGACGCGGTGCGCTTCGACAAGCTCACCTACGACGACGTCATCACCCGCGACCTGCAGGTCATGGACACCGCGGCGTTCGCGCTGTGCCGCGACAGCGAGCTGCCGCTGCGCATCTTCGACATGGGCCAGCCCGGCGTGCTGCTGAAGATCCTGCGCGGCGAGAACATCGGCACCCTGGTCAAGGGCCGCAACTGAGCCTGCGACTCAGGCGACCCGCTCGACAGCGGATGTCGTTTTGGGCCATTCGCTCCGGCCGGCCAGGCGCTGGAGCGTGATTCCCGGCAAGGCCGCCGAGCCCTGCCGCATCGATCGTTCCTCGTGAAGAAACGCCTCCCGCTCCGATGCCCGGAGCGCGATCGAGCATGCCCGATCAGGCGTCGGTCGCCGACTGCCCACCGTCGCTGATCCAGCGCACATACTCGGCCGCATCGCGCGCAGCCTGTTCGGCATCGCGGATCGCCTGCTGCACATCCCGGCGTGCCTGCTCGACATCGCGCATATGTTGTTCGGCATCGCGCCGGGCCTGTTCGGCATCGCGCGCCACCTGATCCCGATCCAACGCAGCCTGCCGCGCATCGTTTGCGCCTTGCGCCGCATCGAGACGAGCCTGCTCGCCGTCGCGCCGCGCCTGCTGGGCCACGCGTTCGGCCTCGCGACCGGCACGCTCGGCGTCCTGGGCCGAACGCAGGGCTTCGCGCTCGGCGATCTTGGCGTCGCGCTCGGCCTGGCGGGCATCGATCTCGGCCGCCTTCATGTCGCGCATGTGCTTCTGCAAACGCGCGAGAGTCGCGGCATCGCGCACTTCTTCGTAGCGCTCGTCGGCGTCGACGCGATAGAACTTGCCGCCCTTGGCCGCCCAGACCGAAGGCGCCTGCCCCTGGTGCCGCTCGAAGATGCGGGTTTCGCCGGCCTTGCCGCCGCTGCGGTCGGATTGGACCGAGATCGTCCGCGACGAGGCCTTTGCCGATGCGTCCGCAGCAGCGGTGATCCGGTACGGCACCAGGCCGAGCAGGACCACGGCGAAGGTCAACGCCAAGGTACCGGCGTGCGAGGTCGAAGCTGCGTTCTGCAACATGGTCAATCTCCTCTTGAGAGCGGTATAGGTGGGTGAAGCGCTGGCGACGCCGGCGCCGGGCCGCGGCGCGACGCCGAGGCGCAGGAGCAATCGCCCGTAGTCCTGGGGCGTGTAGCGGCGGCTGTCGAGCACCGCCGCATCGCAGGCGGCCTCCCGCGCAAGCGAGTACTCGCGTGCGACCAGATGAGCGAGCGGATGGAAGAAGAACAGCTGCTGGGCCAGGGCCGGCACCCAGCCCCACCACAGATCGCGACGGCGCAGATGGACCAACTCGTGGTGCAGGGCCATGTCGAGTTCGCCGGCACTCATCGAGGCGATGCGGTGTTGCGGCAACAGCACCACCGCAGGCCACGGGCCGAGCAGTTGCGGCGATTCGATCTCCGCCGACAGGCGCAGCTCCGGCAAACGCCGCAGGCCGAGGCTGTCGCCGAGCCGGCGATAGGCCTGCGCCACCGGCAGCGGCACCTCCGCCGAGGAACGCGCGATGCGGCGGCGCGTGTCGAGGAAAGCGCGCAGGTTCGCGGTCAGCACGGCACTGAAAGCCAACAGCCAGATCCCGGCCAGTAACGAAGTCCACGACGGCCAGACGCTGCCGATCGCAGCATCGGCCAGCGATGCCGTGGGGGCGTCGCCGCCGGCCATCACGAACGGTAGGCGTGCCGACAACGGCATCGCCGTGGCCGACGGCGCGTCGGCGATCAGGATGCCGAAGGATTCCGGCAACAGCGGCAGCATCAGCGGCGTCGGCCACAACAGGCCAACCAACAACTGCAACGCCGCCAGCCACCACAGCCAGCAGCGCGCCGAAGCGCTCAGGCGCGGCAAGTAGCGGCACAGCGCCCACACCGCGGCGACCAGCAGCAAGGATTGCAGGCTGGCCGCGGCCAGGCGCGGCAGCAGCGTGTCGGCGACGAAGGACAGATCCATCGAGGGCAGACTCATCTCAGCTCTCCTTGCGGCGCGACTGCAGATCGGCGACGAGCCCTTCGAGTTCGGCCAG
The DNA here is from genome assembly GCF_000731095.1 of Lysobacter antibioticus. GTDB lineage: Bacteria > Pseudomonadota > Gammaproteobacteria > Xanthomonadales > Xanthomonadaceae > Lysobacter > Lysobacter antibioticus_B. The sequence continues at coordinate 15,564 of NZ_JMTZ01000008.1, read as the reverse complement.
TTCCTCGTCGCTGACTTCGGTGCGCTGCGACATCCAGGCCACGAACGGCGACAGCGATCCCTGCAGGGTGTTGGCGACGAACTTGCCGACCGCCGAGCGCATCACGTCGTCGGGCGCGGTCGCACTGGCATAGCGGTACACGCCGCCGAGCTTGCGCCGGCGCAGATACGACTTCGCGCGCAGGCGTTCCATCATCGTCAGCACGGTCGAACGCGCGAGGCCGCGCGGCTCGCCGTAGGCGGAGGCGACTTCGCCGACCGAGGCGTCGCCGTTCTCGTCGATGTATTGCAGTAGCGCCAGTTCCTGGTCGCCTATGGATTTGCGGTTCATGACGCTCCTGCTGATCGCCTGCCCGGGTCGTGGCCGGCCATGACTACATGTGTAGGCATAGTTGTCGTGACTACAGACGTAGTCAAGGGTGTCGAAAGTCATGACGGGCCGGCGCACGGCACGCGCAAGACCAGAGCGGATAGGGCTTCTGCGACGGCCATCGAGCTTCCGCCCGCACCCGGCCGGGGCTGTAATAGTGTTCACGGCGCGGGCCGTGACAGCATTCGTCCATGCACTCGCACAGCCATCACCACGGCCCCAGCGGCACCCGCGCCTTCGCCGCGGTGACCCTGATCAACCTGGCCTACACGATTCTCGAAGCCGGCTATGGCTTCATGACCAATTCGCTGGCCCTGCTGTCGGACGCCCTGCACAACCTGGGCGACGTGCTCGGGCTGGGCCTGGCCTGGGGCGCGGCAGTGCTGGCGCGGCGCGCGCCGACCGCGCGCCACACCTACGGCTGGCGACGCGCGACCCTGCTCTCGCCGTTGGCCAATGCCCTGCTGCTGGTCGGTTTTTCCGGCGCCCTGGGCTGGGAGGCGATCCGCCGCTTCAACGCGCCGCCGGAGATCCCGGCCCTGCCGGTGATGCTGGTGGCGGCACTCGGCATCGCGGTCAATCTCGGCGCGGCCTGGCTGGTACGCGACGGCCACGACCACGACCTCAACCGCCGCGGCGCCTTCCTGCATCTGATGGCCGACGCGGCCGTGTCGCTGGCCGCAGTCCTGGCCGGCGCCGGCATGTGGTTCACCGGTTGGGCCTGGCTCGACCCGGCCATCGCCCTGCTGATCGGCGCGGTGGTCGCGATCGGCGCCTTCGGTCTGCTGCGCGAGAGCTTCAACGCGGCGATGGACGCGGTGCCGCGCGGCGTCGACCGCGCCGAAGTCGAGAGCCTGCTGCGCGCGCAACCCGGGGTGGAAGCGATCCACCATCTGCACATCTGGTCGCTCGGCGCCGGCGAAATCGCCATGACCGCGCATATCGTGCGCCCCGACGACCGCGACCACGACGTCTTCATCGACCGCCTCAACCGCGAGCTCGACCAACGCTTCGGCATCAACCACCCGACCCTGCAGGTCGAGCACGGCCGGGCCTGCGAGCACGACCGCCACGACCGCGCGCCGCACGGCGCCGGCGGCCATGATCATGACCACGACCATGACGATCATCACGGCCACGAGCACGAACACAGGCACGGCCGCGAACAAGGCGACGAGGACCATCGGCATACGCACGGCCACTCGCACAGCCATTGAGGGTTCATGCTGCATTGCAGCGAAAACCGCGGCCGGCGCGGCCGGCGGCGCAGGATAACGAAAACTTCGCGTTTGCCCCGGCCTGAAACCGTGACGCAATCCGGTACACGGCCGCACATCGACGCGCGCCATACCCGTGCAAAACAGCCTAAACCGCGCTGACCTCAGCCCATCCGCGTGGCCGCCACGGCGGCGTTCGGTCCGCAAAACCCGCCCGAGCCCATATAATCCCGCGATTACCGCCACAGGACCGGAGCCGGCGAATGCTCAATGAAATCAAGAAAGACGCACAGAACCGCATGGCCAAGAGCGTCGAAGCCTTTCGCCACGACCTGACCAAGGTCCGCACCGGGCGCGCTTCGGCTGCGCTGGTCGATCACCTGAAGGTGAACTACCACGGTTCCGAGATGCCGCTGAACCAGGTCGCCAGCGTCGCGGTCTCCGATGCGCGCACCCTGACCATCACCCCGTGGGAAAAGCAGATCGTCGGCGCGGTCGAGAAGGCCATCCTCGCCTCCGACCTGGGCCTGACCCCGAACACCGCCGGCACCGTCATCCGCATCAACCTGCCGGCGCTGACCGAAGAACGCCGCAAGGAACTGACCAAGGTCGTGCACAGCGAGAGCGAGAACGCGAAGGTCGCGATCCGCAACATCCGCCGCGACGCCAACACCCAGGCCAAGGAACTGCTGAAGGACAAGAAGATCACCGAGGACGAGCTGCGCCGTTACGAGGACGACATCCAGAAGGTCACCGACAGCGCGATCAAGGACGTCGACGGCGTGGTCAAGGCGAAGGAACAGGAATTGATGGCGGTCTGACCGGTCGCCGCAGTCCCTGGGCGGCGGTCCGAATCGATCGCCGCAGTTCCTGGACGATCGCGCACTGAACTTTCTGCCGATCGCACGGGTCAGCACTGGGTCCCGGACGGGATCCATCGTCGCCGGAACCCCGCTTCCGGATGCCCCTCCCGCTTCCAAGGTCAACATCATCGGCGCCATGCCCAACGAGCCCGCACCCACCGCGCCCGCACGCATCCCGCGCCACCTGGCCGTCATCATGGACGGCAACGGGCGCTGGGCCGAGCGCCGCCGCCGGCCGCGCATCATCGGCCACCGCGCCGGCGCGCGCACGGTCAACATCTGCATCGACTTCTGCATCGCCCGCGGCATCGAGGCGCTGACCCTGTTCGCGTTCTCGAGCGAAAACTGGGGCCGCCCCGAAGACGAAGTCGGCGCGCTCATGAAGCTGTTCCTCAACGCGCTCGAGCGCGAGGTCGAGGAACTTCACCGTCGCGGCGTGCGCGTGCGCTTCATCGGCGAGCGCGAGCGCTTCTCGGAAAAAATCCGCGAACGCATGGCTGCGGCCGAGCATCAAACCCGCAACAACGGCACCCTGCACCTGACCGTGGCCGCGAGCTACGGCGGGCGCTGGGACATCGCCCAGGCCGCACGGTCGCTGGCCGCCGACGTCGCCGCCGGACGCCTGGCGCCGGACGAGATCGACGAGGTGCTGATCGCCTCGCGCCTGTCGCTGGCCGACCTGCCGGCGCCGGATTTGTTCATCCGCACCGGCGGCGATACCCGCATCAGCAATTTCCTGCTGTGGCAGCTGGCCTATACCGAATTGTGGTTCACCGAGTTGTTGTGGCCGGAACTGGACGCGACGACCCTGCAACGCGCCCTCGACGATTACGGCAACCGCGAACGCCGTTTCGGCCTGACCGGGTCGCAAGTCGCCGCCGCCCTGTCCAACGAGACCGTTGAATGACCCGAACCCGCTTGCTCGCCGCGCTGGTGATGGCGCCTGTCGCGATTGCGGCGATCCTGCTGCTGCCGACGCCGTGGATGATCGCGGTGGCCGCCGTCCTGTTCCTCGCCGGGCTGTGGGAATGGTTCGATCTGGCCGAGATCGAAGACACCTTGTCGCGCACCGTGCTGCTGGTCGCGCACCTGGCGCTGATGGTCACCATCGTCTGGGCGTCGCGCTCGGGCGGTTTCGGCGGCGCCCAGGCGCCGTCGATGGTGCTGTTCAAACTGGCCTCGCTGATCGGCGTGATCTGGTGGCTGCTGGCCCTGCTGTGGCTGCAGCGCTTCGACTTCGCCAGCGACCACCGCACCTATGCGCGGATGTTCAAGCTCGCCGCCGCGGCGCTGAGCGTGATTCCGGCCTGGTGCGCGCTGGCCTGGATCCATGCCGAAGGCAGCAACGGCCACTGGTGGCTGCTGACCGCGCTGGCCGTGGTCTGGGCCGCCGACACCGGCGCCTACTTCGCCGGGCGCAAGTTCGGCATGCTCAAGCTCGCCCCGCGGGTCAGCCCCAACAAGACCGTCGAAGGCCTGATCGGCGGCGCCTTCGCCGGCGTCGCCGCCGGCGTCGGTTTCTCGCTGCTGGCCGGCGCGACCACGGCGCAATTGCCGTGGGTCGCGGTCGTCTCGCTCGCGGCGGTGCTGTTCTCGGTGGTCGGCGACCTGTTCGAGAGCCTGCTCAAGCGCCACGCCGGAGTGAAAGATTCGGGTCACCTGATTCCAGGCCACGGCGGCATCCTCGACCGCATCGACGGCGTGCTCGCCGCGCTGCCGGTGTTCGCCCTCGGCAAGGCGATCTTCGGGTTCTGATGATGAGTGCGCGGGTCTGCCGGGTAGAAGCGAATCCCCCCTCCCTCCCTTTTGCAAAGGGGGGGACAGCACGGGTTTGCACGGGGCTCACACTGAAATCGGGCGCCTGCGTGCTTGAAGCGCCTGCAGCATCCACCGCAGAGCCCGCCGGCCGTTCCTTTTCGAAACGACCCGCCCGCCTTCTCCCTTTGCAAAAGGGGGACCGAGGGGGATTTGCTTGTCCCCCGGCGCACCATGCGACCGCACCACGCAGCCCCTTCCACGCGAGCGCCCGCGCATGACGTCCCTCTCCCGCAAGGTCGCCGTGCTCGGCGCCACCGGTTCGATCGGCACTTCGGCATTGGACGTGATCGCGCGCCATCCCGAGGCGTTGCGCGCCAGCGTGCTCGCCGCCGGCGGCAAGGTCGACGCCCTGCTGGCCCTGTGCGAACAGCATCGCCCCGAGCACGCGGTGATCGCCGACCCGGCCGGCTATGCCGCCCTGCGCGACGGCCTGCGCGAGCGCGGTCTGTCGGCACAGGCCCATTGCGGCGACGAGGCCCTGGTCGAGCTGGTCTCGTCGGACGTCTGCGACACCGTGGTCGCGGCGATCGTCGGCGCCGCCGGCTTGTCCTCGACCCTGGCCGCGGCCCGCGCCGGCAAGCGCCTGCTGCTGGCCAACAAGGAATCGCTGGTCCTCGCCGGCGAGCTGCTGATGCACGCCGCGCACGAGGCCGGCGCCTGCATCGTGCCGATCGACAGCGAGCACAACGCCATCTTCCAGTGTCTGCCGCCGGCCGCGCCGGCGCAGTCCGGCGGTCTGCCCTACGCCCGCGCCCATGCCGGTCTCAAGCGCATCCTGCTGACCGCCTCGGGCGGGCCGTTCCGTGGCCGTACACGTTCCGAACTGACCCAGGTCACCCCGGAACAGGCCGTGGCGCACCCGAAATGGTCGATGGGGCCGAAGATCTCGGTCGACTCGGCCACGCTGATGAACAAGGGCCTGGAAGTCATCGAGGCCCACCACCTGTTCGGGATCGAGGGCGAACGCATCGAGGTGCTGGTGCACCCGCAGAGCCTGGTCCATTCGCTGGTCGAATTCGTCGACGGCTCGACCCTGGCCCAACTGGGTTTGCCGGACATGCGCACCGCCCTCGCGGTCGGTTTCGGCTGGCCGGAGCGGATCGACTCGGGCGTGGCCGGGCTCGACCTGCTGGCCCACGGCCGCCTCGATTTCGAACGCCCCGACCTGGACGCCTTCCCCTGCCTGCGCCTGGCCTTCGAAGCCCTGGCCGCGGGCGGTACCGCCCCGGCGGTGCTGAACGCCGCCAACGAAGTGGCCGTTTCAGCCTTTCTTCAGCGGCGAATCGGTTTCCTAGCGATACCCGCGCTGGTCGAAGACACACTCGCCGCGCTCCCGACCATCCCGGCCAGTTCCTTGGCGGTGCTGCGCGAGGCCGATGCTCTGGCCCGTCGCCATGCCGAACAAGCGATCGGCCACAGGGCCTGAATCATGGCGACCACGGCAGGACAGCGATGCGGAGGCGGCCATGAGTGAAGTCCTGGGTTCGTTGTGGTGGCTGATCATCAGCCTCGGCGTGCTGGTCACGATCCATGAATTCGGCCATTTCTGGGTCGCGCGGCGCTGCGGCGTCAAGGTGCTGCGCTTCTCGATCGGTTTCGGCAAACCGCTGTGGCTGCGCAAGGGCCGCGACGGCACCGAGTACGTCATTGCGCGCATCCCGCTCGGCGGCTACGTCAAGATGCTCGACGAGCGCGAATACGAGGTCAGCGAAGCGCTCGCCCCGCAGGCCTTCAACCGCAAGCCGGTCTGGCAGCGCATCGCCATCGTCGTGGCCGGCCCGGCCGCAAACCTGATCCTGTGCGTGATGCTGCTGTGGGGCATGTTCGTGATCGGGCGCCCCGACTTCGCCCCGGTGGTCGGCAACGCCACCGGCATCGCCGCCGAAGCCGGCCTGCGCCGCGGCGATACCGTGCTGCAGATCGGCGACCGGCAGACGCCGACCTGGAGCGAAGTGCACATGGCACTGATCCCCTACGCACTCGACCACCAGGACGTGGCGGTGCGGGTGCGTGCGGAGAACGGCGCCCCGGCGACCCGCGAACTGCGCCTGTCGCGCCTGCCGGCCAAGTTCGACGAACGCCGCTCGATCGAAGTCATCGGCCTGAGCGGACGCCACGAGCTGCGTCCGGCCCTGATCGGCCGCATCGCGCCCGACTCCCCGGCCTGGGGCGTGCTCGCCGAGGGCGACCGCGTCACCGCGCTCGACGGCGACCCGGTCGGCGATTGGGAAGACATGGCCGCGGCGGTCACCCGCCTGGGCAAGCGCGGCGGCAGCGCCATGATCGAAGTGGCCCGCAACGGCGACCGCCTCGCCCTGGAGATCACCCCGGCCCGCCTGAAGAAGCCCGACGGCGAGGAATACTGGGGCCTGGGCCTGACCTCGGCCGCGACCGCGCCGCCCAAGCGCGACGCCGTGCTGCGCTACGGCCCGATCGACGCGGTGCCCGCGGCGCTGCGCGAAGGCGTGCACCAGGCCGAGCAATTGTTCGCGATGATTGGGCGCGCGTTCACCGGCCGGGTGTCGATCCAGAACACCGTCGCCGGCCCGGTGACCATCGGCCGCGCCGCCAACGCCTACGCCAGCAACGGTCCGGCCTGGTACCTGCAGTTGCTGGCGATGCTGTCGCTGAGCCTGGGAATCCTGAACCTGCTGCCGATCCCGATCTTGGACGGCGGACACCTGCTGTATTACCTTATCGAGCTGGTCAAAGGCAGTCCGGTCAGCGAACGCGTCATGGCGGCCGGGCATTTCGTGGGCCTGGCGTTGATCGCGAGCCTGATGGGCCTGGCGTTCTACAACGACATCTTGAACAACCTGGTGCGCTGATGCCGGCCTGACGCTCGAACGAACGCTTTGCCCTCACCCTGCCGCACTTTCGACCGATGCCCGCGATCGCCGGCATCCAATGCCCCAAACGGACGTAATGATGACGCGAACTCCTAATCGCCGCCTGCTCGCCCTCGCCCTTGCCACGGCAATGACCTCGGCCCCGGTGATTCCCGCGTTGGCGCAGTCGGCCGATCCGTTCGCCCTCGGCGGCAGCACGCCGAACACCCCGGCCCCGGGTTCGTTCACCGTCAGCGACATCCGCATCGACGGCCTGCAGCGCATCTCCGCCGGTACCGTCTTCACCTACCTGCCGGTCGAGCGCGGCGACACGATGGACTCGGCCAAGGCCGGCGACGCCATCCGCGCCCTGTACAAGACCGGCTTCTTCGAGGACGTGCACCTGGACCGCCAGGGCAACATCCTCGTGGTCACCGTGACCGAGCGTCCGGCGATCAACAAGCTGACCCTGACCGGCAACAAGGACATCAAGAGCGAAGACCTGCTCAAGGGTCTGAAGGAAATCGGCCTGGCCGAAGGCGAGACCTTCGACCGCCTCGCCCTCGACAAGGTCACCCAGGATCTCAGCCGCCAGTACAACAACCGCGGCAAGTACAACGTCGAGATCACCCCGACGGTGGCGCGCCTGGACCGCAACCGCGTCGACCTGACGATCACCGTCAAGGAAGGCAAGGCCGCGAAGATCCGGCACATCAACCTGGTCGGCAACGACAAGTTCGAGCAGAAGGACATCCTCGACGGCTGGGAATCGCGCGAACACAACTGGCTCAGCTGGTACCGCCGCGACGACCAGTACTCGCGCGAGAAGCTGTCGGGCGATCTGGAAAAGCTCAACTCCTATTACCTCGACCGCGGCTACGTCGATTTCAGCATCGACTCGACCCAGGTCGCGATCAGCCCGGACCGCCAGGACATGTTCCTGACCGCCGGCCTCACCGAGGGCGACCAGTACAAGGTCTCCAGCGTGCAGGTCACCGGCGATACGATCCTGCCGAAGGAGCAGGTCGAGAAGCTGATCATCGTCAAGCCCGAGCAGATCTTCTCGCGCCGCCTGCTCGAGGTGAGCTCGGAAGCGATCACCGCCTCGCTCGGCAACGTCGGCTACGCCTTCGCCCAGGTCAATCCGATCCCGGACGTCAACCGCGAAAACAAGACCGTCGGCATCAACATGCAGGTGGTGCCGGGCCCGCGCGTCAACGTGCGCCGGGTGATCTTCCAGGGCAACACCCGCACCGGCGACGAAGTGTTGCGCCGCGAAATGCGCCAGTTCGAAGGCGCGTGGTATTCGCAGGCCGCGATCGACCGTTCCAAGATCCGTCTGCAGGGCCTGGGTTATTTCGAGAACGTCGACGTCGAGAGCAAGCCGGTGCCGGGCACCAACGACCAGGTCGACGTGGTCTACAACCTCAAGGAAACCACCTCGGGCAGCTTCGTGTTCGGCCTGGGCTATTCCCAGCTCGGCAAGCTGACCACCCAGGTGCAGCTGTCGCAGAACAACTTCCTCGGCAGCGGCAACCGCGTGTCGGTGCAGGCGCAGCGCAGCTACTACCAAGAGCGCTACGACTTCTCCTACACCAACCCCTACTTCACCGACGACGGCGTCTCGCTGGGCTACAACGTGTCCTGGCGCGAGTTGGACTACTCCGACTTCAACACCGCCCAGTATTCGACCACCAGCGGCATCGGCCAGGTCGTGCTCGGCATTCCGCTGACCGAGACCGACTCGATCACCGGCATGCTCGGCATCGACAGCAACGAGATCCTGATCGGCCGCAGGGTCACGCCGCCGAGCATCGTCGACTATCTCGACGCGCTCGGCCGCCGTACCTTCCACGCCTGGCGCGCCCAGGTCGGCTGGGGGCGCAACAGCCTCAACCATGCGCTGACGCCGACCGCCGGCACCCAGCAGCGCGTGTGGATCGAAGCGACCCTGCCGGGCTCGACGGTCGAGTACTACAAGATCAACTACAACTTCTCCAAGTTCTGGCCGCTGTCGCGCCACCTGGTGCTCAACACCCGCACCGAGCTCGGTTACGGCGACAGCTACGGCAAGGACGTCAGCCGGGTCATCGACCGCGACGGTCCGGACGGCCCGCTGCCGCCGGAAACCATCACCGCGACCGGCCTGCCGTTCTTCGAGAACTTCTACGCCGGCGGCGTGCGCTCGGTGCGCGGCTTCACCGACAACACGCTCGGCCCGCGTCAGGCCTCGCTCTCGGGCGGCAGCTACGCCCAGCCGCTCGGCGGCGCGTTCAAGACCACCGGTTCGCTGGAAATGTATTTCCCGACCCTGCTCGATACGCCGGCGGCGCGCATCTCGGCCTTCGTCGACTTCGGCAGCGTCTACAAGAGCTACGACGACTTCGACGCCGGCGAACTGCGCGCATCGGCCGGTGTGGCGATGATGTGGCGCTCGCCGATGGGCCCGATCTCGATCAGCTACGCCTTCCCGTTCAAGAAGCAGGGCCCGACCTACAGCGCCGACGGCAAGACTCAGCTCGACCGCGGCGACGAACTGGAACGCCTGCAGTTCACCTTCGGCGGTACGTTCTGATCGCAGCTGCGACGACGGCCGCCCGCACCGTGGACAGCACCCGCTACACAGCCCAGGCCCTGGCCGAGCGTTACGCGCTCGGCCTGCACGGCGACGGCGCCGCCGAAGTCGGCGGTGTCGGCACCCTGGCCAAGGCCGGCCCGGACCAGCTCGCCTTTCTCGCCAACCCGAAATACCGCGCGCAACTGGCGGCCAGCCAGGCCGGCATCGTGGTCATGCGCGAGGACGATGCCGTCGGCTACGCCGGCACTGCGCTGATCGCGCGCGATCCCTATTCCGCCTTCGCCAAGATCTCGGCCCTGTTCGAGCCGCGCCCGCTGCGCGAGCCCGGCATCCATGCCTCCGCGGCGATCGATGCCAGCGCCGAGGTCTCCGCCGAGGCCCACATCGGCCCCTTCGTCAGCATCGGCGCGCGCAGCCGCGTCGAGGCCGGCGCCATCGTCGGCCCGGGCTGCGTGATCGGCGACGACTGCGTGGTCGGCGCCGGCAGCGAACTGGTCGCGCGGGTGACCCTGGTGACCCGCGTGCGCCTCGGCCAACGCGTGCTGATCCATCCCGGCGCGGTGCTCGGCGCCGACGGCTTCGGCCTGGCGATGGAAGCCGGCCGCTGGCTCAAGGTGCCCCAGCTCGGCGGCGTGTCGATCGGCGACGATTGCGAGATCGGCGCCAACACCACCATCGACCGCGGCGCCATCGAAGACACCGTGCTCGAGGAAGACGTACGCCTCGACAACCAGATCCAGATCGGCCACAACGTGCATATCGGCGCCCACAGCGCGATGGCCGGCTGCTCGGCCGCGGCCGGCAGCGCCAAGATCGGCCGCTACTGCCTGATCGGCGGCGGCGCCGGCGTGCTCGGCCACCTGGAGGTCTGCGACAAGGTCGTGATCACCGCGATGAGCCTGGTCACCAGTTCGATCCGCGAACCCGGCGAGTACTCCTCCGGGACGCCGCTGATGGACAACCGCAGCTGGCGCAAGAACGCCGCGCGCTTCAAGCAGCTCGACGCGATCGCCCGGCGCACCCCGCGCGGCCGCGAGGACGGCTGAGCCGGCGCGCTTCGATTCGGTTCGCTTAGGCGCGGGGCACCATACGGCGCCGCTCCACCGCGGGCGGAAACTGCGGGACAATGGCACGGCTGTCGCGGTTCGCCAGCGACCAGCCGATCCAAGCCAATCAACGATGGGGCCGCACAGGAAAGGCGGATTCAACGCGCAGGACGCGCATAACGGACGAACCAAGAAGATGAGCCAGACCCTGCAACTCCCGCTCGACGTGACGGCGATCCAGAAGCTGCTGCCGCACCGATACCCGTTCCTGCTGGTCGACCGCGTGGTCGAGTTCGAGGCGCACAAACGCGTGCTCGCCTACAAGAACGTGAGTTGCAACGAGCCCTTCTTCAACGGTCACTTCCCCAACAACCCGGTCATGCCGGGCGTGCTCGTGATCGAAGCCCTGGCCCAGGTCGGCGGCATTCTCACTCAGCTCTCGCATGGCGGCGAAGCCGAAGGCCGACTGTTCTACCTGGTCAAGATCGACGGTGCGCGTTTCTCGCGCATGGTCTCGCCGGGCGACAAGCTCGAGCTCGAGGTCACCCTCAAGCGCACCATCCGCAACATGGCGATGTACACCGGTATCGCCCGCGTCGACGGCCAGCAGGCCGCGTGCGCGGAGATCCTTTGCGCCGAGGTCAAGGAGTGACGCGATGAGCGCCACGACCCACACGATCCACCCCACCGCCTTCGTCGAGGCCGGCGCCGTTCTCGGCGACGGCGTCGTGGTCGGCCCGTTCTGCTATATCGGCGCCGAGGTCGAAGTCGGCGACGGCACCGTGTTCGGCCCGCACTGCGTGGTCCACGGCCCGACCCGGATCGGCCGCGGCAACCGCTTCTACGCCCAGTGCGCGATCGGCGGCGACCCGCAGGACAAGAAGTTCGCCGGCGAGCGCACCGAGCTGGTCATCGGCGACGACAACGTCTTCCGCGAGTTCGTCACCGTCAACCGCGGCACCGGCAACGGCGGCGGCATCACCCGCATCGGCGACGGCAACTGGCTGCTGGCTTATACCCACGTCGCCCACGACTGCCATATCGGCAACCAGTGCGTGTTCTCCAACAACTCGACCCTGGCCGGCCACGTCACCGTCGAAGACCAGGTGATCATGAGCGGCTTCGCCGGCGTGCATCAGTTCTGCCGGATCGGCGCGCACGCCTTCATCGGCATGGGCGCCCTGGTCAACGGCGACGTGCCGCCGTTCGTCATGGTTGCCCAGGACGGCTACGGCCGCCCGCGCGGCATCAACAGCGAAGGCCTCAAGCGCCGCGGCTTCGACGCCGAGCGCATCGGCGCGATCAAGCGCGCCTACCGCGCCCTGTACGTGTCCGGCGCCTCGCTCGAGGAAGCGCGCGGCAAGCTCGACGAGATCGCCGAGAGCAGCGCCGACGTGCGCGCCCTGCTCGACTTCATCGGCAACGGCGACCGCCCGCTGCTGCGCTGAGACGCCGGAATGGCCGCGACGATCCAGCGCCTGCGCATCGGCCGGACCGTCGTCGCCTGCGACATCGACGGTGCGCTGCGCCAGGCCGAAGTCGCCGAACTCTTCATCGACGAGCGTCCGCTCGCGCACTGGCTCGGCCTGCCGCGCGATCTCAGCAACAGCGATACCGACCTGGATCCCGCCTTGCCGCCGGCGCTGGCCGAACGCGGCCGCGCCGCGTTCCTCGCCCTGCAACCGGCGCACAACCAGCTCGGCTCGGGCCGGCTGGTGCTCTATCGCTGCCACTGCGGCAGCGACTACTGCGGGGTGATCTCTTGCGTCCTGGAATTTGATGGCGATCACGTCGTTTGGCAGCAAGTGACCCGGGAGGACGATGATGGCCCCATGTGCGGGCCGGATTCGGGCGAGAATGTTCAGGAAGAGAATGCGGCGCCGCCCTCGTTCTCTCCCGCCGCTCCGCTGCGGTTCGTGTTCGATCGAACCCAGTACCGGCTCGAACTGGAGCGTCACTTCCAGGAACGTCACTCCTAAGAGCGCCCTTTCCCCCGATGAATGCCGCCGCGCCCGCCCCCGCTCCGATCGACGAAATCTTCCCCGCCCCGCCCCCGCCGCCGCTGCGTTTCGCCCTGATCGCCGGCGAAGCCTCCGGCGACCTACTCGGCGCCGGCCTGATCGAGGAACTCAAGCGCCGCCATCCGGGCGCCGAGTTCGTCGGCATCGGCGGCGAGCAGATGCGCGCGGCCGGCATGGACACCTGGTTCGACGCCAACGAACTGGCGGTAATGGGCCTGTCGGAAGTGCTCAAACACCTGCCGCGCCTGCTGCGCCTGCGCCGCGACGTGCGCCAGCGCATCCTCGATTGGAAGCCCGACGCCTTCATCGGCATCGACGCGCCCGACTTCAACCTCGGCGTCGAGCGTTGGCTCAAGCAGCGCGGCGTGCGCACCGTGCACTACGTCAGCCCCTCGGTCTGGGCCTGGCGCGAGAAGCGCGCCGAGAAGATCGGCCGCAGCGCCGACCGGGTGCTGTGCCTGTTCCCGATGGAACCGCCGATCTACGCCAAACACGAGGTCGACGCGCGCTTCGTCGGCCACCCGCTCGCCGACGAGATGCCGATCCACCCCGATCGCGACGAAGCGCGCATGAACCTCGGTCTCGACGACGAGGCGCCGGTGCTGGCGATGCTGCCGGGTTCGCGGGTCGGCGAGATCGAACGCCTGGCCGGCGATTTCCTCGGCGCCGCCGCGCTGGTGCTGGCCGCCGAGCCGCGCCTGAGCATCGTCGCGCCGATGGCCAACGCGCCCTCGCGCGCGGCGTTCGAGCGCATCCTCGCCGCCCATCCCGACGGCGAACGCCTGCGCCGCGCCCTGCGCATCGTCGATCGCGGCGCGCGCACGGTGATGGTCGCCAGCGACGCGGTGCTGCTCGCCTCCGGCACCGCCACCCTCGAAGCCATGCTGGCCAAGCGGCCGATGGTGGTCGGCTACAAGGTCGCGCCGCTGACCTATGCCGTGGTCAAGCGCCTGGGCATGCTCAAGGTCGACCACTACGCCTTGCCGAACGTGCTCGCCGGCGAAGCGGTGGTGCCCGAACTCATGCAGCACGACTGCACCCCGGAAAACCTCGCCGGCGCCTGCCTGCGCTGGCTGCGCGACCCGCAGGCCGCGGCCGCGCTGCTGCCGAGGTTCCAGCGCATCCATCTCGAACTCAAGCGCGACGCCTCGGCGCGCGCGGCCGATGCCGTGCTCGAGCTGATCGGCGAGAATGCTCCTGCATGAGTCCCTCGCCGTGACCACCGAATCGCTCGACCTCGCCGACACCGCCGTCGTCGCGAGCGAACCGCTGCGCGCGCGGGCCAAGCCGCGGCTGATCGCCGGCGTCGACGAAGCCGGCCGCGGCCCCCTGGCCGGGCCGGTCTCGGTGGCCGCGGTGATCCTCAACCCGCGCCGCCGCATCGACGGCCTGGACGATTCCAAGAAGCTCAGCGAGGCCCGCCGCGAGGCCCTGTACCCGCTGATCCTGGAGCGCGCCCTGGCCTGGCGGATCGAGTTCGTCGAGGTCGAGGAAATCGACCGGATCAACATCTTCCAGGCCACCATGACCGGCATGCGCCGGGCGGTGATCGGCCTGGCGCCGGTCGCCGACCTGGTGCGCGTGGACGGCAACCACCTGCCCCAGGGCTTGCCCTGTCGCGGCGAAGCGCTGATCGGCGGCGACGCCACCGAACCGGCGATCATGGCCGCCTCGATCCTGGCCAAGGTCGCGCGCGACCGCATGATGCGCCGCCTGCACGAGCGCTACCCGCAATACGGTTTCGACCAACACAAGGGTTACTCGACCGCCGCGCACCTGGCGGCATTGAGCGCGCACGGCCCCTGCCCGCATCACCGCCGCAGCTTCGCGCCGGTGCGCACGGCCTACGAAAACCTGTCGCTGTTTTGAGTGTCCCCAGCGCAAGCGCGAACCCCGCGGCGCCCCCGGTATTCGCGCGTCTGCTCGACGACGACGCCCGTGCCGGCCTGGCCCCGGCGGTGCGCGACTTCCATCAACGCGGCCCGGCCCATTACCGCGGCGAAGCCCTGGTACGCGGCGCCGGCCATCCCCTCGCACGCCTGGTGCGCTGGTGGTTCGGCTTCCCGGTGCCGGGCGAACAGGTGCGCGTGTCCTTGCGCATCGAAGAACGCAACGGCCGCGAACACTGGCACCGCCGCTTCGGCGAACGCGACTTTTCTTCGTCGTTCGCCCCGAGCCGCGACGGCCGCTTCCTGGCCGAGCAATTCGGCGCATTCCGCTTTCGTTTCGCCTTGCGTTCCGAAGCCGGCAGATTGCACTGGGACTTCGCCGGCTGGGCTTTCGGCCCCCTGCCGATGCCGCGCGCGCTCGGGCCGCGCATCGTGTCCTGGGAAGCGCAGGACGACGACGGCCGCCTGCGGTTTTTCTCGCAGGCCGATTTCCCGCTGCTGGGGCAGTTGATCTATTACGACGGTCGTGTGGAGCCTGTGTTGGCGGATTGATGTCGCTGCCGGACACGCTTTGACGTAATGACGTGGCAGTGGATCTTCAGCGGCCGGATGATACGAGCCGGCCGTAACGACGACGCAAACGTAGTTTCGTGTCGCGGCTTGCGCCGCTCCTACCCAAGAGCAACGACGACCTACCCCGGCTGTTGCTGTTGCCGTTGCCGTTGCCGTTGCCGTTGCCGTTGCCGTGAAAGCTTGGCGCAGTACCGAGCTCGCGAGAACACCTGGAGACCCGGAGGGCGGCGCACAGGACGTGCGCCCAGCCCTTAAAAAGGGATGACTCGATAGGACAAGGATGTCCTATCGAAAAATCCCGGCACTAGCATCGCACTCGTGGCCTGTGCCCTTGCAAGGAGAGCCCTTTTCTTTGGTTACTT